>JBKDAN010000020.1:0-105639 GCA_046316615.1 Phycisphaerae bacterium
GCGATGACCAGCAGCACCAGCCACCACCAGCTCGCAAAGAAAGCAGCGCTCTCCTGCAGCACGCGTGTGGGCCAGGGCAACGTGGCCGCCTGCGCCGCAACCTGCTTGAGAATGCTGGGCACGATGAACGTGGTGACCACAATCACCGCACCCACGACCAGCACCGCGATAATGCCCGGGTACAGCGTCGCCGCCATGAGGCTGCGGCGCAACTTGACGTCTTTGTCGAGCAGGTCCGCCGCGTGCGCGAGCACTTCGCCCAGTTTGCCGCTGGCTTCGCCCGCGCGAGTGAGATTAATCACCAGCTCCGTGAAAGGCGGCCCCTGGGTCGCGAACGCGTCCGAAAGACTCTTGCCGTGTTCCACCTGATCGATGATGCTCGCCAGCATCGCTTTCTGGCGTTGCTTGCGTCCCTGCTTCGCGATCGTCTTGAGCGCCTGAATCAGAGGCAGCCCGGCTCGCAGCGCGGTGGAAAGCTCACGCATGAAGTACGCAAGCTCTGGCAGGCTCATCACGCTGCCGATCTCCAGCGACACGCCGCCCTTTTGCGCAGTCGCTGACAGGCTCGTGCCGTGCTCGACAGAACCGTTGCGACCGCCGCCCGCGAGCTCTTCCATGCTTGCGGGAACTTCGCCGCGGCGCATGACTTCGCGCAGTGCAGTCGCGCGATCCGGCGCTTCAATCACGCCGCCCCCGCCGCCTCCTGCCGACCTGTATGCGAATCTTGGCATGAACTTCTCTACCGATCCTTCAGTCGCGTGGAGCTGCATCCTTCAGAACGATTGACTACAGCTTGTCTTGCTCAAACCAACGAGTTTTTCGCCCAGTCTTCGTGGCCCGCCTTTGCAGGCCACACATCAACCCACGCCTTCGTCCGCGTCCTGCGTGGCTCGCAAGACTTCTTCGATGGTCGTAATTCCCTCCGCCGCCTTGATGATGCCGTCGCGACGCATCGTGACAAACGTGGGCAACGTGTGCTTGGCCATCTCCATCGCGTTTTCACGACGAGCGATGCTCTGCCGCAAGCTTGGTGTCATCAGCACAAGCTCATAGAAGCCCAGTCGGCCGCGCATGCCCTGCCCGTTGCACTTGTCACACCCGCGCCCGCGCACGCACATGTTGTCCGTGAACATCAGCCGCTCTTTAGGCGTCAGACGGTGCGTTACTTCTTCCGAGATCGTCGCAGGCGTCGTGCAATACTTGCAGACGCGCCGGCCCAGTCGCTGCGCCAACACGCCTTCCAGCACACTGCTCAAGAGGAACGGCTCAATGCCCATGTCCAGCAGGCGGCTTGCCGCGGAAATGGCGTTGTTGGTGTGCAGCGTGCTGAACAGCAAGTGTCCCGTCAGTGCCGCACGCACCGAAATCTCCGCAGTTTCGGCATCACGAATTTCGCCGACCATGATGACGTCGGGATCCTGACGCAGAATGCTGCGCAGACCATCTGCAAAGCTGAGCCCGCGCTTGGGGTTCACCGGAATCTGATTGATCCCTGCCAGTTCATACTCGACCGGGTCTTCGATCGTGATGATCTTGAGACTCGGGTCGTACAGCTTCGTCAACGCGGCGTACAGCGTCGTCGTCTTGCCGCTGCCCGTCGGACCTGTCACCAGCACCATGCCGTGCGGCAAGTCAATGAGCTTCTGCATGCCGTCACGATCGCTCGCACGCATGCCCAGCGTTTGCAGATCCAGCGTCACCGCTTCCTTGTCCAGGATGCGCATGACCACGCTCTCGCCGTAGAGCGTGGGCACCGTGCTGACGCGAATATCGATCTTCCGACCTTCAAATCGCAACGAGATGTGCCCGTCCTGCGGCGCGTATCGCTCAGCGATGTTCATACCCGACATGATCTTGATACGGCTGGTGATCGCCGGCTGCAGCTGCTTGGGCGGGCTGGGCTGTTCCACCAGCATGCCGTCCACACGATACTTGACGCTGAGCTTCTTCTCAAACGGCTCCACGTGCACGTCGCTCGCCCGTGCGCGAATGGCTTCAAGAATCAGCAGGTTGACGAGGTTGATGAGCGACGGCTGCTCCGCCATGCGGTGCAGGTCGTCCGCCTCGATCGCCTCAAGATTGCTGACAAGATCGTCATTGGCGCTGTCACCGCCCAGCCGCTCGCCCATCGCGGCAGCCGTGGTGCCATACGCCGTGCGCATCATGTCAGCAAACACCTGCGGCGTCGTCGCGATGCGTGTTACCGGCTTGCCCAGCGCCACGCTCACTTCATCCGCAGCCGCGATGTCGGTCGCGTCAGCCATTGCCACCAGCACGCGCCGACCATCCAGCGCGTACGGAATCACCCGTCGACGCGTCGCATGCTCCGCCGGCAGTTGCGCCGCAACGGCGGCGTCAATCTCCGGCGTTTGCTCAAGCACGCGAGAAGCAGCCAGCCGCGCCGATGTGTTCGGCGCGGCTGCGGTGATTGATGTTCCGTTCGTTGCTGCCTGTGTCATGCTTCACATCATTCGCCGGGCGAGAGCCGCCCGAGTCGAATCACTCCTCATCTTCTGCACTGCCCCAGATGTCCCAGGGATTGTCGTTCGTGGGCTTCCGCGAAGGCAGCCGATTGCGTTGCTCCAACTTGAGCACGCCGTCCAGACGAGCCTTGAAGCTCTTGTCCAGTTCGCGACGTGCGTCGCGAGCCTTCTTCACTTCGTCCTGCGCTTCCTTCACGCCTTCCTTGCTCGAAGGCATCCACTGCGCCATCATCAGGTTGATCATGCCGCCCGCGGTGTCTTCCGCCGATTCAGTCGCACGCACCAGGTTCGCGTTCGCCGTCTTCACGTCACGTGCGTACTGCTCCTTCAGATCAGTGATCGACGTGCGCTGAGACTCGTCCAGATCGCTGAAGCCCAGCGCCGCGGCGAATAACTGCTGCTCATGCGATTCACGGAAGATGCGCGGGTGCGCACGCTTCGCGAACTCCACTTCAAACTTCGCACGATCGTCCTCGCTCATGGCCAGTCCGAGGCGACGCACAAAGTCCTTGTTCAAGTCACGAATGCCCTTGGCAGGCTCCGCGAACTTGTCCACGGTGTTCATGCGGCTCATCATGTCCACTTCGCCGGCTTCCGCCTGCTTGCGAAGATTCTCTTCTTCGTCGCGAACGATCTTCTCATACTCGACCAGTCGGCGGTCCATGTCCGCTTCGTACTGCTCGAGAATCTGCTTGGCTTCCTCGCCGTTCAGACTGATCCGTGAACGGTTGATGATGCGCACCAGGTCCACACCTGCGCCGCTGTAAAAGCCGTACCGCAGGTTCGTCTCACGCCGGCGATACCGCTCGACCTGATTCCACTTGGCGTCCTGCTCGGGCGTTAGCAGCCCCTTCAGGTTCGCCAACATGTCTTCTTCCAGCTTGCGAGTCTTGTCTTGGTATTCGACGGTCAGTTTTGAGGCATCGTTGCCCATCTTCTGCCAGTCGCGAGACTCCATCGCCTTCTGTTGCATCTCCTCGAACTTTGCTTCGAGTTCTTCGGTCGCCGTCTTGTGCGCCGCGATGTACCCATCCAGCAGCGCGGTCGCCGCTTCCTTCTGCGTTTCGTCCAATCCCAGCAGGCGTGCGTAGTCCTCCAGGCTGCGCGTCGTCATGCGCGTCGCCGAAAGGTCCATGCCGCCGGTCATCATGCGCATGCCCTGCGCGTGCGCCGCCTCTGGCGTCGTCACCAGCGTTCCAACCGCGATCGCCATCGCGAGCGTCGCCCCACTCAGGCTGCGGCCAAGCCACCGGGAGAATGATCGCACGTGCAAGCGTGTCTTGAGCATGACAGGCTGTCTCCAATTCCTTCCGTCGTCGCACGCCGCGCCGATACGCAGTCCGTACGCCGAGTCACCCGTGATACGCCCGAAGCACCCTTGCGTTACGGCACGATCCGGACTTTGTCAGTGTACCAAGATCTCCGGATCGCGAGAGGGCCACACACCCGTGCTGCCCTTCAAGATGCGTGAGTTCGCCACTTCCGTCACGACACCGCGCAATTGCTCACATCCGCCCGCACCGTGCCGAAACGACCGGAGAATGTTCAACGCCGAAACTGACACTTCCTTGCGTCGAATCTCCGATACCGTTGTCATCCATGCCTGTCCGCCCCGTCCAATGTGTGGTCCTTCTCGCAGTCTGCCCGCTGCTGGCTGCCCAACCTCCAGCCACGCCAGGCTTGCAGCAGCCACTGCTCCAACCCATCGAACAGGGTGTCGAAGACGAAAACGCGCTGCGCAACAGTCTCCGCGAGCAGGCCGTCGACATGCGAGCCCCGTCGAACTGGGATCGCGTCTACCGCGTGAACCAGAACCTCGAGCTTTACCCGGGAGCCAAGCAGGCCGGTGCTCACATGGCCCGCGCCAGCGGAGCCCTCATCGCTGTTTTCCGCGAGAGCACCTACGTCCCGGTCGCGCCAGGCGTCGCCGCTGCAACGCTGCCGCCGGGATTGGTCTGGGTCTTGGGAGACCCCAACTCCCTCACGCGTCCCCAGCTCGCACCGCAGCGCAGTAGCTACTCACCCCCCAGCCTGCTCCACAACCAGACTTCCGTCCATCCGCCCGACTCGCCCATCACCAAAGTGATCAGCCAGTCCTTCAGCAACACCCGCACCATCTGGACCAACGACTCCTTCCGCCAGGAACGCATCGCCGCCCTGCTCGAGTCCGTCGGCACCGACTGATTCCCCCCGCCAATTGACGGCCCCCCCGCAGCGGCAGAGCCTACGTTCCCTGCTCATGCCTTCGCTCCTTCTACTTGCTCAACACGGCGCAACCGCCGACGGCTCACAGCCTCTGGGCCTCGTGCTCTTCTGGCTCATCCTCGGCGCCGCCATCCTCTCCTGGGCGTTCAAGCGCTTCAAGCTCGAGGTCATCCCCGGCTACCTGCTCGCTGGAGCCCTCGTCGGCCCGCACGCGCTTGGTCTGGTCCAATCCGAAGCCAGTGTCGAACAAGTCTCCGCCCTTGCCACCGTGCTCCTTATGTTCGGCATCGGCCTGCACCTCGACCTTGAGTCGATCCGCAAGGGCATGGTTCACATTGTCGCCATTGGCATCGCCAGCACGGTGGCGTTCGTTCTGCTCTTTGCCGGACTGCTCGCGCTGCTAGGAGTTTCCGGCCCGGCCGCTGTGCTTCTTGCCCTGGCTGCCAGCCTTTCGTCCACCGCCATCCTCGTCCGCATCCTGCTCGCGCGACGCGAACTCAGCTCTTCCTACGGCCGCATCACGATGGGCGTCTCCATCGTGCAAGACCTCTTCAGCGTCGTCGTGCTGGCCATGCTTCCGCTGCTCGAAAAGTGGAAAGGCATCGCGCCCCATAGTTCCCCCACGCTCAATACCGGCTTTCCCGAGTGGCTCAACTTCGCCCTGACCGGCGCACTCAGCATTTCAGGCGTCTTCCTGCTTCTCATCGGCGGGCGTTTCCTGTTGCCGCGCCTGCTGCAAGCCGTCGCCCGTGTCGGCTCCGCCGAACTTGTCCTCGTCGCCAGCGCCGCCATCGCTCTCGCGAGCGCAGTCTGGACCACGTTCCTCAAGTTCAGCCCTGAGATGGGAGCGTTCATCGCGGGCTTCCTGCTCGCGGGTACGCCCTTCCGCTTCCAGCTCTCCGGTCAGTTGGGCCCGGTGCGCGACCTGCTCATGGCAGTCTTCTTCACCGCCGTGGGCATGCGCGTCGCGCCGGAAGTCATCGCCAACAACATCACACCCATCGCCATTGGCTTCGCCGCAGTAGTTGCTCTCAAATTTCTGACTACCGCCTTCGCCACTTGGTTCGCCGGAGCCAGCGCCCCCACCGCGTTCATCTCGGGCATCTACCTCGGTAACGCCGGTGAATTCACGCTGGTCGTCATCGCCGCTGGCGCCGCCATTCTCTCGCCAGCCGAGATGTCCACCGCCATCGCCGTAGTCATTCTCACGCTCGTCGCCACGCCCATTCTCGCAGGCCCCGCGCACACGTGGGCCGGGGCATTCGCCAACGTCAAGCTCTCGCCCCTTACCAAGTCCGCCGCCCTCGCCGATATCGCCCCCAGCAACATACAGAAAGAGCTGGAAGCCGGCGCCAACGCCGACACCGGCACGCAGATCGCCGAGCACGTGACCGACGCACTCGACGTGGAACCGGGGGATGCCACGCCGCTGCTGCGCCCAAAGCACGTCATCATCGCCGGCTTTGGCCCCGTGGGCCGCGCCCTCGCCGACCGCTTCGCCATTCAGCACGTGCACTTCACCGTCGTCGAGCTCAATGCCAGCACCGTCAAACGCCAATCCCTGCTGGGTCGCAAAGTCGTCTACGGCGACATCACCAATCGCGAGGTCTTGGAGCAAGCCGGCATCCACCACGCCGACGCCATCATCCTCACCATCCCCGACGACGAAGCAACGCTCCGCGCTTGCCACGCCATCCGCGAACTTGCCCCGCACGTCTTCATAGCGGCGCGCACCAACTTCCTCAGCGGCAAGTTCACCGCCATGGCCCTCGGCGCCGATGTCGTCACCGTTGAAGAAGTCGCAACCGCGCAAACCATGGAACGCGAAGTGCTCGAAGGTTTGGGCCGCTATCTGGCGCAGCGCAAGCCGCACCATTAAACTCACGCAGGCAGTCTCGCAAGCAGAGCCGATCCAAGAGGCAGCACCCAGACCACGCGAAAGGTCTCAACCTCCGACCCGTACCGCGCGATCCCCGTTGTCTGCATCACCACGTGCCGCCGCGCACCAAGCTGCAACCCACCAACGCGCCGCCCCTGCTGCGCCAACTGCGTTGCGACGGCATCAACATCCTCGCGACCAAACACATAAAGCTCAGGCGGCGTGAACTCATGTAGCTGCGCGCGACAGGCTTCCACAAACGCCTCTTCGCAATCTCCACCAAGGGCTACATCGCCTTCCACTTCAATTGCAAAGGCTGGCTCGAACTCCGGCACGCTTTCAACAGCATCGCAGAGCTCGCACCACAGTGCAAGCCCCGTCGTCAGCCACATCGTGCGAGGCAGTGTGCCAGTCCCGAATGCATCGACATGTGCCGACAGCCCCGTCGAGCGACCCGAGCGATACTGCTCGCGCATCTCGCTTAACCAACCCTCGACACGTTCTCTCACATCCGACATAGCCCCCCGCTCAATCCCGCCCGCGCCCCACAGGTAGCAGGTCGCCGCGCTCACCCTTGGCCCAAGCCTTCACATGCGGCACCACGATCTCCTCCACAAGAATCTTAATGCATGCAGCGATCGGTATGGCCAGCAGCAATCCGTAGAACCCTGCCAGACTGCCGCCCGCGATACTCGCGAAGATGATCGTGGGCATAGGCAAGTCCGTCGCTTTGCCCTGAATCAATGGCGTGAGAACCCAGTCATCCAGCGCCTGTGCGATCGCCAGCACCACCAACGGCGCACCGATGATCCACCACCACTGATCACGGAACGTCGGTACCGCCCCGGGTGACAGCCACATCATCAGCATCGCAATCGGTGCTGACATTCCCGCCGCGTAAGGCACAAGCGTCAACAGCCCCGTCAATGGCCCCATCACAAACGGTGCCGGCACACCAATGAACCAGTACAGCAGCGTGTACAGCACGATCATCGACGCACACACCGTGATGCGCCCCCGGATGAACGCGGCAATTACCTTATCCATGCGTCCGAGCAAATACAGCACACGCTCACGATTGCGTTGAGGCAGCACTTCCTGCCACGTGCTCGTCACCTTGCCCCACCCGGTCACAAAGAAGAAAAAGAAGAACGCCGTCAGTGCCGCACCAAATACCACCGCACCAATCGAGCCGAACACGCTAACCGCGCCGCCAATGGCCCCGCCGCCCGCTTCCAACGCACGCTTGCCCAGAGACTCCGCGTTCTCCCGAGCACGCTCCACCAGCCACATCAACCCCGTGTACACCTCAGGCGGCAAGTACGACCGCGATGCCGTCAAACGCGCAGACTCGCTGGCATTCTTCTTCTTTGTCTCTTCACCAGCGGTTGTTGCAGTTGCCGCGTTCACGTCGCGAGGCACGTCTGCCTTCGTCGCGTCACTCGGTGGCACTTCATCAGCATTGGCGAACGGAACTTGCGAATCTGAGGATGGCTCGCTCGTCGCCGGTTCGCCATGGTGCCCCTGGCCCAGCACACGCTCCATCTCAGCCGCGGTCGCCGCCTCCAACGCCTTGCGCCGCTCCTCCTGCTCCACGATGTAATCACGAATGCGTCGCCAGCTCTTCTCGGGCAGTCGCTCACGCAGCACGGCATCATCAGGCGTCTGCACACTCTTAACCAGCAGATCAACCTTCTGCGTGGTGCGTCGCACCAGTTGCGTGCCCTGCGCCACGCCGTATCCCACGCCCAAAGTCACGGGCAGCAGCACCGCCAACCCGCCCATGACAATCAGCACCAGCGCCATGCCACTGCGGCTCGCCCACCGCGCCCGCGTCACACGCTTGACCAGTGGTTCAACCAAATACGCCAACATCAACGCCAGCAGCAGCGGCACCGTCACAATGCTCAGCCGATAGCCCAGCCAAACCAGGCCCAGGATGGCAGCGAGAATCAATAGATCACGCACCGGCTGGATCTGCCAGACATGCCGCTGCGTCCAATCAGCTGGCTGCGGGTTTGGTTGTTGCTTCTCGGCGGATGATTGCTGTGCGTCACTCACGAGCGCATGTTACACGCTCTTGCTCCAGCGCGCAAGTACCGTTCACGCCGGCGTCAGATCCGCAAACGCCTCATCAAACTCAAACACGTTGTCGAAATCCGCCAGGTCATCCTCGTCGGTCTTGCGCATCATGCCCGCGTCAATCATCGCAAACACGATGCGGCCAAAATCCAACGTCGAGCGAATATGCCAGCTCTCCAGCACGGTGCGAGCCATCGCGCCATATTGCCGAATCGCATGATCGCGAAGCCCAAGGCACAGTTGCTGGCCGCTCACGTGCCGCGATTGATCGTTCCCCGCGTTCTCCGCGTAGTCACCGTGCACCATGCGAGCCGTGTGCGCCAGCCCATCGCGAACGAATTGATACGCCTGCGGCGGGAACGGTCCCGCCTTCTCACGAATCAACTTCCAGTTCACCTGCTCAGCCAAGTGCCAGCACTCCTGAAAATCACCCATCCCGCCCCCATCCATTCGTGCGCAACGCCCGTTCGGTTGTTGCGCCAGAACATTCCCGCTCCACGTACTTCGGATTGTTGGGTAGCTCCGCGTGAGTTTGTGGTTTCAGACAAACTTTGCCCGCGAATCCCCCGAGATCGTCAGTTCCCCGCACCTTTCAACGCCACGCTCACATGCTCGTTCCCTCGCAAGACGAATCGCAGCGGCTTGTCCTTCCAAACACTCTCCGTACCAAGCCCGATCCGTGCTGTCTTTGCCACCAGCTTGTTCGCGACGAGCTCCCCGCTCTCCAGCCACATCGCCTGTCCCAACAGCAAGTCGTGCGTGTTGAGCGCAGGCCCAATCTCCATCGCCTGACACAGCTTCGCAGGCCCACTGCACAAATCACGATTGCGCTTCGCCCCCTTCCCACGCCGCGCTCGCATCGCATCAAGCCCCTCCGTCGGCTCCAACGCGCGAATGAGCACCGCAACCGGCTCATTCACCTCCCCGCACACCACGTTCATGCAGTAGTGCATGCCATACGTGAAGTACACATACGTCGTACCCGCCTGCATGTACATCGCCTCCACACGAGGCGTCCGCCGCCCACCAAAGCTGTGCGAGCCGCCATCCTTCACCCCTAGGTATGCCTCGGTCTCAACAATCCGCCCCGCCATCCGCACACCATCAACCTCACGGACAAGCACGCACCCCAGCAGGTCTCGCGCCACGCGCTCCGCCGATCGAGCCAGAAATGCACGCGTCAGTATCGCCACCATCCACGTTACGCTCCGCGATGCCCGTCACCAACGAGTTCCTCGAGCACGTGCTAGACATCCTCCGCCCGCTCGGCGCCATCCGCTCGCGCCCGATGATGGGTGGCCACTGCCTCTACTGCGACAATCAGGTCTTCGCCCTGATCGACGATGACACCCTCTACTTCAAAGTCAGCAAAGCCACCAGGCCCCATTTCGTCGAGGCTGGTTTGCCCGCCTTCGCGCCCGACAAGAGCACGCCGGATCAGACCATGAGCTACCACGTCGCGCCCGCCGAAGTCTTCGACGACGCCGATGCGGTCAAACACTGGGGCACACTCGCGCTCGCCGCTGGAAAAAGAGCCAACTACAACAAACCGCAAAGCCACCAAGCCCGCAAAGCAGTCCGCCAAAAAGAAAACCGGCGTGCGCACAAGCACACGCCGGACTCGTTCTTCTTAAAACGCCATTCGCCTGAAGTTCATTGACTTCACGCGTCCAGCATCTCAGCCAGCAGCCGCACGCCCCAGCCCGTCGGCCCATCGATGAACATGCCGGCGTTCTTCTCCACCGCGTGCACGCCCGCGATGTCCAGGTGGCACCAGGGGATGTTTTCCTTGACGAAGTAGCTCAGGAACGCCGCACCCTGAATTGGATGCGCCTTGCGGTTGGGGTTGCTGTTGATGATGTCTGCGACCGGGCTCTTCATCATGTCGCGGTATTCGCTGTGCATGGGCAGACGCCACACGCGTTCGCCGCTCACTGTCGCGGCGGCTTCCACCTGCGCCCGCAGCTTGTCGTCTTCGCAGAACATGCCCGCGTACGTGCTGCCCAGCGCGACCACCACGCCGCCCGTGAGCGTCGCGAGATCGATGATGCAAGCAGGATTGTCCTTCTCGCACGTATAGCACAGCGCATCGGCCAGCACCAGGCGGCCTTCCGCGTCCGTGTTGGTCACTTCCACCGTCACGCCGTTGCGATACGTCAGCACGTCGTCCGGGCGATACGCCTCATCACTCAGGCTGTTCTCCGCCGCCGTGAGATACGCAACCACGCGCTTGTTGGGCTTGATCACCGTCGCGATAGCGTGCATCGCGCCCAGCACGGCGCAGCCGCCGTCCTTGTCGCGCTTCATGCCCACCATGCCGTTATTGACCTTGAGCGACAGGCCGCCCGTGTCGTACGTCATGGTCTTGCCGATCAGCACGATCGGCTTGCCCTTGCCGCCACCCTTGGGCGCGTACTCAAGACGAATCATGCAAGGCTTGTTCTCGCTCGCCTTGCCCACGTTGATGAGCCCTTCGAACTTCTCGCGCACCAACTCATCGTCGCTGAACACCTTGATCTTCATGCCCGTCTTGCGAGCAAGCTTGGTCGCCTGCTCCGCCATGAAGTCCGGCGTCGCGACATTCGGAGGCGACTGACTGAGCGTGCGAGCGAAGTTGGTGCTCTCCGCGAGGCCCAGTCCGCGATCAACACCCGTCTCAAACTCCGCATCCGCAAACTGCATCGCCAGCTTCGTGCGCTTGGGGTCGCTGGTCGCCTTCCCACGGAAGACATCGCACACCCAGCCCAGAATGCCCACGCCTTCGCCAAACGCGCTGCCCGCGACGAACGCGTCAACCTTCGTCTGCGCCAGCGCGCTCGTGAAGTCCACGCGCATGCTGGTGGCCTTCACCGCTGCCATCTTGCGGCCCACGCCCGCCGCGATCGCGCGGAACGTGCCCGCTTCCAGCTTGCTCTTCTCGCCCAGCCCCACAATCAGCACGCGCTCAAACGGCCCCTTGCCCGGAAACGCCTCAACCACCACGCCCACGTCACCCGTCGCTTCGGTGCGTTTGCTTGCCGCCAGCGCCGCGCCGCTCGCGTCGAGCGCCGCCGATTTCTTGTCAAGAGCCTCGCCCTTGAAGTGCGCGAGAACCAGAACCGAAACGGCGCCCTTGCGAGCGATGCTGATGTCATCAAACATGCGTGAATTTCCTTGTTCTTGAATGAATGAGCGTGCAGGATAGCCGACGCGAATGCACAAGGCCCGCTTTCGCATATCCATATCACTTGGTTACACTCGCCCATGACTCACGGGAAAGGGACCGCTCTCGCTTCAGCATCAACGCACGCCGTCTCCGCGCCCATGGCGCGCCAACGCTGCATCAACGCCGCCTGCGCCGCAACCTTCGACATCCGCACCACGCTCGTTGCCTGCTCCAAGTGCGGCAACCTGCTCGATCTCGACTACGACTGGTCGCGTTTCCCCTACCGCGATTGGCACGAGTTCGAACTCCGCAGCAACACCACCGGCCCGCGCTCCGCCGCAGGTGTCTATCCCAGCACACCCGCCATGCTCGACTTCTCGGGAGTCTGGCGCTTCCGCGACCTCCTCCCCTTTTACGAGGACGAACGCAACATCGTCACCATCGGCGAAGGTCGCACCAACCTCCAGCGCGCCGACCAGCTCGCCAGCGTCATCGGCCTCGACGCCGGCAACCTCTACCTCCAATACGAAGGCTTCAACCCCTCCGGCAGTTTCAAAGACAACGGCATGACCGCCGCCTTCACGCACGCTCGCATGGTCGGCGCCAAACGCGTCGCCTGCGCCAGCACAGGCAACACTAGTGCCGCCCTCGCCGTCTACGGCACCCTCACCGGCATGCGCTGCTACGTCTTCATCGGCGACGGCAAAATCGCCTACGGCAAGCTCAGCCAAGCTCTCGAGTACGGCGCAACCACCCTGCAAATCGCCGGCGACTTCGATGCTTGCCTCGCCCGCATCCGCTACATCGCCGAAGAACGCAAAGACGTCGGCGTCTACCTGATGAACTCCGTCAACCCCTTCCGTCTCGAAGGCCAGAAATCCATCATGTTCCGCATCCTGGAAGGCCTCAACTGGGAAGTCCCCGACTGGATCATCGTCCCAGGCGGCAACCTGGGCAACTGCTCCGCCTTCGGCAAAGCCTTCATGGAACTGCATGCCCTCGGCATGATCAACAAGATCCCGCGCCTCGCCATCATCCAGGCCCAGGGGTCGCGGACGCTCGATCGTATCTACAACGAACTCAACGTCCGCTGGCAACCCGCCGCCACCGCCCAAAGCCGCTCTGCTGAAGGCCTCGCCTCCCTCCGCGGCACATGGGACATGGCCAAGGTCGACGCCGAATACGCCCGCATGGACGCCGCCAACGAGCGTGCCCACACCATCGCCACCGCCATCGAAATCAACCGCCCCGTCAACCTTCCCAAAGCCCTCCGCGCCCTTCACGTCATGAACGGCGTCGTCCGCAGCGTCGACGATCACTGCATCGTCGAGCACAAAGCCCTCGTCGGCCGCTATGGCTTCGGCTGCGAGCCCGCCAGTGCCGCAAGCGTCGCCGGTGCACGCATCCTGCTGCGCGAAGGCGTCATCAAAAAGCACGAACGCGTCGCCTGCGTCCTGACAGGCCACGTCCTCAAAGACCCCGATGTCACCGTCGCGTACCACACCGGCATGAGCAAGAAAGACGGAGGCAAGCGAGAAGCCTCGCGCGACGTCCACATCCCGCTGGGCTGCAGCGTCAACCGTCCCGTCCGCGTACCCGATGATCTGGACGCGATCCTGAAAGCGATGGAAGCATGAGCGACACGCCCGCCGCCCCGCAAGCAGTCCCCGCACTGCAAGTCGAATCGCTTGTCAAGAGCTACCCCACGCTCACGGCAGTGCGTGGCCTCTCGTTCGCCGTGCAGCCAGGCCAAGTCCTCGCCATGGTCGGCCCCAACGGCGCAGGCAAAACCACCACCATGCGCTGCATCGCCGGCATCCTCCCGCCCACGCAAGGCGCCATCACCATCGCCGGCATGAGCCTCGAAACCAAACCCGCCGAAGCCAAGAAGCGCGTCGCCTACGTCCCCGACGATCCCAAGCTCTTCGACAACCTCACCGTCTGGGAACACCTCGAATTCATCGCCGCCGCCTACGAACTGCGCGATTGGCAGCCACTCGCCAATCAGTGGCTCGAGCGCTTCGAACTCGCCCCCAAACGCGACACCCCCACCAGCGAACTCTCGCGCGGCATGCGCCAGAAGATCGCCGTCATCGCCGCCTACGTGCGCGAGCCCGCCTTCATCATGCTCGACGAGCCCATGACTGGCCTCGACCCCCGAGGCATCCGCACGATGAAAGACAGCATCCGCGAACGCGTGAGCGCCGGCGCAGGCGTCATGCTCAGCAGCCACCTACTCGCACTTGTCGAAGATCTCTGCGACGCGCTGCTCATCATGCACAAAGGTCAACGCATGTTCTTTGGCACCATCGCCCAGGCCCGCGCCCAGTTCGCCGCACAAGGTGACGCTTCACTCGAAGATCTCTTCTTCCGCGTCACCGAAGGCGCACCCGCTCAGCCTGAAGCCGCCCCCGTACCAGCTCCCTCAACCTCCCCATGACCTTCCTCGTCCACAAGTCCCTCTGGCTCCTGCTGCGCATGCGATTCAAGGGCTGGCTGCGCGCTCAGTTCTCAGGCAAGAGCATCCCCAGGCTCATCTCCGCCATCATCGGCGCCATCCTCTTTGCGGGCTGGATCATCAATTACCTCGTCTGGTCCACCCTCAGCGGCCGCCGCGGCGCAACCCACATCTCCACGCCCGAAGATGTCATCAACATCGCCACCCTCGCCATGGGCGGCATCACCGCCGTCACCCTCATCTTCGGCGGCGGCACGAAGCTCATGACCTTCCGCCCCGCCGAGCTCGATCTCGTTGTGCCGGGCCCCTACTCGCCACGCACGCTCATCAACTACAAGCTGCTCACCATCTTCGCCTCGGGCATCTTCTCAGGCATCTTCTACGCTCTCATCTTCGCTCGCCACACAGGCCACTTTGTCGCCGCGTTCTTCGCCGGTGTCCTCGCCACGCTCTTCTCCACCCTTGCCGGCATCGCTCTGGGCCTCGTCGGAGAACTCGCCGGCTATCGCAAGATCATCGTCCTCTCCATCGCGCGCGGGGTGATCATGCTCGCTGTCGCGTGGGTCATCTACCAATTCGTGCTCGCCGCCCGCGCCGCCAAAGACGCCGCACAGGCAGCCTCCGCCGCCGCAGGTACCGACGCTGCACTCCGCCTCCAAGCCGTGCAAGATGCAATTGGCATTCGCGCCCGCGTCTCAGGCGTCATGAGCGACCCTCTGGTCGCGATCGTGACGGCTCCCTTCAAACCCTTCGCCCATCTCTTCGCCGCAACCACCCCACTCGCAGCATTAGGCTGGGGCGTTCTCTGCGCCGCCATGACGTTCGGCCTCTGGCTCGCCATTGTCCGCATGCACCGCGCCTGGCAAGAAGTCGCGGTGCGCGTCAGCGACGAATCCGCTCGCGCCGCCGAAAAACTCGTCAAAGGCACCCGCACACGCGGCTCATTCACCAATCGCTTCGCCGCCCTCGCGCCCCAGCTTCTTTGGATGGGCCCCACGCGAGCCGTCGCCCGTCGCCACCTCATGGCCAGCATGCCCATGGTCATCGCCATGCCGTTCATAGGCCTGGCCATTCCCGTCGTCATGTATCTCGTCGTCGCCACGACCGACGATCCCCAGAACGCACGCGAAGTCGCCTCAGGTGTCGGCGCAATCGCTGGCTTTGGCCTCTTGCCCGCCGCGGTTCTCATCTCCCCCGCCATGCTCCGCATGGACTTCCGCGCCGACCTCGATCACATCGAGACGCTCAAAACGCTCCCCTTCTCGCCAATACGCCTCGTCAGCGCGCAGCTCTTCACACCGTTGGTCGTCGCATCACTCATGGCCTTGGGCCTTGCCTGCAGCGCACTGGTCGTCGGTCACGAGTCCATCCTCAAATCCATCGATGGCTCACTCATCGCCCTCACCCTCGCCGCCATCCCGCTTCTCATCCTCATCGTCCTCTGCATCGACAACGCGCTCTTCCTGCTCCTGCCCGAACGCCCCATGCAGACCAAAGGCGTCAACGTCGCCATGACAGGCAGGCGCGTGCTCACCACCGCCGCGCGTGTCCTCACGTTCGCAGTCACCCTCGCCCCCGCCGCACTGCTCGCGTGGCTGACCTACTTCATCACATCCAGCCTCACCATCGCCGCGATGGTCGCCCTGCTGGTCATCGCCGCTGCATCGATCTTTGGCATCTTCCTCGTCGCCAAGACCTTTCAGCGTTTCGACGTCTCGCGCGACATGCCCGACTGAACCCCATCAGTCCGCCGGCACACATCGCCCCTTGCTCCACTCGCGCAGCTCAGCGACTTTCTCCGCCATCGTCACGCTCAGGGGTGGGCTGTTCCGCAGCACTTCCTCAATCGTCGCGCCGGACATGTGCGTCTTCGCGAAGCTCGCGTCAATGTGCGCGCTCACAATCGCCTGCTCAATCTCCGCGCCACTGAAGCCCCGGCTCATGTCCGCCAGCTTCGCGACATCAAACAGATCAGGCTCATATCCCCGCTTGCGCAAGTGAATACGGAAGATCACCTCACGCACACCCTCCGTCGGCAGATCCACAAAGAAGATCTCATCAAACCGCCCCTTGCGCAGCAGTTCAGGCGGCAACGCCTCAATGTCATTCGCCGTCGCGACAAGAAACACGTGACTCTGGTGCTCTTGCATCCACGTCAGCAGACTGCCGAACATCCGCCGCGAGGTCCCGCCGTCATTACTCGTGCTGCTCGCGCTCGCGAAGCCCTTCTCAATCTCGTCAATCCACAACACCACCGGCGCCATCGCCTCCGCCTGCTTCAGCGCATCGCGCAGGTTGCGCTCTGTCTCACCGACATACTTGTTGTACAACTCGCCCGCATCCAACCGCATGAGCGGCCGCTTCCACGCCGTCGCAATTGCCTTCGCCGCCAGGCTCTTGCCCGCGCCCTGCACACCCAGCAGCAGCACTCCGCGCGGCGGCTTCTCACTCTTCGAGCTGAACAGCGCCTCACGCTTGCGCAGCCAGTTCTTCATGTTCGCGAGGCCGCCGATGTCATCCAGCGACGCAGGCGACTCCACAAAGTCGAGCACGCCCGCATCTTCAAGCAGCTTGCGCTTGCTCCGCTGAATCGTCACCAGATCCTTCTCATTCAGCGCGCGATCATCCAGAATGCACTGCGAGATCACTTGCCGAACCTGCCGCCGCGTCAGCCCGCGCAGGTTCAGCACCATTTGATCAAACAGCTCGCGCGTCACGGTCGCCTGCACGGGCCGCTCCCGCATGTGCAGTTGAATCGTCTCCTTGATCAGATCGCCGATCTCCTCATCGCCCGGCGCGCTGATCTCATATCGCACGCTGCACGCCCCGATCACCGCAGGCACCGCATCCTTGTGATCAATCATCACAATGCACGACGGCCCGCGCTCGCCGCCCGCGTACAGCTCATACACATCGCGCAGTGCACGCAGTGTTGCCGGCTCACCAAGATGGTCGGCCAGGTCCAGCAATATCACCATCGCCGGCCCGTCCAGCTTCGTCCGCGCATAAGTCAGCGCTGTCGCAGCATGCATCGTCTCATTGATCGGCTTTTCCCCCTGCGCCCACGCTGGCGTAATCCCCGCCGTCACCGTCCACGTATAGGGCCGTAGATTCATCGAGAGCGCAGCCTCCACCGCCATCTCAATGCACTCGCGCTCTTCGCCGCTCACCACGCGAATCATCCGATTTCGCGCCGACACATACTGCCGAAACCTGCTCGCATCCATGGGTCGCCCCTCACTCGTTCTTGCTGATCCACATCCACACACATTCGCTGCACGCTGCCGCGTTCTTTGGTTGCGCAGCTGCTCGCTTTCACAACCGCCAACACGCCACACCCGCAGGTTAGTTCACCTGCGTCACGCCCAGCGTGCGTAACACTCCACATATCGCCGCGTAAGCCTCGCCGCGGATGCACGAAAGAAAGCACCATGTCCCGTCTCCACCTCGCCTCCCCCAAGGTCCGTTCGTTGCGCTCCACGCTCCCATGCGCCCTCGTCGCGTGCATCGCCGCCGTCGCCTCTGGAACCCACGCGGCCCAGCCCGCCGCTGAAAATACCGCCGACAAAGCTGCCGCCCCCTCAACCAAACAAGTCACCGCGGTGATCTATTCCACGCGTGGCGATGAGAAGATCCACGTCCTCAACGCGTCGGACCTCAGCCTCCTCGCAAGCATCGACACCGGCGCTGGCCTCCACGAACTCGCCGTCGATTCCTCCGGTCGCTTCCTCGTCGGCTCCGCCTACGGCGGCCCCAGCCCAGGCCACCTGCCCGCCGACAAGCGCATCATCATCATCGACCTCGCCAAAGCCGCCGTGCACAAGGTCGTCACGCTCGAAGATGTCGAGCGTCCCAACGACATCGCCTTCATCCCAGGCACCACCGACGCATACATCACCGCCGAAGCGCCCCAGCACCTCATCAAGCTCAACGCTGTCACCGGTGCCTACGAGAAGTTCCCGCTCCGTCGCGGCGCAGGCCACATGCTCTCCCTCTCAGGCGATGCGAAAACGGTCTACGTCTCGCACGTCATGCCGGGCAATCTCTCAGTCTTCAACACCACAACATCAACCACCGACAAACTCATCAAGCTGCCCGAAGGCGCCGAAGCCATCGCCACATCACCCGACGGCTCACAAGTCTGGGTCGCCAGCCACAGCGAGTCACGCATCAGCATCGTGACAACCGCCTCCAACGAAGTCACGCAATCGCTGATCTTGCCGGGCATCCCCTTCCGCATGGAGTTCGCTCCCTCCGGCAAGTCCGTCGCCGTCGCCTGCCCCGCTGCGAACGCCGTTGCGTTCATCGACACATCGACACCGTCACTCATCCGCTTCGTCGATACCAACATCCTCGAAGGCCAGTCCATCAAGCAGCAGCAATCCCCCAAAGCCGTCGCATACTCCCCCGACGGCAACACCGTCTTCGCCGTCTGCTCAGGCGAAGTGCAAAGCATCGTCGCCATCGACACACAAACCCACCGCATCACCAACCGCGTGGACACACTCGGCCCCATCGCCGACGCCCTCACCACCGCCACCATCCAGTGGCCCGCCTCGTGAGACCGCATCGCCCGCAACGCATGCCTTGACGCCTACGCGATTCTCATCACCGGCCTCGCTGCATTCCTGCTTTCCCACGAATGCCGAATCCCGAATGCCGAATGCCGCGACCTACCAATTCCTCACAGCTCCACCGCGCCGATTCGACGCAGCAAACTCCCGCACAGAGCACATCGCGCGCGCACACTTCTCTAAATCTGCATCCCACGACCACGTTTGTGCGCTCAATCCATGCCCTCGGCCCCTTTTCTACTTGCATCACACCTCACATTCTGCGAAAATGCGCACTGGTGGCCCGTCACGAGTCACCAAGTTCCTCTGTTCGCTTGAAGCGGCGGCAGTTGGGCTGCAGAGTCGAAGGCGACAAAGCCCCCAGCGCGCCCGATGATCGAGCGAACACGGACTTGGTGACAACCGAACCAGCCACCAGCGGTCTTGGGATAGTCATGCACGCCCCAGCGTGCATGACTCTGAGGAGAGAGAGCCAACCACTCAACCACCTCTCGTGGACCATGCCACGATGTCGAGCGCAAGCTCGACAAGCCCAAGCCCGCCAATTCCGGTGCGCCAGCCGCTTGCACGCCTTGCGAAAGCAAAGCGTGCCGATCATCCCACGCACGCGGAAACTGAAAGCTGGTCCAATCTCACAAAGAGCACCGAAGCCGCCACAACGGCCCCGGCATCGCCTTGCCTTTACTGCCTTGCCTCAATGCCCAATGCCTAATGCCTAGTCCCTCTGACGGTACTCCCACGGCACCCCCGGCGTGTACGCAATCAACTCGTACAGCTCCTTGCGCGTCTGCATCTGGTCAATCACACCGCTCACGCTGCCATCGCGCTTCATCGCCGCCAGCGCCTTGTCCACCGCGCCCATCGCGATGCGGAGCAGACTCACCGGGTAGATGACGCAGTTGTACCCAAGCTCCTGAAAACGCGCGATCGGGATGATCGGCGTCTTGCCAAACTCCGTCATGTTCGCGAGCATGAAGACTTCACGCCCAGGACACGCCGCGCGAAGTTGCTTCGCAAAGTCACCAAACTCCTGCTCACTCGTCAGCCCTTCCGGAAAGATCATCTCCGCCCCAGCCTGCACATACGCCGCCGCACGCTTCACCGCGGCGTCAAACCCTTCCACACCTCGCGCATCCGTTCGCGCACACACAATGAACGCGGCCTCCGCATCACTACTCGGCAGTTGCTTTGCCGCCTTCACCGCCCACTGCACTTTCTCGACCATGTGATCAACCGGCACCAGTTCCTTGCCATCAAGGTGTCCGCAGCGCTTCGGAAACTTCTGATCTTCAATGTGCAGTCCCGCCGCCCCCGCCTTGGCGTAATCAATCACCACGCGACGCAACATCTCCGCTTCACCAAACCCCGTATCCGCATCCGCAATGATCGGCAGCCCGCTCGCGTCGTACGCCTCGCGAATGCACTTGGCGAAGTGCTCATGCGTCAGCAAACCCACATCGGGCACCCCCGCACTCACACTGGTCGCCGCGCCGGAGATATAGCACGCTTCAAACCCATGCTTCGCGATGGCCAACGCCGCCAGCGCATTGAACGCTCCGGGGATAGCCACGCACGTGCTGCGCATGCGTTGACGAAGACGATGTGCGGGTGAAGGAGCGACGGCTGAGCGAGGGGGTTGCATAGGGGGATTCTTGTGGGGTCGGAGAGTCTGCACGAGCGGACATGTGTCGGGCGGCGGCTATCATTCCTGTCAAACAGGAAAAGTTCCAGCGAGACAGTCACGCGATCGACAATGACCGCCGCGCCCACCACCATTCCCGCAGAGTCGCCGCTGCCCGCGTCCCGGCCGCGCCCCGCGCCGCCGCGCACGCGCACGCAGGCTCTTGTGGCAACCACCAAGCCGGGCATTACCAAACAAGTCACACTCACCAGCGCGGTCGGTTTCGTCATGGCCGCCGCCGCCCGCCCGGGTGATTGGCAGCTTTCCCAACTTGCCGTCCTGAGCGGCATGACCATCCTGGGCACCGCTCTCAGCGCCGCCGGCGCCAACGCGCTCAACCAATGGATGGAGCGCCACCGCGATGCCGCGATGCCGCGCACCACCAATCGCCCGCTTCCCGCCGGCCAGGTTTCAGCCGCTGGCGTGCTGGCTTTCGGCACAGCTTTGTGTATCGCCGGACTCGCAGTGCTCTGGGCCTTTACGGGCGTTGCGCCCATGCTCATTTCACTGGCGTGCATCGTGAGCTATCTGGTCTTCTACACGCCCATGAAGGTTTCGACGCCGCTCGCGACCTTTGTCGGCGCGATTCCTGGCGCGCTGCCTCCCATGATCGGTGCCGCCGCGGCGTCGGGGTTCACGGGCCTTGCCGCGATGCGTGAGCCTGCGGGTCTTGTGCTCTTCACGCTTATGTTCATCTGGCAGATTCCTCACTTCCTCGCCATCGCGTGGATGTACAAGGATGACTATGCCCAGGGGGGCTATGCCGTGCTGCCCGTGGTTGATCCGCAAGGCTCGACCACTGCGTGGACCGTCGCCCTGTGGACGCTCGCGCTGATTCCCGCGACGCTGCTGCCCGCGACGAATCTCGACGGTGTGGTGGGCATGCCTTACGCCATCATCGCGGCGGCAAGCGGCCTGGCCTTTGGCTATCTCGCGCTGCGACTCATCATGGAACGCACCCGCGAACGTGCCCGCGTGGTTTTCTTCGCCTCTATCGCGCACCTGCCGCTGCTGCTGCTGGCCATGACCATCGAGGCCACGATTCGCGCGGTCTGGTAACATCTCTCACGATCCGACAATCTGCTTGGCGCGTGCGAGTGCTTCTTCGAGCGTTTCGAAGGTGTTCTCCAAGCCAACTTTCTGATCAAGGCCGACACGCACCATCTCAAAGAGCGGCTGAGCATGCACGCCGCCCAGCAGCAGCACGGTACCGTTGCGGCGACACTTCTCGTGGAATTCTTCCAGGGCCTGCAAACCCGTCGCGTCAATGTGAGGCACACGCCGCATCCGCAAAATGAACACACGCGGGAGCTTTCCCTGTCTGCGCAGCGTGTCCTTCAAGCGATCTGCAACGGCAAAGAAGAACGGCCCGTTGATTTCAAAGACCTCGACGCCTTTGGGAATGTCCAACCCCTGCACACGCGTGGCGTCCTTGCGCTCCAGCACACTTTCGGCATCGCCCGGTTGCAGCGCGGCGATATCCATCGTGATTGCACTGACTTCACTCAACTCGCTCATGCGCTTGATGAAGAGCATGCTTGCCAGCACCATCCCCACCGCGACAGCGACCGCCAGCCCGAAGAAGATCGTGAGGCCGAAGGTCGTGAGCAGCACCGCGACATCGCTCGCCGGCGTGCGCAACAGCGCGCGGAAGCGTGTCATGTCGCTCATGTTCCATGCGACGACAAAGAGCACCGCCGCCAACGCCGTGAGCGGCACAAAGCCCATGAGCCGTGCCGCCGCGACAACCACAATGAACATGAACACCGCATGCAACACGCCGGCAACGGGCGTGCGAGCCCCGGCTTTGACGTTGGCTGTCGTGCGTGCTGCGCCGCCCGTTGTGGGCAAGCCGCCAAGAAGCGCGGTGGCGATGTTCGCCGCACCAAGACCCACGAGTTCTTCGTTGCTGTTGTGCCGCTCGCCTGTCATGCCGTCAGCGACGACAGCGGAGAGCAGCGTTTCGATACTCACGAGAATCGCGATCGTGGTTGCTGGCAAGACGAGTGCTTGCACCAAATCGAGCGTGATTGGTGGAAAGCGATTGAAGTGAAAGTCTGCCGACACACCGCCAAACTTGCTGGCGATGGTCGCGACGCTGCCTGACTGCCCCATGCCCCAGCCCAGCAGCCAAGTTGCCACTGCGGCAACCATCACGCCAATCGCGTACGAAGGCCAGCGCGGCAGCATTCTGCGCAGCACAAGCAGCAGCCCGAGCGTCGCGCCGCCGACGGCGAGCGTGCGTGGATCCCACGTGTGCCAGTGGGCCGCGAACGCACGCACTTTCTCGAGCCACGCCGCTGGTGTTGATGCTAGCTGCAACCCGAAGAAGTCGCGCACCTGCGCTGTTGCGATGATGAGCGCGCTGCCTGTTGTGAAACCCGCGGTGACTGGAAACGGAATGAACTTGACGATTGCGCCAAGCCCCGTGACGCCCATGATGATGATGATCACACCGGCCATGAGCGTCGCGAGCGACAGACCGACGTAGCCGTGCTCCGCGGCGATCAGATAGAGAATGGCAATCGACACGCCGCTTGGTCCGCCGATCTGGAACTTGCTGCCACCCAGCAAGCTGACGAGCAGCCCGCCCATGATGGCGGTGACCATGCCCATGACCGGTGGCACCAGTTGTTCGCTGGCAGCGACACCTTCGGGCACACTCGCGATGCCGACGGCGATAGCGAAGGGCAGAGCGATCGCTGCGACGGACAACGCCGCGATGATGTCGGCCTTGGCGTCGGGCCAGCGATAGCCATCACGAAGTGTGCTGAGCATCGCGGGGGTCAGCCCGCGAAGCAGCGTGCGGAAGATGGTGGCGGACTTGTTGATCACGCGGAAGCCTGAACTGGGGGATTGAGGTTATTCCTATCGGCAATGTCGTACGTGGTGCATAACTGTGTTGCCCGGCACAGTCGTTCGTCTCGGTACAGACGCGTCACACGTCACGCCTTTCGCAGTTTCACACGTGTCATCACCTGGCAGGTTGCCGGAGGGATGAATAGATGCGATGGTTGCAACACATGAAAGGCACACTCACATTCTGCGCCTGCGCGTGCCTTGCGGTGTGGGGCGGCCTGCGCGCTTGGGAACGCTACCAGGCGACCTGGCCCGTGACCAAGGCTGCCGACTGGCAGATGGACAAGGGCAACTACAAGAAGGCGCTGGACATGCTCGCTGACGCGCATCACCAGAACCCTCACGATCTCAAGGTGACGGCGATGCTCGCCGAATGCTTTGATCGGAAGGGCGACAAGGCCATGGCGGCGATGCTGTACCGCGAAGCGTTGCCCTTCCTTGAGAATGACAAGGATTCATCGGACTCGGCATATCACCGGGAACGACTGAAGATGCTCCAGATGCTCGGCTACTGACGTACGCTCGTGCGTGACGTTTCTCGCGCCACTGCCTGCCATCATCGCCGCGTGCATCTGCGTGCCTGCGCTGCTTGCGCTGTACCTGCTCAAACTGCGTCGCCGACCGGTGCGTGTGGGAAGCGTGCTCTTCTGGCCCAAAGCCAGTGAAGACACGCAGGCCAACGTGCCGCTGCGGATGATTCGACCAAGTTGGCTGCTGCTGCTGCACCTGCTTGCGCTGGCTGCGTTACTGATTGCATTTGGTAGGCCCGCGATGGAGGGCGATGCGCGTGATGGCCAGCGGGTGGTGCTGCTGATTGACAACTCGGCGAGCATGTCGGCTCTTGATGTGCCCGGACAACCCAGCCGGCTCGAGCAGGCCAAGGCACGGGCGAAGGAACTGGTGCGTGAGAGTCGCAGCGTGACTGGCTCGCGCTCGGTCGCGATCGTCAGCTTCGCACTCGCGGCGGAAGCGCGGTCGGGCTTTACGAGCGCGAGCAGCGTGGCGAACGCGGCGATTGACGCGATTGAACCCACCGATCAGCCGGGCGACTTGTCCGCGGCGCTGGCGCTTGTGGACTCGCTTTCCCAATCCGCGGCGGATGGTGATGCAGACACACAGCGAGAACCGCCCACTGTCGTGCTGCTGAGTGACGGCAGCTTTACGGCGACGCAAGAAGCTCCGCAGGCGCGACTGGCGGTGCGATTTGAACGGATCGGGCCGCTGGCAGACGCCGCGACCGACAATGTGGGCATCACGGCGTACGCCGTACGGCGAGATGCGACTAATCTTCGCACGGCACGCGTCTTTGCACGCATCGCATCAACGCGGCCAGATGTTGATGTCGCGCTGACGCTCGCGCTGGATGGCAACGCCCTGCAGCGACGCGCGGTGCGAGTGGGCAGCGAGAGCGCTGAAGTGAACTTTGAACTCGCTGATGTTCCCGCTGGCGTGCTGACGCTGGCTGTTGATCGTGATGATGCGCTCGCGAGCGACAATGTGGCAAGTGCGGTGCTGCCTCCCCCACTGGCGCCAAGGCTGGTGGTGGTGCGCGACGCCCGCCAATCAGGCAGCGGTCGGGATGCCAACTTTCTGCTGACAGACGTCCTTGAAGAGTTGCGACCTCAGGCACTATCGATCATGACGCCCGATGAGTTCTTGCGAGCGACGGCGGATGCGACGTTTGCAGCGCAAACCGATCTGGTGGTGATTGACGGCGCAACAGCGAGTGTGCCGAGAGATGTGCCTGTGTTGAGTTTTGGTCCGCCGCCGCAGACGGCCGGGCTGAGCGTGGCTGCGGTACAGCCCGTGCGTGAGGCGAGCATCTTCTGGAATCGCGAGCATCCGCTCATGCGCGGCGTGACGCTGGATGCACTCACCATCGCACGAGCGTGGACGGTGAACACCGCTGATGGAGCGACGCGGTTTGATGTGATTGCACGCAGCGATGATCGACCGCTGGTGCTGCTCGCCAGCGATGACATCAGCGAGCGGGTCATCGTGACGTTTGATCTGCTTGAGAGCAACTGGCCTTTGCAGGCGGGCTTTCCGGTGTTTGTCGCGAACGCGGCGGACTACCTGACGCGGCGCACGCAGCGGGTGAGCGCAGCGGCGTTCTCGACGGCGCAGATCGCATCTGTACGGCTGACACGCACGACGGGTGTGAGCATCGCCGGACCGGTTGACATCACGCCGCCCACGCTGGCGCAGCTGGCACCGGGCGATATCTCGCTGGGGCATGTTGTGCGAACAGGGTTGTACGTTGTGCGCGGGGCTCAGGCAGGCAGCGATCGCGCTGTCGCGGTGAATCTGGTGAATGCCACCGAGTCGGCGTTAGCTTCGCCTGCGGAAGTGATGATTGACGGCAAGCCGGTGACGACCATTTCCACGGGGCGTGGGCAGCGCGAAGTGTGGCACTGGTTTGTGCTGGCGGCACTCGCGCTGCTGGGCGTCGAATGGCTGGTGTACGCCGCTCGCGTTCGTGCGTGATGCTCTACGCCGGCACGCCTTGCAGAAACACCATGTCGACGGGGTTGCTGCCAAACTCGTATGCGAGCTCTCGCTCGTCGCGGTGTCGCAGCAGCACCATGTCGGCACGCATGCCGGGCGCGATGATGCCGCGATCTCGAAGGCCCAGCACACTTGCTGCGTTGATCGTTACGGCGTGAATGGCCTCGGGCACGCGCAGGCCACAGTGGCGAACAGCGAGAGCGATGATCATGGGCATGCTGACAGTTGGCGCGCTGCCCGGATTGCAGTTGGTCGCCATCGCGAGGACCGCGCCAGCATCGATGAGTGCGCGGCCGTTGGCGTAGCGGCCATCAAGGTGGAAACCGCACGCCGGCAAGATGACCGCGGCGGTTTCGGAAGCGCCGAGCTGGGCAAACTCTTCGGGGCCGCTGGCTTCAAGATGATCGCACGATACCGCGCCCAGCGAGATCGCTTCACGCACCATGCCAAGTGCGTTGAACTGATCGGTATGCACGCGGATAGGCATGTTGCGGACTTTGGCGGCTTCAAACAGTCGCGTGCAGTCATCCACGCTCCACGCGCCTTTCTCGCAATAGGCGTCGACAGCAAGCGGGCCGCCGTCGGGACGACGGTGATGCGTCGCAACTTCATGCAGTGTGCGACGGCACGTGTCGGCGACGAAGTCGGGCATATCGGGATCGAGCGTGTGACCCAAGAGGGCCGTGGGCGTGACGTGCGGCACACGCAGGGTGTGCGATGCGTCTGCGATGGCTTGAAGCATCTTGGTTTCGTGCTCAAGCGTGAGGCCGTAACCGGACTTTGCTTCGACGCTGGTTGTACCGTGCGTGAGCATGGCACGAAGACGCGCCGCGAGTGACGCGGCAAGTTCTTCGCGGGGCGTCTGGCGTGTGGCGCGCACGGTGCTCATGATGCCGCCGCCCTTTGCCATGATTTCCTGATAGGTCGCGCCGCGGAGTTTCATTTGCCATTCGTCAAGGCGCGAGCCGCCCCAGCAGGCGTGTGTGTGACAGTCAATGAAACCAGGCAGAAGCACGCGGCCCTGCGCATCGATCGTGGTTGCACCACGAGGCACATCTTGCGAAGTCGCAAGACCGCTGCTGGCTGGTTCCATGGCGACGATGCGGCCATCTTGCACGAGCACATCGGCTTCGTCCAGCACGTACAGCATTTCCATGCTGCGGCCGCGGCGCGGGCCGGCTTCCGCAGTTGGCGTAACGACGCGGGCGTTGGTAATCAGCACGCTCACGCCACACCTCCAGTGTGAGCAAAGCCCGGACGCGTGGCGAGGCCCTGCAGGAAGGTGTAGAACATGTGCGCCGCGACGCGTGCAGTGCGGTTGTTGTCGTCGTGCGGAGGCGAGAGCTCCATGATGTCGAAGCAGCGCACGAGCGGGTTGGTGGCGCACCATGCGATCCATTGCTCCACGGCGAGTGACGAAAGCCCGGCGGGATTCATCGCGCTGACTCCCGGTGCGTGGCCCGCGTCGAGCGCGTCCAGATCGAGACTGACCAGCACGTCGGTGGTTCCGGCGGGCAGAGCGTGAGACTGCTGCGTGACGACTCGCCCGCCGATGCTGGCGAAGTACGCGGCATGCTCGGCACTGTTGACGCCGGGCTTGGCGCCAACGACTGCAAAGCTGCGTACGCCGCAGGTTTCGGCGATACGGCGGAAAGGCATGCCGCTGCCTGCGGTGTCGCGCACATCGAGGTGGGCGTCGAAGTAGAGCACGTGCGGTGCGGTGGGCGTGGTGCGTGCGGGCATGACATGTGAGCGGAGATGTTCGAGCACGCCGCGAGCGAAGGCGAAGGTGAGATCGTGCCCGCCGCCGATGGCGATGGGGAACAAGCCGAGCTTGAGAATCGCGCGAGTCGCTTCCGTCACTCGGTTGTGCGTTTCATTGAGGGCGACAGCATCGGTGCCGGAAGCGGGAACCACATCACCCGCGTCGAACACACGAGGCAAGGGGCCACTTGCGGGCTGGGCGACTCCGTATCTGGTGAGCGCTTCGCGAAATGCTCGCGGGCCCTCGGCTGCGCCGGGGCGACCGTTGTTGAGACGCACGCCCAGATCATCGGGCAGTCCGAGCAAAGCGACTTTGCACGCGGTCGGCATCGCCTGCTGGATATGAGCGGCGAATCGTGCGGGCGGCAGATCGGTCGGCCACGTGGCGGGCTGCGTGTGCGGAATGGTCATCAGCAGAGGATAAGAGATGGCGAGCGGGCAGTTCGGACAGAAGCATCCCGTGAACTCGCGAATCCGATAATTTTCTGCCACGCAGGAAACATCATGCAGCTTGCGCCATGCGACCGACGTATGGTGAACTTCCGAAGTGGCCGCGACTCGATGTATTCGTCGCGGCGTTCTGGACTCCTTCAAGGACTGCGTGACGGCGTCGATCATGACGCCCGACTCTGACAGACTTGGTCAGGGCTCGACGCATGGTGACGGAGTTTCGCGTCGGAAAACGAACTTGAGAGATGACCACGCTCGCGCGGGAACGCGCGATGGTGGCGGGTAACCACGTACTCGGAGGTATGACAGCATGCGAAAGCACGCGCTGGCTCGGGTTTTCAGCGTTCTTGGTTTTTCCGTGTCGACAATCGCGATGGCGACGGGATCGCCGTGCGATCTGGATTTTGACAATGACGGCGTCTATCCGAGTGACCGTGATGTGACGGTCTTCCTGGAGGTCTTCTCTGGCGCGGCGTGCGCGACGTGCGATGACATTGATGTGAACGACAACGGCGCGTTCCCGGAGACGGAAGACGTCATTGCGTTCATGACGCGTGTGTATAACGGCGGCTGCCCCGACACGCCCAGTGACCAACCCCCGCCTGATGACGGCAGCCTGACGGCGGTGGAACTGTCGGCGTCGGCGGAGGCTCCGACGTGGGTGAGATGGGTGGCGCCGTGGGGCAACAACAGCAATCCGGGAACGCAGAGCGCGCCGTTTGCAACGGTGCAAGCTGCGCTGATGCGGTCGAATCGCAATGCGCATGGCATTGTCTACATCATGCCGGGCGAATACACGATGGCGATTCAATGGCAGTACGACAACCTGCAGTATGGCGGGGAGTCGGAAGATCGCCCGCTCATCATCGCGGCGGCGCCGGGCAGCGTGACGAGGCCGATTCTGAACCTGCCCAACACGGCATCCGCGGGTATTCGCCTGGTGAATGGCACGAACCATGTGGTCGTGCGCGGGCTGGAGTTTCGCGGGCAGCCGCGGCACACATCGATCATCGCGGCGATCGGGAGTGCACAGGGACTGGTGGTGGATGACTGCGTGCTAATCGGCGGGACCAATGGCGTGAGCCTTCAAGGGCTTGACGGCCAGGTGGTGCGCGATGTGCACGTCAAGCGCACGATCATTCGCGATCAACGCAATCCTAACACGCACTCGCAGGGCGCGTATGTGTCGGCGAGCGACAACGTGGTATTTGATGACTGCGTCTTCTACAACACGGGTAATCGCGACACATTCTGCCAGGGCATCTACTTCGTGCATGGCAACTACACGCGCAAGGTGTTCAACTCGTGGTTTGGAGAGCCTGGCTTTGCGGGCATTCAGGCTCGCGGCGGTCAGTTTGAGATTACGGGCAACGTGTTTGAGCGTTGCGGCAATGGCATCGGCGTCGGGCACCCGATGGCGGCATCGGCGGGCATCTGGACGTCAGGGACGTTCGCGAACAACCTCATTGCATCGCCCGTGTATCCGGGCTGGGGCATTGCGGTGCAGCGCATGAACTGCTCGAACATCTACGACAACATTTTCTTCTCCAACTCGTCAGACGGTCAAGCCATCGTGCGGCAGACCGCGAGCCCGTGTGCGAACATCTTCAACAACAAGGTGCGCGGCTGGGGTCAGACGTTCGCCAACCTGGGCGGGACGATCGCGAGCGGCGAGCACATTCAAGTGCCGCCCGTGCAGTCGGCGACTGATCTGCGTCCGGCGATTGACTGGAACTACCTGACGTCACGGCCCTTGGGCGTGTGGAACCTGACGTACGACACGCAGGCCTACATCAATTCGTGCCGCCAGTTGCCGTGAATGCGGGCGTGCGATTGGGCGACGACTGACTGCGTCGGAACTACACTGAGCGGCGAATCCACTCGCACGGAGGCTCTCGCCCATGGGTTTGTTCTCGCGCAAGCCGAAAACGTCGGCTCAGACGGTCGTCATCCCTTCCAGCACGACTGCGTCGCCCGCCGCACCGGCGACGACCAACGACGCACGGGAGCAGCGGATCTTCGCGATCGGCAGCGACTTTCTGGCGCGGGCACGCGGGCACAAGACCAGTGTGCTGTCGGCGAAGTTCTACAGCGACGCGCTGATGGAATGGAGCATGAAGGACCCGAACTTCAAGGTCCAGATGTTCCGCTTTGTCGACGCGTACCCGATGCTCAAGACGCCTGACGCGATCTATGACCATCTGACGGATTACCTGGGTCAGGAAGGCGTGACGGTGCCGGGCGTGATTGCGACGGCGATCAAGACCGGTGCGGTGGCGAAGAGCGTGGCGACGGCGACGATCGGCTCGCAGATCAAGGGCATGGCGAGCAAGTTCATCGCTGGACAGGATGCGGCGAGTGCACTGCCGGGCCTGAAGCAACTGTGGGATGACGGCATCGCGAGCAGCGTGGACCTGCTGGGCGAGACGTGCGTGAGCGATGAAGAGGCGGACAGCTATGCTGCGAAGTATCTGGATCTGATCAACAACCTGCCTGCGGCGATGGCGGCGTGGAAGAGCCAGCCGCGGCTGGAGAGTGATCACCTTGGAGCGATTCCGCGCTGCAACGTGAGCGTGAAGATCAGTGCGCTGAGTGCGCGGACGGACCCGATTGATAGTGAAGGGGCGATGCGCGACCTGATGAAGCGGTTGCTGCCCATTCTCGAAGCCGCTCGCGATAAGGGCGTGTTTGTCAACTTCGATATGGAGCATCACGCGCTCAAGGATTTCACGATTGAGCTGTTCCAGCGATGCGTGACGCAGGTGAACTTCAACGCGGGGCTGGCGATGCAGGCGTATCTGCGCAGCGGCGTGGATGATGCCAAGCGCATGTGCGAGTGGGCGATTCGCAACAAGCGCAAGGTGAGCGTGCGCCTGGTGAAGGGCGCGTACTGGGATGCGGAAACGATCAAGAGCGAACTGCACGGCTGGCCCAACCCGGTGTGGGCGCAGAAGTGGCAGACGGATCGCTGCTTTGAGCAGATGACGGAAGTCTTCTTGGATGCGTGCCCGCGCAAGCAGGGCGATAGCGGCGTGTGTCTGGCGCTGGGGAGCCACAACGCGCGGTCGATTGCGGCTGCGCTGGCGGGTCTGGAGGCGCGCGGGCTGCCGCAGAGTGCGCTCGAACTGCAGATGCTGCACGGCATGGCGGATCAGCTCAAGCACGCCGCTGCGGAGATGGGGCTGCGGATGCGCGAGTATGTGCCGGTGGGTGAGATGATTCCGGGTATGGCGTACCTGGTGCGTCGCCTGCTGGAGAACACGAGCAACGAAAGCTGGCTGAAGGCCGGCTTCATGGACAATGCTGATGTTGGTGCCTTGCTGCGGTCACCGGCACCCAAGAGCGGTTCGCAACCGGCGACGGATCTACTGGCGATCAATCCTGAGCGGCACAACCTGAGCCCCGCGCCCAAGGGCGTGGGCAATGGCCGGCCGTTCTTTACGGAGGCGATTCGCGACTTCAGCGAAGGTGCACAGCGGGAGAAGTTTGGCCAAGCGATTGCGCGAGCGACGGTGCCGAAAGTGGCGAATGAGCGGACACCCGAGCAGGGTCGCGACATGGTGACGCGTGCGAGCAAGGCATTTACGGCGTGGCGCGATACGGATGCGACCACTCGCGCGAACATGCTGGTGAAGGCGGCCCAGATCATGCGCGAGCAGCGCGATGGGCTGTCGGGCGTGATGATTCGCGAAGCTGGCAAGACCTGGCGCGAGGCTGACGCGGATGTGTGCGAAGCGATCGACTTTCTGGAGTACTACGCCCGGTGTGCGGTGCCGCTTTTCCAGCGGCAGCGGCTGGGCAAGTTTGTCGGCGAGCTGGATGAAGTGGTGTATCAGCCGCGCGGCGTGGCGGTAGTCATCAGCCCGTGGAACTTTCCGCTGGCGATCTGCTGCGGCATGACGGTGGCAGCGCTGGTGACTGGCAACACCGTGATCGTGAAGCCCGCTGAGCAGACGCCTGGCATTGCGAGCATCATGTGCGACATTCTGTGGCAGGCGGGCGTGCCCAAGGATGTGCTGCAGTTCTGCCCGGCGCCGGGTGAGACGACTGGTGCTGCACTCGTGCGTGACCCGCGGGTTGCGCTCGTGGCATTTACCGGCTCACGTGATGTGGGGCTGGACATTCTGCACGCCGCTGCGCCGGCATCGCCATTCTCCAGTAGTGAAGCACGCACGAACGTGCCCACGCACATCAAGAAAGTCATCGCGGAGCTTGGCGGCAAGAATGCGATGATCATCGATACGAGCGCGGACTTTGACGAAGCGGTGATCGCGGTGCGGCAGAGCGCGTTTAGCTTCCAAGGCCAGAAGTGCTCCGCGTGCTCGCGCGTGATTGTGGTCGACGAACAGGGGCCGCAAGGGCCGGCGATGACGATGTTCTCACGGCGACTGACGGAAGCGATGAAGGCCCTGACGATCGGCGATCCGCTGCATCCGGGGACGGACATCGCGCCGGTGATTGACGCCGAGGCTGCAAACAAGATTCGCGGCTTTATCGAGCGGGCCAAGGCCAACGGACTGAAGCATGTGGGGCTGGAACTACCCACGGGCAACCCGTTTGTGGCGGCGAATGCGACGCGGTTTGTGGCTCCGCATGTCTTCCTGAACGTGCCCGAAGACCACGAACTTGCCCGGGAAGAGATCTTCGGGCCGGTCCTTGCGGTGATGCATGCCAGCAGCTTTGAGGATGCGCTTCGCGTCGCCAACACCCCCACTTACAAGTTGACCGGCGGGGTCTACAGCCGCAAGCCGAGCCATATTGAGATGGCTAAGCGGAATTACCGTGTGGGCAACTTGTACATCAACCGAGGCTGTACCGGCGCGCTGGTCGCAAGGCATCCGTTCGGCGGGTTTGGCATGAGCGGCGTGGGCAGCAAGGCGGGCGGAGCGGACTACCTGCTGCAGTTTGTGGAGCCCCGCGCGATTGCGGAAAACACGATGCGCCGCGGATTTGCGCCCGAGCTGTAGTGAGCGGCAAACGCAGGAAGCATTGATTTTCGGCGGAAATACCTTGTTTCCGCCGATGATACGCTATGCTGTGGCTCCGCTGGCGGCATGAAGACGCCCGGCGGCCTTGCAGTCCGTAATCGCAACGCGCAGGCATGGAGGCTTGCATGTCGGCATTGACAACGTCTGGTTCGGAGATCGAGAGCAAGATGACCAAGACCACCAAAGCGCCGCGCGCCACCGCTGAAAGCATGGCGAGCAAGCAGCGCGATATCTCCGTTTCGGAGTTCTTCGCGAAGAACCGTCACCTGCTGGGCTTTGACAATCCGCGCAAGGCGCTGCTGACAACGGTGAAGGAAGCCGTTGACAACTCGCTGGACGCGTGTGAAGAAGCGGGCATTCTGCCTGACATCACCGTTGTGATTGAAGACCTCCAGCCTGATCGCGCGGCGGCGGCCAAGAGCTCGCGCTATCGCGTGACGGTTGTCGATAACGGCCCGGGCATCGTGCGCAAGCAGGTGGAGAACGTGTTCGGTCGACTGCTCTTTGGCAGCAAGTTTCACCGGCTGAAGATGAGCCGCGGCCAGCAGGGCATCGGCATTTCCGCGGCGGGCATGTACGGGCTGATCACCACGGGCAAGCCCATGATGATTCAGACGCGCCCGCACGCGCACAAGCCGGCGCACCACATTGAACTGGCGATGAACACCAAGACCAACCGCGCGGAAGTGACGGTTGATGAAGAGACGGATGACTTTCCGTTGCAGCGTCTGCGCAGCCTGACGGCGGGCACTCGTGAACTGAGTGACAAGAACGAGTTTCTCTCGCGGACTCAGTACCCCACGGGCACGAGCGTGAGTATTGAGATGGAAGGCCGCTACCAGAAGGGTCGCGGGAGTGTGGATGAGTTTCTGGAGCTCACGGCGATTGCCAACCCGCATGCGAAGATCACGCTGGTGCCGCCCAGCCGTGAAAGCGCGGCGGAAGAAGAAGATGTGCCGCTGCTGACCAAGAAGGCGAAGAAGAAGGAAGAAGAGGAAGCGGTCAAGGCCGACCCCAACAGCCTGCCTGATCCGTCGCGCACGCAGGAAGCTCCTGCCGGCCCTTCCACCACGACCGAAGTGGGCGGCGTAATTCTCTTTCCGCGCGGCGTGAGCGAGCTGCCGCCTGAGACCAAGGAGATTCAGCCGCACCCCAAAGGCATTGAACTGGGCACGCTGCTGCAGATGCTGAAGGATTTTCAGGAAAGCAGCGGCGACAGCACGCTGTACAAGTTTCTGCAGGAGAAGTTCTGCCGGGTGAGCGACACGACGGCGAGTGACTTCTGCAAGGCGATTGGTGCAACCAGCCGCACGAGAGTGAGCGACATCGAGCCGCCTCAGGTTGAGAAGCTGTACAAGGAGTTTCAGGAAGCCAAGCTCGCACCTCCGCCGACGGACTGCCTCGCGCCCATCGGCGTGCGTCAGTTGCTTGCCGGTCTGCTTAAGGGCGTGCGCGCCGAGTTCTACGCGGCGAGCAGTCGCGAAGCGGCGGTGTACCGCGGGCGGCCTTTCCAGATCGAAGCGGCGATCGCGTTCGGCGGACAGCTCAAGGCGGATGATTCGGCCCGCGTGATTCGCTTTGCCAACCGCGTGCCTCTGCTTTTCCAGCAGAGCGCGTGCAGCAGCTTCAAGAGCGTGACGGAGACGAACTGGCGCAACTACGACCTGCAACACCCGCGGGCGAGCCTGCCCATCGGTCCGCTGGTCATCATGATCCACATGGCAAGCGTGTGGGTTCCCTTCACGAGCGAAAGCAAAGAAGCCATTGCGGATTATGACGAGATTCGCAAGGAAATGAAGCTCGCGCTCATGGAGTGCGGGCGCAAGCTGGGCACGTATCTGCGCAAGCGTGCGAAGATGAAGCGCGAAGGCGAACGCCGCGATGTCTTCCAGAAGTACATCGGGGAGATCGCGAAGGCCATCAACGCTATCAACGGGACCGACGCGAAGCAGCTCTACGACGCACTTCTTGAGCAGGCCAAGAAGCGCACCGCTATCGCTGACATGCAGCTCGACGAAGACGGCAAGCGCGTCAAGGAAGAAGACCCCGCCGATCAGGAAGGCGTGCTCATCGTGGAAGATGAAGCGAGCCAGCACAAAGACGAGCAAGTGAGCGAGGGGAAAGACGCACCGCCCGCGATGAAGCTCAGCAAGGCTGAAGCCGCCGCACTCAAAGTCGCGGCGATGGCCAAGAACGATGAGCCGACGCTGCTGGACGTGAAGCCGGCCAAGCGGCAGCAGACGCAGAGTGCGAAACGCTCGCGCGGAGCCAGCGAGGAGACGCCGACGAAATCCTCAGGCAAAGTCGCGAAGGCTCCTCCGCCACCCGCCAAGCCAGACCCCAAAGACAAGCCCAAGATGCGACTCGTGAACGGCAAACTCGTGCCCGTGAATGAGCCCAAGCTGTTCTGATGGTGGAGCGGTGCTTAGGCCCGCTTCCATCACACGGCACGCTCATCGTCACAACACGCCATCACCTCGCACACGCCCTCACAATCCATATTCAAGCGATTACGCAAGGATTCACGCACATGGCCAAGAAACCAACGCAGAACGCAGCTCCGGCGGCTCGCACCAAGCCGCCCGTCAAACACAGCGAGCGCGATAAGAAGACGCACGCGAAGCTCGTCGGCCTCGCGGATGAGATCGCGAGCAAGAGCCTCAAGGGCCGTGAGCCCAAGCTCGAGATTCCGGTCCGTACCAAGAGCAATACGACCTGGAGCAAGAAGCAGAAGATCCTGCAGATGGGTGACGCGACCAGCGAGCGAGAACTGTTCAACCTCAACCAGGCCAAGCAGTTCATGCAGACCACGCTGCACGCCAGCACCATCAAGAAACTGATTGACGAAGGCAAGACCAGCAGCCTCCGTGGCGTCTTCTACATCGCCAAGCACACCGTGGCCGGCACGAAGGAAAACACCTTCGACAAGCAGGAAGAAAGCGATCCGATTCTCGAAGACCTTGAAGTCTCGCTCGGCGCGCTGCGGGAAGAACTCCATATCTTCGCAGAGAATCGCGGCGCCATGGTCGGCAACATCACGCTGATCGATAAGGGCGACGAAATCAACTGTCGCCGCATGGGCAGCGGCGGGTATGCGTTGCCAAGCATCGTTGAACCGGACATCATCGAGTTCAAGAAGTGCGAAGCGGACTTCGTCCTGCACGTCGAAAAGGGCACGGTCTGGAATCGCTTCAACGAAGATCGATTCTGGGAGAAGAACAACTGCATCCTGACGCACGGCGCAGGCCAGCCCCCGCGCGGCTGCCGTCGCCTGCTGCAGCGGCTCAACCAGGAACTGAAACTCCCCATCATCTGTGTGCTCGACTGCGATCCGTGGGGGCACTACATCTACAGCGTCATCAAGCAGGGCTCCATCTCACTCGCGTTCGAAAGCTCGCGCCTCGCGATTCCCGACGCCAAGTTCCTTGGCATTCGCGCGAAAGACCACGAAGCCTGTGACCTCTCTGACGCCGTGAAGATCGACCTTGAGGCGACCGACATCAAGCGCGCGAATGAGATCAAGAACTATCCGTGGTTTGCGGAGCACAAGGGCTGGCAGAAGGAAATCGACCTGATGCTGAAGAACGGCTTCAAGATGGAAGTCGAAGCGCTGCTGAACAAGGACATCAGCTACGTGACGGACGAGTATGTGCCGCAGCGGCTGAGGGACGAGGATTGGCTGGATTGAGTTCGTCACTCGTCGCTTGGCGGGCAAACTCAGCCGCCCAGCCCCAATTCGGCCCCGTTCACGCAGTTGGCAGCGCGACCGTCTTCTTTCCAGAGCTTGACGATGCGCACGGATTCGTGCGCGACGGCAAGCTGGGCCTGATCGGTGCTTGCGCCGACGTGGTGGCTGGCGTACACGCCCGGCAGGTGGGCGGTGTCGCTGTGCCAGGCGGCTTCGGTCTCGGGGGGCTGGGTTTCCCACACGTCCAGGCCAGCGCGGATGTTCTTGGTGGCGATGGCTTCGCGCAGGGCGGCTTCGTCCACCACGCCGCCGCGGCTGGTGTTGATGAAGTACGCGCCCGGCTTCATCGCGGCGAAGAACTCCTTGTTGAAGAGCTTTTTGGTGCTGTCGGCAAGCGGCAGGTGCACGCTCACGGCGTCTGCACGCTTGGCGAGGGCGAGCAGTGCGGGCGTGTCGGTGCCGCCGAATTCGCAGCCAAGGGCGCTAGCGTGCTGGGGCGTGATGCCGCGTGACCACGCGACGACGTTCATGCCGAACGCGACGGCGCGCTTGATGACTTCCTGACCGATGGCGCCCACGCCGATCACGGCGAGAGTGGAACCCTTCAGGCCGCGGGCCTTGCTGAATTCCTTCTTGTTCCACTTGTCGGCCTTGGCGCTGGCGCACATGTCGGGAATGCGCCGATCGCAGCACAGGAGCAGGCCGATCGTGAGTTCGGCAACTGCGACGGCGTTCATGCCGGGGCAGTTGCAGACGGCGATGCCGCGCTTGGTGGCGCTGGGGACGTCGATGTTGTCGACACCGCTGCCGGCACGCACGATGAGCTTGAGGCTCTTAGCAGTTTCGAAGACAGCGGGAGGCACCTTGGTGCTGCGGACGACGAGAATCTGCGGATCGTGACTGGCGACGAGCCCGGCAAGGCCGGTTGCGCCAGCGTTGGGGTCGTTGATCACTTCGCAGCCCAGAGCTTTGAGTCCTTCAAGGCCGGCTTTCTCGAACTTGTCCGCGACGAAAACACGCATGGCGACTCCTTGGTATGGCTCAGCCCTCGGGCGATGAGCAGGGCAGAAGTGTTGGCACGAGATTGGCGGTTGGCACCGTGCTACAACAGAGCATGTTGCAGAGTGCTTTGCGGGCAGTTGTTCCTTCCATCGTACTGGTCGGTCTTGCGGGCTGCAGCTCGACGGCGCCGGCTCCACGGCCTGTGCCGCTGCTTGGTGAGAAGCGGGCGAACGCCGCCCCGGCGGATATGCAGAACCCCGTGGCCCTTGCAGGGCGAGACGCTATCACGTTTGCTGATCTGGCATCGCCGATGGCAGAGATCGCCGGCGGACAGGCACTGGAAGAAGTGGCCCTTGATCGCCTGCTGGCCCAGCGGGCGATCAATGCCGGCGTGACGATCTCGCAGGAGCAGATCGCCGCGGAGCAAGGATTGTTTGTGCGAACGCTGGCGGATGAAGCTGGCTTAAACGAGCGTGATGCCGCGGCTGCGCTGGAACGTGTGCGCGCATCGCGCGGGCTGGGACCGGTGCGATACAACGCGCTGCTGAAGCGCAACGCGACGCTGCGGGCACTGGTTGCCGCGACGGCGGTACCGACACAAGAGCAGATTGATCAGGAGCTTGCTCTGGCGACCGGACCGCGGTACCGCGTCCGCATTATCACGAGTTCGTCACAGTCAGCGGTCGCGCAGGTTCGCGAGCAGGTGCTTGCGCAGCCGGAATCCGCACGCGCAGCGGCATTCGGCAATCTCGCGACCAGCGTGAGCACCGACGCTTCGGCTGCACGCGGCGGATTGATCGACGGGATCAGCCCGGCGGACCCGGCAGTGCCGGGCGTCATTCGCAGCACGCTGGGCACACTGGTGCCGAACGACGTTTCAGCAGTGCTTGTGCTCGATGCGGGCTTTGCGGTGATGCTGATGGAGTCTTCCGTATCTCCGCTGGAGAGTGACGCAGCTGCGACACGTGAGCGGGTGGCGCAGCGTGTGACGCTTCGCATGCAGCGGCTGGCGATGGACCGTCTGGCCCGTGAAGTGCTTGCGGGAGCGAACATCACCGTGCTGGATGGATCGCTGAGTTGGAGCCGAGAGAACCGTGGCGGACGGTGATGGGGGCAGGAGACGAACGCGACGATACGATGCATCATGCGCGTCGCAGTCTTTTCCAGCCGTCTTTTTGAACGCCCCTTGCTTGATGCCGCGAACGCCGGGCGGCACACACTTGTGCACCTCGATGCACCGCTAGGACCCGCGACCGTGAAGCTAGCGCATGGGTGCGATGCCGTTTCGATCTTTGTGTGCGACAACGCCTCGCGCGATGTGCTGCGGGAACTCCACGCGGGCGGCGTTCGATTGCTTGCCTTGCGATCAGCGGGGTTCAATCACGTGGATCTTCCGGAAGCGGAGCGGCTGGGGATGGCGGTGGCACGGGTGCCTGCGTATTCGCCCTTTGCCGTCGGCGAGCATGCAGTGGGCTTGATGATGACGCTCAATCGCAAGTTTCACCGCGCGTACAACCGCGTGCGCGAGCAGAACTTTGCGCTCGACGGTCTCATGGGATTCGACATGCACGGCAAGACCGCCGGCGTGATCGGCACGGGCATGATCGGTGAGGTGGTGTGTCGGATTCTGAGTGGGTTTGGCTGTCGTGTGCTGGCGTTTGATCCGGTGCGCAACCCATCGTGTGAACGACTGGGCGTGCAATACGTTTCGCTCGACGAGCTGTATGCGCAGAGTGACATTATCAGCCTGCACTGTCCGCTGACACCGGCGACGAAGCACCTTATCAATGCCGCCGCATTAGCAAAGATGAAGCCGACCGTGATGCTCATCAACACGAGTCGCGGCGGCGTGATCGATACGCGAGCGTTGATCGAAGCGTTGAAAGAGCGCCGGATGGGCAGCGTGGGACTTGATGTCTACGAAGAGGAAGGTGACTTGTTCTTCCGCGATCTTTCGACGCAGGTGATCAGCGATGACGTTTTCGTGCGGCTGATGACCTTTCCCAACGTGCTGATCACCGCACATCAGGGATTCTTCACGCGGGAGGCTGTCGAAGCGATCGCGACAACGACGATGGAGAACGTGACGATGTTCAGCCAAGGACATTTGGACGCGTCGCGCAGCGTGACTGCACGAAAGGTCGTGTGACCTGCGCGCAGCCACTTTCCGTATGGCTGCCATGGCGGCGGCAATTCACTGGCGACTCGATGAAGTTTCGATCACCTTCACTCAGAGCGCGCGGTGCTCAGCGACGCGCCGCATCGTGCTTGATCTCTGCAGCCTGCGTGATTCCGACGCGAGCGAGTTACGACAGACGCCGCCTGCGAGCCTCTTCGCTGCGGATGTGCACACCGCCAATCCGGGTGATACCACACCAATCAAGCACTTCTGCAGGCTTGATGGCCGTGGAACCCAGCACATCCGGTTTGATGAGCTGTCGGGCACCTTCTGTGTCCGTCATGTGACCCACGTGACCCGTACACTCGCCGCTCATGCTGCCAACCACGATTGGTCCATTCCAGATCCAGCGCGAAATTGGCCGTGGCGGCATGGGCGTGGTGTATCTCGCCACGGACACCCGGCTTGACCGACTCGTCGCGATCAAGGCACTACCCGCCGATTTGGCCGCGGACCCCGACCGTCTTGCTCGCTTCCAGCGCGAGGCCAAGGTCCTCGCCTCGCTGAACCACCCGCATGTCGCCGCGATTCACGGGCTGGAACATGCCAACGGCCACGAGTACCTGATTCTTGAGTACATCGAAGGCGAATCGCTGCATGAGCGCGTCTGCAAAGGTCCGATCGCAGTCGACGAATCACTGAGTTTCGCCAGGCAGATCGCCGAGGCACTCGAAGCGGCGCACGAGAAGGGCATCATCCACCGCGATCTCAAGCCGGGCAACGTCATGGTCACGCCCGAGGGCGTGGTCAAGGTGCTTGACTTCGGCCTTGCGCGCACGGCTGAGGGCTCACCATCCACCACCGACGCCAACGCGATCGCCAACTCCCCCACCGTGGCTGCGCGCCAGTCCCCCACCATCCCCGGCGCGATCATGGGCACCGCAGGCTACATATCGCCCGAGCAGGCTCGCGGCAAGCCCGTCGATAAGCGCTCGGACATCTTCTCCTTCGGCTGCGTGCTGTTCGAGATGCTTGCCGGCACGGGGCCGTTTCCGGGAGAGACAGTCACCGACTCGCTGGGCGCGATTCTGCATCGCGACCCCAACTGGGGGCTGCTCCCACCTGCCACGCCGCGTCGCATTCGTGAGTTGCTCACGTGTTGTCTGGCGAAGGAGCGAAAGAGCCGTCTGCACGACATCGCCGATGCGCGGCTGGAGCTTGAGCGTGCGATTGCGGGGCGGGAGTGGGTCGCGTCGGGAGAGTCATCGCCGGCTCGCAAGAACTCGCGCGCGGTGGCCATTGCGGCTGCGGCCGCGGCGGCGTTGCTCGCGGGTGGCGTCGCCTGGATCGCTGCGAGCAAGATCGCTCGCCCCGCTGCGGTCGCTGTCGCGCCGCCGCAGACGTTCCATGTGTCGACGACGATCCAGAGCAAGCCGCCCTTCCAGGGGCTGTGGGGCATCTCCCCGGACGCGCGGTTTCTGGTCTATACCGCGTCGCCCGAGCTTGAGCCCGATAGCAGCAAGGCGCAAGGTGTGCTGGTGGTGCGTCGATTGGACCGCGACGAGACGATCGTTCTCGAAGGCACCGAAGGGGCCAGAACCGCCGCGTTGTCGCCGGATGGGCGATGGGTGGCGTTTTCCAGCGCGAAGGATCGCGGCGGCACGAAGTTCAGCCTGAGGAAGATCGCACTCGACAATGGGCGACCTTTGGGCAGGCCCGAGACCATCTGCGAACTCCCGCAGGGGACATGGTTCCAACTGGGGTGGGCATCGAACCGCGAAGTGGTCTTCGCGCCGAACCTTGAGCAGGCCATCTACGCCGTTGCGGCCTCGGGTGGCGAGCCGCGGGTTGTCGTCCGCCAGGAGCGGCCCGAGGGTCTTGGAGGTTGGGATCAGTTCACCCCGCTGGTGGCTGGCCAGTCGATGTTGGCCGCGCACTTCTCGATTGTCGCTGAGAAAGTGAAAGTCAATACCGAGGTGATCGACCTCGTTTCGGGGAAGCGAACGATCGTGCTCTCCGACGCCGGTGCTATGGGGGTTTTGACGGACAGCGTGCGTGGGGAAACTCTCGTGGTGTATGGGAAACCCGACCTGACGAATTTGTTGGCGGTGCGCTTCGATGTGGGCACGCTGCGCACGGTGGGCGAACCCGTGCGGGTGTGGAGCGGCAACACCATCAACCAGGTCAAAATCTCACCGAGCGGCACGCTCGCCCTCTCGACACGTGCATCGGACTTTTCGAATCGGCGCCTCGCATGGCTCGACGATAAAGGTCAGCCGCAGCCCCTCTCCGTGCCGACGCGAGGTTTCTCCGAGATCGCGGTCTCTCCGGACGGCAGTCGCGTGCTGGCGAATGTGGAGGTGTCCAACCCGGATGACCTGACTTCGGAACTCTGGGTGCAGGACCTGACACGCCGCACGTCGACGCGAATTCCGATCCAAGGCTTTGCTCAAGGCCTGATCTGGAATCCGAACGGACAGCGGATCGTGCACGGCTCGTACGCCAAGGACGAGTTTGCAATCGTTGAGCGGGTCGGGCGAGCCGGTCAAGATGTTCACCTCACCGATCGCGGAGCAGAAGTACGTGATGCCGTCGGCGTGGTCGCCTGATGGAAAGATTCTCGCGGTCGTGCCGACGGATTTGAAGGTCAACAAGGGCGACGTGCTGATGCTGGAGCAGGAAACGGGCGAAATCGGGGGCGCGGGAAAGGCGACGTGGAAGGCCACGCCTTACTTGAACTCGCCCGATGATGAGCACGCACTGCGATTTTCGCCTGATGGCAAGTGGGTGCTGTTCTGTTCGGTGCAGTCGGGGCGACATGAGTTGTACATGCAGCGTTTCACGGGCGCGGGGGCGGGTGTCGAAGACGGGAAAGCGGGCCGCGTGCAGGTCTCAACGAATGGGCACGATGGCTCTGCGTGGTGGAGCCCCGACGGCAAGGAGATTCGCTTCGTCGACGGCGACAAGCAGGTCGTGAGCGTGGAAGTGAAGACCGAGCCGACGCTTTCGGTATCGATGCCGAAGCCGCTGTACAGCATCAAAGAGCTCAAGACCACGAGCTTCACGTGGGGGCCGGATGGACGATTGATGGTGATCCTGCAAGGCGAGAGCGAGCTGGCGACCCGGATCGACCTCGTCGTCAACTTCGCCGACGAGATGCGAGCGAAGATGGGGCCGCCAAAGTGATCGCTGCGAGTGCGTGTGTGTCGCACCGGCATGTCACCAAGACAACAGCGGCCCCGGATCGCTCCGCGGCCGTTGTTCTCTTGAACGATGAGTGTGGGCGATGAACTAGCGCCGACGACGGGTTGCGACCAAGGCACCCAGACCAAGCAGGGCGGCTGCGCCCGGCGCGGGGATGATCTGATACGAGTACTGCATTTCGAGGAAGCCGCCGAGCTGCAGCCTTGCGGGATTCCAAGCAAGTGACGAGAGCGGGGGCAGCGTGAGGCCTGCGGTGAAGGTGCCTGTCTGCATCAGTGCGCCGCCGGTGGGCGATGCGTACGCGGACAGGTTGGAGACTGCGCCCGAGATCGGTGCTTCGAGCACGAACTGAAACGGGCGCGTCGCCGCGGGGAAGAGCGCGAGTTCACTCTGCAAGGACGATTGGAACGCGCTGAAGATGCCACCAGGCAGGAAACCTGAAATGCCGCCGGCGTACTGCAAGGCAAACGACGCGAGGAACGTGTCGGTGTTGGTCGACGACGGGACGATTGTCTGGGGGGCATCACAGTCTGGACTTTGGCGCGTGAGCGCCGAGGGCGGTGCTCCGATGCGCATCGCCAAGGCCGGCGCCGACACGCAACCGCTCGAGCAGGGCAAGCCCGTGCTCGCGTTCGATGTGCCCGCGCGTGTGCCCGGCGCCCAGTACGTGCTCACAACCGCGTGGGACGGCCCAACCACAGAGAGTTTTTGCCTACTGGCTGTTTCGCTCAAGGACGGCGCGGTGCGCACCGTGCTCCGCGCCGTAACGGAGCCTCGTCTCATCGCGCCCGACCAACTGATCTTCATGCGCGGTACGACGGTGATGTCGGTTGGTTTCGATCCCGTGCGCGGCACCGTCATTGGCGAACCAACCGTCGCGCTCGAAGGCGTGCGAACGGATCAGTGGCAGGACTCCGCGTACATGGGCGCGTCCATCAGCGGTTCGTTCGCTTATGTGCCCGGTGGACGCTTTGGCGCCGACCTGCGTCTTGTGCGAGTTGACGAAGCTGGCAAAGTCACGCCGGTGCTTGAAACACTCGACAACTACAACTCGACTCCCATCATCTCATCCGATGGCCGCAAGGCCGCCTTCACGACACTGCACACCAAACTCGAACTCTGGGTGCTTGACCTTGAACGTCGTTCCAAATCGCGGATGATCTCTGAAGGCGAGTTCTACGCGCCGGCGTGGACCGCGGACGGAACGTCGCTCATGTTCAACTTCATTAATCCCGCCGGTGCCGCCACGCTCGCGCGTTTGCCTGTTGGCGCGGACACACCGACCCCGCTCCCTGCGACTGAGATGACGGACAACTTCTTCTTCCCGCTTCAGGAACTGACCGATCGATCGGGGTTACTCGTCGAGTACGTCGACGGGACGACAAGCAACAGAGACATTCAGGTGTACGACTACGCCAAGGCTACGTTCAGACCGGTGCGACATCGTGCGGCGGACGAGAGCGCCGCTTGTGTCTCGCCCGACGGGAAGTGGCTCGCGTACACCTCGGTCGAATCGGGACGAGGCGAGGTCTATGTGGGGCCACTCGATGCGACTGGGCCAAACGTGCAGGTGTCCTTTGAGGGCGGGTCCGTGCCGCGGTTTGCGAGAGACGGGAAGCGGCTCTTCTTTCTGAACGCCGACATGGAGATGATGGCGGTGACGCTCGACCTGACCGGAACGTCCCCGACTGCGTCGGCTCCCGTCCGATTGTTCTCGACGAAGGAACTGAATCTGCGCGCAGGAGCCCGGGGCGGCTTCGACGTACTTGAAGGCGGCGGGTTTCTGATGATTGAGAATGCGGCGTGGGAGAAGGAACCGCCCGTGATTCGCGTGATCTTGAACTGGTCCGAGGAGCTGCGAGCCAAGGGTGGGAGGAAGTAGATCGCGGTTTGCGACTCATCGTGAAACGCAGCGCCCACGTAGGGATTGCTACGGAACGCAAACGACACGTGCGTGACAGTTGATCGGCGGCTCGCGGACGTTTCGCGAGAGACTGCGTTTTGCTTGTGTATTGGAGCATGCCGCGTACGGTTGGGCTATGCCCACAATCGAGCTTGCGGACATTCGCCTTGCGTATGACTCCATCAACGATACCGCGCCCAACACTCTGCTGCTCGTTCATGGCCATCCGTTTGATCGATCGATGTGGACTCCACAGATGCAGGCCCTGATCGGGCACGAGTGCCGCGTGATCGCTCCTGACCTTCGCGGCTATGGGGAGAGCGGAATCACTGAAGCGCCGACAACTCTCGATCGGTTCGCCACCGACTTGTTCGGATTGCTGGATGCACTGGGAAGATCATCCGCCGTGCTCTGCGGATTGTCGATGGGCGGACAGATCGTGATGGAGATGTGCAGGTTGCGCCCGCAACGAGTGAACGGCGTTCTCCTGACGGCCACGTTTCCACAAGCCGAGACCGAGGAAGGGAAACTGCGCCGCAACCAGATGGCCGATCGACTGCTTCGCGAAGGCATGTCTGGTTATGCAATCGAAACGTTACCGAAGATGCTGAGCGAACGATCTATCCGAGACCAACCTGATGTCGCACAACATGTGCTGAGAATGATGTCAGGAGCGCATCCGATCGGTGCCGCCGCCGCGCTTCGCGGGCGGGCGCAGCGACCCGCCTACGAACCCACTTTGGCGTCACTCCAGTGTCCCGCGACAATCGTTGTTGGCGACGAGGACGCATTCACAACCCGTGCAGACGCCGATTTGATGGAGCGGCTCATCAAGCGCTCATCACTGCTGTGGCTGCCGGGCATTGGTCATATGCCAAACCTGGAAAACCCGCAGGCATTCAATGCCGCGCTCGTCTCTTTGCTGCAGGCGTGCGAGCAGAAGTGAGAACTAGTTCGGGCGGTGTCCCCCCAGCCCTACGCGGCCAAAACGACGAACGCCCGCGAGAAAACTCGCGAGCGCTTGTGCTTTAATCGGGGTGACAGTACACCAATAGAACTTTTTGTGGAGGGACTCCGCCTTTGGAGGCCAGAAATGCGGGTGTGGCTCGCCGTGAGACCGTGAAAGGCGGTTGGAGATCGCGACACGCAGTCTCCAACCCGAGTATCACCCCCCGCCCCCCTTCGCATCCGGATTGCCCGGTTCCGCTCCACCCGCCATTGCCGCCTTGCACTTGGCCAGCGTCTCGCGAATCTCCTTGAGTTGCTTATCGTCGGGCTTGAGGAACTTCTCGCCCATCGCCACGGCCTCTTCGAGGTCGGCCAGCGCTGCGGCGTTGTCCTTGTTCTCAAGCCGAGCCGCACCGGAGCGCCACAGCACGCGGGCGAGAGTCGCCGAGCCATCGGGCGAGTTCTTGCGGAGCATGCCGATGGCCTCATCCCAGCTCACGCGGGCCTCGGCGGTCTGACCGAGTGCCTGCTGCACGCGTGCGAGGTTGTTCAGGACGCCGGTGATGCCCGGGTGCCCGGCGGGGAAGGCCGCGCGGTTGATCGCCAGTGCTTCGCGGTAGAGCGGCTCGGCTTCGGCGGGTTTGTTCTGGTCCCGCAGGACGGCCGCGAGGCCGCTCAGGTTGCTCGCGATCTGCGGGTGCCCGGCGGGGAATGCCGCACGCCAGATCGGCAGCGCTTCGCGGAAGAGCGGCTCGGCCTCGGCGAGCTTGTTCTGGTCCCGAAGGATCGTCGCGAGGGTGATCAGGACGGGGGCGATGTCCGGGTGCCCGGCGGGGAGGGCCGCGCGGTGGATCGCCAGCGCTTCGCGTTGGAGCGGCTCGGCCTCGGCGGGCTTGTTCTGGGCCAGCAGGAGATTCGCGAGGTTGTTCAGGCCCTTGCCGATGTCCGGGTGCCCATCGCTGTAGGCCGCACGGCGGATGTCCAGTGCTTCGCGCATGAGCGGTACAGCCTCGTCGAGCTTGTTCTCGTCAGACAGGAGTTTGGCAAGGTTGTCCAGGCTGATGGCAAGGTCCGGGTGCCCGCTCGGGAGGGCCGCACGGCGAATCGCCAGCGCTTCGCGGAAGAGCGGCTCGGCCTCGGCGAGCTTGTTCTGGGCTCGCAGAAATTCAGCGAGGTTGTCTATGCCGATGGCGATGTTCGGGTCCCCGGCGGGGAGGGCCGCACGGCGGATTGCCAGCGCTTCGCGCAGGAGCGGCTCGACCTCGGCGAGCTTGTTCTGGGAGTACAGGAGATACGCGAGGTTGTTCAGGGCGGTGGTCATGCCCGGCAGGTTGGCAGGGACGGCCACGCGGGAGATCGCCAGGGCTTCGCGCATCAGCGGCTCGGCCTCGGCGAGTTTGTTCTGGCTCTGCAGGGTTATCGCGAGGTTGTTCAGGCCGGTGGTGATGCCCCGGTGCCCGGCGGGGAGGGCCGCGCGGCGGAGCGCCAGCGACCTCCGCAGGTTCGGCTCAGCATCGGCGTAGCGGCCCAGCCCCTGCAGCGTCTTGCCGATGGTGTCGCGCACCTCCGCCTCCACCAGCGGCTGGTCCTTGAGCGCTCCTTCGCGCCCACCAGCCGCATCGAGCCTCTTGACCGCGGCCTCGATCGCCTGCACCACCGTCACGGCGTCCTTCAGCGGCTCGCCGGTCACCGGGTCCTTGGGCAGGTTGGTCGGATCGACCGCGGCGAGCATGTCGGTCTGGAACATCGCCACCGCGCTGGCGATCGCGGCCTGCTTTTTGGCCTCAGCCTCCTGCTTCTTGGCTTCGGCTTCCTGCTTCTCCGCCTCCGTCTGCTGCGCCACGGCCTCGGCCCGCGCGGCCTCGGCCGCCTTGCGCTGCTCGGCCTCGGCCCGCTCGGCCTGCACGGCGATATCCCGCTGGTCGCTGGCGACCTTGAACTGCCACGCGAAGGCGACCATGCCGATGAGCAGCGCCGCCGCCACCGCGCTGCCTGCGGCGACCATCACCCGGTTGCGCTTGACGAACTTCTTGAAGCGGTAGGCCGTGCTGGGCGGGGCGGCGTTGACCGCCTCGCCGCTGAGGTAGCGGCGGATGTCCGACGCCAGACCGCTGGGCGTCTCGTAGCGGCGGGCCCGGTCCTTCTCCAGCGCTTTCATCACGATCCAGTCGAGTTCGCCGCGGACGATGGTGCCCAGTCGCTTGGGCTCGGTGTGCCGCTTGGCCGCGACGCTGGCGATCGTGTCGGTGTTTGGCCGAACGCCACTGATGAAGTGAGCGCGGTGGCTGCGGTGACGGCGATGACTCGTGCCGGTATCGAGTTCGCATGCAAACGTGCCGAAGTGGTGGCGAGCAGACTCATAAACGATCTCCCTTTTGAGCTTCACGTCTCCGAACTCGCGGCGGCCAAACGCAGGCCGCTCACGGGGTCGAATCCGCCCTCCAAGCGACGCCAGACATCACCGGACATCACGATTTCGCACGATCGCGCGAGAACGCAACGCGCGGTATCCGCGGTCGAACCACCCACGCGCCGGTTGCGTCTGCGGAGTCGGGAGAGAGTTTGGGAAGTCTCGCGATCCAGTACCCTTCTCAAGGAGCGGGTATGGCATCATGGAATGACAACGCCCGCAAGCCTAAGCCTGCGGGCGTTCGTACTTCAATCGGGGTGACAGAACACCAATAGAACTTTTCTTGGAAGGCGTTGGGGTCTGGGAGCTCGGCATACGCCGTCTTCTGAGCGCCAAGGCGGTTTCTTGAGAACGATGGACTATGGCAGTGCCGACAAGGGGGTGTTCGGGGCCCAAGTGTGGGTGAAACTGGCGGATGCCGGCCAGCCGACCCCGGCGAAAACTCGTTCCTGACCATGACCACCCGTCTGAGTTTCCGCTCCGAGTTCAGGATGTGCGACGGCGGCACAACGGTAATCAGTTGACGCGCTCACTCAACACTCGCGGCGAGAATGGTCCATGTTCGGAGATCGCGATTGCGACGGTCGCGCCCTAGCGGACAATGCTGATCCCCGGCCACCGGGCCTCCGCGGCCGCAGCTCCCGCGTCCGACACCGACGAGCGTTGGAGGCTCAGCGAAGTCAGACCCTTCAGGCCCGTGTCAACACGTGCCAGGTCCTTTATTCCCGCGTCCGTCACCGCCTTGCTCAAGACGCCCAAGTCGGTCAGTCCGCTCAGGCCTGTGTCCGGCCGCGCGAGTGCCATCACACCCACGTCGGTCACCCCGTCCCAGCCGATCGTCAGCGAGGTCAGCCGCGCCAGGCCCGTCCCCGGCCGGGCCAGTTCCCTCAATCCCGCATCCGTAACCCGCGGGGCGGGGATGACCAGCCGAGTCAGCCCTTTCAGGCCTGTCCCGTGTCGCGCGATGGTCTTCAACCCCTCATCCGTCACCTGCGTGTTCACCATGACCAGATCGGTCAGGTGCTTCAGGCCGGTGTCGGTGCATGCCAGGGCATGGAGTGCCACGTCCGTCATGCGCTCGCCGCCGAGGCTCAACTCGGTCAGCCCTTTGAGGCCCGTGTCGGTTCTCGCCAGATCGAGCACTCCCGCATCCGTCGCCAGCGAACCGCGGAGGTCCAGTTTCATGAGCCCGTTGAGGCCCGTGCCCGCACGCGCCAACTCGTTCACTCCCGCGTCTGTCACGCCATTGCACCACAGCCACAGCGAGGTCAGATTGTTCAGCCCGGTGTCTGCGGATGCGAGCGCCTTCACCCCGGCGTCGGTCACCCCCACGCCGGTCACCTCCATCTCCAGAATCTCGAATGACCTCAGCCCTTTCAGGCCCGTCCGCTCATGCGCAAGGTGCTTCAGTCCCGCGTCCGTCACCTTCGTGTCTCTCAGGACCAGCGTGGTCAGCCCCTTAAAGCCCGTGGCGGGATCGGCCAACCACGCGACGCCCGCATCGGTGATGGCCTCGCTGCGGAGGTTGAGTTCCGTGACGCGTGCGAACTCGATGGAGCCGAGCGCGGTGCCAGAGGGGAGCTTGAGATGCTCGCGGACCTCGCCCTCGATAACCGCACGTTCCTCAGCCGTGACAACGGACGACGCCAGCCCGATCTCGCGCGAAGCAACGGGCGAGAGACGGGATGTGGAGTCGCACCCGGAACCAACCACACACGCGGCAAGCATCGCAAGGAGTGTTCGCATAGGAGGATGGTACACGACGCGCCCGCCCGCCTGACGCACCAACCGGGCTGAACCACTGATTGTGGGCTCAATTCCCTTCCCCAAAACGAGAAAGCCCTTCGATGTGCTCATTGAAGGGCTTGACGCTGAAAGAAGTCGTGATGCCAATCCACCAATGGAACTTTTCTTGCAGGGCGTTCGGGTGCGGCCAAACGAAAGACGGTGTCTGCTCCGTGAATGAGAGTGCGTCGATCTCGCGTGCGGCCAAGAGGGGTTGAATGCAACCGACGCCTGTACGATGGTCGAATGAAAAGCTGCGTTCCGGTGCTCCACGAATCAGCCGACGTCACTCAAGCCTGGATTGAGGCTTCACTCGAACGGCCGGTGCGCTGGTTCACGAGTTCAAAGCCGCCGGACAGCAACTGGGGTTCGCACGTCCGGCTCGAGGTCTTGCTCGCCGGACAGGGAGCCCCGCTGCGGCTGCACTTGAAGATCGGGTCGGTGACGACCTTTGGCCGCGCCGAGGTGGACTACTACACGCGTGCATTTGCCAGCCTGACCGACGCACCATTGGTGCGATGCCACCATGCTGATGCGGATGAAACGCACTACAACCTTCTGCTCGACGACCATTCTCAAACGCATCGCGATCAGAAAGTCATCGAGCCGACACTGGCATATGGCCTCGCTCTCGTTGAAGCAGCCGCGAAGCTGCATGCTCATCATTGGCCACAGCCATCCCCAGCGATCTCAGACGCGGAGCGCATGGTCTCCAGCGCTCGTGCCGGGCAAGGGACGCTCCTAGAGGCAATGAAGGTGGGTTTCACGCCAGAAGAGCGGGCGACGGCAACTCGATTGCTCGATCAGAATCCTCTCTCGCGCAGCGCTCGGCTTGCCGACCCCGAAGGCTTCACATGGATCCACGGCGACTTGAATCCAACCAACATCCTCGCACCGATCGACGGCGACGGACCGATCTACCTCATCGATCATCAGCCCTTTGCAAGTTCAGGGGCGCCGCCATGGCTCGGCATGCGCGATCTGGCGTACGCCGTAGTCGTCTGGTGGCCCATTGAGCTCCGCCGCCAGTGGGAGCGAGTTCTCGTCGAGCACTGGCATGCGGCGCTTGTCTCGCGCGGCGTCGGAGGTTACTCGTTGGAAAGGGCGTGGCAGGACTGGCAGTTCTGCGGAGTTCAAGAGATCAACGTGCCAGCCGACTGGTGCTCCAACCCCGAAGACGCATCCAACACGCGCGGTTTGTGGGAGGCTCAGCTGCGCCGGATTCTCGCATTCGCCGAAGATCATGCTTGAGAAGCAGGCACAAAACGCAAACACCCACGAGAGACCTCGTGGGCGTTTGTACTTCAATCGGGGTGACAGGATTTGAACCTGCGACCTTTTCGTCCCGAACGAAACGCGCTACCAAGCTGCGCTACACCCCGGTGTGTAAGAGAGGATGATAGGCGCGGCTGAGTGGTATGGCAAAGAATGCGGGGATTGCGGCGTTATCGCGGTTTGTGCAGCTTACGAGCGTGATTGCGCGTCGCGCGGCAGCATTCGGGCGGGCGTGGTCGCCAACGTGGGATTGCGGCGGGTATCCTCGCTGCGCATGCAAGCACTTCTTCTGCGCGGCGGTCGTGTGATTGATCCGGCATCGCGACGCGATGAGATCGCGGATGTTGCGATTGCAGGCGGCGTGATTGCCGCCATCGGATCGCAGTTGCCCGTGCCCGCCGGCGCGAAGGTCATCGATGCGGAAGGCTGCATCGTGATGCCGGGCCTGGTTGATCCACACGTGCACCTGCGCGAGCCGGGACAGGAGCACAAAGAAACGATCGCGACGGGCACCGCAGCGGCGGTCGCCGGCGGGTTTACGACTGTTGTGTGCATGCCCAACACCAGTCCTGCGCTGGATACGCCGGAAACTCTGGCGTGGGTGCAGCAGCGAGCCGGGCAGACAGCGGCGTGCCGGGTGTTTGCAACCGCCGCGGTGACGCGCGGCCGGAAGGGTGAAGAACTCACTGAGATTCACCTGCTGCGCGAAGCGGGCGCAGTGGCGTTTACGGATGACGGCGACTGTGTGCCCACGGCGGGCATGATGTCGCGCGTGCTTGGCGCGGTGGCAAGCACCGGCTGCTGCTTCATGCAACACTGCCAGGAGCCCACGATGACGCGCGGTAGCGCGATGCACGGTGGCGCGATTGCCACGCGACTTGGTCTGGCGGGCTGGTCGCGCGCCGCGGAAGAAGTCATCATCGAACGTGATGTGCGACTCAATCGCGGAGTGAATTGCCGATATCACGTGCAACACATGAGCAGCGGCGAGAGCGTGGACATCGTGCGGCGCGCCCGTGCGAGCGGACAGCCGGTAACGGCGGAAGTCAGTCCGCATCACCTTGTGCTGACCCATGACATCTGCGACAACTACAACACGCTGGGCAAGGTGAATCCGCCGGTTCGCGAGAAGAAAGACATTGAAGCACTCATCGCGGGTGTTGCGGACGGCACGGTGACGGTGCTGGCCACCGATCACGCTCCGCATAGCGCTGACGAAAAGGCTCTGCCCTTTGAAGAAGCTCCTTTCGGCATGGTGGGACTCGAAACCGCGCTGCCGCTTTACGTGGAAGCCTTGGTGACCAGCGGTGCCATCGACTGGCGTCGGCTGGTTGCCATGCTGACTATCGAACCGGCCACGCTGTGCAACCTCGATGGCATGGGCATTGGCCAGCTCCAGGTGAATGGCCCGGCCGACGTGACCGTGTTTGACCCCCACGTGAAGTGGACATGTCTGCCCGAGAAGCTGGCAAGCAAGAGCAAGAACACGCCGTATGGCGGACGCTCGCTCACAGGTCGCACGGTGTTGACCGTCGTGAGCGGACTAGTGCGGCACGAACTGCCACGCACGTAAAGGTTGAGTTGAAACACGTTCACGGCAATCTACTCGCTTGATACGTGGAATGACGGAAACGCCCCGCGTGTGCATCCGGGTGGAGCAACCTCTCGAGGATCGCAGTATGTGGCAGCACTTGATCTACTGGGCGGCAATTGCAACTGCGAACGCGGCGTGGGGCATGGCTCCACAGAACGCAACACCCAACCCGCCCGTTGCGACGTCGCAACAGCTTGGCATCAGCTTTGATCGCTTCGAAACGCTCGACACATTCGGTCGCACGATTACGTACTACGTGTCGGTGCCGCCTGCGAATCCTGAAGCCAGTCGCCCGCTGGTGCTTGTGATTCAGGGCTCGGGCTGCTCGTCGATTTGGCAAGAGGTGCCTGCTACGGACTCAGCGTCGGACGCGAAGCCTCGCATCGGTGGTGGCTTGCAGAACATGGTGATGCGTGACTATGGCGGCGAGGTGCGCATCGTGGCGGTAGAGAAGCCCGGCGTTCAGTTTCTCGACAATCCGCAGCCGCCCGGCACTGGGACTCCATGCAGCGTGGAGTTCAAGACGCATCACACGCCACCCGAGTGGTCCGCCGCGCTCAGTGCTGCGCTGCGTCAATCGCTGTCGCTGCCGGGCGTTGATCCCTCGCGCGTGCTCGTCATCGGGCACAGTGAGGGCGCCGACATGGCCAGCTACGTCGCACAAGCCAATCCCGACATCGTGACGCACGCAGCGTGCCTTGCTGGCGCGGGCATCACGCAGCTCTTCGACATGACGCAGCTTGCATGGGCCGAGCAAACGCCGGGCGAAAGTCACGAAGTTCGCGGTGATCGCGTGCAAGCCGTGTACAACATTTGGGCCGAGATTCAGCGCGATCCGGGTTCGATTGAGAAGTCGGTGTGGGGCCATCCGTACAAGCGCTGGTCAAGCTTTGCCGCGGTAAGCCCGGTTGAAAGTCTGCTCGCGACGGACCCACGCACGCAACTGTTTCTTGCACATGGCACGAGCGATCAGGCAGTACCGATCGCGAGCTTCGACGCGGGGCTTGCAATCCTTGCTAGCAAAGGACGCACCGCCACGGTGCGGCGATTGCCCGGGCTTGATCACGGCTTTGCCCGCGAGGGCGAAGCGTTAGGCAGCGGCATGCGGGAGATTGTGGGTGATGCGATGCGCTGGTTCCTGACCAACCAGCCCACGCCAGAAGTGGCGGAGCCGCTGCTGCAACCGGTCAATCCGTAAGCGATGGTGTGCAAGGGACATCAGGCGGTCTTTGTCGCGCGGAGGATAAGTGCGGAGCGTCCGAGTACGATGCGGGCGTGAGCTCCTCCCCCGCCGCCGCTGTCGCCGTCCATCGCATTGAAGTGCGCACCAAGCCCGGCTTGCTTGATCCGCGGGCCGATGTCGCTGCCAACAAGGCACGCCGACTGGGCTACGCCATCAGCAGCGCGAGCAGTGCGCGCGTGTATCTGGTCGAGGCGCCGTTGTCACGCGACCAGCTTGGCCGCGTGATGGACCGCCTGCTTGCGGACCCCGTGGTTGAATCAGCAACCGTGGGCGCGAGTTCTGCACCGGCGGGCAGCGTGACGATTGAAGTGCACCCGTTGCCTGGCGTGATGGACCCTGCTGCGCAGAGCGTGCGTGAAGCGATCATCGACCTGACCGGCTTGCATGCCGATGCGGCACAGGTCAGCACGGGCGTGCGGTACGACCTGCAAGGCCTGACGAAGGACCAGGCCGAGCGGCTGGGCAAGACTGCGCTTGGCAACCCTGCGATTCACCAGATTCTCACGCAGGCGTGGACGCCCACGCAGCTTCCCAAAGGACACGCGTATTCGTTCAAGCTCGTCACGGTGCCCGTGCGTTCTCTCGACGACGCGGGACTCATGAAGCTGAGCAAAGACGGGCATCTGTTCCTGAACTTGCAGGAGATGCAGGCGATTCGAGAGCATTTCCAGAAGCTTGGTCGCGATGCGACGGATATCGAACTTGAAACGCTGGCGCAGACGTGGAGTGAGCATTGCGTCCACAAGACGCTCAAGGCAAAGGTGCGATATCGGGAGGAAGGGGTACAGCAAGCGAGCGAACATGCGAGCGAGGCAAGCAACAGCTTGTCACTCGTGAACACTGCACGTCCCGGTTTTTCACGCGATGCGGACGGCTCACTCATCATCGACAACCTGCTCAAGCGCACGGTGGCCGCTGCGACGCACGAACTGATTGCTGACGGCATCGATTGGACACTGAGCGTGTTCAAGGACAACTCTGGCGTCATCGCCTTCGACGACAACTGGGGTGTGTGCATCAAGGTGGAAACGCACAACCGGCCCAGCGCCATCGAGCCCTACGGCGGCGCGGCCACCGGCATTGGCGGCTGCATTCGCGATGTGATCGGCACGGGCCTTGGCGCAAAGCCGATCGCCAGCACCGATGTGTTCTGCGTGGCTGACCCCACGCGCTGGAACGAAACCGCGAGTGACACCAGCAAGAAGCAATTGCCACCGGGCGTGCTGCACCCGCGCCGCGTGCTGACGGAAGTCGTCGCGGGCGTGCGCGACTACGGCAATCGCATGGGCATCCCCACCATCACGGGCGGCGTCTTCTTTGATGATCGCTACGTGGGCAACCCGCTGGTCTTCTGTGGCTGTATCGGGCTCATTCCGCGTCACTTGGTACATGGCAAAGCCAATCCGGGCGACCGCATCATCGCACTGGGCGGCCGCACCGGTCGCGACGGCATCCATGGTGCGACCTTTAGCAGTGGCGAACTGCAAAGCACCAGCGCGACGGAGTTTTCGCATGCAGTGCAAATCGGCAACGCGATTGAAGAAAAACGCGTCCTCGACGTGATCCTTCGTGCTCGCGAATCGGCGAACGGCAAGCCTCTGTATAGCGCCATGACTGACTGCGGCGCAGGTGGCTTCTCGTCCGCCGTTGGCGAGATGGGCAGCAAGCTGGGTGCACGCGTCACACTTGAAACCGCGCCGCTCAAGTATGAAGGTCTGCGTTACGACGAGGTGTGGATCAGCGAGGCACAGGAGCGCATGGTGCTTGCGGTGCCCGCAGCCAATGTGTCTGCTCTCCATCGCATCTGCAACGAAGAAGGCGTGGAACTCTGCGATCTTGGCGAATTCGGCACGCCCGGCAGCGAACTGATCCTGACGTTCCAAGGCCACGAAGTGGGTCGTCTCGCGATGGACTTCATTCACGACGGCCTGCCCAACCCCACGCGCGAAGCCGTGTGGCGTCCGCACAGTTCGAGCGGCACGGGAAGCGCCGTGGTATCGCCGACGCACTCAGTCATATCCACATTGCTTTCGGTGTTGTCGCACCCCACTGTTGCCAGCAAGCACTGGATCATCCGTCAGTACGACCACGAAGTGCAGGGCGCCAGTGCGCTCAAGCCGCTTGTGGGCCCGCTCTCTCGCGGACCGGGCGATGCAAGCGTCATCACGCCCGTCGCTGGCTCGTCTCGTGGCGTCGCGCTTTCGCAGGGCCTCCAGAACACCTTCGGCGATGCTTCGCTGGGCGGTGATCCGTACTGGATGACGCTCGCCAGCATCGATGAGTGCGTGCGCAATCTGGTTTGTGTCGGGGCTGATCCTGCACGCATCGCGATTCTCGACAACTTCTGCTGGGCCAGCTGCGACAAGCACGAGAACCTCGGCGCGCTCGTTCGCGCGGCCGCGGCGTGCTACGACGGTGCAATGGCGTACCGCACGCCGTTCGTCAGCGGCAAGGACTCACTCTCAAACCAGCTTCGTTACACCGACCCTGCAACCGGTCAGCAGAAGCTGATCGAGATTCCGCCCACGCTGCTCATCACGGGTATGGCGATTGTGTCGGATGTTGCACGCTGCGTGAGCATGGACGCCAAGCAACCGGGCAACACGCTGCTCTTGATTGGCGAAACAACTGGCAAGCTGGGCGGCAGTCTGGTGCACACACTGCACAACCCCCAAGCCATCGCCGACATGCCGCGTGTGGACCTGAAGAAGGGCCCCGCGACGGCCAAGCTCGTCGCGTCGCTGATCTCGCAGGACCTGGTCGCGAGCGCTCACGACTGCAGCGAAGGTGGCGTGCTGACTGCCGTCGCTGAAATGCTCATCGCGGGCGACAACCCCAAGGCCGCGCGGCTGGGTGCTGAACTCTCGCCCACGCTGGGCAAGCTGTCCGCGGCCGCCTTCGCGTTTGGCGAAGATCACAGCCGCTATGTGCTGGAAGTGGCAACGAACAACGTTGCGGCGGTACAGGAAACTGCCAGTGCTGCGGGGATCACGGTCACGCAACTGGGTACGCTGAACAGCTCGGGCGTCCTCGCGTGGTCTGCGTGCGATGTGCGCGTGCCAGTCGATGAACTGGCCAAGGCGTGGCTCACGCCGCTGGATTGGTAAGTGCGGTTAACCCGCGCGAGTGACAAAACGATGCAGGCCTAAGCGCAACGCTTAGGCCTGATTTGATTTTCGAATAGCCCATCACGACGAACGTCGCGCATCACATGCCGGGCAGTCGCTGCAGCGTGCCATCACGAGCCACGCGCAGTTGATCGGTCTCGAGCAAGTACTGCAAGATCGCAGTGCGCAGCGCCGTCTGCGCCGCATCGCGAGCGTTTTCGGCGCGCAGCAGTTCGTTCTCCGTATCAACGATTTCCTGCGGCTGCACTTCAGCCTCGTTGAGCTTCTGCGCACGCAGACGCCGACGGTTGATGTCCACCTGCTGTTCGGCGATACGAAGCTGAAACCGAGCGCGGTCCACGGCGCGGGCGGATCGACGGGCGGACAGCACGGTTTCATCCTGCAGTCGCGAGTGATCCCGCTGGGCGCGTTCGTAGCGAATCTGCGCAGTTCGCACCGCCAGTCGCTCCTGCTCACGATCCAGCGGCGCACTCAGCGTCGCGCCGATGCGGTATCGCGTGTCATCGCCGCTCAGGTTGAGGCCTGCACTGTTGTTGTCGGGATCGGTCGGCACGCCGACTTCACCGGAAACAGCAAGATCGGGCAGCAAGCCGTCCTTGGCGACGTCGATGCCGCGGCGTGAATCCAGCAGCCGGTCTGACGAGTTCTGCAAGTCGAGCCGATACTGAAGCGCGATTTTCGCGGCTTCATCGGGGTCCGCATCAGGCTCCTTCAGCACAGGCAGATCAGTTGCGATGTCGAGACGAGCGTCGATGGGCAGTCCCAGTCGCACCTTGAAACGATCCAGTGTGAGCACGTACTGCTCGACGAGTTCGGAGAGCGACACTTCTGCGTTCGCCACTTGGTTCTGCGTGATGGCGGTCTGAAATGCCTGCAGTCGACCCGCGTCCACACGAGCCTGTGTCGCTTGGTTGAACTGCCGCAGACTTTGCAACTGCCGCAACTGGTTGGCGATGCTCGCACGCGTCTGCAGCAGCGAGAAGTAGTCGGTCGCGATATCCACCAGATACGAGCGGCGGAAGCGTTCAAACGTGCGCGACTGGTACACCAAGTCGCGTTCAGCTTGAATCAAATCCTCGCGAGCGATACTGCCCGCGCCGCGCAGCAGAGGGATGTTGCCCGCCAGCACGAGTTCACTGCTCTGACGATACTCGTTGCTTGACTGATCGCGCAGGTAATCGGTCGCGTTGATGAGCCAGCGTGCCTCAAGCTGGCCGCCGCTGGGCAGCCTTTGTGTGGCCCGTAGCGTGTTGATCACATTCAGCGCGGGGTCGGTGTCGCCATTGTCAAGCGTGTCACTCAGTTGCACCGTTGTGTCGTTGAAGAGCCGCGGCCCCCACAGGTGGCGCTCCTGCAGCAGCGAGATGGCTGACAACAGGTAGTCTTCCTGCGCCGTCAGATACTCGCGACCCGTGCGCTGACTGATTTGCCACGCTTGCTCCAGCGTGATGGTCTGGACTTCCACTCCCTCGGTGCTGGCCATCATCTCCGCGGCCATGCGCTCGGGGTCGCCCAGCAACTGGCGATCGACATTGACCTGGCCCAAGAGCCGCCGCAGGCGGGCCGCGACATCGCGATCTTCGGCAGCCGCCGTGAAGTTGAGCTCATCCGCCCGGGGATTGACCGAAGTCGGAGACTTTTCGCGGGCCTCGCCGGGAGCCCGGCCTGAAGCGACCACTGGCACGGTGGGACCATCAAGTTCCTGCCGAAGGCGCAGTGATTGCTCGCGCGTCAGGTCCGCAATGCGCCGGTCCATGCCGCTGCCGCTGCAACCGGCGAGCGCGACCAGTGCGGCAATCGATGCGCAAGATGCTGAGAAAGCGATAGTTGTGACGCGCGTCTGCATGGTTTTTCGCGGTCGCCTTTCGGGAAAAAGAAGGATCGTGTGGCGTTGATTCGCTGGCCGAGAACTTATCGTTTCAGGAGAAAACTTGGATGGTGTTGGGGATGGTTCTCGGGGTCAAGTCCCGGGAAAGATTGTTTGGAACTAGCCAAACGCCTCATGCAAACCTAAACTCGGCACCTTCCGCTGTCGGCCCAAGTGAGGACTTGCTAACTTCTGCAACTCCCCGCCTGGCTCCCCGCCAGCGCACTTTGACAGGGCCCCAACCGCAATGCCCTCCGTGACGCATGATGGTCGCAGTTTCATGATCGAAGGTCGCCGTGTATGGCTGGCGTCCGGTCGTGTTCCCTACGCACGCATTCCCCGCTCGCAGTGGGCCGCGCGCATTCAAGCCGCCAAGAACGCCGGTCTCAACACGATTGAAACCCCGGTCTTCTGGAGCCGGCATGAGCCGCGCCCCGGCCGCTTCGACTTTACAGGCGAGAACGACCTTCGCTATTTCGTCGACCTCGTCGGCAAGGCGGGGATGTACTGCATCCTCGGCCTTGGACCGTACGTCGGCAGCGACTGGGACTTTGGCGGCCTCCCCGCGTACCTGCGCGAGAGCCCCACGATCAACTTCCGCACCAACAACCACACCTACCTCGAAGCCTGCTCGCGCTTCATCGCTGCGGTCGCGGATCAAATCCGCGGCTGGCAGGTGACTGCGCCCGGCACAGGCGGCCCCATCATCCTCTTGCAATGCGAGAGCGAGTGGACCTGCGGCCACGACACGCTGAGCACGCAGTACCTGGGTGAACTCACTCGCTACATCCGCGAAAGCGGCTTGTCGGTGCCCATCGTCAACAGCAACGACCTCTGGCAGAATGTCGAAGGACAGATCGACGGCTGGAGCGGCGGCGACAACATGCTGGCGACAATGCGCCAGCTTGCAAGCGTGCGCCAAGGCCAGCCGCGCATGGTCATCGACTTTGCGTTCGGCCACAGCGACATGTGGGGCCACGAGCCGTTGCCCGTGCTGTCGCCTCGCACCGTTGAGCAGCGCCTCGCTGAGATTCTCGCAGGTGGCGGCCAGTTCAACATCACGACGTTCGCCGGCGGCACCAATTTCGGCTTCTTTGGCGGGCGCACCGACGATGGCCCGGCGACCTTCGCCACGCACGCGGCAGACCGCGGCTGCGCGATCGATCAGACCGGCCACACGACCGATGTCTTCGGCGCCATCAAGCGTGTCGCGACAGCTGCGACGAAGTTCGGCCGCGTTTTTGCGTCGCTTGATCCCGTCTTCCAGCCCGTGAGCATCAAGCCCGGCGCGGGAGAAGTGACCAGTGCCAAGAGCAAGGCGGGCAAGGGCAAAGCCGGCACGACCGCCAGCAATGGCGTTAGTGTTGTGCATGCCACCGGCACGCAGGGCGGCGTTGCTTTCGTCTTCGCGCCTGATCAGGCCACAGGCGAGCAACTGTCCACGACGCTGCTGCTCAGCGACGGCAATGAACTGCCTGTGCCGCTGGGCGATCAGCCCGTGGCGTGGTGCCTGTTGGGCGTGAACATCAGCCCGCGTTGCCACCTTGAATACGCCAACCTTTCCGCGCTGGGCGTCACTTCCAGCCCGGGCGGTAGCGTCGCGGTCTTCTTCGGTCCCGCAGGCACACGTGCTGTCTTCAGCATCAACGGCGCGCCGGTGGAAGACACAGTGCCCACAAGCGAAGAGCCCGAAGTGCTCCAGCACGAAGGCCTCACCATCGTCATCGTGCGCACGCAGGATACTGACAAGATCGCGTTCGCCGACGATGCCGTGTTGTTTGGCGTTGCAGGCATGAACGGCTCGGCACCGGTCGCTCCCGCAGGCTCCAAGACCTACTCACGCATCACGGGCGACGGCAAGATTCGCGACGTGGCGTTTGATCAGTCCAAGAGCAAGCCCCGCGCCGCCAAGATCTCGATGGGCACCTGGTCGGCTGCACACCAGCACGACTATGTGCAGGGCGAAAGCCCCCGTTACGCCGCGATCAGCAAGGTCGCTGGGCTTGCGGCACTCGGAGCTCCGTACGGCTACGGCTGGTATCGCTTCGTGCTCAGCAACAAGAAGGCGACCAGCGCTCTGGTTGATCCGGGCATCGCGGGTGACCGCATGCATGTCTTCAGCGACGGAAAGCCCGTCGGTCTGATGGGTGTGGGTCCTGGCGCAACGCCACAGCTCGACGTTTCGCTCAAGAAGGGCGAACAGACGCTTGTGGTTCTCGCGGAGAACCTCGGCCGGTTTGCCGGCGGCATGAACGTGGGCGAGCCCAAGGGGCTGGTCGACGACCTATTCACTGTCAGCGCAATCAAGCTGGGCAAGCTGCAGCGCAACGCGGGCACGCCCGTGCCGCTGCTGGCGTTCAAGAGCCCCATCTGGGACGTTGCCGAAGGCGACGCGTCGATGTCCGACCGCGCGGGCTATTCGTTCAAGCTCGCGGGCAAGCAGCAGATCATCGCACGTATCAACGTGCCTCCGACCGCTGGCCTGCTGATTCTGAATGACAAGCCCATCGCGTACCTTGACCGCAGCGGTCCTGTGTGCGTCATGCTCCCGCACGACCAGTTGCACAAGGGCAACAACACGCTCGAACTGACCGTGGTCACGCCCGAGCAAGTGGGTGAAGAACTGACCCGCAGTGCGGAGAGCATCGAGCTGTTCGCGGTCGAAAGCGGCCTCTCGCAGGAAGCCGAAGTGGCCTTCGCGAAGTGGGAAGCACCTCAAGAAGCCTTCTTCGCGCCGCTCAGCAAGTCGGGCCTCACTGCTGGCCAGCCCGCATGGCTCCGCTGCGAGTTCACGCTCGACGCCGCCACGCAAGCGGTCTTCTTTGAGCCCAAGGGCCTGACCAAGGGCCAGTTCCTCGTGAATGGCAAGCACGTGGGCCGCTACTTCGTCGCGACCAAGGCCGGCAAGCCCGTGCCGCCGCAAGAACGCTACTACATCCCCGAAATGTTCCTGCGTCCGGCGGGTGAGCCCAACGATCTGCTGATCTTCGACGAGCACGGCTCGAACCCGGGCAAGGTGCGTTTGTCGCTGTAAGCACTGGCACACATCGAGCACATCACTTCAAATCAAGAAACGCATGCGATCAATCGCATGCGTTTTTTCTTGTGTTTGCTCAAGGAGCCCGTGAAACAGAACCACACCTGGCGTACGGCAAGCAGTGCACGCCAGCCCCGACAACACGCTCCAGACTACTCGGCCAAGTCCGGCCGCGAGAGCGACACTCGCTTCAGGGTTGCACGCAGGTCCGACGGCCACGGTGTGCGCAAGTCGAGGCGTTCGCCGCTCACAGGATGCGTGAACACCAAGCGATGCGCGTGAAGGGCCAACCGCGGTGATGCGGCCTGAATGTGCTGATTCGCGTAGAACTCATCGCCGAGAATCGGGCAGCCGATGGCTTCCATGTGCACGCGCACCTGGTGCAACCGCCCGGTCACGGCGCGGCATTCCAGCAAGCTCGCGCCCTTGCCTGTTTGCAGCACGCGATACGCGGTACGTGCCGGTGCGCCACTGGTTGAAATCCGCGCCAGCTTCTTCTTGTCTCCCGGCGTGCGATCGTTCTTCGTGCGTCCCTGATACTCCGTGATGGGCTGCGACACCACGCCCTCCTCGCGTTTGGGATGGCCTTCGACAATCGTCCAGTAGAACTTGCCCACCGTGCGTGTCTCAAACGCTTCACGCAGCGCGTCGTACGCGTTCTTGCTCAGCGCAACCATTACCAGCCCGCTCGTGGGTTTGTCCAGTCGATGCAGCAGGCCGTAGCCTCGCTTCGCACCAAGATTCTGGAGCTTCGCACCCCATGCGGCGAAAAGGCCGTTGAGCAGGCTGTCCTTTTCATGGCCCAGTCCGGGCGTCGTGACCAGCCCACTTCGCTTGTTGATGACGAGCAGATGCTCGTCTTCATGCACGAGCTTGTATGTGATGGATTCGTTGGGAGTGATGGAGAGTTGGGGCACAGTCAGAGATTACGCAGGCAAACGCCCGTATCAGCGCGACGGAACCTCGCTATCTCGTCGACAATCCGCCTCGCTGTCGAGCATCTCCGTCACATCGTGCCTTGGGAACAAAGTCGTACTCTCACGCAATGGGCACACGCATGCTCATGAACGCTCCGACAAAGTCGGCTCCTTCGTCATCGCACAAGGTGATTAGGTGCCTTTCGGTGCGCTCATGGGCGACTGCTCGGACGCCGCGATTAAACCGATCACCGTGGCCCTGCCCACCGGTGCGTACGCGTTGTGGAAAGCCCGCGCTGCCGCGGCCTTGAAGTTGACCTTCAAGGCCGCGGCTTGACGCTCGTTCACCGTGGGGGGAGTTAAGGGATGGAGCGAACGTCGCGCGGTCGAAAGGAGTTACATGTCCGAGCACACGTGCTTACTGGCACTGGCCGCCAGCAAGCACAGTGAAGAAGTCCACAACGTCCTGGTCTTCAGGGAAGACGCCGTTGTTGTTAAAGTCGATATCGCTGCAGGTCTGTGTGGGGCACGCGCCGCCTGCCAGAACCTCGAAGAAGTCAACGACGTCCTGGTCTTCTGGGAAGACTTGGTTGCCGTTGAAGTCGATGCTGTCGCAGCACTGCGTCACGACGGTGAGCGACGCCACTTCGCTGCGAACATTGCCGCAGCCGTTGTCCACGGTCACACGGAACTCAAAGGACTGATTCCATGGCGTGCCCTCCGCGGCGCGAGTCAAGATCATGCTATTGCCTGAGAAGGACGCGCTGAATGTGTAGTTCTGGTCGAAGGGATAGTTCGGTCCCTCCTGCACGTCGACCCACACGTTAAACGTCGAGTTGCCGCGATACTCCCAGAAGTATGTCACGTCCTCGGTTTGTGTGGCAGTTGCGCTGAACGTCACGTCGTTGACACCGCACACGGATGTACTCACCGGGCCCGTCACAATCTGCGGATTGACGGGGGGCGTCCACAGCGAGATCGCCGCCGCACTTGCCCCGCCTGCCTGATCAAACGTGCCACCCAGGAACACTTCGCCCGTCGGCAGTTGGCACAGCGTCGCGACGTTCGCAGCAGCCGGAGCCGGGGTGTTCGCAATGCCACTGCCGCTGCTCGTCCACACTGAGCCGCTCCAACGCGCCAACCTGCTCGCGTTCACATTCTGCAGCAGGGGACTTGCGGACGTGAACGAACCACCAACGAGCAGGCTGCCATCTTGCAGCACGATGATCGATCGCACATCGCCATTCACGCCGTTGGCAAGCTCCGACCACCCCGGATTCGCTGTGCCAAAGTTGGGGTTCCAGATCGCAATGCGACCCGGCGTGCCAACGCCCGCGAAGAAATCAGCAAACGTGCCCCCCACTGCGATACGCCCGCCCGAGAGCGGCGTGATCACGTTCACTGTTCCATTCACGCCAGAACCCGGACGCTCCCAGGCGCTGCCGGTCCAACGCAAGATACCACCAACGCCGCTGCCATTCAGCGTGAATGCGGGGCCGCCAACATACAGATCGCCCGTTGACGAGATCGCGAGGGTGTTAGGCGCCTGGCTCACGCCACCGCCCAAACCCTGCCACGTGTTGCTCGCGCCGAGCACCGCCACGTTGGGCAAAGCCGAACCCCAGCGCCCAACAATCACGAGCCGGCCGTCAGACAATTGGCCGATCGCACGAACCTGCGCACCGCCCATGCCTGCAGGAATGTTGTTGCCAACTTGCGTGAAGGTCGTGCCGTTCCAACGGGCCACACCCGTCACCGCCACACCATTCGCCGTGCCGAAGTTGCCGACGAGAATCAGATCATTCTGGCCCTGTCCGTTGGGCGCAATCAGGAACCCGGCAACCTGATTGTTCGTTCCCGATCCCAGCGGCTGCCACGTCGAGCCATCCCAGATCGCCACGTTGTTCGCGGCAACGCCATTCACCGTTGTAAAGCTGCCACCCACAACCAGCACTGGCGCGAGGGGACCACTACCATCGCGATCCCACACGATCGAAGCCGCAGCTCCAGGCGGCTGTGTCGTGTTGCGGAACAAGCCCGGATTCGCAAAGCTGGTCTGCCATTGACCATCGCATTGGGCAAAGGCTGATCCTGCAGCGCATGCGAGCGAAAGAACGATGCAAAGGCGGGTGGAGAGCGACATGGACAGCCTTTCTGCGTACATTTCCCGAACCCAGCGAGAGATATTCGGAACGTTCTGAAAACGTTTTCAAAATAGCCAAACTCTTCGTCGTCTGCAACCGAATAGTGCTGAAAATGTTGGAAGATTCTCCACATTCCTTGCTTGTCCGAGAAAGTGCGGTCTCGCTCGACCAACTGCGACAGGTGGCAACGCGCCTGCAGACCGAGTTGCGTGCAGTACTGGCTTTGGTGCCGCCCCAGCATCGAGCCACGACCGACCTCGCCCGCTGGCTTCACGTCAGCCGGCCCGTTTGTCACTGGATCAAGGCGGCCGCCGACTTCACAGGCGATGTCATCGAGATCTACGCACTTCTGCCCGGGATCGACGGCCTCGACGCCATGCTGCGAGCGCTGCGCAAGCGCGTCGCAACGCCCCACGCTGTTGATGCCGCGATGGCCGCCGCATTGGTCTACAGAGAAACCATCGGAGCCGCGGGTGGCAGCCAAGCCAAGCTGCGCCGACTTGTCGATCAACTCCGCGAACAGGAGCTTGCGGGCCTCGATCGCGACCCAGAGTGGCACAAGCGCGAGAAGATGTTCTCCGCGATGTCCGCCATCTGCGGTGAGCGATCACGCCTACTCACGATGGTGATGATCACCTCGCCGACAGATGATCCCACCAAAGTCTCGCACCTTGCCGCACTCGGACACGCCGCCGCGACGTTTGATCCGGGCCACATTCCGCTCGTGCTGAGCCGACGCCTGGGCACCGACGCGGGCGGACAGGACGAAACGATTGACGGCGACGCAGTTGCGGGCTTCTCACCCGGGGCGGTGTTGGGTCGCTTCAGTTCACTGCCGCTGCCCGTTGTCACCACGCGAGAGAACGAAACGTCGCTGATGCAAACGCTCGACACGCGCCGCACGTCCGGCCGCGCGCTCGACATCTTCATCGGTCGCCGCACCACCGCGCCGCACCCCGACCACGACGGCACCGGCGAGCTTCGCTTCTCGCTCGTCCCGCGCGTGCCGACGCGCGAACTGCTGATGGACATCTATGTCCATCGCAGTTTGCAAGCGGGGCCGCCAATCGGACTCGCACGACTGCTGGGCATCGACTCCGCCGCCGCCCCGCATCCCGAGAAGCGCTGGTTCGATCAGATCGGCGCGAATCCACCCGTCATCCCGCTGAGCAAGTGCGCCCATGCCGGCCACCAGCGCCACGAAGAGCTCACGAACTTTCTCTTCGAGCAGTTAACCTCTCCCATGAGCGAGTACGCGGGCTGGCGATTAGCTGTGCCGTTCCCGCTCTGGAGCGTCCAGTACATCATGAAGTTCGACTTCCCAGGCCCCGCCTCGAAGCAGACGTAACCCCCTGGCGGGGAGCCTTGAACGCGATTCTCCGCCTATCCGGACGGCGAATTACCCCACATTTCCCCTACAAACGAGCTTCCTGCTCGCCCAGGCCGCCGACGCCGCCTATCATCTTGACCCCACCCGGGAGCCCCGGTTGGCCTGCTGGAGTTTGCCATGAAGACCGACATTCACCCCAAGTACTACCCCAACTGCAAAGTCTACCACAACGGCCAGGTCGTCATGACCGTTGGCGCGACCGTGCCTGAGATGCAGGTCGAAGTGTGGTCGGGCTCGCACCCGTTCTTCACCGGCAAGCAGACCTTCGTCGACAGCGCCGGCCGCGTCGAGAAGTTCCAGAAGAAGTACGCCGGCAACTACTTCGACAAGGCCAAGGTCGCGAAGAAGTAAGCCGCCGAGAAGTTTGTATCCCACCAACGCGCTCGCACATTGCGAGCGCGTTGTTCATTTGGCCAATGGCGCGTTTCGCATCAGGCCGCACCGCCGTCGCGTGCCCACGTCCACACCAGCACGCTGCCCCACAACACCGGAAATGCCCCCACCGCGACCGCCAGCATGGCAAGCCGATGCGCCAGCCACTCGTGTTTGCGTGCGACCAGTTCACACACGACCAGCACCACGATCACTGTGGAGTACTTGAGAGCGATCATTCCGGGCCAGCCGTACTTCACGAAAATCCCAGCCGCGATCTGGTTGGCTTCCCATCCCTTGTACACCTCGATAATGATGTACGTGAACAGAATATCGAGCGTGCTGGCGAGCACGTACCAGCAGTACAAATCCGGATAGCGAACGCCAGGCACATGACTGCGCAGCTTGGTGCGAAGATTGCGTCTCACGCGGCACCTGCCTCACCATTCGCAGCTTCGCGACGGGCCAGTTCGTCGCGTACCAGCCGCTCAAACAACGCGGCCGGGGCGTCCTGCGCCGTCCACGCGTGAAACTGCGCCGCTGCTTGCCGGGCGAACATCCCGGCACCGTCCACAGTCTTCCAGCCGCGCCGGGCGGCAGTTGTGAGCGTGGGCGTACGCAGCGGGTTGTAGACCGTGTCCATGACCGTCACATCGTCGCCGCACGACTGCATGCGATCCACCGGTAAAGCGCTTTCATCGGATGCGCCAGTGCCCGCCATGCCGATGGGTGTGCAGTTCACAAACACATCGCAGCACGCCCGCTCCAGCAGCTCCCACGCCGCTGCAACAACCTTGCCATCGCCAATGTGCGCCCGAAGCTCATTCGCCAGCGTCTCCGCCTTGCCAAGCGACCGGTTGTAGACCACGACCGTCGCGCCCGCCTGAGCAAGCGCCCAAGCAGCCGCTTTGCCGGCGCCGCCCGCGCCGAGCACACCCACGCGCTTACCGCCAAGCCCGCCGACCGCCTGCGTCAATGCGTCACGCAATGCCGCGGCATCCGTGTTCTGCACGCTGATCGCCAGCACCTGCCCATCCGTATCGCGCCGAATGGTGAGCGTGTTGGCGGCACCAGTCGCACGAGTCGCTTCATCCATCAGCCAGCCGCGTTCGCTTGCCAATTGCGCCAACCGCTCCTTGTGCGGCATGGTCACGCTGCATCCGCACAGGGTCAGCCGCGGATGCTCGATCAGTTCGAGCATCATCGCTCGAAAGCTGGCATATGCCAGTGCCTGGTCGTCGACTGCCGCAATTGGCAAGGGCACGTACACGCCATCAAAGCCGGTCGCTTCAAACCCCGCATTGTGCACGAGCGGACTCAGACTCTGCGACACGGGAGAACCCACGATTCCATAGACGCGTGTGCGAGAGTTGGTCTTCCGGAAGCGATACAGCTCAAGCAATTCTCGCAACGTGGGTTGCCCCGGCGCGGTCGCCGCCATGCTGCGCAAACTTGCGAAAGTCAGCAACGCCCCGAACTTGCGGGCCAGCACGCGTGACATCACGCCGTATTCACCCATACCCAGCGCGATCGTGGGCTTGTGCGCATCCGCTGCGAGATCGAGCAGTTCCAAGGCGTCATGCAAACTGCGAGCCCGGTACGCCACCTTCACCACGCTTGTCGCCGGTTCGTTTGCCATCGCAGCAACACGCCGAGAAAGGTCCGCGGGTCGCGTCGTGAAGTCGTGCGTGCTGGCGATAAGCGATGCATGCGCCTCATGCAACTGCGCCGGATGCTCGACCGCGAGTTTCACCTTCTGACGCAGGTTCGCTGACTTCTCGAACGCCGCCCATTCCACATCGATGTAGCGAGGGGCCCGTTCAACGCCCCACGACTTTCGCTCGCGGGCGGTACCCACGCGCTCGAGCATCGCCACGCGACTCATCTCGTCAGCTTCGTACACGCCGCCTTCACTTGCCAGCCGGCATGTCACGATGCAAGGCAGCGCCGCCTGCGACACCACTCGCACGATGTCGTCCATCTCGCGGCTGGCTTCATCCGGAGCCGCTTCGGCGTTGCCTGAGAAGAACTCATCGACGCGGAACTCCACCAGGTCCGCGCCACCTTCGCGTGCGGCGTCGCAGTCGGCCAAAGCCTGATGAACATCACGCATCACAATCGGCACACACACCATCGTCGGCATGTGGCAGGTTAGTCCCCGCCGCCGCCGCAACCTCCCCCGCCACATCCTGATCCACCGTCACTGCCGCAGCCATCGCCAACGCCATCACCACATCCCGTGATGCAGCCTGATCCGCATCCGCTCGCCCACACATATCCGCCCTGACCGTCTGGCTTCATGCGTCCGCCTCGCTTCTTGGGAGTCTTCCAGTTGCTGACCACGACGAGCACGGCAAGCAGCACCGCCACACCCATGATGATGAGCCACGTCGGCACGCCGCCCGTTTGCGGCCCTGATCCTGTCATCACCGCTGCGGCTGCACCTAGGGCGACGAAGAAAGCGCCCGTCATCAGCGCTTCGCGCCGATGACGCGGCATCTTGGGTTGGTTGAATCGCTTCGTCGCCTCTGGCCAGATATCACGCGGCGGCTTCTCGCCAAACACTCGCTCGTAGCTCACGAGCGTCGCCTCGTACCAATCGACGAACTTGATTTGCTCCGCCTCACCGCCCTGCGTCGGGTCGTGATGCAGCGGCTTGCCCAACACCTGTCCGCACAGTTCCTCCCAGTATGACCGGGTGTAGCACATGTGCAAGTGCCACGCAGCATCCACGTGTTCGGACGGTGTGACTGCATGCCCCGCCACTTGCGTGAGCAGCAGGAATCGGCGGTACTCGCGCATCACGCGATCCGCATACTCACGCGTCCAGCCATGCTCACGTGCGAGCCGTGACTCGAAGGGCAACGCCGCATCTGTCGGGCCGATGCGAAAGGCTTCCAACCGACTCCAAAGCACCAGTTGTTGAGGATTCATCACCATGGCAACCTCCTTTGCTTCTCGCCTGGAGGTACGTTGGTGTGTGATATCTCTTTCGTGGCTGCGCCGACAGCGTTACAGCAATTCGCCGGCTCATTTCAGCACTTTTCAGCGGCCGCACTGCCCGCCACAAAGCCGCTCGCCCAGGCCCATTGAAAGTTGAAGCCGCCGATTCTGCCGTCAACGTCCAATACCTCTCCGCACAAATGCAGCCCCGGACACACGCGACTTTCCATCGTCGCCACGTCCACCTCCGCCAGCGGCACACCGCCTGCCGTCACTTCCGCGTAGGTGTACCCACGATCACCCCGCACCGGCACGCGCAGTTGCGTCACGCATTCCACGAGAGCGCGCCGCTGCTCACGCTGCAACTCTCGCACCAGCGCGCCGCTCGCGCACCCAGCCTGCTGCATCACCGCTTCCGCCAGGCGCTCAGGCAAACCCGCCTCGGTCAACCAACGTTTCAACGTCAACTTCCCCGCGCTCCCGCGCGATGCCTCCACCACCATCGCGTCGAAAGTCTCCGCCGTGTGCTTGGGCAGCCAGTTCAGCACCAGTTGCGCCACCGGATCATCCAGCTTCGCATCGGTGAAGTACCGGCTCACATCGAGCACACCCGGCCCCGACAATCCAAAATGTGTGATGAGCGTTGAGTTCGTGAAGCTCTTGAGTCGCTTGCCGCTTCCGCTGCGCACTTCCGTGCTCGCGTCCAGCGTCACGCCAGAGAGCTTCGTCAGCCAGTGCCCTTCCTCGACCAGCAGCGGCACCAGCGCGGGAAACACACGCGGCGTGATCGTGTGCCCCAGCGACTTCGCAATCTCGTGCCCCAGACCGTCACTACCCGACCGTGGCAAACTCTTGCCGCCGGTTGCGAGCACCACCCGCCGCGCCCAAACCTCTTTCGCCGCCGCGACATCATCATCCGGGTTCACACCCACAAATCCGGCCTCACCGCTGTACGCGGGCGTGTCGTCACGCACCACCACAAACCCGTCACCCTCGCGCCGCACCGTACTCACGCGCCATGGATGCACCACGCACGCCCCCGCGTTCCGCACGCCGCCCAGAATCGCATCAAGCACAGTTCGCCCGTCGTCACTTGTCGGAAAGAGCTTGCCAGTCTCCTCACGCTTGAGTTCCACGCCTCGCTCGCGGAAGAAAGCCACCGTCTGCTCCACATCAAACCGTCTCAGCACCTTCTTGATGGCATTGCGCGATGACCCCGCGTACTGCTGCTCGTCGACCGTGTGATGCGTCACGTTGCAGCGGCCGCCCCCAGCGACGAGAATCTTGGCACCCAGCTTCTTGGCACCGTCGAGCAGGGTGATGCGGGCTTGCTCGCCGCCACGTGACTGCATTGCCCGCCCGGCCCACAACCCGGCGAACAAGCCCGCCGCACCCGCGCCGACGACAACGATGTCTCGCTGCACCATGCCTCATTATGGCAGGGCGCCCACGCCTCCTCTCTGCCATCTGCCCCGCTATCATCCCGCCGCATGATGCTGACCCTTGCCTCCGATCTGAAGAGCTACATGCCCATCGCCCTGATCTGCCTCATGGCAATCGGGTTCGGCGTTGCCAACGTTGTGCTGAGCCAACTCTTTGGCCCGCGCCGTCAAGGCAAGATCAAAGGCCAGACCTACGAAAGCGGCATGAACCCCATCGGCACCGCCCGCAAGCGGTTCAATGTGCGGTTCTACCTCATCGCGATGGTCTTCCTCGTCTTCGACGTCGAAGTCGTCTTCCTGTACCCCTGGGCCGTGACGTTCCCCAACCTCGCGGTTCGCAGCGATGAAGGCCTGCTGTGGCTCTTCCGCATCCTGTTCTTCCTGCTCACGACGGTGGTCGCCTTCCTGTATGGGTATCGCAAGGGCGTGTTTAAGTTTGACTGAGTAGGCATTGGGGACTAGGGACTGGGCGCTAGCGAAAGGCAAATCATCGGTTGCTGCGTGAGTTGCTGATCGCACGCACTGGCGTAGCTTCGAAGCCCGTGACGCCACTGTTGCGAAGTGCTTCGACAACAGCGTCGCTTACGAAGAGCTGTTCGGGGCGTTCAACGTGTGCGAACACATCGAGATGCAGTGGGACTTTCCAGGAATCCATGACGATTCCCAATAACAAATCGGTCGCCCTTGGGCCCGCACGAGTCGTATGGACTTCGTTGTGAAAACTGAGCAGTGGCCGAATAGCCATCGCCCAGAATTCGCCGTCAAGCTTCAAGCCATCGTGCATCAGATCGACCGGGTACCACGTGATCTCGCGTGTGAACGAATCGAGAACTTGACGGAACCGTGCTGAGACAACTGGAGGCACAAGTGACGATGTCGCGAAATCACCGTGAGGCTCGCGCGAGTTGCTTTCCAAGCAAAACGGCCTGGGCATCGGAAGTGGAGGTGGTGGTGTGTTGCCCGCGAATGGGCGGAATCCACGAATCGCTTCAAGCGTCGGCAGATCGGCGTGATGCAGGCAATGAACGCGCCATTGCCAGTTCGAAATCGTGTAGAACTCTCGTTTAGGGTGAGAGTTTGTGGGGTTGACGTCGGTCCTAAGGTGGTTGGCTTCCGGCTCGCTTGCCGTGAGTAAGCCGAAGGGACGCGATGCTGGCCGTGACGCGTCATAGGCCGTGTTGTCGCGATTCAGCACACGAACCTTGTTCGCTTCGAAGCCCTTGATCTTGTTGCGACGCAGCTCTTTGAGCACGTGACCTCGAACGTACAGCGCATCGGGACGCTCGGAGTGTGAAAAGACATGTACGTCAGCGGGCACCTTGTCTGGATCCACAACAGTGCTCAGAAGCATGCCGAGACCGTCCGTATCAGAATCCGTAGGACTTGTCCGCTTGGACGCATTCTCATCGTGAAAGCTCAGCGAAGGCCGGATCGCCATGACCCAGTATTCGCCTTCGACCGGCTTGCCTTTGTGCGTCAGGTCGACTGGGTACCAAACGATCTGGCTGTTGAACGCCTCGAGTACTTTACGAAAGCGACTCGTAATGACAGGTGGCGTAGCGAAGGAATGCGCGAAGTCCGTCGTCGCTCGCGGCGTCTCGCTTCGCATCGCAATCGTGCGAACCGGCGGAAGGGCTGGCAGCGGTGACGTCCGAGGTAAGCGAAATCCGCAGATAGCGTCGTAGTCAGCTGCCTCAGGGAAATCGACCCACGCACCGTCAAACAGGCTGTGCACACTCCAATTCCAAGTTGAAAGCAGCAAATAAAACTCCCCATCCGGCTCCTTCGCCGTCACCCGCTTCGCCCGCGTCTTGTCCAGCCAGCCGCTTGCGCCAAGCACCCCAGCATACTGCAAGTCACCCGACGCGAAGCCATATCCCACGCCGCGCCAGGCTCTGCCGCCGCAGGCAAGCGACGGAGCGATCTTGGGCAGGGCTACGTGCAGCAGGCACCCCACATACACCTGCGCGAGTCCGGTCGTGGTGAAAAACACCTCTTCGCCCAGTTGCTCGTCTTGCTCGAATCGGCTTTCGTCGGACTCGTCGCACCCGATGGCGGCAAGCACTTCACGCAGCACCGCGGAGTCAAACTCCGGTGGATGATCGCTAGGCGTGGCACGTCCCGCGCGCCCTGTCGCATCCTGCGTCCAATCCCTGTCGCTTGCCCAGTCCGCATCCTCGAGACTGAACTCTTTGGAGCCCACGAAGTACACCTTGGGCTCGTTCATCATGAATTCTGGCACGTAGAACCACAACCCTGCGATCGAGTCAGGCATCACGCCGTGTGCGAGCGACTGCTCAACCCACGCCGCGAACGCGGGTATCTCGCGATCAAAGTCGATCTCATGCAGCGGCGCAAGCACGGTGCGACTGCGCTTGGTCGCCATTAACTCCAGGTACTGCCGCACAGCCTGCGTGATCGTGAGTTGTCCATCACGCATCTGCCGAACGACCTTCGGTGCAACCGTCTCGAAGTTCTTCAAGCCCCCTCCACTTCGTTCACGCGTAAGCGTGCAATCCCGGCAGCAGCAGGTTCACGCCGAAGTACGTCCACAGCATCACGAAGAACCCAATCACGCTCAGCCACGCTGTCGTCAGACCCTTGCCCTGCGGCCTGGCCATGCGCACGTGAATCACGATGAGGTAGACGATCCATGTGATGAGCGCCCACGTTTCCTTCGGGTCAAAGGCCCACCAGCGGCCCCACGAGTGGTCGGCCCACCACGCGCCCAGCAAAATGCCCACGCCCAGCGTCCAGAAGGCGAGTTGCAGAATGATCATCTGTGACTTGTCCAAGTCGCTCAGCAGCTTTGCCTTCGTCGTCATGGGTTCGTCATCACCTGCGCTCAAAGCGGCACCGACGACCGCCGCCGTGCCGTCACCACCGGCAACAGCCACCTGCGGTGCAGCCGCGCCGATGCGTTCCTTGGCGAAGTAATGCGCCGCGAGGTAGAAGATGCTCACGACAAAGCCAAGCGCAATGAGCCCGTAGCTCACGAGCACGGTCGTGACGTGGTACTTCAGCAGCACACTGGTATTCAGAATCGCCGCTTCGCGCTCGATAGTCTGACCGGGAATCGCCGTCTGCGTCGCAGTGACCAACACCATGAAGCCCACAGCTGCCGCCGCCGCGCCAAACAACCACTGCTTGCGCCACACCATGATGCCCAGCGCCAGCAGCACGGCGAAGAGCGAAAGGCCCGTCATGCTCTCAAACTGATTCTGAATCGCGAATCGCTCAGCGATCAAGCACCGCGCGATGAAGCCGATGCCGTGCATCGCCACGCCGCCCGCCAGCAGCAGGCCGCCGGTCCACGCCAGCCACTTGCGATGCGTGCCGAAGGCCAGCAGCAGTGACACCAGCGAGAACGCATACAGCACCCAGCCCCACTCAAACGCATTGAGCCGGTTGTACGACATCTCGATGTTCCGGCTCGTCGTCGGATACACGTCGCTGTTGATCTTGGGCAGTTCCGCTGCGATCGTGGCAATTGCCGCATTGGCAGCGCTCACATCGCGTGCCCGCCATGCGGTACCAAGCTGGGTCATCGCCGCGCGCACCAGGTGGCCTTCAGCCAGTGTCGCCACGTGCGTCCAGGGCTTGTCGCGTGACTCCGGCGCAACCATCTCCAGGTTCGCCTTCGCCTCGATAAACAACTGCATGCCGTACTGAGCACGTCCCAGCCCTTCCATGTATGGCTGCTCGCTCTGGTGGCTCTGCATCACACGCGGGCCAAACTCTTCCAACATGAGCGGCGTCACCCGCCCGAGCTTCATCCATCGCTCCTGCACTTCCTTGTTCGCCTCGTTGTCGCGATCCGGAAACTGGAGCTCAACCAATTCCCGCCGCAAGGGCAGGTAGTTCACGCCGATGAGCGGCTTATCGAAGTAATACGCCGGATCGATGATCAGATCGAGGAACGTGAACACCGGGTCGTAGCGAATCCGCGTGATCTTGTCATGCAGAGCATCAGGCTGCTTCTCGTGCAGAAAGTCGTTGTAGTCCTTGCGCCCCGTGATGGTCTGCACCATCTCCGTCGCGAGCGTGTCGAGCACCTTCACGCGCCCGTTATGAAAAACCGCCAGATCCTTCAGGGGCTCCAGATCCAGCGCTTCCGCAAACGCGGCTTTCTCTGCATTGGTGGTCGTGCTCTGCCGCGACGGTGCGCCAAACGGATTGGCCTGTTTCTTGCCTTCCTCGCTCAAGCCCTCGCTGGGCGGATGCGCATTGCCCGCCGGTGCGTCGTACTGCGCACGCGCAGGCGTCACCACGCACGCCAACACCACCATCATCACAGCAGCCAAGCCGCGCAATTGCGCCATCAGCCCGCCATGCACATGCTTCATCGTCATCATCTTCATGAGGCAACCTCCGCCGACGCACCCGCCGGCGTTGCAGTCTGACCGTCCTTGGCCGCAGCGCTCACGCCACGCGGCTTGATCTTGCCTTCCTTCACCAATTGCTGCAACCGCTTCTTCTCGCGTTGCACCAACCACGGCTTCACATAGAACGCCCACGGAATCCCAATTCCCATCAGAATCGCGCCGAAGGCGATCACGTGAATGCCCGGGTTGTTTCCCACACCCAGAATCGTGAACTTCGCAAACGGAGCCTTGATCAGCCCCGCATCAGCTTGCTGCTGGGTCTGCTGCCACCCGCCCTGGTCCCACCCCGCCTGGCTCAGCTTGAACTGAGCCGGGCTGAGATTCGACGTCAGATGTCCAAACAAGTTGGACACCCAGTTCCGCCGCTCACCGTCCCAGAGGAACGGCGCTCGCAGCGGCTCGTTGAGCTTCGTGACGTGCTGATAGCCCTCGAAGCTATCGCCGGTAGGCATCACGCGGACGATCGATTGATAGTCGCGCGGAGCACCGCGGTGGTCGTAGCTGATCATCTGGAAGTCAACCAGCCGAATCTCAAACTCAGGGAACTTGTGCATGAGCCGCCCGAACGCCAGCGTCACCCGCCGGCCGTCCGGCGTTTCCACGTAGCGGTTCTCGTCCATTCCCATGCCCATGTACTGGCTGAAGGGGATCCATACGACACGCTTCCATTCCGCGAACTTGGGGTCCACGCTCGTCACTTCCACGGCGAGCATCGCCTTCTTGTGGTTGCCCACCATCTGCTTGTCTTGATCGCGCTCATCCACCGGGTTGGGCCGGCTCACGCGTTCAGCGTGCGCCCAGCGCTCTCCCACACGCAGCGATACCTGCGGCACAAAGTCACGCAGCCAATCCTGGTGCGTCTCATCCGCGATGTTCTCGACCACGCGCACTTCGCCGCCGGGCAAGCGGACCGCCGCACGAGTCACGGGCTTCTGCCCTTCCGTCGCGGGCTGGGGTTCATCAATGAACACACTCACGTGGTCAGTATCAATCAGCGCGATACGAATCTTCGAGTCCGCCGCACCACGCATGGGTCGCCCATCCGCCTGCTCGCCCTTCAAGTCCTGGTTCAGTTGCGGATACCGGCTGTACACATAGCGATCAAACGCTTCGCCCTCCGGCGGCATCACCCGGACCACCGCCACACTGCAGCTCGCGTCCTTGAAGCCCTCGGTAATGATCGGGAAAGGCGGCTTGGGCGTGATGTCCGCCACGCGCACTGAGTACCCCGTCTCACCGACCGTAATCGTCGCACCGGGCACAGCTGCGTACGCCTTGCGATACGTGCTCGTCACGCCGCTGCCCGGCACTTCAATCACCAACGCGTGCGTCGCGCCTTGCGGCACTTGCTCCGTAATGTCGCGCCATCGCTCCTGCGTCATGCCCATCGTCGGCCCAAGCGTGTATTCCACGCTCATCACCGGGTTGCCCTGCTCATTGCTCGCCACCGACACACGCTGCGCTGCATCGCCAGGCGGCAGCAGGAACGCCATCGCAGCCTGCTCTTTGTTCACTTCACCTGAGTCGCGATCAGGCAGCCCGCTGTGCAGATACACGATGCGAAGCGGATTCCATGTCATCCCCTCGCGCGCAAATCGCCGCTCGCTCGCCGGCACATGCAGCCAGTCGTTGACTGGCTCGTCGGTGTAGTACGAATAGCCGACCATGCGGAATCGCAGATCCGGATCAACCAGCGACTGATCCGCCGGCGGCTGCATGACCGCCACATCCAGCTTGCGCTGGGCCTGACCCGTCCAAGGCAGCTTGAATCGCGCTGTCTCCGCCGCGCTTTCACCGGCGAACGCGTCGAGCGCGTAGTCGTTGTACCGCGGCACATCCTTCAGCAGCCGCTGTTCCCACCCGCGTCCCTGGCTCAGCCACAACGCAGTGTCCGTGTTATCAAAGAAAAATCGCTGCGTCGGCCCTGCGCCGGGTCGCCCCGACTCCGGATCAACCGGTCCCGCAAGCAGCAACGTGTCGCCTTCCTTCTTGAGGCCGGCGTAGTAGATGCTGCCCAGACCAATCACGACGATGCCCGTGTGCACCGTGAGCACACCGATGTTCTTGAAGTTAAACTCGATGCGCCGCACCGTCGCCACCACCATGTTGATGACGAACAGGAACAACGCAAGCTGCAAAGGCCACCATGCGTAGAACTGCAGCTCGCTCATCTCCATGCCGGGCAAACGCCGCAGCGTCACCGCGCGGTTGGCCTCGACAAAGCTCGCGAAGAACTCAACACCCTGGCCGGTCTTGGGGTCATAGTGCAGATATGGCCATGCCACCCGGTGCCACAGCGCCACCGCGATGATGGTGAGCAGCACACCGAAAATCAGACTTGCCGCAAACCGCGCCCCGCGCGATTGCGTCGCCATGACGCGCCGCAGCCCCCACACCGGCACACCCGCGATGAAGAACACCGCCAGCGCGATCGTCAGGCCATAGAACAGATATGTCGGCGCCAATGCCAACAGCCCCACCGGCACGCTCGCGCTCACGCCATACAGCGACACGAACACGAGCAGGCATACCGCCAGCGTGATTGAAGAGAATGCCTTCAGCGTCCATCGCACGGGCAACAGCCACGGTGCATGTAAATGCTGCTCATCCCAAGCGTTGCTGCGACGTGCCTTTTCGCTCATGATGACGAAGCCAGCTCCTTGCCAGAGTGACCGCAAGCACTTTTTTCGCGACGACGCCTCATGCGTCTCTCGGCTTGCAGTTCGAGCCATCATCGTAGACAATTCCTGTCTGGCAGCAAGAAATCCGGCTTAACAGGAGCGACGTGTCCGTCGGGTTTTTTTCGATTTCAGCACTTTCGACAAGTAAACCCATTGCATTTCCCGCCCTCACCGGCCCTCCCCGCATCGTCGCTACCATCAACCATGAGCCAAGCCGACACGCATGCCACCAAACACGACCATGACCACGACGACGAAGGCGGCTGTTGCCAAGGCGGCGGCTCCTGCTCGACCGAAGGAAAGAAGAAGGCCGGCGGCTGCTGCAAGGAAACCGGGAGCAAGTCGGCCAGCATGGGTCAGATGACCAGCGACCTGCTCCGCCCCATGGGCTGGGAAGAGATGGCGACGCTGCCCACGCTGCACCTCATCATGCGCTTCCGTCGTGGAGTGCAGAACATCGACAATCGCGTGCTCCAACTCAGCGAGCGCGACATTGACGCAGCGTTCCTCCCCGACGCGGGCGTGGGCACCTGGCCCGTTCGCGTGCTGCTGGGCCACCTGGCCGACGCAGAAATCGCCGCAGTCCACCGCATGCGCCGCATGATCGGCGAGAGCAACCCCGTTGTCAGCCTGTGGGACGAAGACAGCTTCGTGGATTCGGGTATCTACGACAACGGCGCCAAGGAGTATGCGGACAGCATCGACGGCGATCGCGCCCGCGTCATGGCGGCACTGGGCGGCAACATGGCAGTCATTCACACGCTGCGTCAGTGGACGGGCCAGTGGCTGCTCACGCTCAAGGATGAAGACTGGGATCGCACTTTCATGCACCCCGAGCGCGGCGCGGTCACGCTCAAGCAATACGTCGCCCTCAACACCTGGCACATCGAGCATCACGCCAAGTTCCTCACGATGAAGCTCGACAAGATGGGCATTGACCACGAAGCGCCGCAAGCCAGCGGCGGCGGGTGCGGCAGCGGTTGTGGCTGCCACTGAACGCGGGCACTTTCGCGAAGACACAAGAAAACCGGGCCCGCGCCCGGTTTTTTCGTGCCCACACATCGCCAATCACAACATCTTCTTCAGTTCGCGCCGCATGATCTTGCCAGTCGGATTGCGCGGCAACTGCTCCACCACTTTGATCTGCGAGGGCACCTTGTACCCCGCCAGATTCGCCCGGCAGTGTGACAGCAGTTCCTTCTCTTCCGCTCGCATGTTCTCTTTGAACTCGACAAACGCCACGGGCAATTCGCCTCGCATCGGATCTTGCACGCCGGTCACGCCGCTGGCATTCACAGCAGGGTGCATGTTGAGCACTTCTTCAATTTCGCGGGGGAAGACGTTCTCGCCACCCACGATGATCATCTCCTTCAGCCGACCGGTGATGTAGAGGTGCCCATCATCATCGTGTCGCCCGATGTCGCCCGTGCGAAAGAAACCGTCAGCCGTGAATGCCTTTGCGGTCTCTTCAGGCAGTTTGTAATAGCCCTGCATCACGTTGGGGCCACGCATCTGCACTTCACCATCCGCGTTCGCGCCGAGTGTTGCACCGCTGGCAGGATCGACGATGCGCTGCTCAAGCCCGGGCAGCGGCTTGCCAACGCTATGTTCGCGCCACTCAATCGGTCGACACCAGTTGGTCACGGGGCTGGTTTCCGTCAGGCCATAGCCTTCAGCCAGTGTGACGCCAAAGCGCTCGCGCATGCCGTCAAACACTGCCTTGGGCAGCGGCTCGCCACCACTGACCATGTACGTGATGCCCGCGAAGTCTTCGCGGGTCGCGTCCTTCACGTGCAGCAGCGCGTTGTACATGCTGGGAATCGCCACAAACACGCACGGCTTGTGCTCGCGCATCAGCTTCACGATCTTCCCCGGCACAAACCGCGCTGTATACACCGCTTTGCTCCCGCACACCAGCGGCACAAGCGTCAACGCCGTCATGCCAAAGCTATGAAACTGCGGAAGCACGCCCAAAAACACAAAGTCCTTGGTGATATCAATCCACGAACGCACCTGCTCGATATTGGTGCGAATATTGCCGTGCGAGAGCATCACGCCCTTGGGCTTGCCGCTCGTGCCGCTTGTATACAGCAACACACCGAGCTCTTTCTCACTACTCGGAAACACCGGCACAATCGGCTCGGGCATTGACTTGAAATCGATGTCATCCAGCTTGATCAGATTCTTCACCTTGGGCGTGAAGCCCATGAAGTCGATCATCGCCTGCACCGTCACGAGCGTGTCCATACCGCTGTCGTCAATCACGTACTGCAACTCTTCCTGCTTCAGCAAGTAATTGAGCGGCACGACCGTCTTGCCGACGCTCCAGCCTGCCAAACCGCAAATCGGAAAGCCCGCGCTTGTCGGCGTCAGCACGCCAACCGTGCGGGAATCGCACTTGGCCTTGATCGCGCTGGCCACATGCAAGCTCGCAACAAGAAGATCAATCCCGCGATACGCGCGTTTGTCATCGACGACCCGCACACGAAGAGGCGAAGCCAGCAGCGAACGCAAAATCGGTCCATGGATCGAGCCCAAGTGCACCTCCATCAAGCTGTGTGGCCAAGCATCGACTCACCGCCTTGCTCCGCCGCATGTTTGTAGGCACAAACTTCAGCCCACATTGTGGAGGTCTCCCACCGCTTCCGCGACCGCAATTCTCCAGCAAGCAGACACTACACGCCGATATTGCGCCCCGTCGCCGCGGAGTGCGGCGGCTGTCCAATTGCCGCAGGAAGCCCCATGCCGACCATCGCCCGCTGCACCATCGCTGCCACGCTCGTCGCTCTCACGCTCTTCGCAGGTGGCTGCGCCAGCAACAAGCCGCGTAACGACGCACCTTCGGGCCAGCGCACATCGCAGCAAGCCCGCGAAGACTACGTCGCGCTCTACGCACGCGGCGAGTACTCCGACGCATACGAAGGCGCCGTGGCCGCCGCAGGCACGCTCTCGGGCCCCAAGCGTGACGAAGCTTCGCTCATCGCCGGTCTGAGTTCCCACGCGCTGAACCGCAACGCTGAGGCAGTCCGCTGGCTCGCGCCGCTTGAGAATCGCAACGACAACCAGCTCGCCGGCAAAGCCGCCGCCACGATGGGACTGATCGCACAAGAACGCGGCGAACACGAAACCGCCGCCCGCCTGCTCAGCAAGGCCGCCGCTCGCCTCGACGGCGACGAAGCCGCCCGGGCCGCCATGTACGCCGGCGACTCGTTCCGCCAGTTGGGCCAATCGCAGCAAGCCGACGAAAGCTACCAGAACGCTCGTCGCCTCGTCGTGAGCGACAGTGACCTGCGCGTGATGATCGGTGATCGCATCGCAGGCAAAGCCGCCACACCACGCCCGTCAACAGCGACCGCAGCCAAGGGAGCCCAACCGCGTACCACCATGCTCACGGTGCAACTCGGTGCTTTCAGCAGCCTCGAGACCGCCCAGAAAGAAGCTCAGAAAGTCGCCACCCGCGCCAACGTGCGCATCGTGCCCATACTGAGCGGCGGCAAGCGCCTGTACGCGGTGCGTGTCGGCCAGTTCAGCAACCGCGACGCCGCTGAAACCATCCGCAAGCAGATCGGCGGCAAAGCTGTCGTGACCGTCGCGTCAGGCGAGTGATCTGCCTCACACAACGTCGATGCCGACGTCACTGGGGCGAACGCGCCCCACTTCCCATCGCAGCGCACCTTCGACCCCGGGCAGCGCGAATACGTATCCACTGCGCCGCAGCGCAGCTGGTGCAACACGTGTGCTCATAATGAGTCCATCAACCTGCTCGCCCATTACGCCGCGCAGTAGCGTCCCCGGCACGCGGCCAAAGAGCGGTCGATCCACCGCCCGCGCAAACGCTCTCGCAAACGAGCCCGCCGTGACTTCTTCAGGTCCCACCACATTCACCGGCCCCTGCATCGATGCGTGCGACATCCCATGCACAATCGCACCGACTGCGTCCACCATGCTCACCCAGGGCCAATGCTGACGCCCGCTGCCGATGATGATGCCAAGCCCGAGACTGAAGGGCAATGCCATCTCACGCACTGCGCCGCTCTGTGCGTGCAGCACCACGCCAATCCGCGCCGCGACGGTTCGCACGCCAGCCTCCCTCGCAGGAGCCATCGCCCCCTCCCAATCACGAACGAGCTCCGCGAGAAAACCCGTGCCGTAATCAGCATCTTCCGTCATCGTGTCGTCACTACGATCGCCATACGCATGCGCTCCGCTCGCGCTGACAAGCACGTTGGGCAGAGTCTTGCACTGCGCCGCTGCCCGCGCGATAACCGCGGTCCCATGCACGCGGCTGTCACGTATCGCCTGCTTGCGCTCGCTGGTCCATCGACCCATGACGTTCACGGCAGCAAGATGCACCACCGCCGCCGCGCCATCAATCGCGCCCGGTTCCACCTGTCCGCCCTCTCGCGGCTCCCACCACCACGCCCGCCCGCCATGCACATCGCGTGAGTTCTGCCCGCGCCGCACCAGCACATCAACTCTCACGCCGCTCGTACGAAGCCACGCGCAAAGCTCGCTGCCAATCGCCCCGCTCGCGCCCGACACGACCACGCGGGGCGACTCGCCCAGCTTCATGATCGCCTCGCGCATCAGTGCGTGCCATCGCAGCATTGCCATCGCACGCACGTAGGCCTCCACACGCTGCCGGCGAGCAACCTGCGTCAGCAACTCGCCAGAGGGCTCAATGACGATCGCCGCGAGTTGCTCCGGCTGCAATCCACCCGCCCGACTCATCCTTTCTCGGACCGGCGCCAGCGCCATCACCTCGCGCATCGTGCTCGCAGCCGCCGCCGCCCGCGCTCGCAAAACCACCGGCCTGCGCGACTTCATATCGATTTCATGCAACTTCGTGGCGTGGCGAGCATCCATATGGCTAGACTTCATTATGCAATCGCAGTCGCGTCAACTTGCAACCTCGCTGCGTGCTTCGCACGCCGGGTTGTGTTGTACGCACTGTTGTGCGTGTTGTCGCTGTTAAAGTGACGCCGCACCTCTGGGCTTGAGCCAGTCTCGCCCGTCCCTTTTCGCTTTTTCTTCTTTCCGCGCCCGCGATGTTCCATCGCGCACGCCATAACGAGCGTACATATGCCCAACCTCTCCACCCGCGTCTTCGACTCCGTGCTCGACATGCTGCCCAGCGAGGCTAACCCAAGCCCGCTCGTGCGCATCAACGCATTACACCCGCTGGCCCAGCAGCGTGCCGCGGGCACCAGCACATTCGAACTCTTCGCCAAACTCGAGTGGATGAACCCGTTCGGCAGCGTGAAAGACCGCGCCGCCAGCTACCTGATGCGAGATCTCGAAGCACGTGGCCAGATTTCGCCCGACACCGCTGACCACAAAGGCCGCGGCATCGTCGAACCCACCAGCGGCAACACCGGCATCTCTCTCGCCGCACTCGCCAGCATCAAGGGCGTGCACATGCGCGCAATCGTGCCTGAGAAAGTTCCCGACGAGAAGAAAGTCATGCTCCGCATCGCCGGCGCCGAAGTCGATGTTTTGACCGATGCCATGTGCCCCAGCCCAGGCATGGGCGAAGGCGCACTGGGCATGGCCCGCAGCTACGCGAAGGCGCAGAGCAATCGCTACGTGATGCCCAATCAGTACGAGAACCCTGCCAACGTGCAGGCTCACATCGAAACAACCGGCCCGGAGATCTGGCGTCAGACCGAGGGCAAGATCACGCACTTCTTCGCAAGTCTGGGAACGTGCGGCACCGTCTCGGGCGTAGCCACGTTCCTCAAGTCGAAGAATAAGGACATCAAGATCATCGCGGTGCAGCCCAGCGCCGGCCACGATGTGCCCGGCATCCGCAATAAGGACGAACTGCACGTCACCAAGTTGTTCGACGCGTCGCTCATCGATGAGATCATCGAAGTCCCCTTCGAAAAGGCCTACACCAGTGCTCTGGGTTTGTGTCAACGCGAAGGTCTCTTCGCGGGTCCCAGCAGCGGCCTCATCTTCGAAGGCGCTCGCATGGTGCTCCAGCGCGATCAGCCCAAGCAAGGCGTGGGCGTCGCGATCTTCTGTGACAACATCTTCAAGTACATCAGCAGCATGACCAAACACCTGCCCGAGTTGGCAAGTGACGAATAGAGAACGGAGAGCGGAGGACAGAGACGGGAGAAGGGAGCACAGAGCACGACGAGCGGTGAACACAGTGCAGACAGCGCGTTGTCCGCACTCACAGACTGCAGCTGCGTTCTCACTCGTCGTGTCCCGACTCCATCGCCCTCTGTTTTCCGCTCGCCGTTCTCTGTCAAACAGTCCCTAAGGAGTATCTATGTCCTACGCATTCCCCGATAGTCTCGTCAGCACCAACTGGGTCAAGGAAAACCTCAAGAACCCACGCGTGCGCATCGTTGAAGTCGACGTTGATACCAAGCAATACGGCGCCGGTCACATTCCCGGTGCTGTCGCCTTCAATTGGCAAACGCAATTGCAGGACCAGGTATCGCGCGACATCATCAGCAAAGAGCACTTCGAACAACTCCTCAGTGATGTCGGCATCAACCCCACTGACACTGTCGTGCTCTATGGCGACAACAACAACTGGTTCGCCGCGTATGGCTTCTGGCTCTTCAAGTACTACGGCCATGCCGACGTTCGCCTCATGAATGGCGGCCGCAGCAAGTGGCTCGCGGAGGACGACAAGCCTCTCATCGCCGACGCCCCGTCGTTCTCGCGAAGCAGCTACAAGGTCACGACAATCCGCACCGAACTGCGAGCCAAAGTCCCGCAAGTGCTCGAGGCCAGTTCCACGCGCAGCAGCAACCTCATCGACGTGCGCAGCAATGACGAGTTCACGGGCAAAGTCATCGCCCCACCCGGCATGACCGAAACCGCCCAGCGCGCCGGCCACGTGCCCGGAGCCAAGAACGTGCCATGGGCCCAAACCGTCAATCAAGACGGCACCTTCAAGAGCCCCGACGACCTCCGCACACTCTACAAGAACGCAGGCCTTATCGAAGAAAAGCCCACCATCGCCTATTGCCGTATCGGCGAACGCAGCAGCCACACGTGGTTCGTGCTCAAATATCTGCTAGGCGTGAAAGACGTGAAGAACTACGACGGCAGCTGGACTGAGTACGGCAACCTCATCGGCGCGCCGATCGAGAAGTCGGTCTGACTGACCGCCTGACGACTGCTTCATTGCGGGCACCCTCGCGCTTCGCGTGTGGGCTGCCTCTTCTCAACATGCCTCCCGCCCATCTCGCGTAGCATCGTACATGCATTGGCGACTTTCGCCGCAGCGCACGCTCGACCTCTCAGCGCCGCGCATCATGGCGATTCTCAACATCACGCCCGACAGCTTCGCCGATGGCGGCGAGCACCTGCATGTCGACGCCGCGCTCGCCCACGCCCAGCGATGCGTTGATGAAGGCGCGGCCATGCTCGATATTGGTGGCGAGAGCACACGCCCCGGCGCAGCGAGCGTGAGTGAAGCCCAGCAGATCGCCCGCGTCATTCCCGTCGTCCGCGCGATCCGCGCATGCACGCACGCAGCCGCGCGCGTGCCGATCTCCATCGACACAACCCGCGCAAGCGTCGCTGCCGCCGCTCTTGATGCAGGTGCCGATGCGATCAACGACGTCTCCGCAGGCAGCGATGACCCTGCCATGCTGCCCCTCGCCGCACAATGCCGCTGCGGCATCATTCTCATGCATCGCCTGCTTCCGCCCGCGCGCGACCAATTCAGTGATGCGTACACCGCGCCGCCAACCTACACCGACGTAGTCGCGGAAGTGCTCGCGTATCTCCGCGCACGCGTTGCCGCCGCGCTCGATGCGGGCATCGCGCGAGATTGCATCATGCTCGACCCGGGCCTGGGCTTTGGCAAATCCGTCACGGACAACTTGCGTCTGATTGCGGGCAGCAAGCATCTGCTGGCAGACGGCTTGCCCTTGCTGAGCGCTCTCAGCCGCAAGAGCTTCGTCGGTCGCGTGAGTCTGGGTCGCGACAGCACCCCTGCCGAACGGCTGGAGGGCACCCTCGCCCTCAGCGTGCTGCATTACCAGCAAGGCTGTCGCCTTTTCCGGGTTCATGACGTCGCCCCCCACGCCGCCGCCCTGGCCGCCGCTCAAGCACTTGCAACATCCGCAAATCCCTCATAACGCGGCACCCGAAAGCCTAACCTCAGACGCGTCACCCACGGAACGAAAGCGACGCATCGGCATCGAAGATAGAACCGCGGCACTCAGCCGCACCTGCAACGGAGTGATTGACAATGTCCAACGCCCACGTCAAGGAATTCACCGACGCGAACTTCGACTCTGAAGTGCTCGCCAGCGACAAGCCCGTGATGGTCGACTTCTGGGCCGAATGGTGCCAGCCCTGCAAGATGCTGTCCCCCACCATCGACGCCATCGCGGAAGAGCTCGCTGACAAGGTGAAGGTTGGCAAGGTCAACACCGACCTCAACCGCCAGATCAGCACGCAGTATCAGATCAACGCCATCCCCACCGTCATGATCTTCAAGGGTGGCACCATGGTTCGCAAGTTCGTGGGCTTCCAGAAGAAGGAAAAGCTCATGAGCGAACTCGACCAGCTCATGCAGTAAATTCACGGCCCTTGGGCCAGCCAAGCAGCCCCACCCGCGATCTTTCCGGTCGTGGGTTTTTTCATGCCCGCCCTTGTCTTCGCGCTACCTTTACACCTCTATGACCACGACATCTCAGGCACGGAAGGCGGTGGAAGTGATGACAGCGGGCGCGAAGGCGGATCGGTTTGCCGGCAGACCCATGCGCTGCGGCGTTGTCGGCGTAGGCCGTATGGGCCAACATCACGCTCGCGTGTACGCGACCATGGCTGGCTGTGAACTGGTGGGCGTGGTGGACGCAAGCGCCGCTCGCTGCCAGGAGCTTGCCACCAAGTTCAACACCAAGGCCATGTCCAGCGTCGAGCAACTGCTCGAGGCCAAGGTCGACGCGGTCTCCATCGCGGTGCCCACGACGTACCACTACGCCGCCGCTAAGCCGCTGCTGGAAGCCGGCGTTGCATGCCTCATCGAAAAGCCGCTCGCTGGCGACGCGGAAACCGCCAAGAAACTCGCGGACCTCGCCGCGAAGCACGACACATGCCTCATGGTCGGCCACATCGAACGCTTCAACCCCGTGATGCGCGCCATGCAGAAGGCCGCGCTCGAAGGGCCGCCGATCATTCCGCGGTTCATGCAGGTCATTCGCGTGAGCCCCATGACCTTCCGCAGCGTGGACGTGGGCGTCGTCATGGACATGATGATTCACGACATCGACGTGGTGCTCATGCTCATGGGTTGTGAACCTGCCAACATCCGCGCCGCGGGTGTCAGCGTCATCACGCCGCATGAAGATCTGTGCGACGCATGGCTTGAGTTTGACACCAAGCACGGCCGCTGCGTGGCAAACGTCACCGCCAGCCGCTTAGCGTTCAAGACCGAACGCGTCACGCGCATCACGGGCGACAACGCGTACATCAAGATCGACTACGGCGCGAAGAAGGGCAACATGATCCGCCGTCTGGCCAACGAGATCCAGATGCGCGAAGTGCGCGATGCGGTCGCCAACGGCGCGGACCTGACCACGCTGAAGTGGGATCAGCTCGTGAACATCGACCCGTTGCTGGTGGATGATGCCGAGCCGATCGTCATGGAGATCGCCGAGTTCGTCGGCGCCGTGCGTGAAGGCCGTCAGCCCAGCATCGACGCGGAAGCCGGTTTCGCAAATGTCCGTACCGCTGAACGCATCGTCGCTGCGCTGAAGGAAGCCGCGCGGGCCTGAATCTGGTCTTTCAGCATCAAAAGCAACAACGCGGCCGCAAGCGCGGCCGCGTTGTGCATTGGAAGTCGTCACGGCATCACGGGCACGAAGCGCCAGCGAGCACGTCAAAGAACGCGATCACGTCGGCATCTTCAGGGAAGACGCAGTTGTTGTTGAAGTCAATGTCGCAAGTCCCGGCGTATGGGCAAGGCCCGCCCGCCAGCACGGTCAGGTAATCGGTGACGTCCTGATCTTCGGGGAAGACGCCGTTGCGGTTGAAGTCGATCCCGTCGCACGACGCGGCAGGAGCCGACGGTGCGCTGAGCGAGAGGGCCACGCTGTCCTGCTGGCCGGCAACCGGCTTGAACAGACCCAGGAACGCCTGCTGATTGAGAGCGGGAGGCGTGTTGGCTTCGAACCAGAAGTTGAACGTACTGCCCCAGCGAATGGCATTGGCGTTGGCGTTCTGCGCAAACGTCTGATCCGTCTGCCACTTGATGCTGCCGTTGCTGACGCTGATCGTCCACGGGTTGCTGTTGTACAGCTCGCCCGAGTGGTACCAGGGTGAACTGAAACCTGCATTCGTCGCCGTCACACCGCAGGGCAGCGGAATCTCGAAACTACTGCCGCTGCGATCGCTGTTGAGGTTGAACACGACGTAGTCGTAGAGCCAGCGACCGTTGCCCAGATCGCGCACCTTCATGCCGTACCAGAAGCGGCCTTCGTTGGGCACGTCCACCTGCTGAATCGTGACCGAGGGATCAGGCACGTTCACGCCCAGCCCATGATCACGCCACGCAACGATCGCCGGCTGTCCCATGTTCGCAGCGCCTGCCGCGACGCTGAATCCAAACGTCCGTGCAACCGGATCAACCATCGCAAGCGGCCGGTACGTCGCGTTGTTGAGTCGCTGCGGACCCGTCTCATCGCTCGCTGCGTACACGCCTTCCGCGAAGAACCGCGCACCTTGGAACGAGCCACCCGCCGTTGTGTTGACGTCGCTGTCGAGTACCTGTATTCGGCGGAAGGTAGCGTTCGTCGTTCCAGCAGGCGGATTGTGCACATCAAACACGCCCGTGAAGGCGTTGATCTGCGAACGCGGACCAAGTCGCCCTTGCCCGCCGTTGAAGCCCGAGCTGTACACATCGCGACATCCCGTCCCCAGTCGCCCGCCGGTACTGGGCGTGCAGGTGCCGCAGACGGCGAACGTGTTCTGTCCGACGCAGCATGCGCGTTTGACAAACGACCAGCCAATCTGCTGGAAGCGTCCGTTGTGCAGGCGATACATGTTCATCGCGAGCCCGGGCGTGCCGTTGTTTGCCCACAACAGCCCCGCGTTCCCGATGTTACAGGTATAGCTTCCGATCGCGTAACCCCGGATGTTGCCCACCAGCCCGTAATTTGACATGTCGTTGGGGTCCGCCAGCGTCACGTCCGGCTGCGCGACGGCAATACCCCCAAACAGACACCCGGCCAAGACGGGAACGACAAAGCGAGAAGGCACCATACGCATCCCTTTCCATTTTTCGCTGACAGACCCTACCCGAGTCGCGAGCCATCGGCTGCGACTCCGCTGCACTTCGTACAAGTCAACACGCCCTCAGCCGCGCCCTTACGGACAGTTCGCGCCGGCGAGCACATCAAAGAACGCAATCACGTCTGCGTCTTCCGGGAAGACGCAGTTGTTGTTGAAGTCAATGTCGCACGTCCCGGCGTATGGGCACGGACCACCGGCAAGCACGTTGAAGAAATCAATCACATCCTGATCTTCGGGGAACACGCCGTTGCGGTTGAAGTCGATCCCATCGCACGACGCGGCGGGAGCCCGAGGTGCGCTGAGTGCAAGCACCACGCTGTCTTGCTGGCCGGCGACCGGCTTGAATAGACCCAGGAAAGCCTGCTGGTTCAGAGCGGGCGGCGTGTTGGCTTCAAACCAGAAGTTGAACGTGCTGCCCCAGCGAATCGCGTTCGCGTTGGCGTTCTGCGCGAATGTCTGGTCCGTCTGCCACTTGATGCTGCCGTTGCTGATAGTGATCGTCCAGGGATTGCTGTTGTACAGCTCGCCCGAGTGGTACCAAGGTGAGCTGAAACCCGCATTGGTCGCCGTCACGCCACAAGGCAGCGGAATCTCAAAGCTGCCACCACTACGATCGCTGTTGAGGTTGAACACGACGTAGTCGTAGAGCCAGCGACCGTTGCCCAGATCGCGCACCTTCATGCCGTACCAGAAGCGGCCTTCGTTGGGCACGTCCACATTCACGATCCGCACGTTGCTGTCAGGCAGATTGAGCCCCAGACCATGATCGCGCCACGCGAAAATCGCCGGTTCGCCCACGCGCGCGGTTCCATTGCCAAACGTGAACGTGCGGTTTGTCGCATCCTGCATCATCAGCGGCCTGTACGTCGCGTTGTTCAGTCGACCCGCCGCCGATTCATCGCTTGCGACGTACACGCCTTCCGCGAAAAACCTCGCCCCCTGAAACTGGCCGCTCAGCGTCGTGTTGAGGTCGGTGTCGCGGGCCTGGATGCGACGAAACACCGCATTCAACGCGCCTGGCGGGGGATTGTGTGCTTGAAACTGACCCGTAAAGGCGTTCTGTTGCGATCGCGGCCCCAGCGCGCCCTGACCGCCGTTCCATCCCGCGCTGTACACGTCCAGACAGCCAGGCCCCAGCCCGTTCCCGGTCGGCGAGCACTGGTTGCCGCAACGCGTGTCCGAGCTCTGCGCTGCGCAGCACGCGAGCTTGACAAACGACCAGCCCACTTGCTGAAATCGCCCATTATGCAGGCGATACATGTTCATCGCAAGCCCGGGGGTACCATTGAAGTTCCATGCCAGTTCGCTCGTACCGCGATTGCAGGTATAGCTACCCATCGCGTAACCACGCACGCCGTTCACCATGCCGTAGTTCGTCCAGTCGTTGGGGTCCGCTAGCGTCACGTCGGGCTGCGCATAGGCGAAGCCCGCAAACGCGCACACTGCAAGCGTGGGAACGACAAATCGAATCTGTGTCATGGCATGCTTCCTGTTGATGTCGCTTGCCGACAGACATGCGGCAACGCATCCCCGACTGACCCACAGCAAGGCAATATAACCGCTGGCTGTCTCTGCCGCAAGCAGCAAACTACAAATGCAAAGCGGACAAGCCTGTCCAGACTCGTCCGCTTGGGTGAGATTGAGTTGTCAGCTAGCCTCAGCAGTTGCCGCCTGCGAGCACGTTGAAGAAGTCGACGATGTCTTGATCATCGGGGAACACACCGTCGTTGTTGAAGTCGATGTCGTTGCAGCCCTGCACGGGATCGCACGTCGCCGGCGCGCCACCTGCCAGCACATCGAAGAAGTCGGCGACATCTTGGTCTTCCGGGAAGACGCCGTTGTTGTTGAAGTCGATCGTGTCACAGGTCGGCGCGGGGTTGCCGACTTGAACGGTGTAGGTCTGCCAGGTCGCATTGCCGCTGTCTTCAAAAGCGATGACAAGCAGCGTGTTCTGACCGTTCTGCAGGCCGCCCAACGTGCGCGACCAATCGAAACGATCGTCCTGCGTGCACAGGTTCGCCGCCGTAGCAAGGCTCAGCGGGTTGCTCAGGCTTGCGGGGTTGATGATCATGTGCACGCGCGTGGTCTGGCGATCCTGGCTCTTGATCGCGAAACGCGACGTCGTCGTGTTCGCGGGCAGAGGCGACGGATTGGTGAACGTGAACTGCGGCGGCGTGCGATCCACGTAAATCGCCTGGCGGAACTCGCGGAACAGCGGGCCTTCCCAACCGATGCGCTTGCGGAAGGCCACGACGCTGATGTAGTTGTAACCCTCAGGCAGTTGCGTGGTGTCGATGACTTGCTCGTACAGGCCGTTCGTGTTGGCGGTGTCCGCGAGCGGCTGACGCGCCGTCACGAATTGTTCGTATCCAGGCACCACGCTGTTGCTGAAGGGGATATCCCAACTGCCACTGCCGTTGAAGTCCTGGTAGCCTTGGTTGATGCGGAAGACGGCGTTGTCATCCGCCGCGGCGTTGTTGCCCGCGCCCGCATCGCCATTGACCGTCGTGAGCTTCAGGCGGAACTGATTGCCCGTGATGATGGGCAGCGCATTTGCACGGCGGCGCCAACTGGGCACTGTGATGTCATCCACCGGAATCGCGCTGGGCGTGCTGCCGTTGCCGTTGAGAATCTCCACCGTGCCGCCCGGCAGTGCGGGGGCATACACGACAAAGCCGCGGTTGTGCTCAGCATTGGTGCCCGGGGCGGTGTTGCGAGGAATACGCAGCGTCACATTACCACCCGGACCGACAGTGATCACATCGGAGATGTCGTTGTTGGGGTCCACCGTGGCGTTGGTTGCGTTGCCGCTGTACTCGATCAGCCGCGTACCCGCCGGGAAGTTGGTCGCGACGGTCCGCTGATCAAAGCCCGCGTCGTAACGGTCGTTAGTCGCCACCAGCACGTTGCTGGAAACCTGGCCGGGACCTGCGTTGGTGCGACGCTCAAACACAAACGTGTCGTCATCCTGCCAACGCGGCGCAAACTCGCCACGTCCAGTCATGTTGTTGAGCTGCACGAGATTCGTGATGACGCTGTTGGGCGCGCTGATGGGAAGGCCACTGGGGCGCGACTGCGTGATGTTGGGCTCCACGCCGAAGACCGGCAGCAGGCCATGTCGCGGCCAGAAGCCGCCGCTGCGATTCACGCCGCGTGCGTTGTGGTAAAACTTCTTGACACCCGGACGCATGGCCAGATACGCATGCGCGAACCAGCCCTGCTGCTTGGCGGTGGGAACGCCCGGCGCGCTGCCGCCGTTGCCGTTGCTGCCGTTATCGTGGCTGAAGATGTGATTGACACCGATCGTGCCGTTATTGAAGCCGTCGTCAGTCGCGTCGATGTGCGCGTTGAGCACGTTGTTACTGCTCCAACTGCCCAGCCCGCCGCCGCCGATGAGATCGCGCAGCCGGCCCGCGCCGTTGAGGTCGAGCGCATCGCGATTACCGAAGGCATCGCCCGCGGGGTTGCGGCCGCTCGCACGCCCGTTGGGCATGCGGATGTAGCGATCAAACGTGAAGTCGTTGCCTTCCACGCTTTCGCCGAAGCTGTATGGAATGACCCAGCGACCGTCGGGCGTCTGCCGGCGGTTGTACACCACACCGTCGTAGAACGTGTCATAGAACCAGCTGGGCATGTGCTTGATGGCGTCGATGCGGAAGCCATCAACCTTCTTGACGTCGAGCATCCACTGCGTCCAGCGAATCAGGTAGCCGGTGGCGTTCTCCGCGACCGGGTCGCCCTGCATGGGGTCCGTCATGTTGAAGCGGCCCCAGAACTGCGTCTGTGCGGGCTCGCTACGAGCGGGGATGTTGCACGACGTGAAAATGCCGGTCGTGAGTGCGCCTGCCCACGGGCTGCCGTTGGTCTGCTGCGTGCCCGTGTTAAAGAAGTTGTCCTGAGGCAGTGCCGTATCGCGATAGAAGCGACGGTTGTTCGCATCAGGCCGGTTGAAGAAGTTGCCCGCGGGAATGTTCAGCGGATTGGTGCTGTCAACAGGCTGACGAATGAAGTTGTTGTTGCTCGCGTGGTTGATGTCAATCAGCGCAACCAGATCGCCGTTGTGCAGGCAGTAGTTCGGGTTGCTGGGGTTCTCGCTCTGCAGGTAGCCACTCGCATTACCGCCAAAGAAGTCGCCCCAGTTGTCGGTCGCCTGCTTGCCACTCGCGCCGGAGAGCGGACCCATCCAGAAGCCCGGGTAGCCACCATCTTGCTGAAAGAGCAGACTGGTCTGGCGACCGGCGTTGTGGTTCAGCACCATGTCGATGTACACCAGCGTGTTGGCCCGGTGGAACTCTGTCATCACCGCGTCGAAGTACGCCTCGGTCCCGTAAGCGGTCTGCCGACCGGGCGAACCCAGGTCAAAGCGGTCGAAGGGGTCATAACCAGCGCTGAACGAGTTCTGGTTCGCATCACGCGGCGAGATGTAGCCCTTGCTCACCGGCGGCAGCCACACGCTGCCCCAGCCCGACATGAAGAAGTCGGGCATGCGCCGCTCCATATCCGCGAAACGGCACTCAAACCACTGCAGCATCGGCGCGGGGTCTTCCTGCGCCTGTGCTGCATGCGGCAAAGCCAACGCACTGCCGGCGGCCAATGCCAAAAGACCCGTACGGACATGGGACTTGGTACAACCGTGAACCTGATGCGTCATCTTTCAGAACCTCTCGAATGAAGCCCGCGACCGCAGGCGGAGAACCATGCACGCACTCGTCCTGAGCACTGCAAGGTGTGGTACGAACGCGAATGCTGTAGTATCCCGAAATTTGCGCATCGTGCAACGAAAAAACGGCGGAATTTGTGCAATTCACATTTTCGCCGGGGTGTATGCAGAACACCCCAAGGGGAGGCCTTGGAGCAAAAAGCCCTGCGAACGAAATCCGTCGCTGTGCGTCCTATTTCTCGCGTCCGCTGTACACGCCCGGTCGTCGCTATATTGCACGTCCGCATTTGGTTTTCACACCACCCGCCACAGGTGTTCTTGGAGAAGTGTGCTCATGACTCGAACCGTTTCGCTTTCGTGTGTCGCTCTACTTGCCCTGCTCGCCGGCCATGCACGCGGCGAAGTCTCGCTGCCCGAAGCCGCACCCGCGCAGGCTGGGGCCACTGAGCTCGTCGGCGAACTGATCGGCGACCGCATCGCGCGGTACTTCGCCAGCCAGCAAGCCCGCGAGAACGCCCTGCCCAGCTACGCGCTCGAGAAGGAGAACGGACCTGGCAAGGCGCTCAACAACTCCGTCAGCCTGCAGCCCGTCTTCTCCATGGTTGACGGCAAGCACAGCGCGGTCGTCAAGATCTCCGCGGGCACGAGCCTCTACGGCACGGGCGAAGTCGCGGGCCCGCTGCTGCGCAACGGTCGCAGCGTCGTAGCTTGGAACACCGACGCCTATGGCTACCAGGACGAAGCCGAAAGCCTGTACAAGAGCCACCCGTGGGTCCTCGCGGTGCGTCCTGATGGCACGGCCTTTGGCGTGCTTGCAGACACCACGTATCGCTGCACGATCGACACTGCCGCCCGCGCGAGCGATGAGATTCGCTTCACGGCAGATGGTCCAGCGTTCCCCGTCATCATCATCGAGCGGGCCACGCCGCTTGAAGTGGTGCAGGCCGTGACCAAGCTCACGGGCCTTCCGCCGCTGCCTGCTCTGTGGACGCTGGGCTACCACCAGTGCCGCTACAGCTACTTCCCCGAAGCTCGCGTGCGCGAGATCGCGAAGAACTTCCGCGATCGCGATATCCCCGCGGACGTGATCTGGTACGACATTGATTACTACGAGAGCTTCCGCTGCTTCACGTTTGATCCCGTGCACTTCCCCGACCCCAAGAAGCTCAACGCCGATCTGCTGGCGGACGGCTTCCACAACGTGTGGATGATCAACCCGGGCATCAAGAGCCGCGAAGAGCCCAGCCCCAATGAACCGCCCGCGGAAGTACGTGCGAAGGAACCGGTGGAAATCCGCCGGGCACGCGAGACCCAGCGCGATGTCTTCCGCGCCATCCGCGACAGCGGCAAGGCGCAGGACGTCTACGTGAAGCGAGCCGACAACTCCGTCTACGAAGGTGAAGTGTGGCCCGGCTGGTGCTTTTTCCCCGACTACACGCAGCCGCGTGTGCGCGAGTGGTGGGCACCCAACTACGGCCCGTTCATGGCCCACGGCATCACCGGCGTGTGGAACGACATGAACGAGCCCGCGATCTTCAACGTCAAGAGCAAGACGATGCCCGAGGACAACATCCACCTGGGCGACCCCACCTTGCTCACTCCCATGGGCAGCCCGCAAGGCGAAGCCAAGGCCAAGGGTGATCACGCTCGCTATCACAACGTCTACGGCATGATGATGGTCAAGGGCTCGCGCGAAGGCATTCAAGCCGCGAACCCCGACAAGCGTCCGTTTGTGCTCAGCCGCGCGACCTTCATGGGTGGCCAGCGTTACCACGCAGGCTGGAGCGGCGACAACACCGCCAACTGGTATCACATCGAAGCCAGCGTGCCCATGACGCTCAACGTGGCCCTCTCGGGCCTGAGCTTCTACGGGCCCGACATTGGCGGCTTTGCTGGCAATGGCGATGCGCAGATGTTCGAGCGCTGGATCGGCTTTGGCGCGCTGCTGCCCTTCTGCCGTGGCCACACCGGCACGGGCAATATCGACAAGGAACCCTGGGCGTTCGGTGCGGAAGTCGAAGAGACTTCGCGCCTTGCAATTCAGCGTCGCTATCGCCTCATGCCTTACATCTACACGCTTTTCAAAGACGCGAGCGTGAATGGCACGCCCGTGCTGCAGCCGCTGTTCTTCACCGATGCCAAGAACCCCGCGCTGCGCAGCGAAGATGATGGCTTCCTGCTGGGCGGCGACCTGCTGGTTGTGCCACAACTGGTACCTGACCGCAGCCGCGTCGCGGTCATGCCCAGCGGCAACTGGCGCGAGCTGGCATGGGACGCGACCAACGCGAGCCCCAAGAACACAACCAAGGGCCTCGACAGCCAGAACGAGGATCTGCCTCGTTTGTACGTGCGCCCCGGCGCGATCATTCCCACGGGCCCTGTCATGGAGTTCACGAGCGAGAAGCCGCTTGATCCCATCACGCTGATCATCAGCCTCGATGCGAACGGCAAGGCTCGTGGCGAGTTGTATGAAGATGCGGGCGATGGCTACGCGTATCGCAATGCGCAGGAGTTTCGCAAGACGACCTACATCGCTGAACGCAAGGGCGACAGCGTGCGGGTGACCATCGAGAAAACCGAAGGCGCACTCAAGCGTCCGCAGCGCAACATCGTGGTGCGTCTGCTGAATGATACGGGCGATCTTATGACGACCGGTCAGGACGGCGATGTGCTGACGCTGAGCCTGAAGTAAACACGCTCCCGCGTGACAACGTGATTCCCCTATAAAGCCGTACCGGTTGGTCCGGCTTTTTTCGTGCGCATGCGGCAACATGTCTGCTCGCTAGCTCGGCGGGTACACTCACCAATGGAGACAAGCAGTCAAACTCCCACTGACACGGGCAAGAAGCCGATCCGCCGGGTGTGCGTCTTCTGTGGAGCCAGCAACGGCAAACGCCCCGAGTACCCCGCCGCTGCGGCGCAGCTGGGCGCGGAACTCGCCAAGCGCGGCATCACGGTGGTGTACGGCGGCGGCCGCGCCGGACTGATGGGCACGGTGGCTGACGCCGCGCTTGCCAACGGCGGCCAAGTGATCGGCGTGATTACCAAGCTGCTGCAAAACCGCGAGCTCGCACACCTGGGTGCGACAGAGTTGCACGTGGTTGACACAATGCACGAGCGCAAAATGATGATGGCATCACTCGCCGATGCCTTCGTCGCGCTGCCCGGCGGGTTGGGCACGCTGGATGAACTCTTTGAGATTCTCGCGTGGGCGCAGCTTGGCATTCACAGCAAGCCTGTCGGCCTGCTCAACACGTGCAACTTCTACGACAAACTCTGGGAGTTTGTTGATCATGTTGATCACGAGAACTTCCTGCGACTCAATCACCGCACGGATGTGATCTTCGAGGCGGATGTCACGAAGATGATTGAACGCTTGGCAACGTGCGTGCGGGCGTGATGAGATGAGCGGATGAAGTGGTCAATAGCGCGTGACTGTTGTTCACTGCGCGTCGCGCTTCATGCGGTGGGCAAACATCTTGCCGAGTGCGAAGTCCGCCATGCCGGGAAACATGCCAGCCATACCAAGGCCGAGCCGCATAGGCAGACTCGTCCACACTTCGCCGCGAGGACTGCGCAGACAGGTCACCACGGCATTCGCAACGCGCGATGGTGGCTGCATGAATTGCTCGGGCGTCTTGCTCAGCAGTTTCGCGCCGCGAGCTTCAACCTTCTCGAAAAACTCGGTCTTGGTTCCCACCGGGTGCACGCTGCTCACAAAGATGCCCTGCGCACGCAGCTCATGCCGCATGGCTCGCGCGAAGTGATCCTGCATCGCTTTGCTCGCGCAGTACGAGGCGTACATCGGAATGCCGATCTTCGCGAGGCAACTGCTGCACCACAGCACGTGGCCCTTGCGGGCTTTGGTCATGTGCTTGAGTGCCGGACGAATCACATTGACGCTGCCCCAGAAATTCGTCTCAAACATCGCACGAATGTCATTGTCGCTCTGTGACAGAAACGACTGCTCCACGCCGTAGCCTGCATTCGCGAAGACCCCGTAGATGGAACCAAACTCGCGCACCGTGGCATCAACGAGCGCTTCGCACTCGTCCGGCTTGGTCACATCGCACGCAACCGTGATGACCTTGCCGCCGTCGCGCTTGATCTCCGCCGCCACGGCCTCGAGCTTGTCGGTCCGGCGTGCGGCGATGGCGACTGGCATGCCCTTGCGAGCACATGCGAGCGCGGTCGCCGCACCAATGCCTGAGCTTGCTCCGGTGATGACGATGGGCAGATTGCGCAGGTCTTTGGGCATGCTGCATCGTTGCACCCACCTGCACAAAGTCCAAAAGGCGACAAGACGTCGCGATTGACGCGACGTCTTGCGTGCATTGCTGCGTGAGATTTACTTGGTGATCGCTTCTTCGGTCTTCTCACCGGCGTAGTGAATGTCGTTGCCCAGGCCCTTGACGGTCTGGCAGCCGGCCATCACTGCGGCAAGAGCGAGCAGAGCGAGCGAGATCTTCGTGCGAGTCTTCATGGTCGTCCCTTTACTGATCATGTTCATGCGGCGACACCGCCGTTGCATCAGTATACCACAAGAGCCTGTGCGTGTTGGAGATCAATCAAAGCCCATAGATTCAGCACCATCTTTGCCACTGCCTTTGGGTGCCCGTTGCAACAGCCAGCGGAACTCCGGTAGCTTTGCCACGAGCGCCGTCATCGCATAGACGCCGCCCCCCACGACAACACACACTGCCAGCAACCCGGCATGATGCATCCACCGACTCGGCTCCCCGAGACCGCGGTTCCACGCCCACATGGCGGCAAGCACCGCACACGCCATGACTGCGGATGCCAGAGCGATGCGAGCCCAACTGCCCCACACCTCGCGAGAGAAGGGTGCAATCCCAAGCCGTCGCGGCATGAGCAGCGTGAGTGTGAGGCATTGCACTGCGGCGCTTGTTGCCGTCGCAACTGCAAGGCCGGCTTCGCGCAGTTGCCAGATGAGCGTGAAGTTGAGTGCGACGTTGAGCAACACACACGCCATCGCGATGCGCATAGGCGTTGTCGTGTCGCCCTTCGCGTAGTATGCACGCGTCAGGACGTGATTCACGCTGTAGACCCACACCGCAGGCGCAAACCCGAGCAGAACCGTCGCCGCACGCGACAGGCCGTCATCGCTGAACGCACGCTCGCCGCCGCCGAAGATCGTGGCGACAAGATCGTGACGGACGAGCATGAGACCGACACTGGCAGGCAAACCGATGAAGAAACTCAGCCGCAGCCCGCGACGCAGGTGCTGCGTGAACTCTTCGGGCTTGTCGCTGCTGCGCGAAAGCAGCGGGAAGATCGCTGTGGCGACGGCGATGCCGAACACCCCCAGCGGAAACTGGTAGAGCGTTTGCGTGTAACTCAGAATCGAGTTGCTCGCGTTATCGAGCGGCACAGGGCGGCCGAACATCGTCGCGCCGATCCAGATGGGCCACATGGCAACCAGCGTGTCGAGCATCGTGTTGAGTTGCAGCGTGCCTAGCCCAAGCACCGCCGGTACGAACCGCTTGAAGACCTTGCTTGCGTTGTCCTTGGCTTCGCTCGCGCCCGTGCGCCACGCCACTTTGCCGCGAAGACTTGCCAACGCCCACACCACGGTGAGCCAACTTGCCAGCAGCGCCGCCGCACCGACGGTGTACGCAGCGGTTGTGTCGCCGCTCGCGAAGCCGAGCCAGAAGACGCCGCCCGCCGCGATCTGCAGAATGTTCAGCACGATGGGCGCCGCTGCGGGTATGGCAAACCGGCCATGCGCCTGCAGCATGCCGCCAAGGATCGCGGCGAGACACACCGCGGGCATCATGGGCAGCATGAGAATGATGAGCTTGAGTGAAAGTCCGCCATCTTGCCCCACGGGCCACAGTGCCAGTCGCACGAGCAGCGCGGTGATGATGAGGGCGGTGATCGCGCTCGTGGCCAGTGTGGTGAGCGAGATCACGACACTCGCGAGTTCCTTCGCCCGGGCGGGATCATCGCGCTTGAGCAGTGCGTACTCGGGCAAGAAGGCGGCGGAGAGAGCCCCCTCACCAAACAATCGGCGGAAGAAGTTGGGCAATGCGTACGCAGCTCGGAAGCTGGAACCCAGCAAGCCATCGCCGAAGAGTCGCGCCGTGAGCACATCGCGAGCGAGCCCCGCGAAGCGCGAAAGCAGCGTGAGGCCCGACACCACGCGCACCGCGCCGGCGAGAAAGCCGGTAGCGTCGCGCTCGGACATGCCGCTGGGCTGCGTGCCGGGAGCATCGGGGGAAGTTGGTGCGTTGGCTGACATGCGCGTGCTGCGGCGATTATCGGCTTGCGGCAGTCTTCTGCTTGCGTTGCTGCCAGCGAGCGATGAGCAGCAGCACCATGCTGCCCAGCAGTACGCCGCCCGCGTTCGCGCCGTAGTCCTCAAGCGTGGGCGTGCGACCCGGCACAAAGTGCTGTGTGCTCTCGTCAATCGCTGCATACGCCAGCGTGACAATCGCGCACATGCCGATGTTGGCGGTGCTCCATCGCGGCCCAAAGAGCGACAGCATGGCGAGCAGACTCGTCCACAGCATGAAGACGGTCAGATGAATCCACAAGTCGGGCCGACCTGGCGCGTCGATCTTGAGCTGCGGCCAGTGGGTCGCGGTCGCGATCATGAGCACATAAAGAGCGAACGACACCTTCCAGAACGCATGCACTCGCGGGGCATTCTGTGACGTCGTCGCCTGTTCGGTGGCCGCCCCACTGCTCACGCTTTGGCCGCCGCGGGTTGTGCGGGTACGACGATTTCGGGAGCAGTTTCAGGAGCCGCTGCGGCGGGAGGCGTGATGCCTTGACGCAGCAACATCGCGTCCCACTCTTTGATGAGGCCGTCGGCAAGGTCGCGGTAGTCCGCCGCACCGGGCGCGCTGGGGGCGTATTCGAAGATCGTTTGACCGAAGCTGGGACACTCAGCGAGTTTGATGTTGCGGCGAATGAACGGTCGCAGTACGCGAGCGAAACGCCAGGGCGTTTCCTGATCGCGGGCGGAATCGAAGAAGCCCTCGAGATCGGCGACCACTTCCTTGCTGTGCATCAGGTTGCCGTCGTGCATGCACAGCACGGTACCGGTAACACGCAACTTGGGATTGAGCGACTGGCCCATGAGGGCGACGGTTTCGAGCAGTTTGCCCACGCCTTGCAGGGCGAGGAAATGGGCCTGCATCGGGATGATGACTTCGCGGGCTGCGGCGAGGCCGTTGAGGGTGAGCAGGCCCAGGCTGGGTGGGCAGTCGATGAGGATGAACTCGTACGCGTCGCCGAGGGTGTTGAGGGCGCGTTCGAGGCGCTTCTGGCGATCGGGGACGCTGGCGAGTTCGGTTTCGGCGGCGGCGAGGTCGGTCAAGGCGGGCAGCACGGCGAGGTTGTCGCGTGTGGTGCGGATGATGCCGGCGATGTCGGCTTTGTCGTCGACCAAGACGTCATAGACGCTGGTTTGCAGGGCGGCGGGATCGATGCCGACGTGCAACGTGGCGTGGGCCTGGGGGTCGAGATCGATGAGCAGCGTCTTGCGACCTGCGCGAGCGAACGCCGCGGCGAGGTTGACGGTCGTGGTGGTCTTACCCACGCCGCCTTTTTGGTTCATGAACGCGATGATCCGCCGGGGCCTGCTGCTTGTCATGTCTCGCTTCCCTGCATGAATGTCGCAGTATAAGCGTGGCGGCAAGCAGACAGCGACCGCGTGGGGCGGGCTGGTCACCGGATAACTTGTGCTTTCTTTCCGCGTGCAAAGGATGATCGCCTGCCGCTTGCGCGGCAGTCTGCGGGCTTGGCACCGGACTGGCGGGCTGGGGCTTGGCTCGCTTGCGCGAGTCATCGCGGCGTGATCCGCGAGTCTGCCTGCTGGGCGCCTTCGGGTCGCCAACCCGGGGCGGCCAGAAGCAGACTGCTCCAGACCGTGTCGCCTGGCCGAACGACGATCACTCCTCCCACGACGCGGGATCAAAGGGCTGCTGGGGCAGGTGACTGGGTTTGCGCAGACGCGTGAACGCCTGCGCTCACTTTGTCACCAGCACCGCGGCCGCCGCAGACGCGCCGTGGGGTGGCGTGATCGCGCGCTCGACGCGGCGATCAGGACTCGTTTCGCACGAGATGCGGGTGCGTGTACGAATTTCGCGCGCATCGCACGAAGATTGCGCGCAAACGTGGTAGATAGGTGCAGATTTGTCAAACTGTGCGCGCGCAGGCGGTAGATAGGGACGCGTCATCCGATTGCCGTACGATTTGTGATGCGGGTGGCGGCGGTCAGCGCGGTGTATGCGGGGGTAGCGTTTGCTGCGGGGTTTGTGCTGGGCACGGTGCGGGTGCTGGTATTGGAGCCAGGATTGGGAGCGGTGGGCAGTGTGCTGGTGGAGGGGCCCATCATGCTGGCGGTGTCGTACTTCGCGGCGCGTTGGGTGGTGGCGCGGTGGATGTGTGACGCGTCGCGCGGGCGGCGACTGGGGATGGGTGTGATTGCGCTCGCGATGTTGCTGCTGCTGGAGTTTGCGATCGCACCGCTCGCGAATGCTGATGCGGCGGGCGGATGGGTGCGCGGGTTCTTTGCGAAGTTCGCGACGGTGGCGGGGATGATCGGGGCAGGGTTGCAGGTGGGGTTTGCGGTGATGCCGGCGGCGATATCGTCTATGCATGGAAGAAGGGGAACTGTCAGCTAAGGTCGCGGCGGAGCGCGATGCGATTATCGCGGAGATTCGTGTTGCGTTTGCGACGACGAAGCGCGGCAAGCCTGCGATCTCGTGGAGCGAGACGGTCGCGATTGATCACTACGAAGATGAGGAAGGACGAGACGCGGCGCGCAAGCTTGATACTGAGTCGCACTGGAGCGAGCTCGTTGATGACACGCGGTGGCAGCCGTTTCCGGGTATTGGGGGATTCTCGTTCATCAATGCGGAGGGGTTTCGATACTACCTGCCGCCGACGATGATTCGATGTTTGCGGGGCGACAACAGCGAGTGGTATCCGGGCCATTTGCTCGGCTGTATCGAGAGTTTTGCAGGCGAGAGTGCGGCGCGGCGACTTGTTGCCGGGCCGGGCGGCGAAGTGCGGGTCGTACCCGACAAGTCGCGGCCTGTGGTGTGGTCAACGGCACAACTGGTGTGCATCGCAAAGTTCATTGCATGGATGGCGCGGCATGATCCTGCGCTGGAAATGAACGCATCGATTGGGTACGAGAACGTGTGGGCGGGTGCGTTGGAGCGGACGTGGAAGCACCTGCTGGTTGAAGCGTGATCTAGTGGACGGCAAGGTTGGCGGTGGATTGGGAACGTGGTTTGTTGGACCACCAAAGGAGAATCGCACAGGCAGTTGCAGAGCCGGCAACCTGTGGCACGTTGTCAGCTTGTTGATGAGGCTGTGCCACGAGCCTGGCGAATACACTGGTGGAATACGACACTGGAATTATTGATTGCGGACCCGATCGATCCGGCACAAGAGATAGCTTCGGGAGTATCACCTACGTTGCCGAGGCGGGACCTTTCGTAGCAACATCTTTGCTGCCCACAACATCACTACTTCCAGACACTTCCAGTCGCCCGACCACGTTTCCATCAGTACTGATGATCAGGTATGTGTCGCCGTCAGCTGCAAGAATAACTTCAAAATCAGAATCGCGCGACCCGCCACCGCTTTCTAGATCATGAGTTGAAATCACTTGATTCCGCTTTGTCGTGACCACATGTTTTGGGATCACACTCGCTCGATTTTCACGGTTGCGAGCGATGAACTCCAGCAGTTTACCCTTTGAACTCGCCACCACTTCGGAGTGGAAACGCTCAACGCGATCTTGCAAATCTCGGTGAACAACCAATATTCCCATATCAACGAATCGTCGAATCGACTCACTAGACAACGCTGCGATTTGACTCTGAGCCGAATGCGGATTCACTAGCCGTTGCAACATCGTGCCTGCAAGTCCGGTAACTTCGGTCCTCCACAGCTCTCGGGATCGCCCGAGCGCAACTTGAGCACTAGCCAAATCTTCCACGACCGCTGGTTCCGCAAACATGCGAGCGCGACGAAGATCAAATCCGTCTGAATATACATGTTGGCTAGAACGCTCTCGCCCCGAAGCTCGGACGGACCGTTCTAACACGCGGTCAAATGCAAGCGAAATGGACTGCACGCAAGCAGAGTGCTCATCCGCTGTCAACTCTGACAGTTGCTTCCCGTACTCGCTCATGATGCACTGCACAAGACGCTTGCAAAGCTCCGAAGCACTAGCCACGTTTTCATCACCACTTAGCACGTTCTCGGTGGTACTACGCGCCATAACCTCAAGCGGATCGTATTGATGATCAGCGACCTCACTGCGACGTGCTCCTGCCTGTTCAGTGAGCAACGTCAACAATTCATGAACCGCCACAACAATGGTCGCACGATCTTCCAGAAGGAAACAGGCAAGAGCACTTGCGTGGAGCGAAGAGATCACGAGATTGCCTCCTCAAGATCGATGGGCTCAAACAGATCGCGTGGTAATTTCTGTATAATGACTTCCTGCGATAGGGTTGATGCCTTTAACTTAGCCGTGACTCGCTGAATCAATGGGTACAGCGCAGGAACCACAGGAACAACATAGACTAGTGGCTTGAAGTCCTTGGGTTCAGCCCGATTGATCTCGTCGATTAACTCATCTCGCTGTACATCGTTAATCACACCTTCAGCATGCTTAGCATCAACACCCCTGAGCAGGCCGGCGCGCACCCTTACGATGTGTGCCGAGTGCCTATCGCCGTAGCTTGCTTCGCCGAGCATCGACCTGTACAACTCGGCAGGGAGGGAAGTCGGTGGATTCGGTCCCGAAATGCGAGGGCGAGAGTTCTTACCAAAATGCGGGGCACACCATACATAATGAATATTGTTATAAAATCTCTCGCTAATCCGATATGCGAGCAGCGCATTCACAGAAAACAGTGTGCATGTAGCGAGGTCCGCAATTGGATTATGTCCAACAGTGCTCGATGAGCTGGCGATTGAAGCAATGGAAGTCATGCGTCCCATCCAGACTGCAGTTTACTCCTACAGGTTCCCGCGGCGGGCCTGCTCCAGTTCCAGCGCTTCAAAGAGGGCCTTGAAGTTGCCCTTGCCGAAGCTCTGCGCCCCGCGCCGGCAGATGATTTCAAAGAAGAGCGTCGGGCGGTCTTGGAGGGGTTTGGTGAAG
>JBKDAN010000021.1:0-7498 GCA_046316615.1 Phycisphaerae bacterium
AGTATGAACCGATCAGGCCAACTGTCTGTGCGCCGTTGACGATGCTGACATCTTCGCATTCAAAGATGCCTTGGACATTACTGGATCCGCCGAATGGCTTCTTTCTGATTCGGCTGCAGAGGAGAGTGATTCCATTATTAAAATACCAGAAATTTGCCGGTTCGCTAGAAAGCGTATCTCGCATGCCATCGTTGACATCTGTGGGGCCTTTGAAGTCGCGGATGTTCCGGAACAGCAGGTTGCGTCCGTGGTCTTGCCACCATGCAGCAATATCGCTCGCACTTACGGTGCCGTAGTACGCTACGTGTGGCTCGCTTATGGATCCGTAGGACTCGAGCGCAATCTCAATCTTGATCTTCTTTGACGGTCCGCCCGATGCGATGAAGGTGTAGAGCTCATTCTGTCCAAGTATCAACAGTTCAAATGTATCGTTGTTGGGACCGTTCTGTTCCTTGACAAAGGTGTCAAGATCGTCGACCGCATGTCTACCAAGTGCCTCTGATCCGTTGTACGCGATAATGAGTTGGATGCTTACGTCTGCGTCCAAGACGGCCTTTCGGATCTCGGTTGCCATTCCTCGCACTTTGGCATTGAAGCTCGTGAAGTCAAGATTCACGATCCTGCGAACACCATTGATGAACTTTGCGATATCTGCCTGCGATGGCGAGCCGGCCCCGCTCTTGTAAGCCTTTGCTTGACATAGAACAAGGCGCTTCAAGAAGGGATCGAAATAGATCGCGTCGATTCCGCCATCGTCAAACCCATCGGTGACGCTTCGGGCGGCTGGATCGGGGTCACACCGCGTCGAAATGCAAACACCAAGTGCAGCGATCGCGCGTGTCGTGAAAGCTGCATCCTTGTCGGCATCCGATCGATCAGTCAGATCTGTCAAGTCGATGCGATTGCTGAATAACTTGTCGAGCGTACCTCGTATCCGTTGGATGTGGATATCCGGCATGAATTACCCCATGTGCTTGATCACTGCATCGGCGAATTCGCTGCACTTGACCTTCTTGACGGTCGCGTCGCCTTCGGCCTTCATCAGGCGCTCGAAATCGTACGTGACGGTTTTGGCTTGGATGGCGCCGTCCATGCCCTTGATGATGAGGTCGGCGGCCTGGGTCCAGCCCATGTAGCGGAGCATCATTTCGCCGCTGAGGATGACGGAGCCGGGGTTGACTTGGTCGAGGTTGGCGTATTTGGGGGCGGTGCCGTGGGTGGCTTCGAAGATGGCGTGGCCAGTGGTGTAGTTGATGTTGGCGCCGGGGGCGATGCCGATGCCGCCGACCTGGGCGGCGAGGGCGTCGCTGAGGTAGTCGCCGTTGAGGTTCATGGTGGCGACGATGTCGAAGTCTTTGGTGCGGGTGAGGACTTGTTGGAGGGTGATGTCGGCGATGGAGTCCTTGATCATGAGCTTGGACTTCCACTTGCCGCCGCCGTGGGTGTTGCCGATGGCGGCGAGGACGGAGTCGACTTCCTTGACGAGCTTGGCCTTTTGGTCGGGCGTCATGGAGTCGTAGCCGGGGTCGATGGCGCGGGCGTTGTCTTCGCTGGAGAGGTTGGGGTTGGCGTCTTTGTTGCCCAGGATCCAGGATTCGCGCTCGGTGATGATTTCGTTGCGGAATTCACGCGTGGCGAGGGCGTAGCCCCAGTCTTTGAAGGCGCCTTCGGTGAACTTCATGATGTTGCCCTTGTGGACAAGGGTGAGGCTCTTGCGTTTTTCGCGCAGGGCGTATTCGATTGCGCTGCGGATGAGGCGCTCGGAGCCTTCTCTGCTGACGGGCTTGATGCCGAAGCCTGAGCTGGCGGGGAAGCGAATCTTGGCGGCTTCCTTGGGGAAGGCTTCTTTGATGAGGGCGAGGAACTTCTCGGCTTCGGGCGTGCCTTGCTTGAACTCGATGCCGGCGTAGATGTCTTCGCAGTTTTCGCGGAAGATCACCATGTCGCAGTCTTGCGGGCGCTTGACGGGGCTGGGGACGCCTTTGAACCAACGCACGGGCCGGAGGCAGACGTAGAGGTCGAGGATTTGGCGCAGGGCGACGTTGAGGCTGCGGATGCCGCCGCCGGTGGGCGTGCTGAGCGGGCCCTTGATGCCGACGAGGTAGTCGCGGAAGGCGGCGAGGGTCTCGTCGGGGAGCCAGTTGTTGGTTTTGTTGAAGGCCTTTTCGCCGGCGAGGACTTCGAGCCAGTGGATCTTCTTCTGGCCGTTGTAGGCCTTGGCGACTGCGGCGTCGATGACGCGGACGGAAGCACGCCAGATGTCGGGGCCGGTGCCGTCGCCTTCGATGAAGGGGATGGTGGGGTCATTGGGGACTTGGAGACCGGCGGGGGACATGGTGATTTTGCTGGGCATGGGGGGGATCCGAAATTTCTAAATGGCCAAATTTCTAAATGGCCAAATGTTGGGTGGGGCGGGGGGGGATTTGGGGGAAGGGATTTTAGGAGGAGGATAGAGGGGATGGTGGGGGGTGGGAGCGAGATCGAGGCGGACTCGAAGCGATGGCGCCACGGTGATGGTGGCTGCGGAGCCGGTGTCGAAAATGACGTCGTAGTCGGTGTTGTTTCAGGTGAGCTCGAGGGCGGTGAAAGGTCCGATGCGGCGGTGCATGCGGCGAGGGTACTGGTCCCGGAGAATGCAGTCGGGGGATCACCCTGAGCGTTGCTGCATGCAAGGAAAAACGGGGGGCGATGGGGGGCATATGGGGAATGCGACAGGGCATCGTGGCGGGTGGGGGGAACGGCTGCGTGAGATAAGGGTGGATTCATGTGGACTTCATGCGTTGGTGATGCGGTGCGAGCATCATCTGAGCGTCGCTGTTGATTGCGTAAACAACGGGCGAAGCGAATACACGGGCTGCGGCAGAACGCGGCTCGTCATGGAGCATGACACATGAAGATGCGCGCACAAGCGATGTTGACTGGGTTGATGGTCGTTGGGACGATGGTCGGCGCGGCGGGGCTGGGCGCGTGCGAGCGATCGCATCGGACAAGTGAAGGTCGCGTGCCGGCGTCGGTGACGATTGAATCGAGCGGCCGCGATGTGATGGTGGGTGAGACGGCAACGTTCATTGCGCGGACTCGCGATACGTATGGGCGCGACGCGAATATCCGCTGGTCGTCCACCGCTGGTGACATGACTGAAGAACAGGACGGGCGCGTGGCGCGCGTGAAGTTCAAGGAAAGCGGCACGTACACCGTGAAGGCGACTTTGCTGGTGGACAGTCGCGAAGTTCAGACCGCGATGACGGAAGTGCGCGTGCGTCCTGTGAACTGATACGGCACGTGTGAAGCCGAGACGAAATTCGGCATGGCGGCAAAGGCTGATGTTTTCAGGGCCGGCGGGCAACTCCGAGACGCTCGCCGGTCCTGAGCTTTTTTGCGGCGGAAAGGAAGTGCACCATGGGTCTTCTTCGAGGCACCGTTGCGGGCATTGCAGCCTGGAAACTGGGCGGGGGCATCATTTCGACGATTCTGATTTTTCTGCTGTTGTACTGGCTGCTGGGCGTGATCTTTTGAAGCGCGTTCAAGGCATGCGCGACAAAGTGTGACCTGGTGACGGAACGACAGAGAAGTGAAGAAGCCGGAGCCGCACCCCTACGGCTCTGTCTTCGTTTTTGGAAGCAGGCAGCGGGCATGAAAAAAACTCCAGTCTTGCGACTGGAGTTCTTTCTTGCATTGTGTTGTTGGTTGCTCGTTGTCTGACCTTGGCAAGCTTGAGGGCTGAGCTTCAGGTTTGAGGTTGGAGCAACAAGGCTGGCTTACCAGCCGCCGCGACCACCGGAGCCGCCGCCGCCGCCGCCACCGAAGCCGCCGCGGCCACCGCCGCCGCCGCCACCGAAGCCGCCACGACCGCCGCCACCACCACCACCGCCGCCGCCGAAGCGACCACGGCCGCCGCCGCCGCCGCCGCCAGCGCCAGCTTCACGCGGGCGGGCTTCGTTGACGGTGAGATCGCGACCATCAACGTTCTTGCCGTTGAGGGCAGCGATGGCAGCCTGAGCTTCCGCGTCGTTGGGCATTTCGACGAAGCCGAAGCCGCGGGGGCGGCCCGTGTCACGGTCCATGACGAGGGAGGCCGAAGCGACCTGACCGAAAGCAGCGAAGAGATCCTGGAGTTGCGACTCAGAGGTCTTGAACGAGAGATTGCCGACGTACATCTTCATGACACGAATCCGAAGCCCGGGGGACAAGAGTGAAAACCGGTGCTCGAACTCGGGCGAAAACGAAGCGTCGGTGCGTGGAGAGCTGGCTTCGTTCGAAACGGAGTCGCTATCTGCGTTGGGAGTATAGGCAGGGTGGGGAGGGGGCGGGGGTGAGCAGGTGGGGAGGTGGGGAGGTGGGGAGGTGAGGAGGTGAGCAGGTGGGGAGGTGAGCAGGTGGGGAGGTGAGCAGGTGAGCAGGTGAGTGGGTGAGCAGGTGAGTGGGTGGGTGGGGGTGGAGATGGGTTAGTCGATGACGAAGGTGATGGCATCGGTTGTGGCGTATGAGTCGCCGGTTGGTGTGGTGCGAGGGCCGACGGATTGCACGACCCAGGTCTTCAGGAAGTTGTTGGTGTTGCGGAGCGGATTGGGGCCGGTCAGCGTGTGCGTGTCGGCAAGGCCATACATGGAGGTAGTGGCGGCGGGGGGGTAGCTGTCGCCCACGATGGTGTAATCGTCTTCGGAGACGAAGAGGTTGTCGGGCTGCGAGTTGTTGGTGTGTATGGGGCCGGTGCCGGTGAAGTTCCAGGGGTTGTTTTCCGGATCAGGGCGGGTTTCGAAGGTGACGTGGTTGTCGTTGTAGGCGATGTTGCCTTCCCACTTGTTGCGTGAGCCGTGGATGCCGAGGGTGATGGATGATGTGCCCTTCGCTGTGTCGGCGTGGAAGCCGGGCGTGGTGTTGGTGTCGCGCACGAGGGTGGAGAGGGGGGCGGACTTGTCGAGCGTGACGGCGTAGGCGGGGCCGCGATTGCCGACGAGGGCCTGGCTCGCATCGAAGTTGGGGGTCCAGCGCGAGAGGCGATTGCCGAAGAAGGGCATGAGGGCGTAGCTGGCATTGCCGTTGGCGTAGGTGACGGATTGTGGCGAGCCCGGTGGCAGTGCGCCAACGGGTTTGATGCCTGCGCCGCCGGTGGCGCGGGCGAAGCTAGGTTCGGCAGATGAGCCGCGGAGGCTTGGGTCCCAGAGAGCTTGCGCGGGATTGGCGGCGTTGGGTGGACTGCTCAGGGCGTAGTTGTCCATGACGGCGAGATACGGAGCATGCTCCGCAGGGCTCACGAGTAGTTCGGGGTTGAAGAAGCCGTTGTAGACCAGGATGGAGTAGATGCTGCCCGGATCGTCTTTGGCGGATTCATTGGTGAGTGTGGTGTGGGCGCGGTCGAGTTGGCTGGGGATGGGGTACAGGTCTTTGTTATTCTGAGCAAAGAGGACCAGGCTTTGATGGACGCCGCGGATTTGGAAGGAGTCTTTGATTTGTCGATCGCCGCCGCGGTACCTACGACCGGTGGATGGCAGCAATATGACCATGACTGCGGCGATCACAAGCGTGATGACGAGCAGTTCGACGAGCGTCAAGCCGCGGCGGGATGGATGAGCAGTGTGGCGCATGGAAAGAAGTGCTTTGTGCGGTTCAATCTATGACGAAGGTGATGGCATCGGTCGCGGCGTATGACGTGCCGGTTGGCGTGGTGCGGGGACCGACGGATTGCACGACCCAGGTTTTGAGGTAGTTGTTGGCGTTGCGGAGCGGGTTGACGCCGGTGAGTGATTGGGTGTCGGCGGGGCCGATGACGGATGTATCAGACGCGACGGGGTAGCTGTCGCCGACGATCATGGCATCGTCTTCGGAGACGAAGAGGTTGTCGGGCTGCGGATTGCTGGTGCGCGGTGGGTTGGTGCCGGTGACGAAGGTGAAAGGGTTGTGCGTGGGGGCGGGATCGGTTTCGAAGCGGACGCTGTTGTCGTTGTAGGCGATGTGGCCTTCCCACGTGTTGCGGCTGCCGTGGATGGCGAGGGTAATGGAACTGGTGCCTTTGGCGACGTCGGCGGTGAAGCCTGCGGCGGGTGGCGTTGTGTTGCTGATGAGCGTGGAGACGGGTTTGCCGTTGTGCATGCTGACGCGGTAGCCGGGGCCGCGATTGCCGAGGACGGCTTGGGTGGCGCTGAAGTTGTTGGTCCAGTTGGCGGCACGCTTGCCGAAGAAGGGCATCCACGCGAAACTGGTGTGGGCTTTGGGATAGGCGACGGGTTGTGCATCGGCGGGCGCGAGTGCGCCGACGGGCTTGATGCCCGCGCCGCCTGTGGTAGTTGCAAAGCCGTGCTCGGCGGTGGAGCCGCGGAAGCTGGGGTCCCAGAGAGCTTGCGCGGGATCGGCGGCATTGGGCGGGCTGGAGAGCGCGTAGTTAGAGATTGGCTCGATGTACATGGCTTGCTCTGAGGGGCTGACGAGGAGCTCGGGAGAGAAGAAGCCGTTGTAGAGCAAGATCGAGAGCATGTTGCCGGGATCGTCTTTGGCGGAGTCGGCGGTGAGCGTGGTGTTGGCGCGATCGAGTTCGCTGGGGATGGGGTAGACGTTGTTGCTGTTCTGGGCGAAGAGGACCAGGCCTTGGTGGATGCCGCGGACTTGGCTTGATTCGCGTATGTAGTGGCCGCGCGGACGAACGCGGCCCACGATTGGCAGGAGGAGCACGATGATGAACGCGATGATCACGACCACGGTGAGCAGTTCGAGCAGGGTGAGGCCGCGGCGGGGGTGGTGGGGAGGGTGTTGCATGTGCGGGAGATGCTGATGGGGCGAATGAAGGGAGCTGAAGAGTCTACATGCTTGGGTGGTGGGTGAGTTCGCGCGGTGTGGGAGTGATTGCGGGGACTGAGGCGGGGGAGAAAAGAAAACACCCCGCGATTGCTCGCGGGGTGTTCTGAGTTTTGAAGAATTGGTCGATCAGGACTTAGTCGGTGACCAGGTTGATCGCCGTGGTACGGGCGGCTTGGCCGGGGGTAGCAACAACCGTCGAGACAACCCAGGTCTTGAGGTAGTTGTTGGAGTTGCGGAGGGGGTTGGTGCCCGTGAGCGTTTCGGTCTGAGCCACACCGAAGGCGCTGGCGTTGGCATCGAAGCCGGTGGTCAAGTTCGCATCGTCTTCCGAAGCGAAGAGGTTGTCGGGCTTGCTGCGCTGGCCGGCGGGCAGGGTCGTGCCGGTGAAGTTCCAGGGGTTGTTTTCCGGATCAGGGCGGGTTTCGAAGGTGACGTGGTTGTCGTTGTAGGCGATGTTGCCTTCCCACGTGCTACGACCACCGTGGATGGCGAGCGTGGTGGAGTTGCTGCTCTTGAGAGCCGACTGGAAGCCGGTGGGGAGAGCTTCCGTCACGAGCGAGGAGACGGGGTTGTTGTTCTGCAGGGCGATGTTGTAGCCGGGACCACGGTTGCCCATGATGGCTTCGTTGGCCTGGAAGGTGTTGCTCCACTTGGACGCGCGGTTGCCGAAGAAGGGCATGAACGCGTAGCTGTTGTGGCCGGTGGG
>JBKDAN010000022.1:0-1994 GCA_046316615.1 Phycisphaerae bacterium
TGCCAGTTTCCACGCGCAGCGGCTTGCCAGCGACGTGTTCGATCTCGCCCGTGACCGAGTGCTTGACACGATCACCCACGAAGCCCATGGCGACGCCATTGCTGCCAACGACGCAACCGCCCACGCATGCGGTGATGCCCAGCGCCATGAAGAACAGCACGCCACCGAAGACACCCAGGACGACTTGATGAGCTTTGACCGCCATATGAAACCTCCAATTCCCGTGAGGCTTCATTCGGGATCAAGTAGGCCGCGTTTCATGAACATCGCCTGGTATATTTGCTGCGTGAGAAGCGAGGTTGAAGCGAACATCCTTGACGTCGAGGCATGGTGCCAGTCGTTGATCGCCTCCCGTGCCGAGCCTGGCCGCGCTTTCATCGAGGTGACAAACTCGCTTCATGCACTCGAGTACCAAAGTTTCGACGTGCTCCGCGCGGATATCAACGCCGCGCTCAAGCCTGATGACTACATCGACTCGCTTCGGGCGATTGCTACGAGAGCAATCAGCGATCGCCGGCTCGCTCTTGGCCCAATCACGCGCACTACAGCCACTTCGGCCGGCCGTTTCGTCGGATGGACGCTGTTCCAAAGCGACTGGTCGCACTTGGCGCTGGAGTCAAGCGTGGTCTGCGAAGCCGACTGTCCGTTTCCAGACTTCTGGATTGCATGCACACGTAGCTCGGAAACCCTCCGCATCATCTCCTGGTTTCCCGCCGCCTATGTTCCAGCCATCACACACGCGCTCGAACTCATGCCGACGCAGGCGGCGTGGTGGGTGAACGATGACTTTGAGTTTCTTCCACCGTTTGAGTCTTGAACATGACCACCTGGCGCACTGATCCGTCACCAACTTCTCTCGGCGAATCCATCACGCGCTTCCGCGATCCCGCGAGCGCGCACCTGCCGCTGCGCCCATTTCCGGCGTATGAACGCCAACCCGCTTCGCAAGGCCCCGCCCCGCGTACGGGGAAGTTCGCCCCACGCGCTAAGCCCAAGTTTGGTTTGCAGGCAGGCTGGCACGTCATCACCGTTGATATCGAGCCTGGCACCAGTCTCTACGGCACGGGCGAGCAAGCCGGCCCGCTGCTGCGCAACGGCATCACCAAAACGCTGTGGAACACCGACGCGTTTGACTACAACGACAAGTCGCCCAGCATCTATCAAAGCCATCCGTGGGTGCTCGCCGTTCGCAAAGACGGCAGCGCGTTCGGCGTGATCTTTGAAACTACCGCACGGCTGGTCATCAATCTCAAACAGGGCATCACCGCGATGCTCAAGACCCGCCGCGGCATCCCTGCGCCGGCGGTGACGGTCATCGAGGGCGAGACGCCCCAGCGTGTGCTGCAGGCGCTGGCGAGCATGACCGGTCACATGCCGCTGCCGCCACTGTGGGCGATTGGGTACCATCAGTGCCGCTGGAGCTACGAGCCCGATGCGCAAGTGCGCGAGATTGCCAAGGGCTTCCGCGATCGTGAGATTCCCTGTGATGTCATCTGGCTCGACATCGACTACATGCAGGGCTTCCGCTGCTTCACCTTTGACAGCGAGAAGTTCGCGAAGCCCGAGCGGCTCTTCAGCGATCTGCATGACGACAACTTCAAAGTCATCTGCATGATCGATCCGGGGCTGAAGGTTGATCCGCAGTATCCGGTCTTCGCCGCAGGACTCGCGGGCGATCATTACGTCAAGACGCGGGATGGCCAGAACTTTGTGGGTGAAGTGTGGCCCGGTGACTGCATGTTCCCTGACTTCACGCGGGCTCGCACGCGTGAGTGGTGGGCGGGGTTGTACAGCGAGTTTGTCACCACGGGCATCGATGGTGTGTGGAATGACATGAACGAGCCTGCGGTGTTCAAGGGTGTGCAGAAGAGCATGCCTGCGCACAACCGCCATGATGCCGACGTAGACCTTGGCGGCCCGGGCGAGCACGAAGACTACCACAACATCTACGGCATGCAAATGGCCCGCGGCACGCGCGAGGGGATTCTTGCAGC
>JBKDAN010000023.1:0-31992 GCA_046316615.1 Phycisphaerae bacterium
TCATCGGGCGTGCTGGGGGCTTTGTCGCTATCGACTTGGCTGCCTAGCTGCCGCCGCATTCGCGAACAGAGAGACTCGGTGACTCCGTAACGGGCCACCGGTGCGCATTTTCGCAGAACGTGCATTGCGATGCAAGAAGAACAGGGACCGAGGGCATGGATTGAGCGCACAAGGGTGGTCCAAAGTGCAGTTTTTTTGCATGTGGGTTATGCGACGAGAAAGAATATCGAAGTTTTGAGCCTCGCTGGCATTTGGCTGCGCTTTCCAAAGGGCGGGTCGGTCTGTACGTGACAGAATCGACACCTGCTCGGTGACTGGAGAAAGCCATGTTGAAGCCCTTTGTGCGTTCGTTGGTGGTGGGAGCGGTGTGCGGCGCGAGTCTGCTGGCGACGCCACAGGTGCAGGCGCAGTTCACGTATCAGGGGAAGCTGACGGAAGGCAGCGCGGCGGTGAATGGCACAGCGAACCTGCGGTTTCGGCTGTTTGACGCCGCGACCGGAGGGACGAGCGTGGCCGGACCTGTGGTGGTGAGCGGCGTGTCGGTGAGTGATGGCCTGTTTTCGACGCCGGTTCACTTTGGCAACGCGCTGCGGTCGGGCTCGGGCGGGTGGCTGGAGATTGCGGTCTTGGATGAGGCGGGCAACGCAACGGTGCTGAGCCCGCGGCAGGCGGTGACCCCTGCGCCGCTGGCGACGGGGATTGTGGGGGTGCCGATCACTCGAGGTGAGAGCGAGATAGACGTGAACAACACGAGTTCGCCCAACGACTTCGCCATCTTTGGGGGCGGCGGAACGACGAATGCGTACCTCACGTTTCGTGCAGGCCGCACCGGGCAACTCACGAGCGTGACCTTCCGTGTTGGCTTTGGTGCAGTGACGTTCTTTTCCAACGTCTATGAAGGTGTCGGCACCGGTGGACGCCAACTCGGATCCGTCGCACGCGAAGTTCCGCTTGGTGCATCAGGTGAGTTCGTTCTCGATCTGAGCGACCAGAACATTTACGTGGAGGCCGGCTCGACCTATTCCGTGAGCGTTCTCTGCGGGACACTCTTTGCAGCCACGGAACAGCCCCTGCCGGGCACAAGCGGTGTTGATTCAATTGGCCAGCCGACAAACTGGTGGTTCCAGACCAGTGTGGCTGCTCCTGCCGTCGCGCGAGCTGTGACGGCGGTGTCGGCATCGACGGCGGCATCGGCGATCAACGCGGTCAACGCGACCAACGCGACCAACGCCACGAATGCAACCTTCGCAGGGTCACTGAACGCGAATGCGAACAGCGCGCTGAACGACCGCGAAATTCGTCTGCGCAGCGGGGCGGACAGCAACCGCGGGTTGGCGTACTTCGGCCCTGGCAATCCGTTCCGAACGACGGGGCTTGCCCCCGATGGACCTGTGCTGTTCGGCAACTTGGGCGGTGCGCTCGGGACGTCGAACGATGGTGTTGGCCAAATTGCGCTGCGTTGGAACAACTTGGGCGAGGTCAGCATTCCTGTGCAAGCGGGCATCGGCAGGCTGGGAGTGGGCCAGGGGCCATCAGCGCAAGGCTTCCGCCTCGAACTGCCCAACATTGCCGGGCCTGCCGGTCAGGGACGAGCCAATGCGTGGGTGACGTATTCGTCGCGGGCGTACAAGGATGAGATTCAGACGCTGGCGGATCCGCTCGAAACCATCGCGAAACTGCGCGGCGTGCAGTTTGTGTGGAAGCAGCCGCTGGCGGATGGGACTCGGCGGCATGACATCGGGTTCATTGCGGAAGAAGTGGCGGCGATCGTGCCCGACATCGCAAGTGTGGATGACAAGGGCAACGCGAGCGGGCTGGATTACGGCAAGGTCGTGCCCATCACTGTTGAGGCGATCAAGGCGCAGCAGCAACTGATCGGCGAGCAGCGGACGCGGATTGACGTGCTGGAAGCACGCAACGACGACTTGCTTGCACGGCTTGAAGCCCTGGAAAAGATGATGAAGCCGTGAGCGAGGTGATCGTCAGCGACACACGTGCATGCGTCGTGTGCAAGGACGATTGCGGATCGCACGCGGGACACGCGTGACATGTTGAACCCACACACGCGCCCTGAGGCCCGGCGATGCCGGGCCTTGGGGCGTTTTTTGATTGTCGATTCTCTGGGGGCAGTAGGGAACAAGGGTCGAGGCGATGCTGGTGGCGGGGTGTGCAGGTGGGGTGTTGCTGCGATGCTGCGTGCCAGCGACTCCGCCTTGGCACGGCGTTGCTTGGCACACGCGACGAGTGAGAGCTGAGACGCGGGCGTGTGCGGCTGGTTGTGCTGTCCGCTCGCGTTTGATACCGTTGCGAGTGAAGAGACGGTGGCTCATCATCGGTGGGGTTGGGTTCGTGTTGGCGAGCGTGGCTGTGCTGCCGCTGGTGCCGGCGGCTGTGCCTCGGCCGGAGCGGGGCAGCACGCTTGAGCAGTTTCGCACGCAGCATCCGCAGGCGACGGATCTGCGTCGATTTCGCCAGGGTGACTCGGAGTATGTTGCGATCGATCTGCCGGTACGTGGCGCATTGCGATCGGGGCCGGCGATTTACATCTTTGATGGCGAAGGTGTGTTTGTTGTGTACACCCGTGACAGTGGGGATGATCCTGATTTTTGGAAGGCTTGGCCGGGGTTGCGTGATGCGGAGCTGGTGAGGGCGGGGGTGCCGTGAGTGCGTGGGTGGGGTTGTGCGGTGCGGCGAGCGGCACACACACAAGACACACAGGCAGCCCGCAGAGCCGGGCAGCATGTGGCACGGCGGTTGGTGGTTTGTAGAGTTTGGGCAGCCAGCCGTACACGGGTGGGGCTGTTCGGATGAGTTGACGCGTGCCGCCTCTATCGCTGAGCGTGCATGAAAGTCACCCCTGAGGTGCGTCAACAGGCCAGTTCCGGTATCATCCGTCGATGGAAACGTTTCTTCTCGCTCTCGCTGGGACGGTCGTTGGCGTCTTGCTGCTGGTGTGGCTTGCGATCTGGTGGGTCAAGCGCTGGTTACGCAAGACGTTCGAGCCGCTTTCCGGTTGGCTCGATGCGATCATGCCCGAGCCGCTCACCATTTCGCTTGAAGGAACCGCTGCGGCAGATGCACGAGATGTGCGCGGGCATGCCGAACTGTGCAAGGCTCTTCAGGCCTTGGGCTTCGATCTTGCGGGGCACTTCACGTGCGAAGACCTTGGACACTGCGTCATCACGGGGTTTGTGAAACCGTCAGACTCGACGTACGCCGCGGTCTGCGAGCTTGCGACCACCAAGCCATGGTGCGACTTCGTGACGCAGTATGAGGACGGTCGTTCGTGCACGTACTGCAACCTGCCCGAGAATGGCTCTGATCAGCCGCCCTGGGTGACTTCCGTGAAGATGCCCGGCAAGCCACTTGCCGAGATATACGACGCTTTCCTCAAGGGGCGACCGCGCGGAGCGATGAAGCCGGTCAGCGGCGAGGCATTCCGGAGCGCGTTCGAGACCGCGTACGAACGAACCATGCGGTGGCGACTGGTTCGAGGCGTCAGCGAGGAGGAGGTGCGCCGCGTCGCCGCCACGGGCAAAATGGAGGTGACTGAGGACACCATTGCGATGGCGGTTTCAACGCGGCGGGCCATGCGTGACGCCCAGATCGCTTCGCTGCTGACGAAGCGCTACCTCGAGACGAGCGGCGTATCCGCCGCCGACTGGGAGCGGTGGCAGAACCGCGTTGTGACCATCCACGACACCTGCGGTTCTCAGGTACCCATCGACTCGTTGCTGCGGGCGATGGGCGCTTACGACGAAGACGGCTCCGAGTCTGAAGACGATCGTGAGATGTCCCGCGCATTCGAGCAACGCAGGCGAGAGTTTCAGGCGGCGTGCAAAGACCGGCCGGTTCGTGCCGCATTTTCAGCGTTGATTCGCGAGCACTTGCCGGAAGGCAATGCGCGGATCATTTTCACGATGGACGAGCCTGTTCCCGCAGATCTCTGGCTCATGCCCGAGTCAGCATCGGCGAACTAGAGCGGTTTCAACCATCTCGTCGCGTGGAGCCGCCGTGTGCGAAGCAGTTGGCGGCGTCGGTGAGGGCGACTCATGGTCCGCAACGGCGCAGACGCGTCCACCAACGGCCGCCGTTGGTCCACGTGCAGTCACCATCGGTCCACGCACGGCCGCCATCGGTCCACCACCAGTGACCATCGGTCCACCAACCGCCACCGTCGGTCCACGCCCAATGGCCATCGGTCCACCATCAACGACCATCGGTCCACCACCAGCCGCCGCCCGTCCACCAACGCCCGCCGCCCCCCACGCCCCAAAGACCCACAGGCAGCCCACCCCCCCACAAAGCCGGTCAGCCTGTGCCACGGTGGGTGGTGGTTCGTGGAAGTTGGGCCACCAGCCGGAACTACTTGACAGACGCGTCCCGTGTGGTAGATTGAAATCACACACGTTCTAAGGAGACTCGCTATGGTCCACTTCCTAAGCCGATTGACCAGCCTTGCATCCGCCATGATTTTATCGTCTCTAGCGCAAGGCCAATCTGTGCCTTTCGATGTCAATGCAGATGGTCGTTCGGATCGCTTGCACTGGACGGCGTCCGATACGGTGATAGTGGCCGCCGACGACGGTCAGCCGCTTAGTGTTTTTGTGGCTCCGCACGCTCTTTCTGCGTGGGGCTGGACCGTCATCTGGCACCCTTTGCCAGACCATCCAGCGGCAATGCTGGTGTCCGCGCCGCTGCACGCATTGGGGCCTGACAAGGTTGGTTCTTGGACATGTGTCGATGCCGCGAGCGGCGATGTTCTTTGGTTTGCCGAGTCGCCGACCAACACGCGTGGTGGACTCGGAACCGTCCTGCTGCCAGATCATGACGGTGATGGAGTCGCCGATGTAGCCGCACAAGTACTGCGTCGAGACGCTGCGAGTGGCAACTATGTGCGGGACACAGTCATCTTGTCGGGGGCGAGCGGCAAGATTCGTGGACCCTTGCATAAGTCGCTCAAGCTCGTCATCGATCAGGCTGCTAGCGGAAGCTTCGTTACGCTCTACAGCGATCTCGACATGAATGATGTCGTTTCGGACACAGATGTCGAGCCTTTCGTGGACGCGTTTATCGCGGCTGCTCAAACTGCGGACGTTAATTCAGATCTCGTGGTCGATACGGCGGATATCGAGGATTTTGCGACAAGCCTCGCAGCGTCACTCTCGCTCCCTCATCCGAATGGTGCGTCCATTCCTACAACGCTCGTGCTCGCGGGAGAACTCGACCGCAACTTCATTTGCCCGGATCTGGATGTGTCGATTGATATCCTCCCCGGCGGCGATGAGGAAATCGTGGTCTACTCGATGTTCCTAGAATCTGAATCGGCCTGCGATGAATCCCCGTGCAGCGGATGTATGAACCTTGACCCACTCCCCGGAAGCGGCTTCCCACCGATTCGAGTCGAAGCCGCGTGTTCCGATGCGAGAGTGCAAGCGGCTCTGAATGATCCTCGAGTTCAAGCGGCCCTCGCGGCGGCGCAAGCCTCGTGCGCGGCACAGTCAATCTGGCAGGACCGTCCATGCCAGACGAAGATACACATCGCATGCAGTCCATCTGACTGCTCACCGTGGACTGAACCTCGGCTTCCGCCGCGCATGACACTTTGCGTCGGGACACTGCTTCCCGGTCAACTTGGAACTGACATGGCGATCGAAATGCTGATTCATGAACTGACGCACATCCGTCAACTGTGTGACTATCCAGACAAGTTCTATGGTACTCTGGATGAAGCGATTTGCAATGAGATAGAGGCGTATTGCGCGCAGCCCAGCAACCAGTTTGGATGCTCAACCCCGTCCGGACGTTGCAACCTGGCGTGCCAGAGCGCGCAGTCCAAAGTTCGTTTCAAACTCTGCAGAGATGAGTATGCAGTGTGTGTCAGCCACTGCCTCGGGATGGAAGGACAATGCCAAAACGGCCATTATCCCCAGTAGTCACTCGCGGTATCGCCTGCGCTGCACTCGCCATCGCGGTCAGTTCATACCTCGTCAACGTGCATCAAAGTACGGATACGCTCGCTTGGGTCGGATACCTTCCAGCGGTGTCAGCGGACGACATCCTTGTCAATCAGACTTCGCGACCTGGAGGCACTGTCGTGCTTCGACCTGTTACGTCGCGGCGTCACTTTCTCGGAGTCGAAGTTTTCCGATCGTACAATATTTCTGTCTCTGCCGTGACAACGGGAGCAGATCCGGTCCAGATGACAATGATACGTGCGGCTGTGCCGAGATACTTGCTCAGCCTGGATCCCCCGCCTCGCAGTGTCAAAACATTGCAAGCACTGTCTGTGTCGACCCCGTATACCGAAGTTTCGTGGAGCGGCATCACTACGATTGGAGGTCTCCTCATCTCGGTGACTACAGGTGCTCATGCATTTGTGTCACATCAGCGCCATCGCCTCGAGCGGCGTCGGTACCTTCGCGACGAGTGTGTCAAATGCGGTTATCCCGTGGCGCGGGGGGCCGCCTGTCCGGAATGTGGGAGTGTTTCCAATCAACCATGACGTTTGCCGTGGTGTCGTCTGATCTCGGTCCACTGAGCGGCTGACGGCATCATGCTTGATATGCCATCACGCTCGGCTTTAAGACCGGGTTGCGGTTTGACGCCGGTTCGACGGCATGAGGCTTGCAAAGCTAAGCCTGACGGCACGGGGATCGTGCGGGCTCAAAGCCCGCACCACCGGCTGCGTTTTGGCTCACTCAACACAAACCTGCATCACCACTCCGCGTCCTCCGCGTGCTCCGCGGTGAACCTGTCTTCCCTGTCTTTCTTTGTGCTCTCTGTGTCTCTGTGGTGAACTGTGTTTCTGTCTTCCCGTCTTCTGCCTTTACATCAGAGCCTTCAGCGCGACTTGTTCAGCGGCGCGCATGGCGTCGCGGACGTTTTGGCCGTTGGGTGCGCCGCCCTGGGCGTTGTCGTCTTTGCCGCCGCCTTTGCCGCCCATGGCGGCTGCCGCTTCGCGGAGCCAGGCGCCGGCTTTGAGGCCTTTGGTGATGGCGGCGTCGGGGACGCTGGCGTGCATCATGGCTTTGCCGGCTTCGTCGACGGCGAAGAGCATGACGGCGACGCGGGGGAGCGTGTCGCGGATGACTTTGACGGCGCTTTGCAGGGCCTGGCGGTCGTCGCCGCAGTCGATCTGGCTGACGACGACGAGGCTGTTGCTAATCAACGCGCTTTGGGCGATTGCGCGGGCCTGGGCGATGGCTTTCTGTTCCATCGCGGCGGCGACTTGCTTGCCCATGGCTTTGACCTTCTCTTGCAGCGCGGCGATCTGGGCGCGCAGGGTGGTCTTGCGGCTGGCGGAGATGCTTGCGGCATCCACCTCGGTCAGCAGCGCGGCGACGGCCTTGGGCAGTTCGTCGGCTGGCAGGGCTCCAGCGCGGGCGACGTTGGCGGCGATGCCATCGGCGAGGCGCGCGGCTTCGGCGGCCTTTTCACCGGTGACGGCGACGATGCGGCGCACGCCCTTGGCGACGGCTTCTTCGCTCAGGACGGCGAAGGAACCGATTTCTCCGGTGGCCGCGACGTGCGTGCCGCCGCAGAACTCGATGCTGTATTGCCGCCACTCGGGGTTGCTGGCGCTCGCGATGAGATCGTCGAGCGGGACGCCGATGGAGACGACGCGCACGGGATCGGGGTAGGTTTCGCCGAAGACGGCGCGGAGGCTGCTAAAGTCCTTGGCCTTGCTCAGCGGGGCGAGTTCGGCGTGGACGATGTAGTTGGCGGCGATCTGCTTGGCGACCAGCTCTTCGACCTTGGCGAGTTGTTCGCCGCTGACGGGGGCGTTGTTGGAGAAGTCAAAGCGGAAGCGATCGTCGGCGACGAGCGAGCCCTTCTGGTCGACGGTGTCGCCCAGCACTTCACGCAGCGCCCAGTTGGCCAGGTGCGTGGCGGTGTGGTTGCTCTGAATCTTGCCGCGCTTGCCGCGGGTGACGTTCATCGTGACGGTGTCGCCCACGCGGAGCGCGCCGCGCTGGACGTGGCCGATGTGGAGGACGTAACCGCCGAAGACGTGCGTGGCATCGACTTCGAACTCGCCGGTGTGCGTGGCGTTGCCGAGCACCTGGATTTCGCCGCTGTCACCTTCCTGGCCGCCCATGGTGGCGTAGAAGTTGGTGCGATCGGTGATGATGCCGATCTTCTTGCGGGCGTCGCCCACGTGGAGGTCGGTGTGCTCGTCGAAGTTGTGGCCGTTCCAGATGGCGCGGACGTGAGCCTTGAGAGGCTTGGCAACTTCGTACTTGGTGGTGTCGTCGGTGGGCTGCACGCCCAGGTGCTTGAGGCGGGCGACTTGTTCGCCGGTGAGGACGAGCTGCTTTTCGCCGCCTTCTTTGGTGGGGCCGGCGCGCGAGACTTCTTTGGCGCGTTCGAGTTCGGCTTCGTAGCCGGCGTCATCGACGCGCATGCCGCGTTCTTCGGCCATGAGTTTGGTCAAGTCGAGCGGGAAGCCGTAGGTGTCGTAGAGCTTGAAGGCGTCGGCGCCGGAGATGGTTTGGTTGCTCGCGCTGGCGGCGACTTCTTCAAAGAGCTTGATGCCGCGGTCGAGGGTCTTGCCGAAGCTTTCTTCTTCTTCGAGGATGATGGCCTGCACGCGCTGCGGGTTCTTCTTGAGCTCGGGGAATGCGCCGCCGAAGTGATCGACGACGACGGGGACGAGCTGGGCGAAGAAGCCGCTCTTGGCGTGGAGCATTTGGCGGCCGTAACGCACGGCGCGGCGGAGGATGCGGCGGAGGACGTAGCCGCGGCCTTCGTTGCTGGGCAGTGCGCCGTCGGTGATGGCGATGGTGAGTGTGCGGATGTGGTCGGCGATGACGCGGTAGGCGGTGTCGACGCCGTCTTTGTCTGCCGCGCCGAGCTTGCCGCTGTAGGGGCGAGCGCCGGTGAGCTGCTCGATCTTCATGAAGATCGGGCCGAAGACGTCGGTGTCGTAGTTGCTGCGGACGTTTTGCAGGACGCTGACGAGGCGCTCAAGACCCATGCCGGTATCGACGTGCTTGGCGGGCAGCGGCTTGAGCGAGCCGTCGGCTTCGCGGTTGAACTGGATGAAGACGTTGTTCCAGATTTCGAGGACATCGGGATCGCCACTGTTGACTTTGTCGCGGGCGTTGCGGCCACCGATGCGGTCGTAGTGGATTTCGGTGCAGGGGCCGCAGGGGCCGGTGTCGCCCATTTCCCAGAAGTTGTCCTTCATGTTGCCGGGGAGGACGTGATCCGCCGGCAGGAACTGGAGCCAGAGGTCGCGGGTTTCTTCGTCAGGAGGCAGGCCGAGTTTGGCGTTGCCTTCGAAGTAGGTGGCGTAGAGGCGGTCTTTGCTGAGGCCGAAGACGTTGACGAGCAGGTCAAAGGACCAGGTGACAGCTTCCTTCTTGAAGTAGTCGCCAAAGGACCAGTTGCCGAGCATTTCGAAGAACGTGTGGTGGTAGGTGTCCTTGCCCACGTCATCGAGGTCGTTGTGCTTGCCGCCCGCGCGGATGCACTTCTGGCTGTTGGCGGCGCGCTTGAGCTTGCCCATCTGCGTGTTGGGGTCGGCCTGGCCCAGGAAGATGGGCTTGAACTGGTTCATCCCCGCGTTGGTGAAGAGGAGCGTGGGATCATCCAGCGGCACGGCGGGTGAGCTGGGAATGAAGCTGTGCCCCTGCTTCTTGCAGAAGTACTCGATGTAGGTCTTGCGCACGTTGTCAACGGTCCATTGCATAGCGCGGGCAGGGTAGGTGAAGAGTGAGCGAGAAAACGCCCGGCCACGGCGTGAGCACGCGGTGGCCGGGCGATCGTGTGAGCGGAAGATTCGCGGGCGGCGGGACTTGCGCGGCGGGTTGTGGTTACTTGGTTGCGCCGAGCAATTGTTCGAGCGTTTCGAGGCGGGACTGCAGGTCGTCGTTGCGGCGGGTTTGGTCGAGCAGGCGCTGTTCGAGGGATTCGATCTTCTGCTGCTGCTCTTGGATGGCACCGATGGCGACGACGGAGAGTTGGCTGTAGTTGACGGTGAGGTTTTCTTTGGATTCATCGCCGGTGACGAGATGGGGGAGGACTTCGCGGACGTCTTGTGCTATCAGACCGGTGTCTTCGCGATCGTCAAGATTCCAGCGGAAAGCGACGGGCTGGAGTTTGAGGGCGGCGGCGAGGTTGCCTTCGGCGGCGTGGATGTCGTGCTTGAGGCGGCGGTCGGAGACGGCCGTCCACGCGCCGGTGCTGTTGAGACGGGCGAAGTTGGGGTTGGCATTCGTCGCGACATTGGTGACTTCAAAGAAGCCGTTGTCAGCCAGGCGCATGCCGCCTCGAAATCCGCTGGCATTGTTCGTGAAGAAGAGCTGCCAGCCCGAGCCGACGGCGCCCGTGCCGATGGACGCTTGACCGCTCAGGCCCGACCAAGGCATGCTCACGGCGCGCTGCGCGTTGACGGCTGCAGGAGCCGGGCGGAGTTCTTGACGCGGGGAGAGAATCTGACCATTGACGGCGAGTTGCAGCCAGCGGGGATCCAGGGCGGTGAGGGGATCTCCTCCGACTTGGATCGGGACCTGAAAGAGACCGTTGGTGACTTGCACGGTTTGGGATTGTGTTCCGCCCAGTGCGACGCCGCCTGTGGCCTGGCCGAAAACCTGGAACTCGACGTCGGCAGTGCCGGTGAATGGGGAACCGTTAGTCGCGAGAACGCCTTGGTAGATCGAGGTGCCGCTGGCGTTGAGCGGACGATCAAAGCTGATGGACCAGCCGGACGCGATACTGCCGTCATCCCCACCTACGTCGTCGATGACGAACAGCGACCAAGTGCCGTTTGGTTGAATGACCGACAAGTTGCCGAAGCCCAAAGGCATGGCGGATGAGTCGGGTACCGCGCCGCTGAAGTCACGGTCGAATCCGCGAGTGGGCAGGAACGTGCCCGCCTGGAGCGTAGAGCCGATGGGTTGCAGCGCGTCGGAAGCGAAAGTAATGTCCGCGTTACTGACATCGGTAGAACTGCCGACGCCCGTGGCCAAGAGGTAGTAGTTGCCTGCAGGTGATCGGACAGCGACGGCGACATCGCTCGGGTACGAGTGCTCAACGCCGCGCAGCGTCACTCGAATGGCCGCGACGGGCTGCGCGACGCCCGACACGAGAATGCTGCTCGGGAAGGGGTCGGCGGGGCCTGAGCTGGGAATCGAAATGGAGCCAGAGTTGGTGAAAGTCTGGGCCGGCGCAGCGGCAGCGATGAGCAACGTGGCAAGGGATGCGGCGCGGTTGAGCGTTGAGCGAACTCGAGAGAGCATGGATGGGACTCCTTGAGGGGATGCGGATGACGGGACACTTACAGAGGCGGATAAGCCGCTCTGTGACCCTCAGCGGGGAACGAATAATGTGCGAAGGCGTGGGATTTGAGGGAGCGGCGACGGGATGCCGATGATCGGTACCATGTCCCTGCGGATGCATGGGGCGGTTTTTGTGCGCGAGCAGGTCGCCGGCGGGCGACGGGAGATGGTCATGGGTTCAGTCGTTCGCATCGCCCGGGTGATGGCGTCGGTCGCGGTTGTGGTGGCAATGGCGGGGACCGTGTGCGGGCAGGACCTGCAGGAAGCGGTGCGCGGACTTGTCGCAAGCAAGAAGCTGGGCGACGCGAAGGTGGGCATTTGCCTGATGGACGCGCACAGCAAGACTGTGCTGGCGAGCGTGAACGCGGGCGAGACGTTCATTCCAGCGAGCAACATGAAACTGCTGACGAGCGGTGCGGCGATGATGGTGCTGGGGCCTGACTTTGCGTTCCGCACGGAGTTTGTGCTGGATGGCGACCGGCTGGTGATTCGCGGCGCGGGTGATCCGAGCCTGGGTGACCCTGAGGTGCTGCGGCGCAGCGAGAGCAAGATGACGGTGGATGACGTTGTTCGCAGTCTGGCGGGCGCGTTGCCTAAGGCGAATGTGAACATGATTCGCGAGATCGTGGTGGATGACCGCGTCTTTGACCGGCAGTTTGTGCATCCGACGTGGAACCCGGACAATCTGCATCTGGCGTACTCGGCGCAGGTGGCGGGGATCAACTTTCATGCGAACGTGCTGAATGTGTTTCCGCGGCCCAATCCGTCGGGCGGCACGCCTTTGTTCACGACGCAGCCTTCGGCGGCGTGGCTGCGCGTGGACGCGAGCCGGGCGAAGACGGCAAGTAAGGGCAACAACAGCGTGTGGCTGATGCGCGAGGGCGACGGCAGCAACTCGTTTGTGATGCGGGGTGAAGTAGCGAAGGCGAGTCAGCAGCCCATCAGCGTGACGATCAATGATCCACCGATGTGGTTCGGGCAGTTATTCGCGACCGCGCTGGGAGAGGCGCAAGTGACGATCACGGGAGCAGCGGGCGCAGCGGAGACGGCGGCGGCGGGCTTGCCCCCCACTGCTGTGCGGCTGGCGGGTGAAACGGAAGCGCTGGATGGCGGACGAGTGCTGGCGGTCGTGAGCACACCCATTGATGAAGTGATGCGGCGCTGCAATGTGGACTCGGAGAATCTGTACGCCGAGAGCTTGATGAAGAGGATGGGACATGCGGTGACGCATGAGCCGGGCAGTTGGAACAACGGCGCAACGGTGCTGCGCATGATGCTGACGCAGGAGCTTGGACCTGATGCGGCGTCGACGACGACGATCGCGGATGGATCGGGACTCTCGCGCGAGAACCGCGTGAGCCCGAGCGTGCTGGCGAGGTGGCTGACAGATATTGCCGGGAAGGAGTGGGCGGATCAGTACGTTGATTCGCTTGCGGCGCCGGGTCGCGGCACGTTGGAGCGGCGCTTTGCGGGTGCGAAGCTGACGAACGAAGTGCGCGCGAAGAGCGGGTACATCAAGGGTGTGCGCAGCTTGTCGGGATATGTGACTGATCCCACCAGCGGTGACCGGCTTGTGTTTGTGGTGCTGATCAACAACCTGCCCATGGGCGGGTTTGAGGCAGCGCACAACGAAGCACGCGAACTGCACGAGGACATCGTGAAGCTGCTGGATCGCACGCTGACACGGCGTGCGGAACGCAAGACTGAAATGGCGCGATGAGCGCGATCACCGGGGCGTAGAAAGTGACGGGGGCGAAAGAGTGGCGGGCTCGTCGCGGCCTGGGCGCCGGATGCGCAGCGTGGCGGTCTCACCGGATTCGTGCTTGCAGAGCACTTCGCCCAGGTCGGGATCAATCGCGTTGATGCGCCAGCCGGGCAGGAACTCGTCGCCCACGCTGCGCAGCTTGCCGGCGATGACGGCACGATTGCCGGTTGTTGCAGCCAGAATGGACGTGACGGCGACGGTCGCTGGGAGGCGGACGGCCTCGGTCTCGACGTCGACGGGCATTGTGGGCAGGGCCGGGTTGATGTTCAGGCGAGCGGTGCTGTTGCGAGCGCCGACAACGGGCGAGCGCAGGACGGGTTCTGCGGCACGACGCTCATAGGCGGCGGCGAGTTGGGCATCGAATGCGAGCTGCTTGGCGGCGGGCGATTGCGTGTCTTCCTTCACGACCATGAGTGGGAGCATGTCATCGGACGCGTGTGCGATGCGAGGACCGCCGTGCAGGGCGAACTGGCGCGTGAGGCCCACGCCCACAACAGGCAGCGCAAAGCAGATGGCGGCGAACGCCGGCCAGGGAATCTTGGACCATGCGGAGGCGATTGGCGTGCTCATGGGTTGCGATCCTCCACGCGTGGACGACGGGTTGACGCGGGCATGGTGAGCTTGATGTGGGCGGTTTCGATGGATGCGTCGAGCAAGTCGGTACGGCCGCCCTCTTCGACCATGGCGTTTGCGCTCAGACGGAATGCGACAATGCGCGATGCGCCGAGCTGGGTTTCGCATGCACCGAGGAACTCGACGATCTGGGGGTATGTGCCCTGGATCGAAATGCGGTAGCCGAGCACTTCGGCGGCGGGTGCTGCGGGCCTTTTGGCGACGGGCGCGCGACTGGTGTTGCGCGCGGCGGTTGTGCGTGAGCCGGTGGGATCGATGCGCTGAAGGTTGACACCTGCAGCACGAGCGATGCGGCTGAATGCGTCGTAGATCTCGGTTGCGTCGTCGGTCTGGGAGGCCCAGGCGAGCGTGCTGTCGGTGCGCTGAGCGGCAAGGTTTCGCGCTTGTTCGAGTTGGTCGATGCCCTGCGTATCCATGGCGGCGACAACGACTTCACTGCGCATGCGGGCTGCTTCCTGCGATTGGCGGGCGAGAGAAGCTTCGAGCGGACGGATGCCGATGGCCCACGCGCCGCCAGCGAGCGCGGCGGCGCAGAGCGCGGTGGTGACATGCTTGCGGAGCACGGGCGCGAGGTTCGCACCGGTGTTGATGGACGCGGAGGGTGGTTGTTCGGCGCGAGGAGCGGGCGCCTGAGGGGTTGTCATGGTGAAACTCCTTCTGCGCTCGCGACGGGTGCGTGCGGGGGCTTGAAGGGGAGAGTGCGGAGCTGCAAGGTCATCACGAACTCGCGGCGACGACCGGCGCCGGCTTCGAGGTTGGTGGAGACGATGCGAGCGTCGCTGACGTAGGGCTCGGTCTTGACGGCGGCGAGCAAGTGCATGATGGGATCGCCATCGTCGTCGGCGACGGGGGCACGGCCGCGAAGGGTGATGGTGGGCTCGTCACGATCGCCCGGGCCGTAGTCACCTGTGATTTCGAGCAGTTCGACGCCTGGCTGGGTCACTTGCGACAGGAATGTGAGGGGCGCACGCCAGAGCGGGCGAGAGCCGACAGCCTCGGCGAGTGTCGCGTTCAGCGACTTCTCACGCACGGTGGCGGCCTCGAGGTCGGATTGGGCGGTGCGGGCGGCGTTGATCTGGGTGGCGCGCGGTTCGAGCTGACTGATCTCGTTGTTTGCGGCGGATGTGCCGATGTAGGCGCGGGCGCCCAGCAGACCAAGGGCCACCACTGCGGCGGCGATGCCGGCTCGCATGGCTTTGCGTGTGACGCTGGCGACACGCTGCAACTGCGTGGAAGGCGGCGTCATCCAGAGGTTTTCGTTTCGCAGGGCGAGGGCGAGCGTGAGGTCGCCCACTTGATCGTCAGAGACGCCGGCGTTGCGCGAGGCGAGGCATTCGCTTGCAAGGTCGAGCGTGTCGCCCAGCGCCTGGCCCAGACCATGGATGGCGGCGCCGGGACCTGCGACCCAGAGCTTGACGCGGGCGAGATCGCTCTCGAGCATGCCGAAGCGGAGAGTTTGGCGGAGTTCGATGGCGAAGCGCTGAAGGGCGGGCTGCACGAGGGGCAGCACGTCGTCGGCGCGGAAGTTGAGGCCCTGGTCCATCATTTCGCCGCGGCGCGGGAGGCCCACAGAGAACATGAGACGTGTGGCGTAATCGCGCGTGAAGGCATCGCCGAGCTTTTGGCCGCGACCGGAGCGGAAGACGGCGTCACAGAGGAGTGAATAGCCGACTTCGGCGCAGCGAGCGAGGCAGAGTTTGCCTTCGACCCAGCCGGCGATGGTGAGGGCGTGTTCGCCCATGTGCACGTAGACGCGCGGCTGCGCGCTGGCGCTCATGGGGTCGTTGGTCATGGCGTTGTGGAGCATCGCGGCCTTGGTGGGCAGGATGCCGATGGCGCGCAGGCCGCAGCGGCGGAGCCAGTGGGCGAGCGTGTCACCATCGCCTGCACTATCGGCGACGGTGAGCATGAGCGTGCGGACGGAGGACTTGCTTGCCGTGCTGGTGACGTCACTGACGGGGAGCGACTCGGGCACTTCGGAGAGGACCGTGCGTGCGGTGAGCCAGCCACCCTGCACATTGGGCAACGTTTGCTGGAGATAGAGATCGGCGGCGCGGAGTGCGGCGGGGCCGGAGGCGGGCGCGTGGAAGACATCTGCGACGCTGTGGGGGCCGTGATAGAGCACGTACGCACTGGTGCCGGGGCGCACGCCTAGTTCGTTGAGGGCGGAGCGAAGCGTGTCATCGAAGGGTTGGAGGTTCTTCTTCCATGCGGCATCGAAGACGTCGGGATCGAGCGCGATGCGATGGACGCGCGAAATCTCTCCACCAGCGATGATGGCGACACGCACGCTTGAGGGCGAGAGACTCACCAGAATGGGCTCACGCTGAATCAACTGATACCTCGCATCTTGAATTAGGAATACTCCGACGTGGGGATATCGGCGCGTGCGCGGCGGCACTTTGGTGGAAGCGGGCGATAACTCGGGAGGGGACGTGGGCGGTATCAGCGCACGTCGAAGTCGAGGCGAACGCGGCGGGAGGCATCGCCACTGGCACCACGAACGATGAGCGAACCGGTGGTTGCGGTTGGGCCTGGGACCTGCTCGTAGGTGGCTACGGAATTGGGCAGGGAGAGGGTGGTGCCGGCGGCGGGCAGGGTTGCGCGGCGCTCGCGGAGCTTCATGACGGCGAGGGTGCCGCTTTCGGCGGCGTAGAGGGCTCGCACAGTTTCAATGCGGAGTGCACTGATGGCGGCGTCATCGCCCGTGCCGTAGAGAACGGTGAGGGTGGTGACGTTGATAGCAGCGAGCAGCAGGACCACCACGGCAAGCACGGTGCCACGGCGCTGGCGTGAAGTTGGACGCGTGGGAGTGTTCATGCGTCGAGCCTCACACGGGGGAAGACAGCGATGCGGAGTTCGAAGCCGCCGGTCACGAGGCGGACGATGAAGCGCTGCGTGGTTTGCGGGGTTGCGCTGGTGTCGGTCACTCCATCGGCGGCGAGGTAGGTGATCTCAAAGGCCTCGACGTTGGCGATGAGCATGTCTTCGTCACCGTTTGCGTTGCGGAACCAGAGCTCGGTGCCCTTGATGAACAAGCCGCGATTGTCGGCGAAGCCGATGGTGTCGGGCGCAGCCGAGGTGAGATCGAGCGTGCCCGTGGTGGTGCCTGCGGGCGCGTCGCGCAGCAGGCGGGCGATGCGATCCATGGCGTACGCGCCGGCTTCACAGGTGCGACGCGTGCGGTCGGAAGCCGCGGCGTTGGTCGCGACACCTTGCATGATGGGCAGCGTGCCTGCGGCGATGATGCCCAGGATGGTGACGACCATGAGCGACTCCATGAGCGTGAAGCCGCGGCGCGATGGGGCGGGGCGTGTGCGCATCAGAAGTCCCCCACTAATGCTGAGAAACGCACGTCGATGGGCGCGGCATTGGCGCGGGGTGCAGTGACAACGACGGTGACGATGCGGAAGATGTCCTGCTGGGCGTTGCCGGTTGCGACACCTGAGGCGGAAACGAGCGGCGTTGCCTCAATGCTGTAAGCGAAACCCATGTCGGTATACAGACTGGTAAGCGTGTCGGCTCGCGTGGTGAAGGCGGCCTGGTAGGTTGGCATGTCGCTGAGTGCGCTGAAGCCAAGGGCGGCGTTGTCGCTGGCGATGTCGGCGAGGACGAGCTCCATGAGGCCTTGGGCGAGTGTGGCAGCGCGCTGGGCCTGCACGGCGTCTTCACGTCGCTGCGAGGCGGCATCGAGGAACATGACGGCGGGCGGCACGGTGAGTGCGATGATGACAACCACGGTGATCGCTTCGATCAGCGTGAAGGCGCGGCGCGAGATGGAACGGAGAGCGTTCATTCGCGTGCAAGGGCTCCTGTGACGCGGCGGATGTTGATGACACCCGTGTCGGCGATTTCGATGCGGGCATCGTCTGTCCAGGGACCGATACGCGTGCCGTTGGTATCACGGAGCTCTGGCGTGCCGTCGATGCTGAACCAGAGCGTTGCCTGCGGGACAGAGGTGCCTGTGCCGTCTTGGAGATGGGTGATCCAGAAGTCGCGTTGATCTTCGGCGAGGACGGGAATGCCGCGGGGCTGACCATCGGGACCAAGCACCGACTCAGGAGCGGCGCTGGCGGCGGGGATGGTGAGGATGCGCAGGCCCGAGGGCGTGAGTTCGACACCAGTGGCGTTTCCGGTTGCCATGGCAGTTGCGCGGGCGAAGAGCAGGGCGCGTTCAACCTCCTGCACGGCACCGACGCGGCGAGCATCGCTCAGCAGGCGGAGGGCGGGGCGTGCGGCGGCGGCGATGATGCCGATGATGGTGACGACGAGCATCATCTCGAGCATCGAGAAGGCTCGTCGCGAAGGGCGGGGTTGGACGGCACGTGCGGACATCAGTGTTCGTTGGCGCGGATGGGATTGCCGCTGGCGTTCGCGCCGGCATCGTCGGCGGCGTTGGCGTAAAAGATGGCGACGGGAGGCGTGGCGGCGTTGTCGACGTAGTAGTTCCAACCGAAGGTGGTGGCGTTGACGACGGCGCGAGAGCTAGCCTGCGCGAAGCTGACAGTTTGCACGGTGGCGAGGCCGTTGTAGGGGTTCTGCGGGAAGTCACCTTGCACGACGGTGTTGGGCGTTGTGAGTTCCGTGAGTGTGGGATAAGGCGGCGAGCCGGCGAGGACGGCGTTGGCGCGATAGCCGGCGATGGCGGCGCGGACGCCGCCAAGGTTGGCTTTGAGCGCGCTGGCGCGAGCGTCTTGCGTCGCTGTGCCAAACTGCGGGATGACGATGGCGGCAAGAACGCCCAGGATGACGACGACGATCATGACTTCGAGAAAGGTGAAGGCACGACGGGCGGCAAAGGCTGGGTGGGTGAGGATCATGCTTGCTCCAAGGATCATTTGACGACGCGGGCCATTTGCCACATGGGGAGGAAGACGCTGAGCGCGACGACCAGCACGATGACGGCGAGGGCGACGGTCATGATTGGTTCGATGATGGTGTTGACGTTCTTGGCGAGGTTACCTGCTTCGCGATCAAAGTGACGCGAGACGATTTCGCAGGAGCGCGACAGTTCCTTGGCGTCTTTGCCGGCGCCGATCATGCGTTTGGCAAAGGGGGGCAAGTACTGTGTGCGCTGCAGCACGTCGATGAGGCGCTCGCCCTGACGGAGGCTGTCGGCCATGGCGGTGCAGTCTTTGACGAAGATGGGGCGGCCAGTTGAGCGGCCCGCGATGTCGATGGCTTCGATCACGTCGAGGCCGCTGGCGAGGGAGATGCCCAGCACGCGCGAGAAGCGAGCGGCGGCCATGGTGGTGATGAGCTTGGAGATGTAGGGGAGTTTGAGGAGCGCGGACTCGATGATGAGGCGGCCCGCGGTGTTGCGCCACATGCACACAAAGGTGACAATGACACCAACGAGGACGGTGAGGTAGGCCCACCAGTAATTGTGCACGCTGGCACCGACGGCCTGCACCACCTTGGTGGCGAGGGGCAACTGCTTGTTGCTGGCGGCGAAGGTGGCGGCGAACTTGGGAACGACGAAGCCGACGATGACGCTGAGCGCGGCACCGACCATGCTGAGCACGATGATGGGGTATGCGAGCGCGCGGCGAAGCTGCGAGCGTGCCTCCATCTGCTTTTCAAGCATTTCGGCAAGGTGACTGGTGACAGCCTGCAGATTGCCGCTCTTCTCGGCGGCTCGCATGGTTTCAATGTACACGTCGCCGAAGGTGGAGCGATACTTCTCCATGGCGGCGGTGATGGTCTGGCCGCCTTCGATCATGGTGGCGATGTCGCGGATCATCGCAGCGAGTTCGGGCTTGCTCTCGTGCTCGGCGATGGCGATGAGGCCGCGATCGAGCGGGATGCGGGCCTCGACAAGCACCGCGAGCTCGCGCGTGAGGGCGACGATGTCGTTGAGCTGGACGCGTGAGAAAGTGAAGATGGGGCCGTGCTCTTTGACGGCGGAAAGGCCCAGCGGGGTGAGCGCGGAGGCTGCGAGTTTGCGATATGCCTCGGCTTCATCGATCGCGCGGATGACGCCCTTGGTCTGGACGCCTTGGGCGTCGATGGCTTCGTAGTGATATGTGGTGACGCTCATGCCGCACGCTCCTGATTGGCGACGGGCAGATCAGCGGTGGCCTCGTCGTCGAGGAACTGCTGAGAGAAGGGAACGATCTCGTCGAGCGACGTGCGACCTGCGGCGGCGGCTTCGGCGCCGTTGTGGAAGAGCGAGCGGAAGCCGTCGGCGCGAGCGGCGTCGAGCAGGTCGGTCGTCGAAGCCTTGTACTCGATGAGCGGGCGGACGCGCGGGGTGACGCGGAGCATCTCGAAGATGGGCAGACGACCACGGAAACCGGTGCGCTTGCAGGCGTCGCAGCCAGCGTGGGTGCGGAACGAGCCGCCGCGCAGATCGGCGGGGACGCGACGAATGAGATTGAAATCGGTCTCGGGCACGGAGCACTTGGTACAGAGCTGGCGCACGAGTCGCTGCGAGATGGAGGCGAGCAGCGTGGAGCCGACGAGGTAAGGCGGAACGCCCATGTTGACGAGGCGCTCGACTGTGCCGACGGCGTCGTTGGTGTGCAACGTGGAGAAGACCAGGTGACCGGTCATCGCGGCCTGGGCGGCGATTTTGGCGGTTTCTTCATCACGGATTTCGCCCACGAGAATGACATCGGGATCTTGGCGCAGGAAGCTGCGCAGAGCGGTGGCGAAGGTGAGGCCGATCTCGGGATGGGCCTGCACCTGACGGATCATGGGAAGACGAATTTCAACGGGCTCTTCGATCGTCATGATGTTGACGTCGGGCGTGTTGATGGCGTTGAGGGCGGTGTAGAGGGTGGTCGTCTTGCCGCTGCCGGTGGGACCGGTGACGAGAATGATGCCGTGCGGCTTGGCGATGAGATCGGTGAACCAGCCGGTCATCTGCTCGCTCATGCCCAGGCTTGGGATATCGCCGATGCGGGTTGCGCTGCGGAGCAGACGCATGACGACGTTTTCGCCATGGATCGTGGGAATGAGGGAGAGACGCACGTCGATGTTCTCGCCTTTGTGACGGAAGCGGAACTTGCCGTCCTGGGGCTTGCGGGTCTGTGTGAGGTCGAGGCGCGCCATGACCTTGAGACGCTGGACGAGGGCCTCGTGCATGCTGCGCTGCGGACCCTGCTGGGTGGCGAGGACGCCATCGACGCGGTAGCGCAAGGTGAGGTCGCGTTCTTCGGGATTGATGTGCACGTCGCTGGCGGCGGCATCGGCTGCGCCGGCGAGAATCTGGTTCACGGCGGCAACGACGGGTTCATCGCCCGTGGTGAGAGATTGCTCGGCGGACTCTTCGACGTTGTCGTCGCTGCGGGCGAGGCTGTAGGCGCGGGTGACGAGTGCGCGGAGTTGTTCCGCGTCAGCGACGACGGGATCGACGTCGCAGCGGAGCAACTGGCGAATCTGATCGATGGCCTGAAGGTTGAGGGGATCCAGCATCGCAACGGTCGCGACACCTTCGATGATGAAGAGGGGGAAGGCGACCAGACGCTCGGCAACGGCGCGAGGAACGAGGCGGGTGTTGCGAAAGTCGACGTCGTAGTGCGAGAGATCGACGAAGGGATATTCGCAGATCTTGGCTTTGGCAATGGCGAGGCGGCGCGTGGTAGCGATGCCAAGCGTGACCATCGAGTCGAGCAGATCGCCCCCCGTGCTCATGGCGTGCTCGGTAGCGCGACGAAGATCGGCCTCGGTGATGAGGCCATCTGCGAGCAGCGTGCGGACGATGAAGTTGCGGGAATCGAGCACGGGTGAGGTCCTTCTGCGTCTTCAATGTCTGCCAGAGGCGGGTCTGCCGGGTCAGTGTGTTTCTTCTCCGACTTGAGCGAAGATGACGTCGAGCTGGCGTTGCTGCTCTTCGGTGAGGTCGGCGAACGCGCAGCCGAGGTGATACGCAGGGCGACGGTCAGTCATGATGCAGCGACGGACGGTGGCCTCACAGGTGAGGAGCAACTGCGGCGCATCGCCCACGGAGAAGAGCTTGATGCGGATGCGGGTGAGGCGAGGAAGGAAGACGGTGGTGAAGAAGCCGGCGCCAGCGAGAGAGATGTCGACGCAGTTGCACTCGATGAGGCCGTCCTTTGCGCCGGCGGGAGGCGCGAGACGGACAACACCCGAATGCGCAGCGACAGGGCCCAGATGCGCAGGGATGGCAACGTCGAAACGTTCGACCTTGCGGATGATGGCTGCTGCGGAAGGCATGGGAAACTCCGGCGTGTCTTTCAATTCCTCATGAACGCAAAGTTTGCGTCAACGGGTAATCTCGGCCATTTGGGGGCTTCACTCAATCTCTGGTCGCATAATTGCGCATGGACCCGTTCGGGTGGGAGGAACAATTCATGCCGCAAAACCAAACACGATGCGAACGGAGTGGTTTCGTCGAGCGAGCGGGTTGGTTGAAGCCGGGCGTTTGCCTAGACTTGTTCGAGCCGATGGTTGGTCGGCCTGCGCAGCCCCCGTGGTGGTTTTCTGGGTGTTGCGGCTTTTTCAAACCGGTGAGCGGCTTGCTCAGCATGTGGCTGAGAAGGTCGTGTAACCCCTGAAGCGCCCATGCGCGTTCGCGTCGGTGTCGGGTCGATCAGATCGATCCGGTACTCCAACTACGAGGAACGCCGGTGTCGCTGCCCGAGGACTTTTGTCATGGCGAACACGCTCGTTCAAGATCTTATCGAAGCCGGTATTCACTTCGGCCAACGCTCCAGCGGCTGGAACCCGAAGATGCAACCGTTCATCTACGGCAAGCGGAACGGCATTCACATCATTGATATCAAGGAGACCATCAAGGGTCTCTTGATTGCGAAGAAGCTGATCGCGAAGAACGTCGCTGAAGGCAAGGACGTGTGCTTCGTGGGCACCAAGCGCCAGGCCAAGAGCGTTCTGGAAGGCCGCGTGCCTGACGTGAAGCAGCACTATGTCACCGAGCGTTGGCTGGGTGGCACGCTGACGAACTTCCGCACGATTCGCCAGCGTCTCAAGCGCCTGGATGAACTCGATGCGATCGAAGCGAAGGACAACTTCGCGAGCTACTCCAAGAAGATGGAGAGCATGCTGAAGCGCGAGCAGAAGAAGATCAGCCGCAACCTGTCGGGCATCCGCCACATGGAAAAGATGCCGGGCATCATGGTGGTGGTTGACGTGAAGAGCGAAATGACGGCTCTGCGCGAAGCGAAGAAGCTGGGCATCACGACGATTGCGCTGATCGACACCGACGGCGACCCTGAGCTGGTTGACATCGTTATTCCGGGTAATGACGACTCGATGCGCTCCATCGACGTGGTCATCCGCGAACTGTGCCTCGCGGTCAGCGAAGGCCTGCAGCTTCGCGAGCAGAACAAGGCTGCTGATCGCAGCGACAACAAGGGCCCGGCGAACACCAGCATGGACGGCGCAGGCGATGCTCCGGCACCGGGCGGTCCCCGCCGCAGCCGTCGCGCGCAGTTCAAGGCTGATGATGCCGCCGGTGAAGTTGCCGCCAAGGCGTGATGGTGAGACACCGATGGCACAGGCAATGGAGCCTGTGGTCGGTCAATCAACATCCAACCAGTGACATGGGCGCATGCTCACGCCACGGGTCGCAAGCAGCAGAGTTCGACCAGGTCCTCAGGTCGGGCTTGATCCTCAGAAGACATTTTCACACGGGCTGACAGCCCGTGTCACCAGAAGCAAGCACCAGAAACAACGACAGGACACACACCATGGCTGAACTGAACGCCAAAGACGTGATGAAACTCCGCGACAAGACGGGCCTGCCCATGATGGCCTGTAAGGCGGCGCTGACCGAAGCCGGCGGCGACTTTGAGAAGGCTGAGGACATCCTCCGCAAGCAGCTCAAGGGCAAGATGGACGCGAAGACGGACAAGGTCGCGGGTGAAGGCCGCATCGCGATTGCGGTGGGCCCCAGCAGCGCGACGATCATTGAACTGAAGGCGAACACCGACTTCACGGCGAAGAACCCGGGGTTCATTGATCTGGCCAACAGCATTGCGCAGGGCGGCCTGAAGCTTGCTGCCGGCTCGTTCGCGGGCGCGACGGAGTTCGCAACGGCGATTGACGACATTCGCGCCAAGACGGGCGAGACGATCACCATCGGCCGCGCCGAACACATTGCGGGCGGCCCTGGCGTGAAGTTCGGCGCGTACGTGCACCACGACGGCAAGACGGGCGCGCTCGTCAAGGTCGAGGGTGACATGAGCGACGAAGGCCTGAAGCAGATCTGCATGCACATCGTGGCGGCGCAGCCGCGCCCGCAAGGCGTGCGAGCTGAAGACGTGCCCGCGTCGGTTGTCGAGCGTGAACGCAAGTTCCGCATCGAGCAGGCGATGGAGAGCGGCAAGCCGAAAGAAATCGCCGAGAAGATGGTTGAAGGCGGCATGCGCAAGTTCTTCGAGGAAATCGCGCTGCTCGAACAACCCTACATCATGGACCCGACCAAGAAGGTCAAGGACATCGTGGGCAAGGCCAACGTGCACCAGTTCTGGCGCTGGCAGGTCGGCGAGTAAGACTGATTGACAGAGAAGCACTGAAAACCCGCGAGGAATCGCGGGTTTTTTCATTTACATGAACTGCTCGATGGCAGGGGCGAGCCAACGGATCCGTTCGGCGAAGGTGGGCCATGCAAGGGCACGACCGACTGTGGTGGTGCAGTTGGCATCGAGCAGGTGGGGTACACCGTCGACGATGGTGAAGTCGAACTTGCCGAAGTCGAAGTTGAGATCGCGGCGGAGCTGCTGAATTTCGGGAGGGGGCTCGTGTTCGAGCGTGCGACTGACGATGGTCGTCGCTTGGACGATGGGTGAAGTCGAGCGATTCACGCCGATGAAGCCGCGGTCGCCAAGGAAGTTCCAGGATCGCAGGACGTACATGTCGCCATCGCGTTCGCAGAGGAGTCGCTCGACGACGAGGTCGGGGTTGTACCAGACTGGCGTGGGCACGTCGCGCACGCGGTTGTAGATGCGGTAGGCCTTGTCGCGGAGTCGCGCGCGGCAGTGCCAGGGGAGTCGCTCGCGGGCAGCGCTGGCGAGTGTTATCCAGGGACGCGACCAGCGCGTGGTCTGATAGTCGATCACGCCCCCGAAGTTGGCGTTGGTCTTGACGATGACGGGGCCGTCGTAGCCGTCGCCTCGCGTGACGAGATGACGCGAGATGACGCGCTTTTCGATAGAGCCGACATGGCTGTTGAGGGCGCGGCGATACTGGCTGGCGACACGCTGGTAGGCTGGGAGCGGCGTGGTGAAGTCGATGTGCATGATGGCGACGCGCGCGCTGGAGACGAAGGCGGGGGCGGGCACTTCGACCGCGGCGATACCCATCTCTCGCCAGAGCGGGAGCAGTTCGCGGATGAGATACTTGATCGGCATGAGGGGCGTGGCGGGGTGCGTGTGCACCACCACCAGCGGTGCCTCGCACCGGGTGCGGTGATCGCCCGGAGTGTCGATTCCTACGGCTGACGACACGTGCAGCATACTAACAGATAGGCGCACGCCGCGCGGTGATCGGACAGGAAATCCGGCGGTTGGTTGCAAATGCACATAACGGACGTTGCCACAACGGGTTGGCGTGGCTTATCGTTTCTTTCAGTTTGGGCAACAGGTCGGCCGCGTCAAGGGCGCGGCTGCAAGTGCCGACTGCAAACTGGAGGCTGCAATGGGCTTGGATTTCGCGATCGATGCGCTGTATGCGACGGACTTCTCCAGTGCGCAGGCGACGGCGTGCCGGGTGCATCGCGACGGGCGGGCGTATCCGACGATTGCGGCGGTGGGCACGTGCTTCGAGGAAGCCGGACACAGCCTGACGATTCGGCATGTGCAGTTGTTTGATTGCTACCGGGCGGAGTGGCGCGATGCGCAGGGTGTGACGCAAGGCGCGGTGGCGGGGCAGACGGCGGAAGAGGCGGCGGTGTATGCGTTGAGTCTGCTGCGGCGGCAGGTGGCCGCGGCGATGCAGGAGGGCAATGCGTGAGCACGCACGCATCAAGCGCGGTTCATTCACTCATCGCCGAAAATTGTCCCCAAGTTTCTCGCCGCGAGGATGAGTGAGTCGTCTTCCTTGACGAGTCGCTGCTTGCCGGCGGCGAAGCTGAGGTCAACGTCCGTCAGTTGGCCACCTTGGATGGCGACCATGCGACCGGCTTTGCCTTGGCGAAGCAGCGTCATGGCGTGGCTGCCGAGCAATGTTGCAAGCACGCGGTCACTGGGAATCGGCGTGCCGCCGCGCTGGGTGTGGCCGAGGATCGTGTAGCGGCTTTCGACGCCCGTCTCATCTTCGATCTGCTCGGCGATGTACTTGGCGATGCCGCCCAGGCGAATCGGATCGGGGCTTGTCTCCACGCGGCGGGCGACGAACTGGCCGTGACCTTTCACTTTCGCGCCTTCGCTGACGCAGATGAGACTGCTGCGCTTGCCGCGATCGCTGCGTTCTTTGACCAGATCGAAAACGCGCTTCATCTCGAAGGGAAGTTCGGGGAGCAGGATTGCATCGCTGCCGCTGGCGACGCCCGCGTGCAGCGCAATCCAACCGGCGTTGCGGCCCATGACCTCCACCACCATCGCTCGGTGGTGACTGTCGGCCGTGGTGCGCACGCGGTCGAGCGCATCAGTCGCCGTCGCGACGGCAGTCTGAAAGCCGAAGGTAATCTCGGTGCCTTCGATATCGTTGTCGATCGTCTTGGGCACGCCGATGACAGGCATCCCCATCCTCGCGAACTCGGTCGCGCCCGTCTGCGTGCCATCGCCGCCGATGGTGATCAGGGCTTCGACGCCCGCACGTTCCAAGTTGCGGATGCAATCGGGCATCACGTCCTTGTAGATGGGCCGGTTGTCGCTATCCGTCCCGATCTTGTGGCGACTGGGATTGGTCTTGTTGTTGCTGCCCAGAATCGTACCGCCGCGCAGGAGCAGGCCGGCCATGTCGGCTTCGGTCAACTCGCGCATGCGGTTCTCGATGAGGCCAAGATACCCGTCTTCGATCCCGATGACCTTGATAGCGCAATGAAACGCATCGCGCGCGACCGCGCGGATGACGGCGTTGAGGCCCGGGCAGTCGCCGCCTGAAGTGAGAATGCCGATGCGACGAACCGTGGGGCAGGTAAGGGCGAGGGGATTCATGGTGGAGCGTATCGGCAAAATGCACGTGCGGGGGAGAGAGGCGAAGGCCTTCGCCGTAAAGACGCAAAGCACGCAAAGAAAGACAAGGCGTTTAACACAGAGGGCACAGAGAGCACAGAGAGGAAGACAGGTTTCAAGACCGGGAAATATGTGCTCACGACAGAATGTCGGGCGTCGCAATGGGGTCTCAGCCCCGCCACAACTCTTGCCCGTTCGTTTGTGTTCCCGGTGTCTTTGCGGTGAGCTGGCTTGAAGGACCCGCCGCAAAGCCGCGGCGAGCGCGGTGACGCATGCTCCAAGGAGAACGGAGAACAAGACCGGGATGCGGGTGGGCTGCATGAGCCCGCGTCGTTACAGCCTTGCTGCTTTGTGCGTGCTGCTGCTGCGGCGAACATGAATGCGAGGTCGTTGATGAATCACACGTTGTGGCGCGCACCTCGCCAAAGACCGGCTCCGGCGGCGGTGCCGCTGGGGAGATATGTCTTGATGGTCGTCCACCATGTGTCGGCGGTGGCTTGCATGGTGTGGGCTGCGTCGGCGACGTTGGCTTTGAGGTGCTCCACGTCGGACACGCTAAGGCCGAGGCCCAGCTTGTGAATCAGCACGGCTCCGCCCACCAGCACAGCTCCAACAAGCAGGGCAATCTTGATGACCTTTCGCACGAGCCATGCGAAGATGAACGCCGCGATGAAGCTGATGCCCGCGCGGAGCATCCATGGCGTTGCAGAGTCGAGTGCGGCGTTGCTGTGCACATCAGTCAGTGAGCGTGCAACGAGCCAGCCAGTGCTCCCCAGCGTGAGCAGCAACACAACGAAGAAGAGCTTGCTCTTAAATGGGCTGAAGAAGAAGCCCATGCCCAGACCGGCTGCACCGCCTGCGAGCGTGGCGGCGCTAGTCGCTGCGTTCTCGGGGACGGGATTGGTCTGATCTGACATGATGATGGCTCTTGGTGTGCGGGATTACTTGAAGTCGACAATGACTTCGCCTTGCGAACCGGTGAGGGCCTCGACAAGGCGGCGAACTTGCTCGCGTGTGTCGGCCTCGATTTTTTCGCGGTCGGCGGGGAGCAGTTCGAGGGCGCGGGCTTCCAGAGGGATCTGGGCTTTGGCGGCGTTGGCCTCGTCATCACCGGACCACCAGACGAACCTGCGCCAGCCTTTGTTGACAGTGGTTTGCTGGGCATCGGCGAAGACTTCGACGGCTTGGCGGGTGGGGCGGGGGATGGTGACGCGGATGATGGTGGTGTCGCCTTGCTTGTCGATGCGTACGCCGTCGTTCGCCAAGGAAGAGAGGTCTGTGCCGTAGCTGACGACGACGGGGGTTTGCACGGCGACGGTGGCGTCGCCCAGAATCATGCTCTCGACTTTCTTTTCGACGCGCACGCTGGTGGTGATTTGAACAGTAATGAGTTTCATGACGCGCAGGCGGGCGGCGACGTCAGCAGGGTTGATGACGTTGCGCTCAGTCATGAGGCGGGCGACGGCGGCATCGCGGATGCTCTCACGGCGCGCGGTGTAGATGACGCTGGCGAACGCCAGCAGTAGCGCGAGGGCGGCGATGGCGAAGGCGATGCGTGTGGACGCAGAGAAGATGGGGCGGGCGTTGTCTTGCATCATCGCAGGGCCGTGGGGAATGCGTGTCCGCGCGAGGGGATGGTACACGATGGCGGCTGTGCGCGCGGGAGCTGCGGGCGATGCGAAAACGGTTCACGTCTGGCTGCGCCAGCGCATGCGCAAGTAGAGCTTGATGGCATCGCCCGTGACGATGACGGCGGGCGGGACGGGCGGGGCGTCGAGGTCGATGCCGTCGGTCACGCCGCGGAGGACTTTGCGCAGGCGCGAGAGACTGGGCCCGGCGTGACGCATCGCGGTGAGCACGCCCAGCGTGCCTGCGAGCAGTTTGATGCGCCATGATGCGCCGTGGCGGCGGCAAAGCCAGAGCCAATTGCGGGTGGCGAGGTGGAGCCAGCGTTCGCTTTTCTCTGTGGCGGCGGGGCTGTCGTGCCACACGATCCACGCGGGATCGAGCCAGACATCAAAGCCCGCGCCCAGCAATTTCATGGCGAGGTCGGTGTCGTTGCGGTAGAGGAAGAAGCCCGCTTCGTAGCCGCCCACCTTGCGCCAGGCGTCGGCCCGGACGAGATTGCCGCAGCCCATGATGGTGCAGCGCGGCGTGGCGCGCGTGACGAAGGGCCATTCGATGGCGTTGGTCTTGGGATGCTTGGGAACCAACGCAACGGCGGCGATGGTGGGTTTGGCGGCGAGCAGCGCGAGCGCGGCGGTGAGAGCCTGCGGATCGGGCCAACTGTCGTCGTCCAAGATGAGGAATGTGTCGCCGGTGGCGAGGGCTGCGCCGGCGTTAAAGCCGGCGACGCCGGTGTTGGTCGCTTGCACGATGAGCCGGGCCCACGGGGCGTGCTCACGCATCGCGGCGGGCGAGTTGTCGGTGCTGGCGTTGTCGACGACGATCACTTCGGCGTTGATCGCGGTGCGCCAGACGTCGACCTCGCGGAGCGTGCGGAGCAGCGCTTCGCGGCGATTGAAGCTGAGGATGATGACGGAGAGAGACAACCGAAAGAGTAGAAGCAGGAGGCGAGCGGGCGGCGCAACGGCGGGCGTAGATCACATCGCTTTGAAGGCAATGAGCAGGCAGAGGAGCATGCCCATGACAACCGCGACCAGGCCCTTGGCGAGCATGGAGAGCAGGCGACCGATGGCGGCACCGAGGGCGATCTTCTTGCTGTCGTCCCACGTGCGCTTGGCGAGGGCCATTTCGCCGCCGACCGCGCCGACAGCGGCACCGAGCGCGCCACCCACGATGGCGCCGATGACGGGGACGATGAACATGCCGATGAGTGCGCCGAGGAACGCGCCGAGCAACGCGAAGATGATGCCCCACTTGCTTGCGCCAGCTTTGGCTGCACCAACGGCCGAGGCGAGGAACTCAAGAGCCTCACCCGTGGCGGCGAGGATGATGAGAATGACGACGACCCACCACGGCACGAGTGTGGGCTGCCAGATGGCGAGGGCGAGCGACCAGAGCACAATGAGCCAGGTGCCTGGCAGCGTGACGAGCGTCAGGACGATGCCCAGCATCGCGATGAAGGGCGTGCCGACGAGAGCGATCCAAGTTTCGAGGGGCCAGTTGGGCATGAGATGCACCGAGTGTTTGATGCCGGAAAGCGGATGGACGAAGAAACGTGTTGGCGGCGAGTTGTTGTAGAGCGAATCAACAGCAAGGTCAGATGATCAGGTGATTGAAGTGAAGCCGTGGTTTGCACGAGGCGACCGACCGGTTCTCCGCATCCGCTTGTCCGTTCGATTTATTGTGTGCGGATCGAACATGAAGCGTGTGGTTTCGCAACGATAGTGGCATGGCAACCACTGATCGCTCTGACACGACCAAGGCCCCCACTTCCACAGCCGTAAACGCCGCATCTGATGGTGGCGCGCCCGCAACTGGCGCGAAGCAACACGTGAAAGCGAAGGCAGCCGCGTTGGCTTTGTTCACGCTTGCCATTGTGTTGTTGGGATGTGGGGCATTTGCATTTCTGAGCGCACCGGCGGAGGCGAATAAGACGACGGCAGCGGTCATTCCTGCGTTCTCGGCCTTGGTGATGGTGCTGCTGGGGGTGTGGGTCAGCAAGGGCGCGGCAAGCGACGCAGCGAGGACACGAGTGCTGACCGCGGGCGGCATCGCGCTGGTGTTTGCGCTGTTGTTTGCGGTACCCACGATGGGGCGCATCGGCGCGATGCGTAACTATCCGGCGGCGCAGCAGGAGTGGAGCGAGCAGCTTGCCGCGGGCAAGGTAGAAGACACGAATGAAGTGAAGCGGGCGTTTTTCCGCGAGCGCAAGGCGGCGTGGTATGACCAGAGCTTTCTGGTGCGCACGCTGGGACTGATGCTGGGGGCGACAGGAGCGCTGGGCATTTGGCTGTTGGTGAGCGGGCTGCGGATGCCCAAGTAGTCGCCCGCGTGTGCCGCAGGGAAGCGAGGCGGAGGCGGCGGCAAAGGCGTGCGAACCCTATCATCGCCCCCTATGGCCATCGGCTCCAAAGTAAACGTTCTTCTGATCGGCAGCGGCGGGCGCGAGCACGCGCTGGGTATGGCCATCGCCAAGAGTCCGCGGCTGGGGACGCTATTTGCGAGCCATGAGAATCCGGGGCTGGCGGCGATCAGCAAGCCGATTGATGTGCCTGTGAGCACGCGCGAGGCGTATCGGCTGGAGCAGTTCATCAACAAGCACAACATCGGGCTCGTGGTGATTGGTCCGGAAGATCCGCTTGCAGAAGGCATGGCGGACAAGCTCGCGAGCCCGACGTGCAAGGTTTTTGGTCCGGGCAAGCAAGGTGCCCAGTTGGAAGCGGATAAGGCGTGGTGCAAGCAAATGCTGCGCAGCGCGAGCATTCCGACGGGCGAGGGTCGCGTCTTCACGGATGCGGAGAGCGCACGCGGCTACCTCGAAACGCGCTGCGTGGATGAGCCGCTGATTGAATCGATGCTCAACGCGGCGAATGAGTATCGCGATCCGGCAGAGCGGCGGAAGTTTCTGCAGCGCGAGCTCGATACCAAGCCGGCGATGCGCAAGGCGTATGACAAGCTGCGCGGCGACCTGCCGGTCATCAAGGCGACCGGCCTGGCGAAGGGCAAGGGCGTGGTGGTGCCCAGTTCGCTGAGCGAAGCGCACGCGGCGATTGAACAGATCATGGTGAAGCGCGTCTTTGGCGATGCTGGGGCCAAGGTGCTGATTGAAGAGAAGCTGAGCGGTCCTGAAGTGTCGGTGCTCGCGATCACGGACGGCTCGTCGATTCTGGTGCTGCCGCCTGCACAGGATCACAAGCGATTGCTCGATGGCGATAAGGGGCCCAACACGGGCGGCATGGGCGCGTTCTGTCCGAGCGCGACGCTGGATGACAAGCTCATGCTGCGCGTGGAGCGTGAGGTGCTGGTACCGATCGTGGACGCGCTCAAGCGCGAGAGCATCGACTACAAGGGCGTGCTGTTTGCCGGGCTGATGCTGACGCCGGCGGGACCCAAAGTGCTCGAATTCAACTGCCGATTCGGTGATCCGGAGTGTCAGGCGATTATCTCGCGATTGGACAGCGACATCATCGAACTGATGATGGCGACGTGCGAAGGACGACTGGCGGACGTTGATGTGCGATGGAAGGACGAAGCGAGCTGCTGCATCGTCATCGCGAGCGAGGGCTACCCCGACAAGCCCAAG
>JBKDAN010000024.1:0-57569 GCA_046316615.1 Phycisphaerae bacterium
GTGGCGCTGCCCGATCACCTGCTCGACCGCAGCGTCCTTGAACTCTCGCGAATAGACCTGCTTTCCCATCGTGACACTCCTTGCTCCAGGCTGTTGTAGCCAAGACGCGATTGTGTCAACGGAACGTGGGATGGGTCACACCTTTGTGCGCGCGCCGCTGCCGATTTCACTCCCACGCGGCCAAAAAATCCACATTTTTTGTTTTCAGCCCCCGCAACAACTTACGCAACAAACTCCACGAATTTCAGCACGCGTGTGCGCGCGCACCACGCCACACGGGGGTGTATGTGGAGGGCCACACAAATGCAAGTTCGTCTCACCGACTACGACCGCGACCTCATCAAACTCATCCACGCCGCCAACGGCGACATGCAAGCCGTCAGCTACGCGCGCGATCTGCGTTACTACCAGGTCCTCTGGTGGTCGCGCCAACCCCACATCGCCGAAGCTCTGGCGGCCCGCCTCTCCGAAACAAGCAACACCCCGCCGCACCCGCCCACCCCATCCACGCAGCCCCCATCGCCAGCACCATCACCAGCACCGCCGCGCGACCCCGCCGCATCCGCTGCACCCGCTGCACCCGCCGCACCACGCGCACGCCCAGACCAATCGACCCATCAACCCCCGCGCATCGTCGCGCCGCGCACTGCCCCCGCGCCATCACGATCCATCACCCTCGTGCCGCACCGGCGCATGCGCATCGACCTGCAGACCGCCCCCGATTCCCGCCTCCGCCGGGTTCTCGGAAGCTCATTCCCGCATCCAGAATCCCACGCCCCGCCGCTACACTACGCCATGAGCCACCCCGCCCCGACGAACCACCTCAAAGCTCCCGCCAACCGTCCCAAGGACGTTGAACTCGCCAGCCAGATTTCCCCCCGCCGCAAGACCACGCAGGCGACCACCATCCCCGCGCTGGCTCACGAACAACTCGAGCACTTCGGCATCGATCCCAAGAGCGAATTCGGCCAGCGTCTGAGCATGCTCGCTCAGCACCTCTATAGCGGCCACGCCGACATGCGCATGCTCTGGGACACCACGGTGCGCGAACTTGCCACGCTCCCGCGCAAAGACCGCATCGAGCGTTTCGCCGCGCAGAAGTTCCTGTGTTACCAGCTCGCCAAGATGCTCGACACCCTCCAGCATCCCTTCCGCAAGACCTACCAGAGCCTGGTCCCCAGCACCGCCCAGCGCCTGCCCAAGGGTCCCTACCCCATCTTCGACAACGTCACCGCGATCTTCAGCGCCAAGCCCGTCATCACGCGCACCGCAACGTACATCTACGCCTGCGCTGAATGGGTCGACGAAGCCTTCCAAGGCAAAGAGATGATGCTCGAGGTCTACTCGCGTCTTCTCAACCCCACCAACGTCAGCCTCGCCAATCACATCGTCGACATCGAAGCCGGCCCCTACGCCCACGAGTACTTCGCTTGGAACTTCAACAGCGGCATGGCCGCCGTCGATGCGATTCTCAGCCACCTCGTCGGCGCACGTGACGTCATCCTCGCCAGCCGCAACGTCTACGGCGGCACCTACCAGCTCATGCACGACTGGTACGCCAAGAAGAGCAATCTCGATGTGAGCGTGAACTTCTTCGATGGCTACGACGTCGCGGCGTTCATCACCGCGCTCGACAAAGTCACCGCCGCCAACGCCGACCGCATCAAGGAAGGCCGCAACGTCTACGTCTACATCGAAAGCCCCTGCAACCCGCACGGCTACGTGCTCGATGTGCCCGGCATCTGCAAAGAAGCCCACAAGCGCGGCCTCACCGTCATCTGCGATAGCACTGTCGGCACGCCCTTCCTGCACCGCCCGCTCCAGAAGACCGACATTCTCGAGCGCCCCGACTTCATCATTCACAGCTACACCAAAGACCTCGCCGGCCACGGCAGCACGACGGCAGGCGTCGTCATCGGCCGCAACGAGCGCATGTTCATGGGCAAGCACGACAGCATGCTCGGCACCGCTCCCGACGGCAGCAAGCGCACGTACTCGTGGGATGAAACGCTTTTCTGGAACGTCTACTACGTCAAGGGCGCGTTCCTCGACAGCGACAAGGCCTATGAAGTCATCAACGGCATGCACACCCTCGAAGTGCGCATGCTCCAGAAGGTCGTCAACACGCTCACCTTCACCGAGTTCCTGCAGAGTCACCCCGACATCAACGTCAAGAGCAACGCCGCGCCCGGCAACGAAAACAGCGGCGTGCGCGAGCGCGTCATGTTCCAAGGCTTTCCCGCGCCGCTCTTCACCTTCGACTTTGAAGGCAAGAAGACCACCGGCGCGAAGTCGGCCCGCCCCAACATCGATCGCCTCACGTTCGAACGCTTCTTCGACTGCCTCGATCCGATCTTCGGCCACCAGGTCAGTCTCGGCCAGCCCAACACGGTGGTTCTCTGCCCCGCCATCACCAGTCACAGCGAAATGAGCGAGCAAGCCCTCGCCGACGCCGGCATCAGCCCGACGACCGTGCGCGTCGCCGTCGGCGCCGAAGACCCCCGCACCCTGATGGCCCACCTCATCAAGGCCGCCGAAAGCACGCTCGATGCCGCCGTGCCCGGCTTCAGCAAGAAGTTCCCGACAAGCGAAGCCTGCGACGCGATGTACTTCAAGCACTACACGGCCGTGCATGAGAAGTACATGAAGAGCCAGCCGCGGATGGGCGAGTTGCTGTCGTAACCGAACAGGCGCTGCACGTTTGGGTAAACAAACAATGCCCGGAACCACCGTTGGTTCCGGGCTTTTCGTTCTGGTGCTGTTCCCCTTCGCCAAAATCACTAGCCACCAGCTCCCCCGTTTGCGCACTGACCGTGGCTGGTGACCTTCGCACAGTCTGAGCCTCGCGTGAGGCGTGGGCTGCCGTACGAAGGGCACCCGGGTTGGAGCGGCATCATGCAGGGCGCAGTTCGAAACGTGATGATGGCGGCGGCGGTTCTTTCAGCAGCGGCAGGTGTCGCCTTTGCGCAGCCTTGCGTTGCACTGACCAAGCACATTGCGAGCACACCTGCAGTAGAAGAGCTCTTCGGCTACGGCGTTTCGCTTTCCGTTGGCGGGCCCAGCAATCGTCCGCTGCTTGCGATCGGTCGCCCTTACCTCGACACAACCGCCGGTATTCGAGCGGGCGGCTGGTCGATCAAGCAACTGGGCACGAACGGCGTGTGGTCCACCGTGTTTGAGTCCGCCAACACCGCAGCCTTGGGCGGTATTTCGCGCGAGAATGCCGGCATCTCGATCGCTCTTGCCGACCCCTACTTGATCGTCGGCGCGCCAGAGTACTTTGATCGCGGGCGAGCGAGAGTCTTCGAGCGCACCCCCGGCACGAACAACTGGACGCTCGACGACGACATCAATCCAGGACTCGTGGGGGGCGTGTTTACCTCGGGCTTTGGCCGCAACGTCGCGATCAGCACCTTTGGCGGACCCTGGGCGATCATCGGTGCGCCGCGATTCAACCTCACGCACACGAATGGCGGCGCGGTCTACGTGATGGCACGCGATGCAGCGGCGGGCGACTGGTACACCACGCATATCTCGACAGGCACTGAGTTCTACGGCGTGTACAACGGCTTTCGCGGCTCCGCAGTCGCCATCAGCCAGAACTCCGAGTGGGGCGTGTGGGGCGCGCCGGGCGAATCAACGGATGCAGCAGCGCGTCCTGAAGAAGGTGTTGCGTACGCGATGGGGCGCAACGACTTTGCACCGACGGTGCTCGAACCGATCATCGAAGAAGCAGGACAGGGCTTCGGGTCGGCGGTTGCAGCTTCAGGCAATTGGATCGCGGTGGGTGCTTACGCCGAAGATGGATCAAGCGCTGAAACGGGCCTCACCACAGACTTGACTGACAGCGGCATCGTTTACTTCTTTGAGCGCGTCGCAAACACATGGACCCCGCGCGGCTTCCTTCGTGCGCCCGTGCCCGTCACGTATGGGTTTTTTGGAGGCTCACTCTCCATGACGGACACGCAGCTGGTCGTGGGCGAAGGCGGCACTAAGCGGGCGTATGTCTATCGCCGCAGCGGCTCCAACTGGATCGTGCAGTCGGCCTTCGAGGATCCGGAACTCGCGACGGACTCGGGGTATGCGTCACGCGTTGCTGTGCGTGATGGAATCATCGCGATCGGCGATCTGGCCGACGATGTCAACGGCCTCGCAGACGCTGGCGCAGTCTACACGACAACGGTCTCGCCGACGTTCAACGGTGGCGATGCGTGCAGCGATGCGATTCCGCTTACTGCTGGCTCGTTCGTCGGCTGCACAGAAACCGCGACCCGCAGTCTGGGCACGGTGACAACGTGCGGTCTGGGCCCAGTCCAAGGCCCCGATGTGTGGTTCCGCTTTGCTCCAGAGTGCGATGGCAACGCCATCTTCGACACCTTCGGCAGCGACTTTGACACCGTGCTCAGCGTGCACAGCGCATGTCCGAACGGGACAAATGCGAGCAGCATCGCCTGCAACGACGATGGTGGCTTTGCAGCTCCCAACAACCGTGCGAGCCTCGTGTCAGTCAACTATCAGGGCGGAGCGGTGTACTACGTGCGCGTTGCCGGTTACAACGGCCAGCGCGGCCAGTTCACGCTGCGATCGAACTTGACCTCTGGTGTCACGAACGATTCGTGTTCAACCGCGACGAACGTCGTTGTTGGATCACGTAGTTTCAGCACGTGCGCTGCGACAACTCCCGCGATCCCTGTTGTGCCCTTGGGCAGCAACCGCGATATCTGGTTCCGATTCATCGCACCCGAAGCGAGTACGTACACCTTTGACACCTGCGGCAGTTCCTTCGACACGGTTATCACGCTCTTCCAAGGTTCGCAGATCGCATGTCCAACGTCGGGCTTTCAGATGATCGGCCAGAACGATGACAGCGTCAACGGATGTGTTGGCGGCGGTACCTCACCCCAAAGTCTGCTCAGAGTGCCGCTCACGGCAAACCAAAGCGTGCTCGTTCGCATCGGCGGCGCGAACGCCGGTCAGTTCGGTCAGGGAATGCTCCGCATCTCCCGGGCTGGCTGCGATGACATCGACTTCAACAACAACACCGTCTACCCGGAGGATCAGGACGTCATTGACTTCTTCACCGTCCTCTCCGGCGGCGCGTGCTCGCCTGGCAACACCTGCAACGACATCGACTTCAACAACAACGACGTGTATCCGGAAGACCAGGACGTGATGGACTTCTTTAATGTGCTGGCGGGTGGGGAGTGTCTGTGAGCAGGTGGGGCACGCTGATGAACTGATGGGACCAAACAGAAGCCGCTTGGGACGGGGCCGTTTGAGAAACGGCCCTGTTTGTCATGAAGTTGTCCGGCTGTCTCGGGTAAATGCAAGATGGGGCCTTGCATCGGCGGGGATATTGCGATAAATTGTGGATGTATTCGGTCGTTATCGAGTCTGGCTCGAAGGGAGGTTGCGGTCGATGGGTACATGTCTTCGCGCGAGCATCGGGATTTTCGCACTGTTCGCCACGGCAGGGATGAGCGCCGCGCAGCTGACGCCAAACTACGTCGTGACGCGTTTGGGGTTGAGCGGGCCGGGGTACGGGTATTCAGATTCGGTCTATGCTGGCAATCCGCGGTTCGCCGGTGACACGCGAACACCTGTCGCAGGTCGGACGCAGTTTGGCTCGAATCAGTTGGAGCGGCATGGTTGGTTTTGGAGCGGTCGTGTGAGCGATCCGGTGGTTCGGATCGGGCCGGATGGCCCGCAGTATCGCAGCACGGCCGGGGTTCTTGAAACCACCGTGGGCAAGCCATTTGTGCTTGCACGGACGGGTGCGTGGGCCGTGACTGGTTCAACACCCAAGTACGCAGGCGGTTATTCCGGGATTGAATCGTGGTGCTTTGACGGCACCACATTGCACACGCTGGGATTGACGGGTCCGGGATACTCCAGTACCACTGGTGGCGCGACGACGTTTCTCCGGTCGACGGTGGGTGGAATCGTCGCGGGAGATACGGCGCGATTCGCGGTGACGGGCGGTCAGGCGTCGTGGGTGTGGGACGGCAGCACGACCCAGCGCATTGGCTTGTTCTCGCAAAACTACATCGATGGGAACAACTACCAGTTCTCCGAGATCACGTATTCGTTCGCGTCGCCCGTCGTGATCGCGGGCTATTCGCGTGTCGAAAGTCAGAGTGGGTATGACGCATGGTACTGGAAGCCCGGTCCCGGCGGCAGTTTGCCTGGTGTCATGCGCGGTCCGCTGCACCTGAACGGCGCGCGGTACCGCTCGTGGAATCAGTCGCGCTTCAGCCTGATCAGAGCATGCCTGCCTGATGGCAGACTGATCGGCAACACCGAGAAGTTCGGCACTGACGGCTATAACAGTGCGGGTCTCGATCTGTGGATCGACAATGGCGTGACGACAACGCCCATCGTGACGGGCGACGGTTGGAACTACCTTCAGGCGTTCAACCCGTCGGGAAGTGTGCTTATCGGTAACGCCTTCTCTCAAGCGCCGTCGCTTTACAACCCTGATTTGACGCCGGGCGCTACGCGCGCATGGGAGGTCCGCAATGGCGTGTATCGACTGCTGGGATTGAGTGGGCCCGCGTATTCAGTGGGCACATATACAGTGCATCGCACCGTGGGTGTGAGCGACGCGGGGTTGGTGGTGGGATATTCGGATCGCTATGTGAACGGGAACACCAACGGACGCGATGCGTGGCTGTGGAACGGCACCAATTACACGGTGCTGGGACTGATGGGTCCTGAGTGGACGAATTCTCAGAACGGCACGCGCAGCTCCCAGGCGTACATCGCTGCGGATGGCACCGTGTTCGGCATCAGCCAGCGGTATACCGCTTGGGGCGAAGCAAACGGAACGTCAACGTGGCTCTTCGACGGCACAACATGTGTGCCAGTCGGAGTGGTTGGTCCTGCGAACATCGGCGTGAATGGGCGCACATACATGTCACCGGCGAGTGGATTCGCGGGGTCGGTAGTCCTTGGCTTGTCAGAGCGCATCGCCTCGGGCGCATCGGGCAACGATGGTTGGGTGCGGACAGCGACGGGGCATCTGCCGCTCGGTCTGACATCACCTGTCCACACAAGTTCCACTGGCGGCCGACAGACTTTCTTCCCGCTCCGGATGCAAAACGGCGTGATGGTTGGGCTGCAGGAGAGTTACCCCTCGTATGGACGCGATCCGTGGTACTTTGATTCAGTGCAGGAGCGCACGCTGCAGGTCGGCCCGCTCGGACAAGGCTACACGAATCTGATCTCACTGCGTGACGACGGGCTGCTGCTTGGTTCGAACAATCTCGGCGGATTCATCTTCCGTCCTGACATTGGGTTTGTGCTGCTGAAGGATCTCGTCAGCGGCGGCATCGCTGCAGCGGGTCTCACGGATGTCACGTACCCACAGATTGCTCATGGCTTTGATCGATTCATCGCGTACGGCAGCCGCAGCAGCCAGCCCATCACGGTTCCGATCGCAGTGACTTTCAACAGCGACTGTCCATTGGGTGGATCGTGTTGCGATGATGTGGACTTCAACAACAACGGCGTGTTTCCTGAAGACCAAGACGCGGTTGATTACTTTGACGTGATGGCGGGTGGCGAGTGCAGTACGTGCAACGACATCGACTTTAACAACAACGGCGTCTTCCCCGAGGACCAAGATCTCTTGGACTTCTTCCATGTGCTTGCGGGCGGAGAGTGCTCCTGAGTACGTGAGGGCTCCATAGAGCGTCAACTGAAAGCGGGAGTCGGTGTGGCTTGGATGAGCCGCGCTGACTCCCGCTTTGCTTTCACGGGTGCCGTGCGCGGTTTGGTAGAACTTTGTTTGGTATTTTGCTTGGGAATTGAAGACGAGGCGTACAAAGTTGCGGGAATTTGCGTGCGTTGGGTGCGAGAGGCGGTATATTGGGTGCTGGATACTTCTCTAGAGAAAAGGAACCGCCCCATGATCCGTCGTGCTTTGTCTGTTGTCGCTCTGCTTGCTTCGTCCGCTGGTGCGTTGGCGCAGCCTGTGCTTGTGATGCACAGTTTGATTGATGCCGACATTTCGGCGGACGGGAACAAGGCTGTTGGATTGCTGTTTGATTCGCAGGCCGCGGAGTACCGCATCTATACGTGGCAGCGCGGCGCGGGGCACACGCTCGTGTCGGCGCCGGGCATGGGCGCGGAGACGGTGCGCGGGTCTGGTGACATGACGGTGCTGGCGACGGGTTTGCTTAACACGGGCAACTGGGGTGACCTGAATTGCTTTGCGGGGTACTGCGCGTTTGAAGGTTCGGGGTGCACGCTGGGTGACCCCTTGCCTGCGCCGAGCCCGTGTTCGGTTCCGTTCATCTCACATCGCTGGACGAGCGCGTCGGGGTGGACGAATCTGGGTTCGCTGCCGCGGACGCTGGATGGAGCGACGAATCGCTTCTTCGGCGGCACGCGCTGTGACTCATCGATCAACAGCGTGGGCGACATCTCGGGTGACGGCCGCTATGTGGTGGGCGGCGCGTGGGTGAGCGGGTTGTTCAACTCGTCGGGTGGGCCGGACTTTGGGTTGTGCGGCGATCTGCGGGCGTACATCTCTGATGCGACGACGGGTGTGATGAACGCGCTGCCCTTGCAGCCTGACAACGCCGGCAGCTCTCGCGCCGATAGCGTCAGCGCGGATGGCTCGGTGATCACGGGGTATGACGAAGGCCCGATTCCCAGCGAGTTCGGACCGTTTGACGGTCGGCGTATCTGCGTGTGGACCAACGGCGTGTCGACGATCATCGATGGCTTGTCGGGGAGTTCGGCGACGTATCCCGTGAATGGCGCGGGCACGGTGATCGTGGGCGCGCCCAGCCGCGAGTTCAACATTCCGACGTTCAACATTGATGATCTGCAACTGGTGAAGTGGACGCGGCAGCTTGACAACTCGTGGACGCCGACGGCGCTGGGTCGGCCGGCGGATTACTTCGACGGCGTTGAGACCAAGCCGCTGAGCTTCCTGCTGCCGGTGGCTGTGAGCGATGACGGCAACACGATTGTCGGCAATGCGACGTTCGGCTTCAGCTTCTTTGACCGCGTGAATCGTCCGTTCATCTGGCGGGCCGGCGTGAACGGCGGGGTGCCGATGGATCTGAACACGTATCTGGAGCAGATCGCGCCGGGCACGAACATCCTGCCGCCCGGGCACACGATCACGCGCATCAGTGGGTTGAGCGCGGACGGCAATGCGATCGGCGTGTCGACCAGCGACGTGCGGACGACGTGCGGCTCGCCTGATATCGCGCTGCCTGGCGGCGGTGCGGGCGTGCTGTATCTGAACGGGACGACTCCCGCGTGCGGCGCGCCGACGCTGGCGTTCCCGATTCGCAACGAAGTTTCGCTGCAGTACACGCCGTTCGGCGTCGCGCTGAATGCGTTTGTGTCGGGCACGTGGCCTCTGACGTATCAGTGGCAGCGTGAAGATCCCAGCAACCCCGGTCAGTGGATCAACCTGACGGAGGCGTGCTCGGGCTTTGTGTTTGGCAGCGAGTGGAACTATGAAGGCGTGAACAAGTCGCAGCTGCGCGTGGGTCAGAACACCTGCGGCAACGGTCGCGACGGCAACTACCGCGTGATCGTGTCGAACGATTGCGGCACGCTGACCAGCGATCCTGCGAGCGTGACGTTCACGCAGGGCACGGTGGTGACGCAGCAACCTGAGCCGATCAATGTCTGCGTGCCCAACTCGGGCTTCAGCTTCGCGGTGGGCGTGACCAGCTCGTCGGATCTGCTGTCGCAGTGGGAGATCAAGTCGGCGAGCGGCTCTGATGAGTTTGAGGCTCTGGCAGATGGCACGCTGACGGGTCCTGACGGTCGCGCGCTGGACATCTCCGGCTCGGGTGGTCAGTTCCTGAGCGTGCGTCCGGGCGCGTTCCCTGTGCCCAGTGCGTACCTGATTCGCTGTGTGTTCCTGAGCCCGTGCGGCAACACGACGTCGAACGCGGTTGCGCTGAACATCGGCGGCGCGAGCTGCGGATCGCAGTGTGACACGATCGACTTCAACAACAATCAGGTCTTCCCGGAAGATCAGGACGTGATCGATTACTTCAGCGTGCTGGCGGGCGGCGAATGCTCGACGTTCTTCTGCAACGACATCGACTTCAACAACAACTTCGTGTTCCCTGAAGACCAGGACGTGATTGACTTCTTCAACGTGTTGGCGGGTGGGGAGTGTTTGTGAAGCAAAATGGCTAAATTGCCAAATGGCTAAATGGCCAAATGAGAGCATGGGCGGGCGCTCAAGGAGACTTGGGCGCCCGCTTTTTCAATTTGGCCATTTGGTCATTTAGCCATTTGGCAATTTGGTTCTCCGCCTACGCCTTCAGCGTGGACTGGCCGACGGTTTGGATAGTGACGCTGCCCCAGCGGCGGTGGGCGGCGTAGGTGTTGAGTTGTTCGAGCGTGACAGCGTCGATTTCGGCGGCCATTTCATCGAGTGTGCGTGGGCGGCCGAGGCGGCGGTAGTCGGCGGCGATGGCCGTGGCGCGGGCGCCGGCGCTTTCGCCGCTGAAGACGAGGCTGCTCTTCATGCCGATCTTGGCGCGGGCGAACTCTTCGGCGGTCACCGCGCCGGCGGGCGTGCTGATGCGGTCGAGCTCGGCGCGGAGGACATCGAGGCTTTCCTGCGCGCGCTGCGGGGTGGTGCCGACGTATGCGGTGATGCTGCCCCAGTCCTTGTCGCCTCGATAGCCGGCGCTCACGGCGTAGCAGAGGCCGCGCTTTTCGCGCACTTCGCTGAAGAGTCGGCCTGACATGCCGCCAGAGAGGACGTTGATGAGGAGTTTTTCGAGGACGGAGTCGGGCGAGGTTTCGCTGGGAGCGTCGGCGATCCAGACGATCTGAACCTGCGCGCTGGGATCGTTCTCGTGGGCGTAGCCGCGGGGGCCGACGGAGCCGATGACGGGGGTGGGGGCGGTGCCTGACCAGCCAGCGAGCAGCGTGTTGAGGTGCGCTTCGAGGGTTTGGGGGTCAACATCACCGGCGAAGGAGATGATGCTGCCGCGCGGGAGGGCGTGGGACTGCCAATGCGCGATCACCTTGTCGCGCGTGCAGGCTTCGAGGCCGGACTTGGTACCCAGACCTGAGCGATTGATGGGTGCGGGTTGATGGCGGGCGCGAGCGGCGATCATGGCGCGCTCTTGCGGATCGTCTTTGAGACTGTCGATGGCCTGGGTCGCGAGGTCTTTGCTTGCGTCGAGTGCGTCCTGATCCATCGCGGGTGAACGGACCATGTCGATGAGCAGTGGGAGGGTGCGTTCGACGCTCTTGCCCAGCATGGATGCGCTGACGACCATGGCGTAGGTGCCGACGTTGGCGGCGCGATTGCTGCCGATGCGGTCGAACGCGTCGGCATCTTCGCGGCTGGTGCGACCGCCGCAGCCGCGGAGGAGGAGTTCCTGGATGAGCGTGGAGACGCCTTCGATTTCAACGGGGTCGGTGGCGCAACCGCAGGGGAGGAGCCAGGTCATGGCGGCGGAGCGGACACCACCCATGGGTTCGACGATGAGGGGCATGCCGCAGGCCAATGTTCGGACGGAGATAGGCATGGGCGAGCGTAAGCGACTGCGCGCGAGAGCGCGGCAGCGGGCGGGATGTCAAAGTTGACAGAGGGCGGTATGGGTTGTCGCATGGAGGGGATCGGCACGCTGCCGTGAAGGAGGCACTATGCGCTGGTCCATGATGTTGGTTGCGTCGGTTTGTGCGTCGGTTTGTGCATCGGTTGGTGCGTCGTCAGCGATCGCTCAGCACTACAACGACGGGCAGGGGAAAGAGTGGCGGCATGTGCCGTCCACGATGGGATTGTCGTGGAATCAGGTCGCGACGGTGTGTCCGACGGATGGCGCGACGCCGTGCTCGGGCGTGGTGGCGGGGCGCGACATGAACGGCTGGCGATGGGGCACGCGCGAGCAGGTTCAGCGGCTTTTTGCGGGGTTTGTGCCTGAAATCATGACGGCGAACTGCGTGGGTGGGCCGCAGTATGCGGCTGTGGGCATCTATGCGCTGGGCGGCGGGGTGATTGCGCCGACGTGGAGCGCGTACACGACCTTTGGCGGCTCGCTGTTCGTGCAGGGCTGGACGGCGACCGCACCAGCGGCGGGACAGGGCGGAGTGGCCTCGGCGAGCGCGAACTATCCGGTGTATGACGGATCGTTCTGTGTGACGGGAGCGGCGAACGCAGCGAGCTCGCTCAACTTCACGGGTGTGTGGATGTGGCGGCCTGTGGGATGTGCGTTGCCCACGGTTGTCTCGGGGCCGACGGCGACGAACGGATGCGTGGGGCGGTTTGTCACGCTGTCGGTGCAAGCAACGAGCGCGAGCGGGATGGCGTATCAGTGGCGCCGCGCGGGTGTGCCGCTGGATACGGAGGAGCACGCAAGCGCGAGCACGGCGACGCTGATGCTGTATGTTGACAGTGTGGCAGACGCGGGGCGGTATGACTGCGTGATCAGCAATGACTGCGGCAGCGTGCTGACGGCGTCGGCACAGGTGAATGTGGCAAATTCCTGCTGTGATTCGATCGATTTCAACGCGAACGGCGTGTATCCGGAAGATCAGGACGTGCTGGATTTTCTGAACGTGCTTGCGGGCGCGACGTGCGCGACGTGCAATGACATCGACTTCAACAACAACGGCGTGTATCCGGAGGATGGGGACGTGATGGACTTCTTCCACGTGCTCGCGGGCGGCGCATGTTGATGATGAAGCGCGTGTGAGAGCGCGCTCACGCGTGTTGAAGCGCGAGCAATGCGCGAGATGCGCGCGATGAAGAGGCGCGGATGTGGAAGAACTGTCTTGCGCGCCAAGTTCTTCACAAATTTTTTTCCACACTCAAGCACAAGTGTGCAAACTTCCGATATGCTGTATGTCATCATGGGTCGCAAGGAATCGGCGCGCCGCGCTGTGTGCGACTCGATCAGTAGCCAAGGAGCTCATCAATGGCGAAGAAAGCTGCTAAGAAGAAGGCCAAGAAGAAGGCCGCCAAGAAGAAGGCCTGAAGCCGACCTGGCTCGTGAGCGGTTGGCCTTGTGCTGACGCGAGCGATGCTGGGACCTCTTGGTTGGTCCGACAGGACCACTTCCCTGTCTAAGCCCTTCGGGGCGCGTCGCTCGACAAACCACGCCATACAAGGCGAGAGCACGAGCAAACCCGCGTTGAACACAGCGCGACAAGCATCGGTGCCCGCGACGGCGAAGATCGAGCACGAAACATGACAGAACGACGACCATGGGGCTGCACGACGCGGCCCCATGGTTGTTTTTGGGATTTTGGCACTAGGCACTAGGCACTAGGCACTAGGCGTTCGGCATTCGTGATTCGGCATTCGTCGCAAGCGAGTCCGTTCGCGATTGGGGGTGGCGAGATGGCGCCAGCACGAATGCCGAATGCCGAATATCCAATGCCGACTTATCCCAGTATCCGCCCTGCCTCATCCAATACGCCTCGGGCCGCATCCACCGTCGGTGCCTCGGCGATCAGGCGCATGATGGGTTCGGTGTTGCTGGCGCGGACGTGCAGCCAGGCCTTTCCGGCGAGGGGGCCGGTCGTGAAGTTGACCCAGGCTCCATCGCGCAGGTCGACTTGCTGGTTGCTGTAGGCTTTGGCGATCTTCTCGATGGCGGGTTGAGCGTCTTCCTTGCGAGCGAGATCGACCTTGCGCTTTTCGATGGCGTAGCTGGGAATCGACGCGGCGATGGTGCTGAGGGGTTGGCGTTGCTGGTTGAGCAGCCAGACGACCAGGCCCATGCCGGCGAGGGAGTCGCGCACGTAGCAGCTACGGGGCCAGATGGTGCCGCCGTTGCCTTCGCCGCCGGCGATGGCGTTCTCGCGCTTCATGACTTCGACGACGTTTGCTTCTCCCACGGGTGTGCGGAGAACGCGAGCGCCGAACTTGGCGGCAACATCTTCGAGCATGCGCGAGGTGCTGAGGTTGGTAACGAGCACATCGGCTTCGCGGCTGTCGCGCTTGCGGCCTGAGAGGATGGCGAGGGCGCTGAGGGCGAGGGTGTACTCCTCGCCCACGTAGCGGCCTTGTTCATCGATGAGCGCGAGGCGGTCGGCATCGGGATCGAGCGCGAAGCCCGCGTGGCAGTTGTGAGCGCGGACGATGTCGCACAGGCCGCCCTTGCCGGAGAGATTTTCGGCGGTGGGTTCGGGCGGGTGTGGGAACAAACCAGCTTGCTCACCTGTGTGATTCGCGTTGACTTCGACGACTTCGCAGCCGATGCTGCGGAGGAACATGGGCGCGGTGCGACTGCTGCTGGCATTGACGCAATCGACCGCGACGCGAATGCCGCGACCGATGCTAGAGGGCATATCGGTGAGGCCTGAATCCTGCATGGCGGCGAGGACGCGCTCGACGTGGGTTTCGGCTGCGTCGTCATCGCGCGTGAGTGCGCCGAGGTGCTGCCAGGTGGTTTTGCCATCGAGTGCGCTGCCGCCGCGTTCGAAGAGGGCGATGATTTCGTTGGCGAGTGTGGCTGGTGGCGCGCAGGCTGCTGCGCCGTGGATGCCGCCTTCGGCGAGGAGGCACTTGAGGCCGTTCCACTGCTGGGGATTGTGGCTGGCGGTGATGACCATGCCTGCGCCGACTTCGTTTTTCTTTGCGAGTTCGCGCGCGTGCCAGTCGGTGTTGACGGCGACAGTGGGGGTCATGGCGATGCCAAGATCGATGACGTTGCAGCCGCTGCCCAGGAGCCCTGCGATGGCGGCGGCGTGAATGGTCTCCCCGCCGCGGCGGCCGTCGCGACCCAGAACGACGCTGATGCGCTTGCCTGGGTTGCGAGCGCGAAGAACGGAGCCGAAGCAGCCTGCGAATCGCGCTGCGACTTCGGCGGAGAGGGTTTCACCAACGACGCCGCGACAACCACTGACAGAGAGCATCAATCGAGCCATGAGAGAGTGTACGAATGGGGAGGGGGATGGGGAACAGAGAGCGGAGAACGGAGAGCGGAGAGCGGGGGAAAGTTGTTGGAGGATTTGGACTGCAAGTCGTTCGTGCGTGATGTGGGCTCTGTGACGCTCGGCGTGCGATGAGGCCGAAGTTGTGGGATACGTCTTGGCGAGACCTTCAGCACACGTGTGACGGCGGGACGAGTCTGTGCGATAAGCGTGCGCATCGTGTGCTGCGGGCGGCCAACCTTGTGATGCAAACAAAAAACCCGCGTGAAGATCACGCGGGTTTTGACATGGATGAATGGAGACGGTGAACGTCTTAGTTCTTGAGCCAAGCCGGGCAGGGCGCGGCCTTGTCGGTGGGCACCACGTGGACCTTGCGGCCTTGGAAGGTGACCGTGCCGTCGGCGACGGCGTACAGGGTGTCGTCCTTGCCCATGCGGACGTTGAAGCCGGCCTGCATGGGGGTGCCGCGCTGGCGGACGATGATGGAACCGGGCTGCGCGACTTCGCCGCCGTAGAGCTTGATGCCCAGGTATTGCGGGTTGCTATCGCGACCGTTCTTGGTTGAGCCTTGGCCCTTCTTGTGTGCCATGACGAAAAGTCCTTCCACCTGATTGGCCGCGATCGGGGGCGATTCCACCGAATCTTTTCGCGCCGGGCCTAGACGATAGCGCGCGAGTGAAGCGATGTCGAGTGGGGAGTGCGGGTGTGGATACCTATCTTTATACGAACATTGCGTCGCTGGGGGCTGGGCAGGTCTTGTGCCGATGTATATATAGGATCGGCCCGGCCGCGGAGCGGTGCGGGGGTGGTCTGTGATTGATCTAAGTCTTTGTGTATCAGGGAGTTCGCCATGGATGGCATCGCTCCGGTGTATGGGTGTGTCTGTCGCGTTCGCAGCCAGTTGCCGGTGGGGCAGCGGGCTGCGTGGATTTCGGTCTGGCTGGCGGGTTCGCTGGCGGTATCGATGCAGGCGACGGGGTGCGGCGGGCGCAACGCCAAGCCGCGCGAGGTGGATACGTCGATCGCGTCGCTGCTGGATGGTCCGGGAGCGAACCAGCGCGGCGAGGTCATGATTCTTGATCCGCGTGAGGCGACGACGGAAGAACAGAAGGCGGCGTGGGCCAAGCAAGCGGCGCTCAACCACGAGGCGCTGATGCAGCAACAGCCCGAGCTCCGCGAGCGCGAGCCGGTGGCGGCGGCGGATGTGATGGGGCAGCCCAGCGAGCAGACGCAGCAAGCAGCGAGTGAGACAACGAGCATTGCGGATGCGCCGGCAGCGCAGGTGAACGATGCGACGCAGGCTGCCACGCAAAATGCGCCCGCGACGGGGCTCGATGCGATGGTGGGCGGGGCGACGGAAACGACGACTGCAACAGCGCCCGGGCCTGAGACGAGCCCGGCACCTGCGACGGCGCAGGTTGAGGCAGCGGTGCCTGCAGCGCCGGTTGATCCGCTGGTGGATACAGCATCGCGCATGGCGGCGCTGCTGAGGCAGCGTGATGGATCAGGCAAAGCGCTGATCACGGATCTTGCGGCGATTCTGCCGGTGGAATCGATGCGGGCGGGTGTGCTTGCGACGCTGGGCGACGCGGGCAATCCGCTTGCGAGCTTGAGCGATGAAGACAAGAGCACGCTGATCGCCGCGAGAGATCGGCTGCTGGCGGACCCGAGTAATGCGAGCAATGACCTCATCAAGAGTCTGCGGCCTGCGAGCGGGCTGATGATTCTGCGGACCGCGCTGTGCACACGCGTGGAGGGATTCGGGCGGTTTGATCCGTACAGCACAAGCACGTTTGTGCAGGGGCGCACGCTGCGAGCGATTGTGTATGTGGAGCTCGACGGTTTCGCGACGCGTCCGGCGCGAGACAGCGACCCGGTGATGAGCAATGTGGCGATCGGCGATCAGGTGAGCGTCGATCTCACGCAGTCATTGAGCCTCTATCACGATGCGGATGATCTGCTGGCGTGGCATCGCCCGGCGCGGGGCGTGATTGAAACCAGCCGTAACAAGCGGCGGGATTTCTACCTGATTCAGCAGATTGATCTGCCACCCACGCTGACGGTGGGGCGGTACAACATGAAGGTGACGGTGACAGACCGCACGACGCAGGCGCAGGCGGAGGCGATCATTCCGATTGAGATTGTGGCGCATGAGTCGGCGCTGCGGGGAAGGTGAGTCGTCACGCTTCGCGTGATCGTGCACGGTCAAGGAATGCTTCGAAGATCTGGTGCTGGGCGTGGAAGCTGGTTGTGCGCAGTCTTGCGAGTGCGTCGCTTGTTCGAATGAGTCCCTGTACGCCGGCGGTATCGAGAACACCCAAGGTGCCCCGGACGGCCAAGCCCATTGCTTCGGCAGCACGACGGCCCTTGATTTCGTCGATCAAGACCAATGGTGACTCACCTTGCGTTCGAAGGGAAGATGCATACGCAAGTGCGGACGCTTCGCCTTGATCCAGGTGTGAGAGTGACGGCAGTGGCTGTATGTTCACCGTTCGCAGCCATGAAGGCGGTGTTGAAGCCCACCGGCGTACTTGCTCTGGAGCCTGAGGATCCATCAGTTCCTGCATGACGTCTGTTGTCGCGGTGACGTTGCCATACAGCTTCGGCAGTACGTGCACGCAGTCGATCTGCACGAGGTAGTTGAGCGGACCGGTGTCGGCGATCACGATCATGACGCGCGAGCCCTGCGAAACGCGGCAGCCTCATCGTCAAGCGACTTGAGCTCGCGCGCCAGCTCGTCGCTGGTCATGGTGACGTTGTAGGTGTTGTGACGCTTGAGCACTTCATCCAGCGCGACGCGTCCCACGCCGAGAAGTGAACTCAACTGCGGACGGGTGAGCAACTCGTCGTTGTACAACTGGACAAGCGCAGCTTCGCGAAATGCGGCTGCGGGTTCCTGGCCAGCGGCGCGGAGAGCTGCTTCAACCTCGGTCGGGATGGTGACCGTGATTTGCATGCGTAATCGTATGCCTATGCACGAGTTAGTGGATTGGCTTAAGGTGTGACGCAGCAGCGTTGTCGCCGGATCACTTGCCCGCATCAACCAGCCGAATGACATGATCTGGCCCGTTGAGCACGACATACAAATCGCGCGGCAGGGCTTTGCCTGCGGCGTCAGTCTTCTTGGGGCCCCACACAACATCGCGCACGCGGCCCAGGCCGTAGAGCACTTCTTCGTGCTCGGTGACTTTGCCGTCGATGACACGGACGCGGCGGACGCACGCCATGGCGAGGCCGCCAGCGAAAAAGTCGGTGTCGTTCCAGTTGTCTTGCGGCTGGGGGTCGTTGATGAGCGCATCACCACCGGCGAGGCCGCAGGCGCCTAGTGACGGCAGCCAGCGCAGGGCGGGTAGCTTGATGTCTTTGTCGGCGGCGCGAGCGTCGAGTTCTGGCCAGGGCGTGCGGAAGGGCGTGTCGGCGTAGTTGATGCTGTAGGCGACAAGGGGCCAGCCGTAGTTGGAGCCGACGGTGACGTGGTTGAACTCGTCGCCGCCGCGTGGGCCGTGTTCGGTGTTGTAGAGATTGCCCTTGGCATCGAAGGCGAGGCCTTGGGGGTTGCGGTGACCGAAGGACCAGATGCTGGCCATGATCTTGTCGTTTTCGCTGACGCGCCTGACGAAGGGATTGTCGGTGGGAATGCGACCATCATCGTGCAGGCGGTGGATCTTGCCGTTGTGGCGTGTGAGCTCCTGCGCGTGGTCTTGCTGGCCGTGCTCGCCGATACCGATGTACACGTAGCCGGCGCGGGGCTTGTCGCCGATTGCCGGATCAAACGCGATGCGGCAGCCAAAGTGCACGCCCGCGTTGGTCACGTAGTTTTCCGGGCGAGTTTCGAAGATGGTTTCCTGGTTGGTGAACGCGTAAGCGCCGGCGGTCTTGGCATCGAGCGTCAGCTTGCCTCGCACAACCTTGGTCGCGATCGCGCGGCGCTTTTCGCCCTTGTCGTTGGTGCGTTCGAGGAAGTCGGTGAAGCCGATGTAGACCCAGCCGTTGGTGGCGTAGTCGGGGTGCAGTTCGACATCGAGCAGGCCTGCCTGGCCGCGATCGCTCACCTGCGGAATGCCTGCGACGGGCTCACTGAGCGTGCCATCGGCATGCAGTACACGCATGGTGCCGCGCTTTTCGTTGATGATCATCGCGCCGCGCAGCGACTCCACTTGTGCGTCCTTGGGCACGAACGCGATGGCCCATGGCGTGTTGAGCTTGGTGTCGCCATTGTGGCCTGCGACGCGTTCGATGCGGAAGTTGCGATGCTGGGTGGTGAAAACGTGCGATGGGTCTTTGGCGGCGTCGTCAGGCGTGACGTTGTTGTTGCTGCGCCAGGCTTTGTGCTGCAGTTCGCGAATGTGCACGACCAGCGACCAGATCTTTTCGTCGCTCAATGAGCCCTTGAAGGATTCCATCCCGCCCTGTGGCACGCCCTCTTTGATGGCGTTGAAGTAGCGGCGGTCGATCTCGTCGCCTTTGACGTGATCAAACACATCATCGAGCAGGAGCGAGGGCGTGCCTGCGGGGCCGCCGCTGCCGTCTTTGCTGTGGCAGCTTGCACACATGTTGTTGAAGAGCTCGGCCGTTGCGCCGTTGCCACCGATGTGCGTCTGCGCGAAAGCGCTCGCTGAGGAACCAGCGAGCGCGAGAAGGGCGGTGATGATCAACGTGCGTGCGTGCGTCATGACGCAACGGTACGACGGCGCACGAGCGTGTGCTGTGCGTGGGTCGTTCAGCGGCGACGTCGAGCGGCGAAAGCAACCCACAAAGACATCCCAAAGAGAGTCCCGGGCGTGGGGATGGTGGCGACGAAGGAGACGTACTCGCGCTGGGTCGTCGTGCCGATGGGGCGAGTCGCAACGCCGACGACTGTGCGGCCATCGGCAGAGATGCCGCTGGCGAGGATGGGTGTGAGGGTGCCGAGGTTGACGCCGTTGGAGGTGAGGTAAGTCGCGAGGGAGAAGGCTTGGCCGTCGATCCAGATGGCGGCGAAGGTGTTGTTGACCAAACCAATGTTGGTCGTGAAGTTGACGAGATCAAGGTTGTTGCCCGCCGTACCCACGAGCACGCGGCCTGTTGTGTCGCTGCCCGCGACAAGGGCGTTGATGGCGTTGTTGGGCCGGGCAAGTTGGCTGAAGACGCCATCGCGCCAGATGACGGGTTGACCGGAGGTATTTGCAATGCTGCCAATGCCAGCGAGGAAGCCGGCGACAACACGGCCATCGCCGGAGGTGGTTGTAGTGCGGGCATAGAGCGAACTGGTGTTGAGAGGCAGATTGGTGCTGCCTGTAGCTTCACTCCAGAGGAAGGCGGTGTTGTTGCCGCCCACGGTGCCGGGCTGGATGAAGTGCGTCGCGAGGCTGCCGTCGGCGGACATCGTGCTGCTCGCCGGATACGCACCGGTGGCCTGCGCGAACGAAGCGACCGCGAGCGGCGCGGATCCTTCGTCATAGATATATGCACTGCTCGCAGTCAGGTCGCTGATCTCTCGTGCAAAGCCAAACGCACGTGTGCCGCTCGCCGAGACGCCATTGAAAATGCCTCGAAGCGGGCCGCCAATGGAACTTGCCGTGAGGAAAGGCGCTTCGAGTGTGGGTGACGGAGTCGCCGCGTTCCGCCATACTGCCGGCGTTCCGGCATTGACCGTGTTGACAGCGTACGAACCTGTGCTGCCCACGATCACTGAACCATCAAACGACGCCGCAGTAGCTCGCCCTGTCCCGCCGACCGTCGGCAGCTCGCTTCGTGTCCACACGCCGGCGACGCGTTGCCACACATACGGCTTCTCCCGCGCATCGAGGAAAGTGTTGTCGCTGCCCACGATGACGTTGCCGTTACCGGAGACGCCGCGGGCGAGGGCTTTGAACGACGTGTTATCCACGTTGGAAGGCAGCAGAGTGAAGGTGTAAGTCTGGCACCAGCCGCTCGTGCCGAACAGTCCAACAACGCACGCTGTCACGCCCGCCAACAGTGAGCTTGTGACGGCAGCCCCGCCCGCACAGGGTTCGTTTCGCATGACGCCTTTCCCCTTTTCCATGTGGCTGACCCTCTCACTGCTCGTCTACCGGCAGGCCTGAGCGAAGTTGCGACCACCCGGGAGAATTGTGTGTATTTGCTGCCAACTCGGCAGTCTGGCGGGGTGGGTCGCCTATTTCGGCAACCGCTCCAAAGGTTTGGCAGAGCGGGATTTGCAGGAATTTGTGAATTCTCATGAAGTCGGGTGACTGATTTTCGGGTCGCAATCCAACCACGAGCGAACCAGCTAAGTGCTCTATTTACAGCATCTAACGGCGAGTCGTCAACCTCGCTGCAATACCTGTTTGCCGCTATCCGATATTGTGTGATCGAGGATGCGACGTTGCGCGCGAATCGTGCGTGTAGCTGACCATCTTCGGAGGCATCTGAGTCGTATAGATAGGTGTGGCGATCGCCTGACGGGTCGCTCATCAGGAAGGAAGCAGAAACATGTTTGAACGCTTCACAGATCGTGCCCGCAAGGTGATGGCCCTCGCCAACCAAGAGGCGCAGCGACTCAACCACGAATACATCGGGACTGAGCACATTCTGCTTGGCCTCGTGAAGGAAGGCAGCGGCGTCGGCGCCAACGTGCTGCGCAATCTGGATGTCGACCTTCGCAAGGTTCGCCTCGAGGTCGAAAAGCTGGTGCGGGCCGGACCCGAGATGGTCACCATGGGCAAGCTGCCTCAGACGCCGCGTGCCAAGAAGGTGATCGAGTACGCCATCGAAGAAGCCCGCAACCTGAACCACAACTACGTCGGCACCGAGCACCTGCTGCTTGGTCTGCTGCGTGAACACGACGGCGTGGCGGCGCAGGTTCTCATGAACCTGGGCCTGAAGCTCGAAGAAGTGCGCGAAGAAGTGCTCAACCTGCTGGGTGCGAGCAACGAACAGCGCGAAGAAAATACCGGCGGCGGTTCGACCCCCGAGCCGGGCGCGGGCAAGGACCCCATCGCGAGCAGCGCCCAAAGTGGCGCGACGCCGGCGGGCAAGCGCGGTCGCAGCCAGACTCCGGCGCTCGATAGCTTTGGTCGTGACTTGACCGAACTGGCGCGCGAAGGCCAGCTTGATCCGGTGATCGGCCGCATGACGGAAATCGAACGCGTCGTGCAGGTGCTTTGCCGGCGCACCAAGAACAACCCGGTGCTGCTGGGCGAAGCCGGCGTGGGCAAGACAGCGATCGTCGAAGGGCTCGCGCAGAAGATCATCTCGGGTGACGTGCCTGAGATTCTCAGCGACAAGCGATTGGTCGTTCTCGACCTCGCGATGATGGTCGCAGGCACCAAGTATCGCGGTCAGTTTGAAGAGCGCATCAAGGCGGTGATGAACGAAGTTCGCAAGGCCAAGAACGTGATGCTGTTCATCGACGAACTGCACACGCTGGTCGGCGCGGGCGGCGCGGAAGGCGCTATCGACGCGAGCAACGTGCTCAAGCCCGCTCTGGCACGTGGTGAGATTCAGTGCATCGGCGCGACGACCTTTGACGAGTACCGCAAGTACATCGAGAAGGACGCCGCTCTTGCTCGCCGCTTCCAGGCCATCACGGTCGATCCGCCTAACAGCGAGCAGACGATCCTGATCCTGAAGGGTCTGCGCGAGAAGTACGAACAGCACCACAAAGTGCGCTACACCGAAGCCGCCATCAAGGCCGCGGTGGAACTGTCGGGCCGTTACATCACGGGCCGCGTGCATCCTGACAAGTCGATCGACGTGATCGACGAAGCGGGCGCACGTGTTCGCCTGAAGACCATGACCAAGCCGCCGAACCTTGCCGACATTGAGGCTGACATTGAGCGCCTCAGCGTTGAGAAGGACGAAGCGGTTCGCGCTGCGGACTACGAAAAGGCCGCGGAACTGCGCGACAAGGCCGAGCAGCTGCGCAAGAAGAAGGAAGAGATCCAGAAGGAATGGCGGGCCAAGAGTCAGGAAGCCATGGGCACCGTCGATGAGGACATCATCGCCGAGGTCGTGAGCAAGATGACGGGCGTGCCGCTCAAGCGTCTGGAGAAGGACGAAGCCGCGCGTCTGCTCAAGCTTGAGCAGGAACTGCACAAGAAGGTCATCAGCCAGGACGACGCGGTCAAGGCCATCTCCAAGGCCATTCGTCGCGCTCGCGCCGGGCTGAAGGATCCCAAGCGTCCCATGGGCAGCTTCATCTTCCTGGGCCCGTCGGGCGTGGGTAAGACGCTGCTCAGCAAGGCGCTGGCGGAGTTCATCTTCGGCGACGAAGAAGCTCTGGTGCACCTTGACATGTCGGAGTACATGGAGAAGCACAACGTCAGCCGTCTGGTGGGCGCACCTCCGGGCTACGTGGGCTATGAGGAAGGCGGCCAGCTCACGGAGAAGATCCGTCGCCGGCCCTACAGCGTGGTGCTGCTCGACGAAGTCGAGAAGGCGCACCCCGATGTCTTCAACATGCTCCTGCAGATCATGGAAGAAGGCCGCCTGACCGACAGCTTCGGCCGCAACGTCGACTTCAAGAACACCGTCATCATCATGACGTCCAACCTCGGTTCGGACATCATCAAGGGTGGCGCGGGCTTCGGCTTCGGCAAGCGCACCGAAGCGACGGACTACGACAACGTGAAGAGTGTGTTGCTGAAGGAAATCGAGCGGTTCTTCCGCCCCGAGTTCATCAACCGCCTTGACGACGTGATCGTGTTCCGCCCGCTCAACAAGGCCGACATCACGCAGATCATCGAGTACGAAGTGGCCAAGGTCGCCAAGCGCCTCGCGCACCAGGGCTTTGCCATCGAGCTGGATCAGCCTGCGAAGGACTTCCTGATCGACAAGGGCTACAACCCCGAGTTCGGCGCACGTCCGCTTCGCCGTGCCATCGGCACCTACATCGAAGATCCGCTCAGCGAAAGCCTGCTGCTGGGTTCGTTCACCGCGCCGGCGACCATCAAGGTCACCCGCAAGATGGACAGCGAAGGCAAGTTCGAAGAGCACCTGTACTTCGAAACCGGTCCGGCTCCGGCCGAGTTGGCGGAAAAGTTCGCGAAGACGCCTCGCGATGAGCAGCAGCCGGCGCAGCAGCCCAGCGGCAGCACGTAAGTGATAGTGGAAGGAAGCACAGTTCTCAGGCCCGGCGTGTCGCGCCGGGCCTGTTTTCATTTGGTCGCGGCGTGTTCACTATCCTGCGACATGCCTCCAGGCCCCGCCGGCATTCCGCCGCAGTTGTTGCAAGCCAAGTCGCTCATGGAGCGATCCAAGCTTGCGGAAGCGATTGACATTTTGCGCCGGTATGTCGCGCAGCGACCGAAGGATGTGCCCGCATACGGGCCGCTGTGTCATGCGCTGCTGGTGACGGGCAATCCAGATCAGGCGTTGTTCTACGCGAGGCAGGCCAAGCGGCATGCGCCGGACATGGCTGAACTGTGGGCGGCGGAGGCGCGAGCGCTGCAGTACACCAGCAAGCGGACGGACGCTCTGCCCATCTTGCTAGAGGCGATGGAGCGATTCCCGCGCAGCACGGCGATCGCGGAGCAACTCGTGGAGTACTACCTGCACGTGAACAACTACGCCGGGGCGGATGATTTCTGTACGCGGGCGCAGGAGGAGGGTTGGATTTCGGACACGATGGCGTCGGGGCATTCGGCCGCACTGCACAAGCTGGGTGATGTGAAGCGCGCGGTCGAGTGGGCCCGCAAGCAGCAGTGGCATAATCCCAACGATCTTGACGCCGCTGGTATCCTGGCAACAACCTTGCTCTACGACGGCGAGGCGACGCCCGCCCAGGTAGCGGCGGCCCATCGCCGCGTCGGCATGCTGTATCACGACACCTATGGGCACTTGACGCAAACGCACCCGCGCGGCAAGGACGACCCCTCCCGTCCGCTGCGCATCGGCGTGCTCAGCCCCGACTTGCGACAGCACAGCGTGGCGTTCTTCGCAATGGCGATGTATGAGGGGCTCCGGCTTGGCGGCAATACGGTCACTTCGTACTACACGGGTTTCTCGGGTGACGCACTCACGCAGCGGTTTCGCGAGCTTTCCAACACGTTTCGAGTGTGCGGCGAGATGGACGCCGTGCAACTCATCGATCGCATCACAGCGGATCAGATTGATGTGCTGGTGGAGCTTTCAGGACACACCACCAACCACCGGCTCTACGCGCTGGCCCTCAAGCCCGCACCCGTCGTCATCAGCGCCATAGGTTACCCGGCAACAACGGGCATGCGCACCATTGACTTCCGACTTGTCGACGAAGTGACCGATCCGCCGGGCTGTGAGGAACTGCTGAGTGAGAAGCCGCTGCGCATCGCCGCGCCATTTCTCTGCTTCTCGCCCCTCGGCGACACGCCGCCAGTGGATCCAACGCCGCCCTGTCTGCGTGCGGGCGCAGCCGGCGTGACCTTCGCCGCGTTCAATGCCTTGCACAAACTGAATGATCAGACTCTGGCCATGTGGGCACACGTGCTGCGCGAACTGCCTGGATCGCGTTTGTTGGTGAAGGCCGCGGCGAGCAAGGATCACAGCACGCAGCGCAAGGCCATCGAGCGGTTTATCGCGGCGGGGATGAGTGAGTCACAGGTCGAGTGGCTCAGTCACATTCCCGGGCAGCGAGCGCACCTTGATACGTATAACCGCTGCGACATCTCGCTGGACCCCTGGCCCTACCACGGCACCACGAGCACGTGCGAGTCGATGTTGATGGGCGTGCCCACCGTGACACGCGTGGGTGACGCGCACGTCAGTCGCGTCGGGCTCACGCTTGCGCGCGTTGTGGGGAACGAGGACCTGTGCGTGCGGACGGAGGATGAGTTTGTGCAGCGAGCAGTCGAGCTTGCGCGTGATGAAGATCGGCTGGTGCATGAGCGAGCCACGCTGCGGGCGCGGACCCTCGCCAGTCTGCTTTGCAATCGGTCGGCGTACGCCGAACGGGTGAGCCGGGCTGTGCGAGAAGCGTGGTCGTGGCACTGTGCGCAATGACACCCCTTAAACGAGTGTTCGTGCGGGCCATTATCCGGAACTTCGGCGATGCCGAACACGATTTTTTCGCCCGTTGAGGCTACGAATTATCTCATGTACGCTTGAAGATTCGGCGGATTCTGGTATGCTGGAGCTACCTCAACCGGGTTTCCCCAGCCCGTGGGAGGAGAGAATGCCTGGGGTTGTTGACGAGACGCTCTTCACTTTTCATGTGAGCGTGCGCAGCCGTGTGTGTACACGGGTTGTGGTGAGGCATCCACGCGCGAGATGCTACCCCGACATTGCGTTGCGTTCGTGTGAGGGTGTGGAAGCGCTCGGAAAGGACGGCTTGACGGCCGTCAGAGAGAAGGAGTTAGAGACATGACCCGTAAGATTGCCTTGATCGCTTTTGCTGGCCTTGCTGCTGCCCAGAGCATCGCCTCCGCTCAGAACATCCGTCTGCAAGACGGCCTCTTCCGCTACGCGGAAACCGCCCTCACCGGCGCGGGCGTGCGCACCGGCACCGGTGGCGGCAGCGCCAACTTCGGCTTCATCGGCACCAATACCTCGTCGACGACCACGAGCGTCGCGAGTGACGTGCTCTTTCAGAACTGGTGGTGGTACCGCAGCGCGGGCGACACCCGTGAGTTTGCTTTGTCAAACCAGACCGCCAACCAAACCAATCTCGCTGGCAACAGCGCGACGCTCCGTTACAACGAGCCCATCGGCGGTAGCAGCACCGATCGCCTGATCTTCGAACTCACCTACACGCTCAACCAGATCAGCCCCACGCAGGCGGCTGTGACGATCAACTGGAGCATCTTCAACCAGTCCAACGTCGAGCAGCCCGTGTCGTTCTTCGCCTACGCTGACTCCGACATCGGTACCGACTTCGGCGGCAACGACAACGGCACCTACATCCCCGGCAGCGGCTTCAACACCTACCGCAACGACAACAGCCTGACGGATACCGCCAACTTCTTCACGATGTCGGCTGACCTCCGCACGAACGATCGCTGGCAGATTGGCGCCTTCAGCGGCACTGATGCGGTTTCCCCGCGTGGTGCGCTGACGAACGCGTTGGTTTCCAACCTCGCTAACGCCGACACCATCGCTGGCGCTGGCGACAACGCTGGTGCGCTGCAGTGGGATCTCACGATCCCCGCTGGCCAGAGCGTCGGCGGTCGCGTGACCAAGGGCTACAACTACGTGATTCCCAGCCCCGGCGCTCTCGCGCTGGTCGGCCTGGGTGGCCTGGTCGCGGCTCGTCGTCGTCGCGCCTAAGCGATGACGTGATGCAAGGATGCATCAAGGAAATGCAGTGTGATTGACACCGGGCTCCGCAAGGGGCCCGGTGTTCTTTTTGGCGATTGTGTCAAAGGTGGTGGTTATGCACAATTTGGATGAATTTGGGAGATTGCACACCCATTTATCACTCAAACGTGTATACTCCCAGTGGTTTCCCCAAGTTTGCCCCCCGAGCGGGCGGTTTCGGCTGAGCCTTTGAGTTCGCTGAACCGCCCAGCTTTTTGCGCTGAGTGGGAACCTGCTAGTTCTTTCAATCATTTCTGAAAATGGTAGTGGACAAACGCGGTGGACTTTGCGATACTCATCGCATGGCCAACGCCGCACCACAATCGCACGATGACGCCGGGCTGCGCGATGCGCAGGATCGGTTTGTTGCGGTGTGGGGTCAGATGGCCGGGGCGTGGGGTATCAGCCGGACGATGGCCGAGGTGCATGCGTTGCTGTATGTGACGGGTGAGGCGTTGTGCACCGATGACATCATGGAGCGGCTGCAGATCAGCCGCGGCAATGCCAGTATGAGTCTGCGTGCGCTGCTTGACTGGAACATCGTGTCGCGTGTCACCAAGCGGGGCGATCGCAAAGAGTACTTTGAGGCTGAGCAGGATGTGTGGACGCTTTTCCGGGCGATTGTGCGTGAGCGCATGAACCGGGAAGTGGATCCGCTGCTGGCGAGTCTATATGAGATTCGCGATATGACCGCAAAGGTGGAGAAGGGGGCGGGCAAGTCTGACCCGCAGGCGGTGCAGCAGCGAGAGCGCATTGAGAACATGGTGTCGTTCTTCGAGACGCTGGAGAAGCTGGGACAGCGGTTTGTGAGTCCGAGCGGCAAGGGCTTGCAGCTTGCGGCGACGATGCTCGCGAGGATTCCCGATTTTGGAAGTGATCGGGGGAGTGACCGGGGGAGTGATAGGGGTGGGGAGGGAACGCGATGAGCGTGCTCGACCGATCTGATGCGCGTCCTGTGGAACTCTCCGCGCTTGCGGCGGTGGGAGCGTTCTGTGTCGCGTGGGATGTACCTGCGCGGGCGATTCATGAGCCGCGGGTGCAGGCGTGGCTGCGCGAGCGGCTCGCGGCGGGATACGACCGGGCAGATGTGCGTGTGTGCTGGCGCATCTGCGCGCATGATGCGTGCGAACTGGTTGTGCAGGCGGGGCAGGACTCGATGCGTGTGGCGGCAACGGCGCCAGCGACGCTGGACACATGGCGCGAGCAGAATCGCGTGGTCACGTGCGCGAGCGTGCATGATGCATTCAGCGTGACGATGCTGCACGAGGGCGGCTCGACGCGACTGCTGTACGCACGCACGCGCTGGACGGACTTGCTCGTCGAAGGCGGGCGGTACGACGTGGCGGAGATGGTCGCCTAAGCGATCAAACGTTGTGGGTGTTCAGTGTTGAGTCGCTCGCTTGTCGGCGAGGCGCTGCAACTCTTTATCAATGCGAGCGAAGACGGGGCTGCCTGAGGGCAGGGTGCCCGCGAAGATGGCGCGGCCTTCGTTGATGTAGCGTTCGGCTTCGTCAAGGCGCCCAAGATCAATCAGGCAGTATCCGGCGTTGCAGAGGACGCCTGCGCGGATGCCGCTCTTGGGCGGAATGATGCCGGCTTCGGGCGCACACATGGCGACGACGCGTTCGTAGTGAGGCCAGGCTTCGGCCGGTTTGCCGGCGGCGGCGAGGACGCGGGCGAGTGTGTTGATGCTGACGACGGTGTCGCTGTGGCGTTCGCCCAGCGTTTGCGTGCGCAGTTCAAGGGCCTTGGTCGCGAGTCTGATGGACTCGTCGAACTGATTGTCGCCTGAGAGCGCCATCGCGTAGTTGTTCATCGTGATGAGCGTGTCGCGGCTGCTTTCGCCCAGCAGGCGCGTGCGGCGCTCGAGTACGCTGGCGAAGATGGGAAGTGAATCCTTCACCTTGCCGCTGTCTTGCAGAGCTTTGGCGTAGTTGCCGGTGAAGAGAATGGTGTAAGGATGTTCCTTGCCTAGCGAGGCTTCGCAGTTTTCGACGATCTGTTTGAGCTCGGCGGCGGCAGAGGCGTTATCGCCCTGATCAATGAACACGACGGCGATGTTGTTGGAGGCGATCATCGTGTCGCCGCTGGTGGCGCCCAACTGCGCGGTGAAGACCTTTCTCGCTTCGCGGTAGTTTTCGAGAGCCTTGTCGTATTCAGCGAGTTCATGATGGACGCTGGCGATGTTGTTGATGACCTTTGCGCGGCTGTAGCGTTCCTGGTCGGTGGTGGGGTTGAAGCCTTCGATAGCCTTGTGGTAGAGCTCAAGAGCTTCGGAGAATCGGTTCTGCTTGCGTCGCAGCAAGCCCAAGCGACCGATGATGGCGACGCGATCGTGCGGCTTGACATTGGGCACGATTTCCAGCAGTTCCATGCCGCGGAGAGCGAGGGGCTCGGCTTCCTCGAAGCGGTTGAGACGCATGATGGCGTCGGTGTAGTTGGCGAGGGCGTTGAGGTAATCGGCGGAGTTGTCGCCTCCGGCTTCTTTCGCTCGCTCCATCGAGCGTTTGAAAGCTTCGGCGCCTTTGTCTCCCAAGCCCATGGATGTGTACGCGGCGCCGAAGTGGCCGTAGATTTCGGCGGCCGTCGCTTTGTCTTCGGCGAATCTCTTGTCGATCTCGTCCATCGAGAGATCGAGCATCGTTTGGGCTTTGAGTTCTGCGCCGCCCTTGGGGTTGTCTGACTGCGTGACGCCGAAGAGGCTGGTGAGGAATGCGCTCGCGGAGACCGCACGCTGTTTTTCCTGCTCAGCGATCTTGGTCTGTTCAAGCGCACGGGCGCGTTCCTGATCGGCGATGACGGTCTGTGCTTTGGCGGCGTCGCGCTCGCGCTGGGCGATGGTGCCGGCGCGAACTGTGAGGACGAGCAGGCCGCCCACGAGTGCGGCGGCGACGCCTGTGGTCCAGGCGATGGCGCGGTATCGCTTGGCTTGGCGGCCCAGGGAACGCCACGCGCTTTCGCGCACGGCGGTGATGGGCTCGCCTGCGAGCACGTGGCGGAGATCAGCGGCGAGTTCGCTCGCGGACTGATAGCGGCGGTCGGGTTCTTTGGCGAGGCAGGTGGCGATGATGGTTTCGAGGTCTTGCGGCGCATCGGGCACGGTGCGGCGCAGCGGCGCGGGTTGATGCGTGTTGATGCGGTCCATCACGTCGCGCAGGGAGCCCTCGACGTTGTAGGGGAAGCCGTTGGTGAGCAGGTTGTAGAGCATGACGCCAAGGCTGTAGACGTCGCTGCGGGTGTCGATGCGGTCGTTCTCGCCGCTTGCTTGTTCGGGGCTGGCGAATGGCATGCTGCCCATGAACTGGCCGGACTGCGTGACCTGCGTTTGCTCGCTGGAGAGTTCGGTGGCGCGGGCGAGGCCAAAGTCGAGGATCTTGGCGGTGCCATCGGCATCGACGCGGACGTTGCTGGGCTTGATGTCGCGGTGAATCACGCCGCGTTGGTGGGCGTGCTGGAGCGCTTCGCAGATGTTGGCGAAGACGGGCACGATGCGGCGCCAGGCGCGATTGTCTTTGGCCCATTCGTCGAGGCGCTGGCCTTCGACGAGTTCCATGGCGAGGTACCGGCGGCCATCGTGCGTGCTGCCGCTGTCGTAGACGCGAACGATGCCCGGATGGCGGAGACTTGCAGCGAGTTCAACTTCGCGGTCAAAGCGCAGGCGCGAGCGGCCGCCATGGGGCGTGTCGGAGAGGACCTTGATCGCGACGGAGCGCTTGGTGCTTTGCTGCTGGGCGGTGTAGACGACGCCTTGGCCGCCGCGTGCGAGTTCGCGAAGCTCGATGTACCCCGAGACGGTCGGCGCGGCAGCGAGGCCCATGCGCGAGCGGCGGAGTTCGGCGAGCAGGCTTGTCTCGTCCTTGAACCAGTCGGAATTACTTTCGATGGCGGACATGGTGAGAAGTGGGGGGGCGGGTGCGCGAATTGCGCGGGGCGGAGCGTCAACCTTCTTCCGCGACGGCGAGCTCGATGAGCGCGGCGAGGCGACGCGTGATGCGGCTCTTTGCTTGGTAGACGTGGTCGGGCGACATGTTCAGGTCCGTCGCGACGCGTTTGACGTCATCGCCAGCGAGGGCGTATCGCTCGAAGGCGAGGATCTCCTTTTCGGCGAACTCGCCCCGGATGACACGCATGGCGTGGGCGAGGTGGTATTGGCGCCATTCATGTTCCCAAGCCTCTTCGGCGGCCGCGTCATCAGACGCGGGCAGAATCGCCGAGGCAATATCTCCTAGGCCTGCTTGGGGGGCCGGCTGACGAAATTTTCGCGCAATTGCGTGAATAACAACCGTCTTGAGGTAGCTGCGGAACTTGCCCTTGGCGGGGTCATAGCGGAAGTTGGGCATCGCCCGGTTGAGGTCGACGAGGACGTCCTGCAGCACGTCGTCGGCATCGCTGTTCTGTAAGCCGCGCAGCATGCAGAACCTACGGATGAGCATGCCATAGCGATCAACGAACTCCGTCCATGCGGCGGAGTCGTGGCCTGCGGAAAGCCTGGCAAGCAAGGTTGTGTGTGTTGCCGTGTGTGTATACATCCCCGTGGACCTCTCAGTGGAAAGGATACCAAGGTTGGCAAGTGCTGCATAACCCTGTCAGCAGGCGAACAAGGAAGAAAGAGAAAATCTGAAAGTTTGTGGGTAGGGGCGGGCGCAGATCTCGCTATAAGTAGTGACACGAGGCATTGCCGGCGATCCGGCACCGTGTCGGTTTCGGATCAGTGAAAGCAACACACGTTGGAGGGTTTCCCCATGAACCGTTCACTTCTCATCGCCGGTGCCGTGCTCGCAGGGGCTGCCACGCAGTCACTTGCGCAGTTCTCAATCTCGTGGTACACGATTGACGGCGGCGGCGGCACAAGCACCGGCGGCGTTTTCTCGCTCTCGGGCACGATCGGTCAGCCTGATGCCGGCGCACCGATGACGGGCGGCGACTTCACGCTGGTTGGCGGCTTCTGGGCGGGTACCGCTCCGGCTGGCTGCGACGACATCGACTTCAACAACAACGGCGTCTTCCCCGAAGATCAGGACGTGATCGACTTCTTCGAAGTGCTGGCAGGCGGCAACCCGGCGACGTGCGATCCGGTGCAGGGCTGCAACGACATCGACTTCAACAACAACCAGGTCTTCCCGGAAGATCAGGACGTGATTGACTTCTTCAACGTGCTGGCCGGTGGCAGCTGCCCGGCTTAAGGACGTTCGATCTGAATATCAATCTGGGAGGGATTGAACCCCGGCGAGTCCATCGCCGGGGTTTTTTGTTCGCGCTCGGCGTGGCGATGTCCGTGAAAAGTTCGGATGCGGCAAGCGCGCGATAGCGGACGTCAGATTTCCGGCGGAATCGCAACTTTGGGTCGCAACTTGCGCGATCCAGGCTCGAACAATCTTCACACAAGCGGCTGGGCCGCGGTGTGCGAGGAGTCTTTGCGTGAGCCAAGTCATGAATATGTTGTCGTTTGGCGCGATCCGTTCTGTTTCGAGCGTGCTGATGCTCGCTGTTGTTGCGGGTGCAGCGCACGCCGCCGTCGTGCCGGCGGTGCTGGTCGTGGAAGTGGGCGGCCCAGTGGAAGGGATTCCCGGGAGTGAGGTCAACAGCTTGACCAAGCCTTCGGTCGATGCTGCAGGACGCGTGGGCTACGGCGCAACGCTTGTCGGCACGGGCGAAGTGGTCATTGCGGTTCGCGGGCGCGGCCCGGTGTTCCGCTCGTCGCAAGTGACGACGCACACCTTCGCGAGCATTGAAGAGGGAATGGCAATCGCGGACAACGGCAATCTGTATCTGTTCAGTTCGTCGATCGGCATTGGGGCGGGCAACCGGACGGATGGCATCTGGGGTAGTTCGGGGTTCATCGCCAACCAGACCAGCGCGGCGTTTGGTGTGCCTAGCCGCTGGCTGCGAGCCAGCAGCTCACCCATCATGGGTGAGAATGGCAACCTGGCATGGGTGAGCACGCTGTCGAGCGTCGCGGGTGGCGTGACGCTGCCTGAGCGTGCGCTCTTCACGTCGCCCAGCCCGTCGGCGACGCCCGCGGCGCAGATCTACACCGGTCTAAGCGTGACTGCTCGTGATGGCACGACGCAGCTTCCGCTGTCGAACGCCCCTGGCCCGGATATCACGTTTGATCAAGATATCTCGCAGGACGGCAACTCGCGGGCGAATACGTTCCGCGTGCTCAAGCCCGGCAATACCGGCAGCACCCAGATCGTCGCGATCGCAGGCGTGGAAGTGGCGAGCGTGGGTGATGTGTTCACGTCGGGACCGTTCGCGGGCGCGCCGATCGCAACGCTGACGGGTCTGAGCATCAACAACGCGCGAGGTGAGAACCCGCCCGATCTGATGACCATGGGCACGCTGAGCACCAACTTCGGCTTCCTGGCGATCAATGGCAACTTGGTGATGGCCGCTGGTGAGACGTACGCGGGTGTGACGTTGTTCACGCCAGCCTCGGTGCGACTGGCCGGTCTGATGGATGACGGCCGGTTCGCCGCGGTGTGGAACTACCTCGATGCCACGACATCGACGAACCGCCAAGCGCTCTTCGTGGGCTCGATCGACGGCTCAACGCCGATCCGCCTGATTACGGTGTCGGGCGACACGGTCGACTACACGGGTGATGGTGCTGCCGACGCGGAGATCGTCTCCCTCGTCAATCCGATCAACCGGACCTGGGATCTGGCGACGGACGGCATGGTGTACCTGAACGTGGACCTTATTGACAGCACTCTGGTCAACTCGCGCCAGGCCATTGTCGGCTTTGACATCGGCACGGTCGCGGTCGCTGGCTGCGATGACATCGACTTCAATAACGACGACGTCTTCCCCGACGACCAGGATGTGGTCGACTTCTTCAACGTGCTTGCCGGCGCTGATTGCCCCGCATGCAACGACATTGACTTCAACAACAACGATGTGTTCCCGGAAGATCAGGATGTGATCGACTTCTTCAATGTGCTGGCTGGCGGGCAGTGCCCGTAAGCGGCGGCGGTTGAAGATCACGGTTTTCGGTCCACGCATCTGACTGATTTGGGTTGCGGCAGCCGCCCTCGGGTGGTATGTTGTCACCATGCTTACACGTCTTGCGTGCATCGGCGCCATGCTGGTTTCGGCGACTGCTTACGGGCAGTGCGCGCCGGTGCAACTGATTCAAAACGGCGGATTTGAACTGCCGCTCATCGCGAACAACAGTGCGGAGGCGAACGTGACGCCCACGGGGTGGACGTGGACGCCTGTCGTCGGCGGCTTTCTGTTTCGCGGCGCGGTCGGACCCATCTGGCCCCTCGCGCCGCAGGAGTCTCAGTTTCTCGACATCGGTAACGCTGGTCCCTACTTCCTGCAGCAGGTCATAACGGTGCCGCATCGGCAGATCGTTCGTATGCAGTGGCGCGCGAGCGCGGCAGTGGGCGCGGTCACATCGCCCTACGACATGCGTGTCCGCCGCGTGAGCGATGGCTCGTCGCGTTTCACCGTCCGCGAGGACGCAGCGGGCCCGTACCCTCCCGGCGAGTTTTGGGATGTCGTAAGCTTCGAAACTGAGTTTGAACCCGGCCAGTACATCGTGGAGTTTCAGGCGCGGGGCGTTGCCAGCGGCTCCGACACACTGATTGACGATGTGAGAATTGAGGCTCTGCCTGGGCCCGCCATACGACAAATGTCCGCCTCGGGCTCTACGTTTCCGGGTGAGTCCATAACGTTCGCGGCGCTCATTTACGGCGTGCCGCCGTTCACGACTCAGTGGGAGCGACGGCTCGGCGGCAGCGGACCGTGGATCCCACTCACCGATGGTTTCGTGCCTGGTATGGGTGTGGTCTTCGGCTCAACCACAACGGTACTCGACCTCAGCGACTTGGTGCCGGGCGGCGGCCTGCAGGAGTTCCGCTGCGTTGTCGCGAGTGCGTGCGGCGTCGGTCCAGATTTCCTGATCAACCCCATTATTGATGTCCCGCGGTGTGATTCGATCGACTTCAATCGCAACGGCGTCTTTCCTGAGGATCAAGACGTGATGGACTTCTTCAACGTGCTCGCGGGCGCGGATTGTCCTGGGTGCCGCGACATCGATTTCAACAACAACGGTGTTTTCCCGGAAGACCAGGACGTGGTTGATTTCTTCACCGTGCTGGCGGGTGGCGCCTGCGGCTGAGGCACTCCCCGTCCTTGGTGTTGCGTGTTGAGCGTGCGAGTGTTTTTCTGGTCACTTTGGTGGCAAATTGCACACCTTGAGGTATGCTCATGCTGCCGGGCATTTCGCCCGCGAGGAGTTGCGCATGCGCTCGTGGAACAACGCTGCAAGTGACGTGTCGTGGTGTGTGGTGGCGATGGTTCTGGGCGTGAGCGGCACTGTCGCCAGCGTCGCGCAGGGCGCGGTGCTGTCGGTCATTCCCGTGGCCGATAACACGGTGCTCTTCGACGTGGACAACGAGCGAAGCAACGGCGCGGATACCGGCATCTTCGTCGGCAAGACGGCGCTTGAACGCGAGCGGCGCGGCGTGCTGCGGTTTGATGTCTCCAGCATTCCCGCTGGATCGGTCGTCACAAACGTGACGCTCACCATGCGGGTGACACGCACCAGCGCAGGGCCGGAGCCAGTGAGTGTTCATCGCGCACTGTCGCAGTGGGGCGAGGGCACCAGCGACAGCGGCGGTCAAGGCGGGCAAGGCGCGGCTCCAACGCCCGGCGACTGCACATGGACCTATGCCATGTGGCCCAACGTCACCTGGAACACGCCGGGCGGCGATTTCAGCTCAACGATGAGTGCGACGCAGCAGGTGACGGGCGCGGGCTCCTACACGTGGAATGCCAGCGGCCTCAAGAGCGACGTGCAGGGCTGGGTCGATGGCACCTTCGCCAACAACGGCTGGTTCCTGCTGGGCAATGAGACTGCGCCGATCACCGTGAAGCGATTCGCCGCACGCAACCACCCGACAGCGAGCTTTCGTCCGACACTGGTGATTGAGTACACGCCTGTACCCACGCCAGGCGCAGCGGCGATGCTGGCTATTGCCGGCGTGTTTGCCGCACGGCGTCGGCGGTGAGTGATCGGCGTCTCACAGCGTTGTCGCGATACTCAACGGGCGCGAGGCAGACGTAAAGCAACGTGTTTCATCGACGGCGGCGGGCGCACGCAAGCGCACCCATGCCCAGCGCGATCGTTGCGCCGGGCGCAGGGATAGTGAGGCCCGAGACGATCCACGCGCGGAATTCGCCGTTGTAGAGGCCTTCGCCCGAGATGGTCGTGCCGTCGGCTGAAACGCCCGATGCGCGGGTGAGCGTCCAGCCCGTGAGATTCATGCCGATCGCGGGGAGGTAGGTGTTGAGATCGACCATGCCTGTCGCGGGCGTCCACATGCTGGCCTGCGTCGCGCCGCCGTTGTTCTGGCGGACGAATCCGACGGCGACATCACCCGCATCGTCCACGCCAAGCGCCGACGACTCGATGTATCCCGCGGGCACGCCCAGTGACTGCATGCCGGTGAATGTGCGCCAGATGACAGCCTCAAAGCCGCTCGTCGAGAGGCTGTTGCCCACGATCGCACTGCCATTGATGTTGGTGCCCAGCGCGGCGGAACCGATGTGTCCGGGAAGCGTGCCCAGGTCGACCATGCCGGCCAGCCCCGTATAGCGGAAGGCCCGGAATCCGTTGCTGCTGGTGGATTGCCCCACGATGACCGAGCCGTCGGTGCTGATGCCGTACGCGGCGGAACTGGTGCCGCCACTAAGGGTGCCAAGCGATGTGATGCCGGCGGAGGAAGTCCAGCGATATGCGACCTGCGGACCGCTAAAGGAAGCCGCACCAACGACGACGCTGCCGTTGCCGCTCACGCCGCGCGCGCTGCTGTCAAGGCTGGTGAAGGTGGCAGAGCCAAGCACGGGACCCCACCACAGGGCTTGCCAGTCGTTGGAGTTCGGCGTGAGTTCTGACCAACCGACGACGAGCGAGCCGTTCGCGCTGGTGGCGTCGGCGCGCGTGCGTGCGTTAGCGGTTGCGCCAGGAATCGGCGTGAGGCCGGTAGTGGTGCTGAATCGCCACCCGGTGGTGTGCAAGGACGTGTTGTTTCGCGCGGTGCCGACGATGGTCGTGCCATCGCGACTGAGGCCGCGTGCGTCCGTCTGGTCGTAACCGGCGGGAAGCGGGACAAGCGTGATGGTGGGATTTGCGATCGCCGCGCTTGCGCAGCAGGCGACCAGCGCCGTCCAAAGTGTGGTGTGCATCTCTCTCGTCCTTGGTCCCGCCCACAAACGTATATAAAATACAGCGGGCGAGTCCCCCTGTCAAGGCGAATTGTGGCAGTTTGGCGGGCGCGGCAAAAAAGCCGTGGGAACACGGCTTTGCGGGGACCAAACAGCAGGGGGAACAGAAAGCGGAGAGAGAGGGATTCGAACCCTCGAAACGGTTACCCGTTTACGCGATTTCCAGTCGCGTTCCTTCGGCCACTCGGACATCTCTCCGGCGAAGGGGGCACTTTAGCGCACATCCGAGCGGTTTTCGCGTGGGGGTGCCGCCCGAAAACGGTCGTGGTCTGGCATGGGCGGTGTTCGCTTGATCGCGAGCGCGGCGACTGCCGCCTTTGCGTGAATTCGGCGCAATCCGGCGTGGGCGAAGGGCTTGGCGACATCAGCGATGGGCGTACGCATTACACTGATGCGCGATGATGCTTTGCCGGATGCTCCATGCCTGAAACACAAATCGCTGGCGACCTTTCGCACACGCTTGCCCAGATGTCTGCGTGGTTCGCGGGTCCCAAAGCCGAGAACGGTGACTGGTTCACCGCGTCGCTCACATCCATCGCGCACGACTACTACTCGTGGCGGCGCAACTACTTTCCTGAAGATGGCGTCATCATTGACTCTCGCATGCGGCGTGAGGCGGAGGATTTTCAGGACGCGTTCAACGATCGGCTCCTGGAACTGCTGGCTCGGCTGAAGGGGGACTTCCCGTTTCAGAGTCCGCGATACGCGGCCCACATGGTCGCGGAACAGACGCTGCCTTCCATCGCCGGGTACTTCGCCGCGATGCTGTACAACCCCAACAACGTGTCGGCGGATTCCGCGCCCGTCACGGTGCGGCTGGAACTTGAAGCGTGCGCGATGATCGCGAAGATGCTGGGGTACGGGCCCGAAAGCTGGTCGCACCTCACAAGCGGCGGCACGCTGGCGAACATCGAGGCGCTGTGGATGGCGCGCACGGTGAAGTACCTGCCGCTGGTCGTTGCGGATATGCGCGAGCAGTTGGCGCTGCCGGCCATGCCGCAGGGCTCGAAGCTTGAGAAGCTGCACATGTCGCCTGATGCATCGCTGCACGCGCTTGCGCAGGTGTTTGATGATGCGTACGCGTCGTTCGGCAAGAGCGATGACACCGTGGCGCGATGCATCCGCGCGTATGTGGATTCGCCTCACAATGTCGTCGAGCAAGGGCTGGCGAGGATTGTGCGTGCACTGGACTCATCGCCCGTGCTGCTCGTGCCCGAGACGCATCACTACTGCTTTGAAAAGGCTCTGGACACGCTGGGCATCGGACGCGGAGCGATTTGGCCCGTGGCGGTCGATGCTGAGTTTCGCATGCGCGTGGATGATCTGGAAGCCGTGTTGCAACGCGTGGAGGATGCGGGCGACCATGTGCTTGCGGTCGTCGCTGTCGTCGGCACGACGGAAGAGGGCGCGGTGGACCCTGTCGATGAGATTCTGCAATTGCGCTCGGCGCGCGAGCGGGCGCGGCTGGGGTCTTTCTGGCTGCACGCCGATGGCGCGTATGGCGGCTACCTGCGCACGTTGACGATCCCGTCGCGCATCGGACTTGGTGCGCCGGTGACGACGGCGAGGCTCAACGGGCGCGAAGTGGAACTGCCGCTGAAGCTGCCTGAGCACAGCGCTTGCAACGCGCTGGAGCGGCTGGGAGAGTGCGATTCGATCACGATTGATCCGCACAAGCTGGGGTACATCCCGTATCCGGCGGGAGCGATCTGCTTCAAGTCGAACCTCGTGAAGCCCATTGCGCGCCAGGATGCGCCGTACATCGAAGGCACGCCGCGTGATGTGCAGTATGAACGCACGAGCCAATCGATCGGTCTGTATGTGCTGGAGGGAAGCAAGCCCGGGGCTGCCGCGGCGGGTGTGTGGCTCAGTCACTCGCTCATTCCTCTAGACAACACGGGGCATGGCGTGCTCATTCGCGAAACGGTGCGCAACGCGTGCGAACTGCATGCACTGCTGGAGCAGTATGCCGAGCACGTGGCGACGCCGATGCGAGCGATCTGCGTGTGTCCGCCCGGCTCCAACATCGTGTGCTATGCGTTCATGCCGGCGAACAACCTTGCGACGCTCGCGCAGATCAACGAGCTGAATCGGCGGCTGTTTGCACGGTTCACGCTCGAGGATGGGCAGCGGGTGTATGACCAGCGGTTCTTTGTGAGTCGCACGACGCTGGCACCTTCGCGATATGCCGCGGAGACTGTCGCCCCGTTCCTGACGCGCTTGAACGTGACGCCGCAGGCGTACGAGCACGCGGGCGGCGTGTTTCTCCTGCGATCCACGCTCATGAATCCGTGGTACAGCCCGGCGAAGAAGCGAGGGCGGTACTTCCTGAGCGAACTGGTTGCCGAACTGTTCGCTGCGGCTGAGCAAGAGTGGAAGGCGATCAGTGCATCGCAACTGAGCGAAGTGCTGATGACGCCATAACGCGCCATAACGCCAATTCAAATGAAAAACGCGCGGCGTTGTCGCCGCGCGCTGGTGATGGTTGTTCGTACCTGGCTTAGCGCACGATAGCGGTGACGGGCACGTTCTCCACGCCGTTCAGCGTGCTGGCGGCGTTGTCGCCATTGAGCGTCACGTAGCGGCGGCCGCCGACCTTCATGGCGCGGGTGCCAGCGGGCCAGTAGGGGTAGCCATTGAGTTGGCGGTGCACGTAGTCAGGACCGTTGACGATGAACGCGCCTTGGAAGTAACGCATGGTCGCGCCTTCGCCGCCGCGATCCTGCCACTGATCGGGCTCGACCAGTTCCTGCAGCAGCGTGCGGAGTTCGTCGGCCTTTTCAGCCGTGGGGCGACGCTCCGGGTCTTCGTTGTCGGCTTCGGTGAAGGGGCTTTGGCCGCCACCACCGCCGCCGCCTTGGCCCGACTGGAGTGCCTGCTGCAGGTCAAAGTCGGGAGCGTTGTCGTAGTTGGGCGTTTCGAGGAGGAGGTCGCTGACGGGGTAGACCTCGACGCGCTTGAACGCGTTGAGGCGTGAGCGCGGACCAATCTGCATCGCGCCGCTGTCACTCATCTGCCACGTGGGCATGACAGTGGGGGAGCTGAGAGCGCTGTCAGCGACGGCTGCCCGCTCAAGCACGATCTCGAGCAACCGCAGCATCGTGAGGTTCTTGGCCTTCGCGCTGATTTCGGTGTCCTTGTCGAGGCCGACGGCGGACTTGTCATCAGCCCACATGATTTCGAGGTCGGCGCCGGTGACGGTCTTGATGAACGTCATGACGTCCTCGAGGCGGCGGTTCTCAAACTCGACCGTGACGGGGATCATCATCTTCAGCAGCGTGTCACGCTGGGGGATGCCGGTTGAGCGGACGACGGTCGGCTCTGTGGTGGTGGTTGTCGTGGTCGTCTTGGCGGGTTCGGCGGGCTTGGTCGCGCTGGTCTGGCCCGTGGCCAATCCGGCTGCAACTGCCATTGCCAGCACCGCGCTCCATCGCCCAACGCTTGCGCACTTCGCACCCATGCCCGGCTCCTTTGTTCTGGTCGCCACCGTGTGGCTTGCCAGTCCCGTGGCGTGCCCGCAGGCTTCGCCCATCCATTGTTCGTCGCGCCGACACCCGGCGCGGCAGGAAAAAGGGGTACTGACCCTCATTTCGACCCGTGCCCCGGCAGGAAGTTCCCCAAACGTGCTGTTTTTTTCTCGGCGAGGTCTTTGGACCGATACTCAGCCCAGCCGCCCAAGACGAAATCCCTCACTGGAAAGGACTCGTATGTTCACAGGTAACCCTGTCACGTTCAACCCTTACGCCCAGCCAAACCCCTTCCCGTCGCCGCTTTCTTTCATGGGCCCGCTCACCAACCAAGCTGCGAATCCGTTCGCTCAGCCGCAGGCGGTCAATCCGTGGCTGGTGCTGGCGTGGCTGAATCAGTTTAATCCGTACGCCAACGCGTTCCAGCAGCCTGCGCCGCAGCAGTTCTCGTGGCAGGCCTTCTGGAATGCCGCGCCGGCCAACCCGCCCATGTCGCCCATGGCGCCCACGCCGACCAACATGGCGGGCATGTGGACCCCCAGCTTCGGTCAGAACTTTGTGCCGAATTTCACGCCGGGTTCATCCTCGCAGGGCATTTTCGGCACGACCAACTTCCATACCGCGACGCCCGCCCAGCAGACGCCTGCAACCGGCAACGTGCCGTCGTATCCGAACTTTCCAGGCGTGCCCAGCTTCTTCATGCAACCCCAGACCGTCACCAATCCTCTTGACGAACACACGCCTCCCAAGCGAACCACGCGAAACGGCGTGTGAGATAATTCCAGAATCGCAACCGTCCGTAGACTTGCAACGTTTCCATGTCCAACCCGCCAGCCAAAACCACATTGCTTGCACGCGTCGCAAGCGGCGACAAAGCCGCCGCCCGCGAGATGCTTGATCGATTTGGTCCGCTGGTGTGGTCGCTGGCCCGAACGTTCGCAAGTTCGCAGGCTGACGCCGAAGATGCGACGCAGGACGTGTTCATTCACGTGTGGAAGAAAGCGCACATGTATGACCCGCGATTTGGCGACGAAGATCAGTTCGTCGCCGTGGTCGCGCGACGCCGACTGATTGATCGCTATCGCAGCGAGCAGTCTCGTCGGACGACGCTGACGCCCGACGCGGACCTGCATGCGTGTTTGCGCGGAGATGGCACGGCGGATCGATCGCATGACGCACGGGTGGCGCGCGAGCACTTTGCGTCGCTGCTGGACGAGGAACGCAGCGTGCTCACACTTTCTATCGTGCGCGGATTGACGCACGACCAGATCGCAACGCATCTGGCCATGCCTCTGGGCACAGTGAAGAGTCACATTTACCGGGGTCTCGCGACGCTGCGCGAGCGTCTCACGCGTGCGGAGAAGGGGGCTGGCGTTTGAGCGACCACACCCCACGCAACTTCACACACGCCGCTTCCGACGCCGCGACTGGCGCCGGCAAGCCCGTGGATGTCTGGCCGCCGCTGCCCGAGGAAATCGCAGCGGCATCGCTGCATCGCGCGGCTGCGCAGGGCGAGAAGATGCCGGCACACTTGCAGGGCGCGATTGCGAGCAAACTCGATGCGATGATTGATGAGCAGACGCTCGCAGAGCGTGATGCAACGACGGCTCCGCTGCCCTACAGCCCGCCCGCGAAGAAGGTTTCGCCCCTGCCTTGGGCCCTCGCAGCCGCGGCAGTGCTTGTCGGCGCCGTGTCTATCGGCGTGATCAGCACGCGCTTGTCCGCCCGCAGCCAGGCGTTGGCAACCGCGCAGGAACAAGTGAAGATTCTGGAAGCACGAGTCGCGGACAACGCGACGGTGCTGGCAAAGTCCAACGCGCACATTGAGAGCCTCGCTCGTGATTTGACGACGCGAACGGGCGAACTGCGTGACAAGGAATCACAGGTGCTCGCCGCAGCGCAGCGCAACACGATGCTCGCGCAGCAACTGGCCGATGCGACCAGCGCAGCCGCACAGCAGGCACGCGACTTGGATGACGCTCGCCTGACCATCGCGCGGCTCGAAGCGCCGGCTGATCCGACTATCGCGCAGGCGAACCGCCAGAAACTGCTGGAAGTGCCCGACACCATTCGCGTGGCGTGGGCGCCGTTCAACCTGGAAGGCGCACCTGCTCCCGAGCAGCCCAACATCACCGGTGACGTGGTGTGGAACGATCGCCTGGAGACTGGCTACCTGCGCTTTGTGGGCCTCAAGCCCAACGACCCCGCCAAGGAGCAATACCAGGTGTGGGTCATCGACGAGCGCGGCCTGGAGCAGAAAGTCTCGGGCGGTATCTTCAACGCCACGGCCGATGGCGAGGTCATTGTGCCCATTACGCCAGGTATCGCAGTCGGGCGCGTGGCTCTGTTTGCCATCACTGTCGAGAAGCCCGGCGGCACGTGGGTGCCTGACCTGAAGCGTCGCGTGGTGGTTGCGCCTCGCGGCAGCTGATTGTCCGTGCGATCCGCTTTTCGCGTACGTTGCCAAACTTATAGCTGTTCTTGCGCGTTGGCGGCCCTTCGCCGCGGTTTGCTGGCATGGCCGATGACTTTTTCGGACTTCTTCGCGCACGCGGCTCACATCAAGATCATGTTTGGACGATGCCCGATATCAGGCGTTCGTGGGCGCGAGCGGTTTATCATGCCGACGTCTGCGGGGCTCTAGCGATTTGTTCTGACTCAGGAGTTTGGCAATGAAGGGTGTAATTCTCGCCGGTGGTCTGGGTACGCGTCTGCGTCCGCTCACGCTTGTCACCAACAAGCACCTGCTGCCGGTGTATGACCGTCCGATGATCTACTACCCCATTCAGTGCCTGATCAACGCAGGCATCGATGAGGTCATGGTCGTCACAGGCGGCGAACACGCTGGCGACTTCCTCAAGCTCCTCAAAAACGGCAAGCACCTGGGCCTCAAGAGCCTCCGCTACGGCTATCAGGAAGGCGAAGGCGGCATCGCCGACGCCCTGAAGCTCGCCGAAGACTTCGCCGATGGCGGCAAGATCTGCGTGATTCTCGGTGACAACATCATCGAAGGCAACATCCGCAAAGCCGCCGCTGACTTCTTCACGCAGAAGAGCGGCGCCAAGATCATCCTCAAGGACGTGCCCGATCCGCAGCGATTCGGCGTGGTGGAGTTTGATGGCGATCCCAGCAAGGGCAAGATCAAGCGCCTCATCGAGAAGCCCAAGGACCCGCCCAGCAACATGGCGGTGACGGGGATTTATTTCTACGACGGCGACGCGTTCAAGGTGTGCAAGGACCTGAAGCCTTCGGGCCGCGGGGAGCTTGAGATCACGGACGTGAACAATTACTACCTGAACCGCGGCGACATGACGTGCGAGACGCTGGAAGGCTGGTGGACGGACGCGGGGACGTTTGAGAGCCTGTTCCGCGCGAGCAAGTTTGTGGCGGAGAGCGGGGCGAATCACTTGGATTTGAAGGGTGCGCGGCCGGGGTTGTTTGGTGGGGGGATTCGGGGGTAAGGGCGAAGCGAGAAGTCGCGTGCGGTGACCCGTGCGGATGCGAAGACGATTGAGGTGCGGCAGGGAAACATGAGAACTGACGCGCGTCAAGCGTCAGCGACGGCGGCGCGCGCAGACGACGCCGGCGAGCGCGAAGGCAGCGAGTCCGGCGGGGGTGGGCACGGGCTGTGACCAGAGCAGGGCGCGGAACTCACCGCTGGGCAAGATGCCATAGCCGGTGATGTCGATAGTGCTGTTGGACACGGCGATAGAGGTCGCGACGCTCTGACTGAATTCGGCGGGCACGAAGGTGTGCAGATCTATCCACGACGCAGTGGTGCCGCTCCACAGACTTGCATGCTGAAGGTTGTTGATTTTGGCCGAGCCGACCTGCCTATCGGCGTCGACGCCATATGCGAGCGTTGACGTGGCGTTGGGTGCTCGGAGCTCGGTCTGCTCGAGCGTTGCGGCATTCCACAAGAGCGCCGTGTTGCTGTCTTCGAGAAAGTCGATGTAGTTACCGACAATCTGGGTCGCACTGATCGCGGTTGCGCGGGTTGCCGAGAGGTTGGTCGGATCTGGACCAGGCAGAGGCTGATACGACGCAGCGGTGCCGCTCCAGATGGCGGCGCGCTCGATGTCGCCGAATCCGGTTATGGTTTGCGTTGCGGACCCGACTTGTCGGTTGCCGTGGACTGCGAGCACCTGTGATGCCGTGAACTGCGCGCCGCCCGGATTTGGGTTCACGGGGGCAAGGTTGACGAACGATGCAGCGGTCCCACGCCATAAGGCCGCTGCGTTGCCGACACGTCCGCCTTGCAGGCCGGCAGACATCGCGAGAATCTCGCCGGGGCCGAGGTCTTCAGCGGAGGCAGCGGTGCCACTCCAGATGGTGGCGCGATAGCCGCTTGCCTTGAAGACGGTACCGCCTTGCTGGGAGCCGTGTGCGGCGTTTGCGGAACTGAACGAACCATCGGCAGGATGCAGTTGAACGGCGGATGCGGCGGAACCGCGCCAGAGCATCGCGCGATAGGAGATCAGGCCATCTGGACCAAAGCTGCGACCGACTTGATCGCCCGAAGTGCTGGCGGCAAGTGCGAGCGATCCGGGTGATGGTCCGACGTGAAGCTGTGTGACGGACCACTGGGCTGATGCGATGGATGTGAGCGCGCCAGTGGCGATAACGACGCAGGCACGAATGTGGACGGTGGAGAAATCCGACCCGAAATAGCAGCGCATCGACATGCTTCCTATTCTCGACTCTGCGTCGAATTCAGGATTGAATCGGGGTTCCAGCATACCACGTTGCTCAACAGGCGTCAATCTACTTTCGTGGCTTTCGGGACTGGGTTCTTCTCGGAATCCCGCCGCAGACGCGAACTCAAACCGAAAACAACGACAAACTTCGGTCACGAAACTACCGATATCTCGTGGGATTCACATTCACGTCAGCAGCATGTATCGAACTGACCATGAAAACCATCTCTCCCAAAATCTGGCCCAACGGTGATCTCGCCGCCGCCCACGAACACGCCAAGGCCAACAACGAGCCCGTCTTCGTCCCCGCGCAGCTCTTCACCGACGATCGCGGCTGGTCCATGATGAACCAGATGCAGGGCGTGATGGGCCCCCAGGGGCAGATCAACTTCAGCGTGCAGTATCCGGGTGTCGTGAAAGCATGGCACCGCCACGCGCTGCAGACGGACTTCTGGATCTGCCTGCAAGGGCACATCAAGGTCGGCGTCTACCGCGAGACCGACAACGTCGCGTGGCTCTTGGTCATTGGCGAGAAGCGCCCCGGCGTCATGGTCGTTCCGCCGCCGCTCTGGCACGGTGCTGCAACCTGCGGCGATACCCCCGCAGGTCTGCTCTATTACGTCACGCATGCGTACAACGCCGCCAAGCCTGACGAAGACCGCCGAGCGCACGACTCTGTCGCCGGTTTCCCTTGGCACGTGCGGCACGGCTGAGTGATGTGTGCTTTGGCGCACGAGGCACGATGTCGGCAACTTGCCGATAACGCTGGATATTTCATGTCTTCTCGCCGATAGCATTGGCCGATGGCCCAGGCTCTGACAGACCCTGCCCGCATCGCGGCATCCGCCGCGGATTTTGCCGCGCGCCGCCAGCCCGACCCGCTCACGCCAAAGAGTTGGCTGGGCCACCGCGCACGCGAAGTGCGCCTGCACCTTGAGCGCATCCGCAAGCCCGCCGCACTCAAACGCGCCGTCTTCTTCCCCAACACCGCCGAAAGTTGCGGCAGCGCAAACCTCCGCGCCTACGAACTCGCCACCGCCCTCGAACCATTCGGCTGGCGAACCACCGTCGTCCCCGCGCAGCTCGAACGCAGCCAGCGCCAACGCATCCTCGATCTCGAAAAGCCCCACATCGCCGTGATGCAAAAGGGCCGCAACCCGCTCAATTGGCCCGACTACTACACCACCGACGCCAAGTGGGTCTTCGATCTCGACGACGCGGACTACAAGACGCCCGAGCAAGCCGTGCAATGCGAAGTGAATTGCAAGCTTGCCCACATGGTGACGGCAGGCAGCCAGAACGTCGCGGCCTGGTGTCGCCAGTTCAACAGCAACGTACACGTCGTGTGGACAGGCCACCCCATGCCGCCCGCGCGTCCAAGTGTGCGATCCTCGCAACGCAAGGTCATCGTCGCGTGGGCCCAGAGCGATTCGATGAAGTATCGCGACGAAGCCGCGATTGTGCAGCGTGCGATGATCGACGCCGCCAAGCCGACACCGTTCACGTTTCGGCTCTACGGCGTCACGCCCACAACGCGCGACGAAGCCAACGCGTACTTGCAGCCCATGCGCGACGCTGGCCTCACCTGCGAAACCCGCGAGTTCATGCCCAACAGCGAGTTCGTCGCCTCACTCAACGAAGTGGCAGTGGGGCTGCACGTCCTCGCGCCCACAAGTCACTTCGCAGAAGGCAAGAGTTTCGGCAAAGTGCTCGCCTACCTCGCGGCCGACGTGCCGATCGTCGCAAGTGATCTGCACGAGAACCCGTACTTCTTCAAGCATCGCCTGAATGGCATGCTGGTGAAGACCCACGAGCAGTACGTCGAAGCGATTCGCGAACTGGTGCGCGATGGTGCTCTGCGCGACGCGATCGCGGATGGCGGTCACACGAGTTTTCGCGATGAACTGTCGATCGATGCGATCGCCAAACGCACGGACACGCTGTTCCGTGCACTGATCGCCCAGAAGTCTGCGGAGAGGAGCGGCGCGTGAAGGTGCTGTTGATTGGTGCAACCGGCATGCTCGGGCGTGCGTTTCGCGAAGAGCTGACACGCCGCGAGATCGCGTTCGTCGCCGCAGGCCGCGACCGCGTCGACCTGCTGACGGGCGGCAGTGGCCAAGTCGGCGCAAGCGTCGACAGCCTGCTCGCTCAGCACGCATGTGACACGCTCATCAACTGCGCAGCATGGACAGATGTCGACGGCGCAGAAACCCAGGAAACCGCCGCCACCCGCGTGAATGGTGACGCAGTGCGCGAAATGGCGCAGAGCTGCGCTCGCCGCAACGCGCTCTTCGTCAACTTCGGCACCGACTACGTCTTCAGTGGTGTCGCCGCCTCACCCTACACAACCACCCAGCCCCGCGAGCCCCTCAACGCCTACGGCCGCAGCAAAGCGGCGGGCGAAACAGCACTCGAGCAACTTGACACCAAGCACTGGCTGCACATCCGCACCAGCTGGCTCTACGCACCCTGGGGCAAGAACTTCGTCCGCACCATCCGCTCGCTGCTGCTCAGCAAGCCCAGCATCAAAGTCGTGAACGACCAGCGCGGCCGACCCACTAGCAGCGAACACCTGGCCCGCACCACGCTCGGCATGCTGGCCAATGGCAGCCGAGGCGTGCAGCACGCAACCGATGGCGGCGAGTGCACGTGGTTCGAATTCGCCCAGGAAATCGGCCGCCTCGCCAGTGCCAAGGGTGAAGTGCTTCCCTGCACAAGTGACGAATTCCCGAGGCCTGCGAAGCGACCGGCATACAGCGTGCTGGATATCTCCCACACGGAGAAACTGGTGGGTCCCATGACACCGTGGCGCACGGCGCTGGCGGATGTGATGGGGCGTATTGAAACGTGAACGGATTGATAGTGTCGACCTGATACAAGACAAATATCGCGAACTCAGCGAAGGAAAGATCATGCACATTCTCCTCACCGGCGGCGCCGGCTTCATCGGCAGCAACTTCGTTCACCTGGTCCTCAAAGACCGGCCCAACTACCGCATCACCAATCTCGACGTCCTGACATACTCAGGCAATCTCGAGAACCTCCGCGGCCTCGAAAACAACCCGCGCTACCGCTTCGTGAAAGGCGACATCGGCGACGAAAAGACCGTCATGCCGCTCATCGAAGAGTGCGACGCGATCGTCCACATGGCCGCCGAGAGCCACGTCGACCGCAGCATCCTCGACTCGCGCCCCTTCGTCATGACCAACGTCATCGGCACGCAAACGTTGCTCGACGCCGCACGCCGCGCCAAAGGCGGCGCATGGATGAAGAGCAACCGCTTCGTCTACGTCTCCACCGACGAGGTCTACGGATCGCTGCCCCTCGAAAAGCCTGAACTCAAGTTCAAAGAAACCACGCCCATCGAAACCAATAGCCCCTACAGCGCCAGCAAAGCCGGCGGCGATCTCCTCGCCCGCGCCTATCACCACACCTTCCACATGGACATCGTGACAACGCGCTGCAGCAACAACTTCGGCCGCTTCCAGTTCCCCGAGAAAGTCATCCCGCTCTTTGTGACCAACCTCATCGAAGGCAAGCAGGTGCCCCTCTACGGCGATGGCAAGAACGTCCGCGATTGGATCCACGTCGACGATCACTGCGAGGGTGTCCTGACCGCGCTCGAGAAGGGCAAGGCCGGCGAGGTCTACAACTTCGGCGGCAACAACGAACGCAGCAACCTCGAACTCACCCACGAGATCCTGCGCCTCATGGGCAAAGGCCACGACTCCATCAAGCCCGTCGCCGACCGCCCGGGCCACGATCGCCGCTACGCGATCGACTGCACCAAAGCCAAGAACGAACTGGGCTGGCAACCCACCCGCAGCGCATGGCCACAGGCCCTCGCCGACACCATCAACTGGTACAAGAACAACGAAGCCTGGTGGCGCAACGTCAAGAGCGGAGCCTATCGCGACTACTACGCCAAGCAGTACGGCCAGCGGTAAAGGCGACAAAGGGACCAAAGGACGAAGTGCCACCGCGACGACGACGTGCCGCGTCCGCTGCCTTCACCCCAATGCCTAATCCCGAATCCCTACTGCCTTCTTCTTCCTCCCCTGCGTCCACAAAATCAACCCCGCCCCGCACACCGCCACAATCCCGCATGCCCACTGCAGGCTCGTCAGCCGCTCCTGAAAGATCAGCAGCGATCCAATGCTCACCGTGATGGGCTGCAACTGCACGACGCCCGCCGAAACCGCAAGCCCCAGCCGATTGATGCTCGCGTAGTACAGCGTGTGACCAATGCCGATGCCCACAATGGCGCTCAGCAGCAGCAGGAATACTTGCTTGCCGCTCAGCTCAAATACCTGCGCGCCATGATCCTTGCCAAACACAAACATGCACGCAAGCAGCGCAACACCCGTGTACTGACTCACTGCCGCAAACGCAATCAGTGAGTTCATCCCCTGCATGTGCTTGCGCACGCACAGCGCATACCCCGCGTACAGCAGCCCGCTGCCCAGCGCAAGGCTCACCCCAAGCGCAGACCCATCACCAAGCCCACCCGGCTTCAGCAGCAGCACCGACACTGTCCCGCCCAGCACCATCGCAATCCCAGTCAAAAACCCCCAGCTCCGAATCGTCGCCCGCTCCGCCGGAAACAGCAGCACCGCCCCGATCGTCACAAACACAATCTGCACCCGCAAGCTGAACGTCATCAGCCCCGGATCGATGTAATACGGCGCAAGCCCAAAGCAGATCTGCGCGCCAATGTTGAACAGACTCGCCGGCAACGCCGCACGCCACAGCCCCGCCGGCGTCTTGTGCTTCATCGCAGCCCACACAAGCACAGGCAGCCACATAAGCGCAGAGAACCCATATCGCCAGCCGTTCGCCGTCCACCCGTCAATCAACCCAGTAAAGTGCTTCAGAAACAGCGGAATGCTCGTCCATCCAAGCAGCGTCAGGACGATCATCGTCGGCCCTTGCCAGGCCGGAGCGCGGGTTGAAGCGGTAGTAGTCAGGCGGCAAGCGTAGTGGCGAAACGCTCCGCCCGCGTGTGCGTCAAAGAGGCATGGGCTGGAGTGTCGCACAACTCGCGTGGACGGCAATCGCTTGCGTGCTCGCGCTCGCGGGTCTCTGGTGCATGGTGCGCGGCCTGTGGCGTCGCAGTGTGGGGCGCGTCAAGCCCTGTCCCAAGTGTGGATATGACCTTGCGGCCACTGCGACGATCGACGCATCCCTTCTCTGTCCAGAGTGCGGCACGACATCCCCTGTGCACGCAGTCGATTCACGTCGTCCACGTCGGTGCCTGGTAGCGTTTGCTGGTGTGCTGCTGCTGTTGCTGGTTGAACCGGCCTGGCGCATGCCCAAAGTGCCCCAGCCCGATGGTTCGCGCAACTGGCTCGCGATCGCGCCCACATGGACGCTCGCGTGCGTGTTCCCCATTCCCGATCCAGTGGAACCCAACAACCCGGCGGTACTCCGGTTGTTGCCCTCGCCCGCAGCCGCGCCAGCCACGCTTTCGTTCGCAGCAAGAGCCCGCAACGAGCTCGACACGCGCTGGCAGTCAGGCACGCTCGAGCAATCCCGCTCCAGCATCTGGGCCACCATCTACGCGTGGCGCTTCAAGTGGTTGTGGAATGGCACACCCATCACCTTCGAGGACGATGAAACGCAGACGGTCCACATCTTCTCGCTCGATCGCATCTACCCGGCAAGAAATCGCAGTGGCGACTCATGGGAAACCTCGCTCCGCCGGTTGCTCGCTGCGAGACATCCAACCTCGACACCATTCGACGAAACGCTTCTCTCTCGCACCGCAGAGCCGCTCGAACTCGAAGCGCTCGACACGATGTTTCCCAGTCTCATCATCTCTCCGCGGTTCGGATCCGCAGGCTACGTGCTGTCAAACTTGTACGCAGCATCGTCCGAGCCGCTGGGCAGTCAGCTCGTCATCTTGACCACCGAGCCCGATCTGCAGGAACGTCTAACACCCGCGTGGAATGCGCTCAACGACTTCTACACCCAGGCCGGCCCCGACAAGCCCGAGGCCCACATCGCCGACCACGAAGATGGCTCCGTCTGCGCCTACTGGGTCGCTGATATCTGTGAGGGCCCTCACCACGTTGGCGAGCGCGTCGATCTGCTCGGTCTACCCACCGACACCTTCATCAGCACCATGCACGAATGGCTCAATGCCAACACAATCACCGATGGCTATCTCCAAGCCTGGTGCATCGACCCCGCAGGCCACATCCTCGTCCTTCGCGGCGACGCCCGCATGCACGAACACGTTCGCGCATTCATCGCATCGCGACCTGCGTCCCCCTGAACGTCCGCACGACACCACGTGCAGCTTCCACTCGCGTGCGCCAAAAGCGATCGCGCCCAAAACGATCGCGCTCACGTCGATCGCGCACAAGTCGATCGCGCAAACCACATCATTCAGTGATGATCGCCCGCCAAAGGCGTCCGCGCCTTCGTCATCGCCCAAATTGCCAGCGTGATGGCGCACACGATCAACACCCCAGCGACCCACACCGTCAACTCACGGATATCAGCGGGTGGCGTCTGTGCGGCGGTGGGGGTGGGCTCCGTCGCGGCGGCGGCTTGAGCAAGCAGATAGTTCATACCAACTCCTTCGATCCACAATGTAGCCCGGTGTCGCGATTTTCGCCTCAGCCCCGCAGAAGACCCGGGTATCGGCTGATCTCGCCAATCCGCACGCCCCCGCCCAACGCCCCAAAAAAGAAACAACCCATCGCGGTGGTTGACGGCCAGGACACCGACGGCACCGGACCGCGACCACTTATGGCTGCTGCGGTCAAGCCCTGACCAGGTTCATGGCACAGCCCGTGCACCGGGCCCGGCCGTCAACCTCCGCGACGGGGAGGGGAGCATAGCGCCGCCCCCCACACAAAGCCATTCTCGCCGCAACGCCACGCCGCCGCACAACTTGTGCAAGCTGGTAGACTGCCCGCATGTCCGCCGGTGCAGCCCCAACCTGCCTCACCTGCAACTACGCCCTCACCGGCGTGCCCGACTCCCGCTGCCCCGAATGCGGCCGCGCCTTCAACCCCGCCGACCCAACCACCTTCGGCCCCGTATCGCGCGTGCGACAAAGCGCCTTGCTCGTAGCCATCCATCTTGGGCGCGTCCTTGCACTCTGCATCCTCGCGTTTGCGATGTATCGCCTCATCGCGTATGCCATGCCAGGCTCACTCTTCGCCGTCGGTCATGCAATCTCCCTCGCGATGCTGCTCACCGCAGTCAGTCTCCCCGTGCTGATTGCGTTGCTCGTACTGCACGCACGCGCACATGGCCCGCGATCGCTCACCACGCGCCGCGCGTGGGCTGTGCATGTTCTGCTCTTCACGCCGCTGCTCGCTCCCATCGCTTTGGCAACCGGACTGGGCTGGTCCGTCCGCTGGTCCCTCACGCACAGTGCCCTGGAAGATGTCGCCACAGGCTCACGCCCCCTCACGCCTCATCAGACATACGGCGTCACCGCTATCAGTGCAGTGCAGCGTTACCCCGATGGCACGATACAGCTTGACCTCGCCGGACCGATCCGCTGGAGCAATCCGCCGCCCCAGTTTCGCTTCGGTCCCTCCGCCGCCATCCCAAGCGCGAGCCACCCGCGCATCAAGCGGCTATCCAATGGATGGTGGCTCGCATGGAGTGACACGTGATCGAGCGGCATGCACCAAAATGCCTGCACTGCAACTACTCCCTCACCGGCGTCCGCGATACCCGCTGCCCCGAGTGCGGCCATCCCATCGACACGTCGTTCAACCCAACGAGGCACGCGTATCTCAAACGCGCGACATCCGCCCCCAGCCGCCTGCAACTCACCTGCTGGGCCATCGGCCTCACGTTCTTCGTCATCAGTGCATCCCCTCGCGGCGAACTCAGCATTCTTCTCGCTTTCGTCGTCATCTTCTTCGCGCTGCTCCTCACGTGGGTCATCCCCGTGATCCGTATGCTGCACGCACGGCGCTGGCTGTCCTGGCGCGGCGTGCGCCGCGTGCCAATCAATCGACGCTGGCTGGCGGTGCCGATCCTGCTCACGCTCGCAGGCTTCACGTGGTCAAACCGCGTCGTGATCCACACGCAGTGGTTTCTGTCGCGTGGTGCCTTTGAACGTGAACTAGCGGCGCCCGCGCTGCCTGCGACGCCGTGCTGGATCGGCCTGTATCGCGTGACCCACATCACGAATGTGACGCCAGGCCACACGCAGTTCCTCGTCGATCCAATCTTCGGCCTCTTCGGCGCCAGCATCATTATCATCGAAGGCAAAACACTCACACCCAGCGGCTACCCGTTCGATGAAGGCCTCGGCAACAATTGGTGGATGTTGTGGGATCCGTCATGACCACCCCGCCGCCAACTTGCCTTGATTGCAACTACGCACTCACAGGCGTGCCCACCTCGCGCTGCCCCGAATGCGGCCGCGCCTTCAACCCCGCCGACCCAACCACCTTCGGCCCCCGCGAACCACGCCACATTCGCATCGCTCGCCGCTGCGCCAACGCCCAGCCCTCCGTGCGTTTCTGCGTCGTGCTGGGCATAGGTCTCTTGGTCTTCACCATTCTCGCTGCGCCTGTGTGGCACGGCAATACTCTGCTGTATCTCGTGCTGTGGCTCGGGCTGTACGCCTGTTGGTTTCCTGGTCTCATCACCTGTTCACTCGCGCGCATCTTCCTCCGCATGCGCGGCATTCGCTGCGGCTTTCCAACATGGCGCTGGCTGCTGTTGTTTGTTCTCATCTCGTCCGCCATCGTCGCGGCCGTGACCAATCAGCCCTTGCGTATCGCCGCTTCACTCTCCCACGCATCCCTCACCAAGCATGCTGCCGCTCTCCAGCAACCAAACACCTCGCCCCCGCGCTTCATCGGCCTCTTCCACGTCAGTCGCGTAAGCCATGATGCGTCGAGCGGCGTAACGACCATCGAAGTGCGCCCGATCTTCACCATCAGACCGCCGCCGATGGCATTTCGCAAGGGTGATGCCGACATCGACTTCGGCACTATGTACCTGAACCTCGCCGACGGCTGGCGACTTGAGTGGGACAGCATCTAAGGGCCCCGCATTCAGCCCGCTCACCTACCGTTGTTCCGCAACATTTTCACTTTATCGCTTTTCACTTTATCGCTTTTCTCCCGATGCCCGACCCGCGCGAGACACCAGCCATGCAGCAGTACTACCGCTTCAAAAAGCGGTACGAAGGTTGCATTCTGCTCTTCCGCATCGGCGACTTCTACGAAATGTTCGATGACGATGCCGTCACCGTGAGCAAGGCCATCGGCCTGACCCTCACGCAGCGCACGGCGGGTGTGCCCATGGCAGGCATGCCCTTTCACCAGCTCGAAACGTACTTGCGCAAACTCACACTCAAGGGTTTCCGCGTGGCGGTGTGCGAGCAGTTGATGGAAGCCTCCGCGGTCAAGGGGCTTGTGCCCCGCGCGGTCACCCGTGTCATCACGCCCGGCACGCTCGTTGACGAATCACTGCTCGAAACCGACCAGCGCGTCGCCGTCGCGGCGATCGTGCCCGCCGACAGCAAGAACACCACATCACCCGCGCGAGTCGCTCTCGCCACCATCGACGTCAGCACCGGCGACTTCTTCGTCAGTGAGTGCCTGACCACCAGCGCTATCGACGAACTCGCCCGCCGCGGCGTGCGCGAGCTGCTCTACATCGACACCGCCGAACGCACCGCGCCGGCGTACGTGCGCGACGCCGCCAGCCCGCTCAACATCGCCACGCTGCCGCGGGCCGCCTGGCACTTTCGCCCGCAGGAAGCCCTCGACACGCTGCTCACGCACTTTGCCGTGAAGACCCTCGCGGGCTTTGGGCTCAGCGACAACGAGCCCGCCGTCCTCGCTGCCGGCGCGCTGCTGCGCTACGTGCAGGAGACGCAAACCGCAGGCGAAGATGAATCGCGCGAAGTCGCGGCGGCGGGCACCACCATTCGCCGCGGATCGCTCGCGCACGTGCGAGCGCCCAAGCGCACCGACACGGCCCGACACCTGCTGATTGACGCAGTCAGCCTGCGCTCGCTCGAAGTTGAACGCACCATGCGCGATGTGGTGATGGGCGGCAGCGCAGCAAGCAAAGGCGGCGACGGCACCCTCATGGGCATCTTCCAACTGGCCCCGCAGGGTCAGGGCAGTTGCCGCACACCGATGGGCCGGCGCACGCTGCGCGAGTGGCTGTGCATGCCGCTGTGCGAGCGCGCCGCGGTGGAGCAACGCCAAACCGCCGTCGCGAGCTTGGTCGCGGACCGCACGCTCGCCGAGCAACTCGGCGGCGTGCTGGCGGAGATTCAAGACATCGCGCGGATCGCCGGTCGCGTCAGTCTCGCTCGCGCGACGCCGCGCGACATCGTGGCGCTGGCGAAAAGCGTGCGAGCATCCGCCCAGCTCGCTCAAGTCATCGCCGACGCACCCGCGCTCGCATCGCTGCGCACAGCGCTCGAAACGGCGACACAAGAACTCGCCGACCTGCCCGCAGACATCGCCCGGCTGTGCGTGGACGAACCCCCCGCGCACATGCGCGACGGTGGCCTGATTCGCGATGGCGTGGACGCCGAGCTCGACGAAGCACGCCTGCTCGAGCGCGACGCGGGCAGTTGGCTGGCGGCGTATCAGACCAAGCTGATTGCAGAGCACAACCTGCCCAGCTTGAAGGTGGGTTACAACAAGGTCGCGGGGTACTTCATTGAACTGCCCATGGCGCAGGCGGCTACGGCGCCGGTGCAGCTCAAGCGCATGCAGACACTGCGCAACGCGGAACGCTTCACGACGCCCGAGCTCAGCGACTTTGAGCGCAAGGTGACCACCGCCCAGGCACGCGCCCAGGAGCGGGAGAAGCAGCTCTTTCAGGAACTGTGCGATCGCGCGCTCAAGCACACGACAGCGCTCGCGACCATCGCGGACAACGTCGCTTCGCTTGATGCCACGCTCGCGCTGGCGGACAAGGCGCATCACCGCGGGTGGGTTCGTCCCGCGCTGACGGACGCGCCCGCGCTCGCTATCGCGCAGGGGCGGCACCCGGTGTTGGAAGAGGCGCTGATCGGCAGTGGGGGCAGCTGCGTTGCGAACGACACGGGACTTGGCGGCGAGGCGGCGGCGCTCGCGCTGCTGACGGGGCCCAACATGGCCGGTAAGAGCACGTACATCCGGCAGGTTGCGCTGCTGACGCTGCTGGCGCATGCGGGTAGTTTTGTGCCGGCGGCCAGCGCGACGGTGGGGATGGTGGATCGCATCTTCACGCGCATCGGTGCAGATGACGCGCTGCATGCCGGACAGAGCACCTTCATGGTGGAGATGATCGAGACGGCCAACATTCTGCACCACGCCACGGGCCGGAGTCTGGTGATTCTGGATGAAGTGGGGCGCGGCACCAGCACGCTGGACGGGCTGAGTCTGGCGTGGGCGATTGTGGAGTATCTCGCCAAGCGCGAGGATGCGCCGCGCACGCTGTTTGCAACGCACTACCACGAACTGACAGATCTGGAAGAGCGCCTGCCTGGCAAGGTGCAGAATCTGCATGTGGCGGTGCGCGAGTGGCCACAGGGCGGCGATCATGCGGAGATCGTTTTTCTGCACCGGATTCTGCCGGGGAAGACGGATCGCAGCTACGGGCTGCATGTGGCGCGGTTGGCGGGGATGCCCAAGGATGTGGTGTTGCGCGCCAATGACGTGCTGAAGAGTCTGGCGGTACACACGGGTGCGGAGGCTGGCGCAGCAAAGTCCAAGCGCCGTGTGGATACGTCGCGGGTGTCGAGCAGCGCAGAGATGCAGATGCCGCTGTTCAAGGAATATGTGCCGCATCCGGCGGTGGATGCGCTGCGCGATGTGAAGCTGGAAGAGCTGACGCCGATCAAGGCGTTTGACACGCTGCGTGAGTTGCGCGAGCTGGTGGATGATCAGCCGGCGGCGAGTTCGCAGTAGTCGGGGCGATCGGCGGCATCGTCGTGGCGATAGGCGTGGATGATCGCGCCATTGCGGATGAGGAATGCGCCGCCGAGTTGGAAGCCATCGCCAGCGAGGCCGCCGACACCATGTCGCCAGGCTTGCAGGAAGCGCAGGAAGACGCGCGGGCC
>JBKDAN010000025.1:0-3118 GCA_046316615.1 Phycisphaerae bacterium
TCAGGCGACAAACGCAAACCCGCTCCGAGGCTTGGTGCGGTGCAAGGCATGCAGCTGTGCGATGACGATGTCCACAGTGACGCGTAAGGGGAAGAAGTCGAGCACGGTACATCGGTATCTTGTGTGCTCGAACGCATCGAAGCGCGGACGCGCGGCTTGCCCGTGCCCGTCGTTGCCAGCTAGGGAGCTAGAGCAGTTTGTCCTCGACCAGCTGAGGCCGCTGCTCACGGAAGACACCACCATCGCAGCCGTTGTCGAGCAGGCGCGCCAGCAGTTGGCCGACGCTGCCCACCGCCGCGTTGAGGAACTCGCCGCCCTCCGCGAGCAGCTGGCCAGCCAGGCGGGCTGTGTGGGCAAGGACGTGGCTAAGGAACGCGAGCGATTAAAGCGGCAGGTGAAAGCGCTCGAGACTCGCATCGCTGCGGACGAAGCCCAGCACGTTGATGCGGACGAGATCGCTGGCGCGGTGGAGTCGTTCGACAGCTTGTGGGCTGCGATGCTGCCCGGCGAGCGCGATCAACTCATGAAGGCGATGGTCGAGCGGGTCGAATACGACGCGGCGTCGCAAGCCGTGACGGTCACTTGCAGAGCAGGCGTTGGCTTCAACGAATCGGAGGTGTGACGTGTCGGGACAATCCACGATGCTAACGGGTAGCTTCAAGGTCGCGAAGGTGGGCAAACGGTCGGGGCCTCGTCGCTCCGCGCCCCCGACAACCGATGCCACATCGCCGCCGTCCGGGCCGGTCGGGCGCATTCCACGGGTGGCGAGGTTGATGGCTTTGGCGATCAAGCTCGACGGGTTCATCAAGTCGGGCGAGGTGGCGAGCCAGCGGGAACTCGCGGCCGTCGCCCGTGTGACGCCTGCGCGGGTGAGTCAGATTCTGAGCATGTTGCACCTCGCTCCTGCGATCCAAGAAGAACTGCTCTTCTTGCCGCCCGTTGCACGGGGAAAAGATCCAGTCACAGAACGAGAACTGAGGAACATCGTCGCCCGGGTGTCATGGCGTGAGCAGCAGTGTTTGCAATGACGACAACCGCAGCCTCATGCCGGATGCGCTTCCATTGTGATGTCGTGCTATGTATCGCTTGCCACTTAACGCAATCTTGCAAGTGTCAGTTGAAGCGCTGTAGTTCTCATAATCAGTGCTTTGCCGCTATGCCAGACGCCGTCGCGTGGATAGGACGTGAACAACATGTCATCGCCTGGCGTGGGCTCCGGGGATTCGTAGGATTCCTTCATGAGATGCATGGTCAGTGTTGCTGTCTGCGATAGGGTTACGTCGCGTTGAATACGGCCCGCGCAGGACGCGCGAACCACAACGCTTGGAGATTCGGATGCTTCAACGCATCACAACGTTCGCAGCTGGAAGTTGCGATGTCCCTCCCGCATCTTGTCCTTCGAAAGCGTCACTCCGATTGCTCTTGAGGACGGCATCTCGCTCACAAGAACCTCCTTGACCGTTGCATTCGACGTGACCGTGTCGCTGGCACGGTCATGGCTGTAACGATCACCCGAGTTGAACAAAGGGGGCGCATTCACAAATCAGCAACAGCCGCTTTTTCGGCATGGTCTTTGACTCACCCACCCGCTTATGAGCAAAGCACACTCCTCCCGACCGGTCAGCACGTCTGCTTCGGCGACGCGCTCCGAGGTCCTGATGGACACTCGTTCCGTTCAATACACCGCCGCGACGTTTGCTCGCAAACGCAACATGTCGCACCACGATCAAGAAGATATCGCTGCCGACATCATGCTCGAGGTCTGTAAAGCTGCAAAGCGTTACGATCCATCGCGCAGTTCACCGAAGCACTTTCAGAATCAGGTGCGTGCGAAGGCGTATCTGGGCGAGTGCCGCAAGTACGGCGTCAAGCAACGCCGTCCGAAGTTTGTTGCCTTGGACGAAGCGCACGACGTTCAGTCCAAATGTGGCGAGGCTAGTAGCAGGCGACACGTCTGCCCAGCCCTGATGCGCCGCGTGGTGGGGTCACTTCCGCCAGATCTTCGTGAGCTTGCTGTTGAACTCCACTACAAGTCGATAGCAACCGTCGCTGCCGACATGGGGGTCGACCCGGGCACGATCTCTCGTCGCAAGGCTTGCATCGAGGAACTTGTCAAGCAGCAACTTTCTCGTCAAGATTTCTAACTTTGCGCGCAAGTGCAAGGGGTAGGCGCAGAGAAGTAATGGGCGAGGGGATGCACTCTCGCATCCCCGCCCATGACTTACTCGGAGCCCACCGATGGCTGAATTCGCCTTCGACCCACACCGACATGCCGCCGGCGCAGCACTGGAACCGCTGCCCGACGGCCAGTACACGATGACCATCATCGACAGCGAGCGTCGCACACCGCGCTCTGGAGATGGCGAGTACATCCAACTTGCCCTTCGCGTGATGAGCGGCAAGTACGAAGGCCGCGTCATCTTCCACCGTCTCCACGTGGTGACCGCCAATGCCACCACGCGTCGCATTGCCGAAGCCGAACTCGCGTCCATCTGCCGCGCCGCTGGCATCAACAAGCTCAACGACACCGCCCAACTCCATGGCATCCCCATCATCGTCACGCTCGGTCACCGGCGTGACGCAGGTGGTCAAACGCTCAACGTCCCGCGCTCGTACGCACCGTTCCCTGAAGAACATCCCGTCGATGTCGAGATAACGCCAGTCGTCCCCGCCACGCGCACGCGTCGCTGATCTCGCCATCTCCGTCCGCAAACTGACCAACTGACTCGCACGCCTCACACGCGTGCCGCGCGATCACTGCGCGCTTGGAGCTCATCCGCCCATGCAACTACGCCCCTATCAAGCTCTCGCGGTTGCTGCTGTTGAAGACCACTTTGCCACGTTCGGCAGCGACTTACCCCCCGTCGTCGTGCTGCCCACCGGCGGCGGCAAAACGCCTGTCATCGCTTCGCTCTGTCGCAACTGGGTCCGTGAAGGCAAGCGTGTGCTCGTGCTCGCTCACGTTCGCGAACTCCTCCAACAAGCTGTCGACAAGCTGCACGCCGTCGACCCCACCCTGCACGTCGGCGTGTGCTGCGCTGGCCTGGGTCGCAAGCAGACCCGGACGCCCATCGTCGTCGCGAGCGTTCAAACCGCATGCAAGAAAACTGCCGGATTC
>JBKDAN010000026.1:0-101990 GCA_046316615.1 Phycisphaerae bacterium
CGATCTTCGATGTCAGGGAAGAACGATGAGTTCGACGTGCCGCGACTCATGCCACCCAGTTGGCCAGGCGGCAGTCCATCCCACTCAACCATCTCCCGCAAGCCGCCGGACCCGTCGAGCAAACCCCACGGCGAGGCGGCGCTCGGGTACGACCCAACGTTGAATCGATCAGGGCCAAGATTCACCGATGTTGTTGCGTTTGGTGTTCCGGGCAAGCCGGAGACCGGCGCTATGTCGCTGCCTGTCGGATAGGCGTTGTATCCACCCACGCCCGGTCCAAACTTGTTGGGGTCGTAGAACATCGCCTTCGTCCACTCGTCCAGACTCGGAATCCAGAACCGAGCGTCCGGTGATCGCTGGCCCTGGCCAGTCCAGACTCCGGCGCCTTGATCGACGTACGTACTGGTGTCGTATGCGCCGGTTTCGAAAGCCCACGCTGCGTTGACTTTGCCGTTGTGGAGCCAGTTGCAGAACCGTGTGGCATGCACCCACGAGACATCGGCGGCGTGGCGGTCAGAACCGGGGAACATGAACCACTGCGGATCCGCGTCGTTGCCGGTTGCAGAATACAGATTCAGTCCCTGCAGGCCCCAGTCGTTGACGGCCTGGGGAAATGTGCCTGAGTAGAACGGCGTGTATGCCTCGACGAACTCCAGCCACTGCGAAGTCGTCACTTCCGTTCGCATGATGCGAAACTCGTAATCAACGCGGCCAATGGGACCCACGCCGCGGAGGTCGAGCAGCGGAAAGTCCTGCGGCGACGCATCGGCGTTACCCGGAGCACCGACGGTGACAAAATCAAGCGGCTGGGCGAACGTGATTGGAGCGAATGACAGTGAACCTATGTACACGGACGTGAAGACAGTTCGTGGCTTCAGTTGCATGGTTGAATGCCCTCGTTCACAAGGGAGTAATCGAACTGGCAGTTTTTCGTCAACGCTTCGGAGCATGTCCGTGACGTGATGTGGGCGGTATGTGCACGACGCGGCTTCGCGGTTGCGGGCCGACTGGTGTATCGGCGGATATGGAAGTTCGGCACTACTTCGCTGCGGGGGCAGCTGAGTAGTGGCGTGCGAGACAGGGATCGAACGACGTTCGCCCGGCTTGGAAAGCCGGGGTACCCATGAAGGCATCACGTCATGCCCGCGACGCGTTCGACTTCGTCCATGCTGGTGAGGCCTTCGCCGACCATGCGCCAGCCGCTTTGCTGGAGGGTGGTGAAGAGGCCTTGCTCGATGACTTTCTTCATGGCGGCGATGCTGGGCTTGTTGAGGACGATGTCGCGTAGTTCGTCGTTGAAGTCGAGCATTTCGAAGAGGGCTTTGCGGCCGCTGTAGCCGGTGCGGAGGCAGCGGCCGCAGCCTGTGGCGGCGTAGACCTTGGTTTTGCCGTTGAGCCAGCGACCCATGCGGGTGGCCTGGCCTGGGGTGACGGCGACTTCTCGCTTGCAGGTGGAGCAGAGGGCGCGGACGAGGCGCTGAGCGAGGACGAGGTTGAGGGAGTTGGCGACGAGGTAGGGTTCGATCTTCAGGTCGAGCAGGCGGAAGACGGCGGTAATGCTGTCTTTGCTGTGGACGCTGCTGAAGACGAGGTGACCTGTGAGGGCGGCCTGCATGCCGGTGCGGGCGGTTTCTTCGTCGCGGATTTCGCCGACGAGGATGACGTCGGGGTCTTGGCGCAGGACGCTGCGCAGGAGGGTGCCGAAGGTGTTGCCCTTCATGTCGTCGACGGGGATTTGGGTGACGCCTGAGAGCTGGTACTCGACGGGGTCTTCGATGGTGATGACGTTGTGGGTCTGGCGATCGATTTCGCGGATGAAGTTGTAGAGGCTGGTGGTTTTGCCGCTGCCTGTGGGGCCGCAGGTGAGGATGAGGCCACTGTCTTGGTTGAGGACCTGGCGGCAGCGGTCTTCCATGTAGCTGGCGAGGCCGAGATCGCGGATGCTGCCGGGGGCGCCGCGCTGGTCCAAGACGCGGAGCACGAGCTTTTGGCCGTGCATGCTGGGGGTGAAGCTGACGCGGTACTCGACGCGGCGGTCGGGGAAGACGCTGGAGAAGTGGCCGTCTTGGACGGCGTCGCGGCCTTGGATGTGCATTTGCGCGGCGCTCTTGACGACGCCGTAGGAGAGTTCGCCGACGCGCTTGGGGAGCTCGATAATGGGGACCATCTCGCCGTCGACGCGCATGCGGATGTTGAAGAAGTCGCCCTTGGGTTCGAAGTGGATGTCGGTTGCGCGGCTCTTGCTGGCGAGTTGGAGGAGCATGCGGACGGCGTTGGGACCGTCGCTGGTGCCGGTCAGGACGTCGGAGGGAGCGCCGTTGGCGTCGATGAGGCTCACGGCTTCCATGAAGCCCTTGGGGGGCAGGTCTTTGATGGCCTGGGCGATTTCGAACATCCAGCCGACTTCGCGCGAGGCGGTGAGGGGGGCCTGGGCGGTGACTTCGGGCGGGGCGTCTTTGAGCACTTCGTTGACGTTGGTGATGGGCTTCTCACCGGGGGCGTGCTCGACGTGGATCATGAACTCGTGCTGGCCCACGCGGAGGACGTCGCCGCTTTTGAGGGGGCTCTCTTCGATGCGGATTTCGTTGAGTTTGGTGCCGTTGCGGCTGCCTAGGTCGCGGACGCGGAAGCCGCCACGGCCGTCGGACTCGACGAGGGCGTGCTTGCGGCTGGCCTGGTCGTCGATGAGGGGCACGACGTTTTCGGGCCCTCGACCGATGGTGATTTTGGCATCGGAGAGGACGAGCGGCTTGCTGTTTCCGCGGAGAGGTTGCAGCTTCCAAGTAGGCATTGCGATGATGGTAGAGGATTCGGTCACTGCGGGGTATACCGGCTGGGAGATGATCGGTTGAGGGAAAATGGGTGATTGGGCGGGGTTGGTGTGCGAGGTACGCGGGGCGGGGAGTGATACGAGGGGCGTTGGGATGTCGATAATGGAGCTCTGGTTGGCGACACTTGGAAACGATCATGACTCCTGCGCATTCTTCCGGCGGCAACTCCCCCACTTCATTCCCGAAGGACAAGATTCGCGTTGTGCTGCTTGAGGGCGTGCACCCGCGCGGCACGGCGATGTTCAAGGGTGAAGGGTTTAGCGTCGAGACGAGCGCGAAGAGCCCGGATGAGGCATCGCTGCGGAAGATGCTGGCCAATGCGCATGTGCTGGGCATTCGGAGCAAGACGCAACTGACGGCGGAACTGCTGGAGGCGGCGCCGCGGCTGCTGACGGTGGGATGCTTCTGCATTGGGACGGATCAGGTGGATCTGGAGGCGGCGCGGGCGAAGGGGATTCCGGTGTTCAATGCGCCGTTCAGCAATACGCGCAGCGTGGCGGAGCTGACGCTGTGTGAGATCATCGCGCTGTATCGGCAACTGCATGCGAAGAGCCTGCAGATGCACAAGGGAGAGTGGGATAAGTCAGCGGCGGGTGCACACGAGGTGCGGGGGCGGACCTTGGGCATTGTGGGGTATGGGCATATCGGGAGCCAGGTGAGCGTGCTGGCGGAAGCGCTGGGGATGCGGGTGATTTACTTTGATGTGCAGAGTAAGTTGCCCTTGGGGAATGCTCGCTCGGTGCGCTCGCTTGGGGAACTGCTCAAGGATGCGGACATTGTGACGCTGCATGTGCCCAATGACGCGAGCACGCACAACATGATCGGGACGAAACAACTGAAGATGATGAAGCCGGGGGCGTTTCTCATCAATAACGCGCGGGGGAGTGTGGTGAATGTGGATGCACTTGCGGCGGCGCTGAAGGAAGGGCAGATTGGCGGGGCGGCGGTGGACGTGTTTCCGGTGGAGCCGGCGGGGAAGGGGGAGACATTTGCGAGTCCGCTGTGCGGGCTGGCGAATGTGATTCTGACGCCGCATATTGGTGGGAGCACGGAGGAGGCGCAGGAGACCATCGCGGTGGATGTGGTGGAGAAGCTGCTGAAGTTTGTGAATGTGGGATCGACGGCGGGCGCGGTGAATGTGCCGCAAGTGGATCTGCCTGACCAAGGCGGCAGCGATGATGATGAGGACTCACGCGGCAAGAAGGGGAGCCGGCGGCATCGGATTCTGCACTTTCACAAGAATGTGCCGGGCGTGTTGAGCAAGATGCACGCGATCATCGCGGGGATGGGGGCGAACATCAGCGGGGAGTACTTGCGCACGCAGGATGATGTGGGGTATGTGGTGCTTGATGTTGACCCGACAGATGGGGAGAAGGTGCTGGCGGGGCTGCGGGCAGTGCCGGAGACGATTAAGGTGAGGATGTTGTGGTGAAGAGAGGCATGAGGGATTGGGGATTGGGCATTGGGAAAGGCCCAATTCACTTTTTCGCGGCGAAGTAGAGGACGGCGGGGTCGTCGATTTCGTCGCCTTGGGTGAGCGGACGGGTGTAGAGGTTGCCGTGCTGGTCGATGGCGTCGCCTATGCGGTCGTAGATGTCGACGCGTTTGAAACCGGCTTCGAGCATGGCGTCGCGCAGTTCGGCGGGGCTCCAGATGCGCCAGTGATAGGTGAAGGCGTCTTGGATGACGAGGGGTGTGCGCTTGGGGCGGGGAAGCTCGAAATGGATGGCGTTGTGGACGAGGGCGGTCGTTATGTCGACCACGCGCTGTTCCCAGATGTAGACGAAGGTACCGGAGCCGAGTTCTTTGGGGACGCGGACAACAACGCGTTGTTCATCGGCGACGAATGCGGATGAGCCAGCGTACATGTCGCAGATGAAGAGGCCGGAGGGTGAGAGGCAAGCGCGGGCGTGGCGCAGGTATGCGATGAGGGCGGGGCGGGTGTGGTAGTAGCCTGCTGCGAAGTTGGTGGCGGCGATGATGTCGCTGCGGAGTTTGCAGCGGCGGACATCGGCGGTGATGGTGGTGAGATTGGGTGACTTGGGGATGCGAGAGGTCACGGCGCGGTCGTGGTCGACGGCGATGGCGCGATGGGCGGGATCACGCGCGATGAAGGCGCGGGCGAGGGCGGCGGTGCCGGAGAAGTCTTCTCGCAAGGTGCGAGCGCGTGGGGCAAGACTGGTGAAGAACTCGGCGAGCGTGTCGGCGTTGGTGACGGCGATTTCGTAGAGGGTGAACTTGTCCCACCAGGCGGGCGGCTTCGTGAGGGCCTTGCGAGCGGCGGTGGCGCGACGCGACGTGAGCATGCACGAGCGTAGACGTTGGGAAATCACCGCAAAGACGCAAAGGGCGCGAAGGCGGAACGAGTGTGGCTATGGGTGGATGCGATGGTGGTTGCGCGTGTGCCCGCGTGACGCAGATGCTGCGAGGAACTAGAAATCACGCCGGGCGAAGATGATGCAGCAGATGGCGAGGATGAGGGCTTCGGAGAGGATCGAGGTGCCCAGGACCCACCAGAGGGAGCGGGAGTCGATCTCTTCGGTGATGCGGCGCTGCAGTTCGCGCTGCTCACGTGGCGAGAGATTGCGTAGTTCGACCGGGGCTTCGCCTGCGTCTACGTCGGCGTCACCACCGAAGCCGCTGAGGTCTTTGCGGAGCGTGCGGCTTAGCAGCTCGGTTGTTTCGCTGGTTTTTGGAAAGACGGTCTTGACGGCGAAGACGGCGCGCGACCACATCGTCCACTTCTTGATGTCGTCCTGAGCTTCGGAGAGGTCGGCGTCGAGCTTGAGGAGGCGGCCGTTGATTTCGCGGAGGCGTTCGCGCGTGGGCGGTGGCGGGGTTTTGCCTTCGGCTTCGGCCTGCTCTTTGGTCAGGCCCTGCTCTTGATACCAGAGGACGGTGTAGCCGCGGGTGGCTTCGCGCTCCTGCACTTCGATGCGCTTGGGCAGCGTCTCGGATTGCATGATGCTCACGTGCTTGAGCTGCAGCATGACGGCGTCGGCGGCGTTGAGGGAGAACAGACCCAGCCAGCAGAGCAGCGTGAGGAGCAGCGCGGCCATGGTGCTGCGGGTGACGAGACCCAGCAGGGCGCAGATGCTGAAGAGGTAGGAGTAGAAGAGGACGACGAGGGGGATGGCGAGGAAGACTTTGGGCTGCCAATCGCCGCCGCGGATGCCGATGAGGAGGAAGCAGGCAACGGAGAAGACGCCGACCTGGAGGGCGGTGAAGAGCAGGCCCATGAGGAACTTGTAGAGGAAGAGCTTGACGCGCGAGATGGGCTTGCTGAGGGTGAGCTCGATTGCGCCGCCTGCGATGAAGCTGGGAATCATGCCAGCGGTCGAGACGAGGGCGAGGATGGTGGCGAGCCAGCCGAGCCAGAAGCCGACACCGAAGTTGACGAACATTTGCTTATAGAGCGTGGCGGGTGAGATGAGATCACTGGTGAGCGCGCCGCCGAAGCTACCGATCTGGAACCAGAGAAGCGTCACGCCATTTTCATTGATGCCGATGGCGGCGAAGCCGGCGACGATGACGCCTGAGAGGATGAGGGTGATCCAGAACAGCTTTTGGCTGTTGAGCTGGCGATAGGTGTCGAGCAGCAGTGCGGAGAAAGCTTGCATCAGTTCGTTCCTCCGTTGCTGTTGCGAGCGGCGCCGGGACCGAGAGCTTTGCCGGTTGTTGGATCGGTGACTGCTTCCATGAAGAGATCTTCGAGGCTGGGGCGGACCGGGCGGAGGGCGCGGATGGTGAGTTGGCGGGCACGCAGGGCGTCGATGACGGGTTGCAGCGGCGCGGGGTCGGTGGTTTTTACGCGGATGAAGGAGTGATCGATGGTGAAGGTTTCACCGGTTGCGAGTTCGCCTGTGATCGCGACGCGGCGTGCTGTGTCGGGCGTGGATGCGACGGCACCCGGCAAGAGGCGGGCCTGCACCGATGAGGCGAGAGCGGTGGCGAGTGCGTCGGCTTGCAGCAAACGCTGTTCGCCTGCGAGTTCGATCTCGTAGCACTGGCGATCGATGGTGAGTTCGTCGATGGTGCCCTGGCTCTTGACTTTGCCCTGCACGAGAATGGCGACGCGGTCGCAGACCATCTCGAGTTCACTCAAGAGGTGACTGTTGAGGAAGACGGTCTTGCCTTGTTCTTTGATGCGGGTGAGCATCTCGCGGATTTCGCGGCGGCCGACGGGGTCGACGCCGTCGGTGGGTTCGTCGAGCACAACGAGGTCGGGGTTGCTGGCGAGGGCCTGCGCGATGCCGACGCGCTGGCGCATGCCTTTGCTATAGCCGCGGACTTTGGTGGTGCCCCAGCCTTTCATGCCGACGAGTTCGAGAAGTTCGGGCGTTCGCTGCTTGCGGACTGCACGTGGCACGCCAGCAAGAGCGGCGTAGAAGTCGACGACTTGCTCGCCTGTGAGATAGTCGGGGAAACGGTGATGCTCGGGCAGGTAACCAACTTTGGCCAAGGTGGGCTTGTGCCCGACGCGTTCGCCCAGCATGGTGCCGTCGGCGCGGGTGGGACTGATGACGGTCATCAGGATCTTCACGAGCGTGCTTTTGCCCGCGCCGTTGGGACCGAGGAGGCCGAAGATCTCGCCTCGGGCGACTTTCATTTCGATGCCGCGGAGGGCGTGGACCTTGCCTTTGTAGATCTTCTCAACGTTGGTGAGGTCGATGGCCCAGGGGAGAGTGGTCATGGTGGGTTGGGGGGGAAGAGGCACAGAGGTACGGGGGCACGAAGGGACGGAGCGGGCGTCTTGATGGGGAGTATTCGGAGAGTGCGGCGGGGCGTTTCGAGAGTTGTAGGGTGTGTGTGGAGGGAGGCCGGGCCTACTGGGTGATCGTGTGGCGGCCGGCGGGGAGGGTGGTGGTTGTGGAGCTGTGGGTGCGCGAGGGCCAGGTGATGTCGATATGCGCTTCTTTGGCTGCTCCGAGCCCGACGTGGATGAGGAACTCGTGCTGTTTGCCGGCGTGGCCACCGATGCCGATGAGTTGGCGCGTTTGCGTGACGTCTGGCGTGGCGGGGTTGGCGTCGAGGTCGGCGGTGATGCGGACGATGGCGCCGAGAGCGTTCGTCGCTGCGCCTTTGGCGGGGTTGCCTTGCAACAGGAGGGTGAGGCTGTTGGCTTCGACGCCGGCGAGTGGGAGCTGATTGCGGGTGCGGTCGCGGCGGCGTTCGATGGTTTGGTTGAGGTAGAGCTTGAGGGTTGGCGTGCGGCCAGCGACTTGGGCGGCGCTGAGGCGGTTGAAACTCTGACCCACCATGATGTCGAGGTCGCCATCGAGGTCGACGTCGGCGAGAGAGATCTGCTGGCTGCCTTCGTTGTTCAGGCCTGAGTAGGGCGTGATGTCTTCGAAGGTGCCGTCATCTTGCTGGCGGTAGAGGCGGAGGCGTTCGTCGTCGGGGTAGTCGCCGCTTGAGAGCAGTAGATCGAGGCGACCGTCGTGGTCGAAGTCGGCGAGTTCGGCGAACAGATCGCCTTGGTTCCAGTTGCGGATGGTGGGGTCTTGCGGGATGCGATCGACGGAGAGTTCGGGCTTTGTGACGAAGCGGCTGGACACATGTTCAGTGCCGTCAGCGTCGCGAGAGCGCGTTGTGTTTTGCATGATGAAGCGGGAGCGGTCGGAAGAGGAACCGGCCCAAGCGTGGGTGATCTCGGTGAGGAAGAGATCGAAGTCGCCATCGTTGTCGATGTCCCCCACTGCTGCGTCGAAGGTGTTGCCGTGGGAGCGGAAGGGCTGTTCGTGTTCGCGCGCGAAGCGCGGATCGGTCTTGGCGCGCTCGGTGAGCCACTCGGGGTAGATGCCTGAGCGGTCGGCGTCGCCGGCGATGGCGTCGGGGGTGATGTCTTCGTAGCAACAGAACGTGGATTGAAACATACCGGGCGAGCCGGGATCGGGGGGAATGATTCGCCCAGAGTCGTCGACCATGCCCGCTGGCTCCAGATCACTCACGACATCGCTGACGTGCCAGAGACGATTGGCGCGGCGGCCATAGTTGAGTTCGAGCAGCCACGGGGTCGGCGGACGGTCTAGCACGTCTGCGACAGCTTCAGCGAGTTTCGCGGGCGGCAACAGCTCGCTGACAATCATGACGCCGTATGTCGGGCGGCCGGCACAATCTGCTGGTGCTGGAGTGTCGTGTGCAGAATCGCAACCGAGCCACTCCATCGGTTTAAAGTCGCGCATGCCGGGCTTCATCCAGTCGGTCAGCGCGAGTTCGATGCTGCGATCTTGCACGAGCAACTGGTTCGCGAATGCGTCGACGCTTTCGCCGTAGTTGGTGTACCAGTTGCCGAGGTAGAGGTCCAGCGACCCATCGCGGTCGATGTCGCCAACGGCGATGGCGGATGTTGTGGCAGGGGTTACGCCCGCGATGGAGACGAGGACGTTGAAGGTGCCGTCGCCTTTGCCGAGGGCGTAGGCGGTGCGCTCGGGGCGCAGGGGGGATTGCTCGGTTGCTTTGTTGACGTCGAGGTAGCGGGTGATGATGGCATCGGCGTTACCGTCGTTGTTGAGATCGGCGAAGACGAGGCAGTCGCCGGCGGCGGGAGTTGGCAGGTTGGTTGTGAGCTCGGTGAAGGTGAAGGTTGCGGAATTGGCGGCGTCGGGATCGCGCGGGGTGTTGAGGAAGACGCGGTAGCGGTCGGGCTTGCCGGGCTCGATTGCGCGGATGATGGCGTCGGGGCGGGTGTCGTTGTTGAGATCAGCGAAGCAGAGGCGGGCGGCGGTGATGTTGGCGAGGCCAGCCTGCGATGTTGCGTCGGTGAAGGTGAGTTGGGCGTGGGCGGGAGTGAACGAGCCGGCCGCGATGAGCGCGGCGGAGATGGAATAGAGAGGACTGATGCGGCGGATGGAGGGGAATGTGGGCATGGGTGGGTCCGCGGTGCTGGTTGGTAGTCAGGCGTGCTTGCGGGCGACGACGTGGAAGACGTGGTGCCATTTGGTGCCGCCCATGGCGTCGGAGCCTTCTTTCTCGACTTCTTCGAGGTGCTCGATGTGCCAGTCGGCGAGGAGGGTGTCGAGCTGGGCGCGGGTGTAGTGGCTCTTCGGGCGGACGCAGGCCCATTCGTCGCGATCGCCGAAGAATTGGCCGGCGAAGCGGCCTTGTGGGCGGAGTGTGCGGGTGATCCATGTCCAGAGGGCGGGGAATTGGGCGGGATCGCAAAAGGGGAGAGCGAAGCTGGCGTTGATGAAGTCGGCGGTCGTGATGTGATTGCTAGCTGCCCACGAGGGAAGCGATTCCATCGCGATGTGGACGAGCTGGGTGCGGGCGGCGAGATGGGGCGTGAGACTTTCGCGGAGGCGGCGGAGACCATCGGCGGAGGAGTCTGTCGCGATGACGCGCCAGCGCGGGTCAGCGACGAGGGGGGCGCGGGTGTCGCGGCCTTCGCCGCAGGCGATGTCGATGGCGAGCAGCTCTGGGGAAGGATCTTGCTTGTAGGCGGCGAGGGCACGCAAGCAGGTGTCGCGCGGGGGCTGGTCTTTGACGGCGTTGAAGTACTCGGGCCAGTCGCGCTGATAATCGGGCGTGAGCGTGGAGCGACGCGGCGGCGGGATGGGGCGGGCCGTGGATTCGCCGGGTTGATGAGCGTGACTCACACTATCCTCCGCGAGCAAAGTGTTGTGCGTTTGGACTTGCGATCACGCTGCTGCGTCGAAAGCGTGCCAACGGACGAACCTAGCAGCGTATCGGGTCTATGTGCGGTCCGTCGAGTGGGTTGCTTCTGTGAGCGGGCTTCTTGGACTGCACCGGGTAGAAACGCAATCTCTATGTATCAGAACCTTGCGAGTTTCATTGCGGCGTTGGAAGCGGCGGGAGAACTGGTGCGGGTGCGCACGAAGGTTGATCCGGTGCTGGAGATTGCGCAGATCGCGGATGTGGTGAGCAAGAGTCGGGCACCGCGGGAGCCGAGCGGCAGCGCGAAGCGGAATGATCCGCGGTTTTGGATGAAGGGTGGGCCTGCGCTTCTGTTTGAAAATGTGGAGGGTGCGAAGTTTCCGCTGCTGATCAATGCGTGGGGAAGCTACTCGCGGATGGAGATGGCGCTGGGGCTTGGTCGCGGGACGGGCGGGGGAGAGGCTGATGGGTTTGAGGCGCTGGCGGCGCGGATTGCTTCGCTGACGAAGCCGCAGCCGCCACGGACGATTGGGGAGCTGATTGCGAAGGGGAAGGAAGTGCTGCCTTTGCTGCGCATTCCGCCCAAGCGAAAGGGCGGGCGCGGGGCGTGTCAGGAAGTCGTGCTTCAGGGTGAGCAGATTGATCTGACGACGCTACCGATCTTGCGGTGCTGGCCTCATGATGGTGACTTTGCGGCGCTGGGGTATCCGGCGGGCGTGAATGAGGGCATTCCTGGTGTGCGGACGGATGCAGCGTGGATGGAGCGGAACCGCGGGCGTTATGTCACGCTGTCGGGCATTCACACGATTCACGCGGATGACATCAACGAAGAGAAGCCCAGCAGTCACAACATCGGGATGTATCGCGTGCAGTTGTATGGGCAGCGCACGCTGAGCATGCACTGGCACATGCATCATGATGGGGCGCGGCACTGGCGCAGCTGGAAAGCCAAGGGGCAGCGCATGCCGGTGGCGATTGTGCTGGGGGGCGAGAGCATTATGCCTTATGCGGCGACTGCCCCACTGCCGCCTGGCATTAGTGAGTTGCTGCTGGCGGGCTTTCTACATGGCAAAGGCATTGAGATGGTGCGCGGGGTGAGCGTGCCTCTGTGGGTGCCTGCGAATGCGGAGATTGTGATTGAGGGGTATGTGAGTCATGAGGCGGGGCTGATTGGATGGGACCCGCGGGTTGGAAGCGACAGTGAATTGGAACGCGCGAGAAGTGGGAATGCGCCCGCCCCGGAGGGGCGGCCCACCATTGGGCTCGGCGCGGTGTTTGAGGGGCCGTTTGGCGATCACACGGGCTTTTACTCGATGCCCGACCGGTATCCGCTGCTGGAGGTGACGGCGATCACGCATCGGCGGAATGCGGTGTATCCGACGACGATTGTGGGGTTGCCGCCTCAGGAGGATTACTACCTGGGCAAGGCGACGGAGCGGATTTTCCTGCCTCTGCTGAAGACGATTGTGCATGACATTGAGGATTACGACCTGCCGATGTTCGGGGCGTTTCACAACTGCGCGTGTATCAAGATCAAGAAGGCGTATCCGCTGCAGGGGCGGCGTGTGATGCACAGTGTGTGGGGCGCGGGGCAGATGGCGTGGACCAAGTGCGTGATTGTGGTGGATGATGATGTGGACGTGCACGACACGATGGCGGTGATGCGGTGTGTCGGGGAGCGGTGTCATCCGACGCGCGATGTGGAGTTTGTGCGCGGGCCGGTGGACATTTTGGATCATGCGGCGCCGCATCTGGGGGCGAGTCAGAAGATGGGGCTGGATGCGACGCGGAAGAAGGGCGATGCGGAACTGCATCAGAATGTGGAGGGGCTGGCGGCGGAACTGTGCAAAACTGGGCCGATTGGGGCGGTGCGTGGTGAAGCTGCAAGGGCGGCAGAGCGGCGTGTTGCGCAGATGGAGGGTGTGCTGGGGGCGCGAATCGCGGACGGGGAGAATGAACTTGGCGGGTGGTGGCTGTTTGTGAAGGTGGCGAAGCAGTCGGCGGGCGCGGGGCAGCGGGTGATCAAGGCGCTGGGTGCGCTGGCGGATGAGATTGCGATACCGGTGTGGACCATCGTGGTGGGTGATGACTGCGATGTGGCTGATGCAGACGCCGTGTTCTTTCACTGGCTGGCGCAGGGGGCGTTTGAGCGCGACCGGTATGTGAGCGTGTGCGGGCGACGCGTGGCGTTTGACGCGACGGCGAAGGTGAGCGGGGATGAACGCAACGGATATCCGGTGCGGGCGTGGCCGCCGATTTTGAAGATGGATCCTGCGGTTGTGGCGAAGGTTGATGCGCGGATGGCGGAGTATGGGCTGCCGGCGAGCTCGTGAGGCGCGCGGCGACTTACGTTGCGCTGGGACGCAACGGTCTTCGTCGTTTGCAGGTTCAGATCGTCGCTGCAATCAGACGTTGAAGTACTTGGCGGAGGGGTGGTGCACGACGATGGCGCTGGTGCTTTGCTCGGGGTCGATCTGCCAGTTTTCGGTCAGTTCGCAGCCGATGCGTTGCGGCTCGAGGAGCGTCCAGAGCTTTTCCTGATCTTGCAGGTTGGGGCAGGCGGGATAGCCGAAGCTGTAGCGCGAGCCTTGGTACTTCTGCGTGAAGAGGTCTTTGATGCGCGGTGAGTCTTCGCCGCTGATGCCGAGTTCTTGGCGCATGCGCTTGTGCCAGAATTCGGCGAGGGCTTCGGCGGTTTCAACGGCGAGGCCGTGGAGGTAGAGGTAGTTGGTGTAGTCGTTGGCTTGGAAGAGCTTGTTGGCTTCGGTCGTCGCCTGCTTGCCCATGGTGACGCAGTGCATGCCGATGACGTCAACCTCGCCGGTGGATGCGGGGCGGAAGTAGTCGGAGATGCAGAGGCGGCGCTTGTCGTTTTGACGCGGGAAGGTAAAGCGGAGGCGTTCACTGGTGCGAGATGCGTCGTTCCAGATGATGAGGTCGTCGCCCTCAGCATTGCAGGGGAGGTAGCCGTAGACGACTTTGGGTTGCAGGATGCGGTCGCGCTTGCAGCGGTCTTTCCACTGCTCGAAGACGGGCATGATTTTGTCTTCGAGGAAGACTTCGTACTCCGCGTCGCTCATGGCGCCCTTCTTGACTTGCCACTGGCCGCGGAAGAGGGCGATGGGGTTGATGAAGGGGTAGATGTCAGTGAGATCGAGCGTGTCGATGACGCGGGTGCCCCAGAATGGCGGCGTGGGGACGCGGTTGTCGAGGGGGGTGTCGCTGCGAACGGCGGAAGGTGTAGCGACGGCAGTTGCGCCACCACCTGCGTTGGCGGCCGCGAGTTTGGCGATGCGGGACTGGTTGATGGTCTCTTCGGCGGCGCTGCGCTTGCCCAGGCGTTCTTCGATCTCGGTACGGAGCGTGCCGCGCTGATTGGTGGTGAGCAGGTCCATCGTGCGAAGGCCTTCGAAGGCATCGCGGCCGTAGTACACGCTGCCTTCGTAGACGCCTCGCAGGTGGCCTTCGCAGTAGTGGCGAGTGAGAGCCGCGCCGCCCAGCAGGATGTCGGGCTTCATGCTGAGGCGATTGAGCTCGCGCAGGTTCTCTTCCATGACCGTGACGCTCTTGACGAGCAGGCCCGACATGCCGATGGCGTCGGCCTTGTGTTCCTGCCAGGCTTTGATGATCTGGTCAATGGTCTGCTTGATGCCGATGTTGATGACGGTGTAGCCGTTGTTGCTGAGGATGATGTCGACGAGGTTCTTGCCGATGTCGTGCACGTCGCCCTGCACCGTGGCGAGGACGATCTTGCCTTTGCTTTGGCCCTCGACCTTCTCCATGAGCGGCTCGAGCTGGGCGACGGCGGTCTTCATGACTTCGGCGCTTTGCAGCACGAAGGGGAGCTGCATCTTGCCGCTGCCGAAGAGTTCGCCGACGGTTTTCATGCCGTCGAGGAGGTGCTCGTTGATAATGTCAAGGGGCCGGTACTTGGTGAGGGCGGTCTGGATGGAGTCGGCGAGGCCTTCCTTTTCGCCATCGATGATGTGGGAGCGGAGGCGCTCTTCGATGGTGAGGTCGGCGAGTGACTTCTTCTTGGTGGTCGCCGTCGCAGTGACATCCTTAAAGAGTTCGATGAAGGCTTGGAGGGGATCGAAGCCTTCTCGGCGGCGGTCGTAGATGAGGTCGAGCGCGGCGTTCCACTGGGCATCGGGAATCTTGTTCTGCGGGAGAATCTTGCTGAAGTGCAGAATGGCGCTGGTGAGACCGGCGGCTTGCAATTCGTGCAGGAACGCACTGTTGAGCACGATGCGGGCTGCGGGCGAAAGGCCGAAGCTGACGTTGCTGAGGCCAACCGTCGTCTGGCAGTGCGGCAGAGCTTTGCTGATACGACGGACACCCTCGATGGTTTCGAGCGCGCTGCGGCGGTCGCTTTCCATGCCTGTGCTGACAGGGAGCACGAGCGGATCGAACATGATGTCTTCGGGTGCAAGGCCGTGCACTTTGGTGGCGCGGTCGAAGGCGCGCTGCGCGATCGCGAGCTTGCGATCGGCGGTGCGGGCCATGCTGGCTTCTTTGTCTTCGTCGATAGAGCCGATGACGAGGGCTGCGCCGTAGGTCTTGGCGAGCTTGCAGAAGAGGTCGAACTTGTGCTCGCCGTCTTCGAAGTTGGCGCTGTTGATGATGCACTTACCGCCGGCGACGCGGAGCCCGGCTTCGATGGTCTTGGACTGTGTGCTGTCGAGCATCAGCGGAATGTTGACCTGGCGCACGGTGCGGCGGACGACTTCTTCCATGTCCTTGGCGTTGTCGCGGCCGGCGTAATCGACGTTCACATCGAGCACGTGTGCGCCGTCGTGGCGAACCTGTTCGCGGGCGAGGCTGACGATGCCGTCAAAGTCTTCGGCTTCGAGCAGTCGCTTGAACGCACGCGAGCCCGAGGCGTTCATTCGCTCGCCGATGATGAGGATGGAATTGTCCTGGCGGTAGTCTTGCGTGGAGTAGAGCGAAGTGACGGCCGAGGGAAGTGACGAAGTGACGGAGGGACGCAGTGACGAAGTGGAAGCAACTTCGCTGCGTTCGAGTGCTTCGACGATGCTCACCAGTCGCGCGATGTGCTCGGGCTTGGTGCCGCAGCAGCCACCGACTATGCGGACGTTGTTCTCGCGGATGAACTTCTCCATCGCGATGCCGAAGGGCTCGGCGCCGAGGGGGAACTCGGTACGGCCTTCGACGAGAATGGGAAGGCCGGCGTTGGGCATGATGGAGATGGCGCGTGGAAGAGCCGAAGACCCGGCTCGGAGAGCCGGGCTACCCGCCCAGTGCTCGCCGAGCCACTTGACGTGCTCGCGCATTTCGACGGGGCCGGTGGCGCAGTTGAGGCCGATGGAGACGATCGGGTAGCCTGCGAGTGCTGTCGCGGCTGCGCTGATTTCGGTGCCCAGCAGCATGGTGCCGGTGTTCTCGATGGTCACGCTGACCATGATGGGAATGTCGAGGGGCGTTTTGCCAGCATCGGCGAGAGCAGCGATGACGGCGTTGATGACGCACTTGATCTGCAGGAGATCCTGGCAGGTTTCGATGATGAAGCAATCGACGCCGCCGGCGATGAGGCCGCGGGCTTGTTCTTTGTAGCTCGCGAACATGCCGGACCAGTCGATGTTGCCGAGCGTGATGAGCTTGGTGCCCGGGCCCATGCTGCCGGCGACGAAGCGGGGCTTGTCGCTGGTGGTGAACTTGTTGGCGGCGGCGCGGGCGAGCTGTGCGGCGGCGACGTTGAGCTCGTACGCCTCGTCCTGCAGTTCAAACTCCGCGAGCACGTGCGGCATGCCGCCGAAGGTGTCGGTCTCGACGACGTCGGCACCGACGGCGAAGAACGACTCGTGGATGGATTGAATGAGGTCAGGGCGGCTCTTGATCAGAATCTCGGGGCAGTTTTCCTTGCCCCAGTAGTCCTTCTGGACGTCGAGATTCGCGGCGTGCGTGGCAGTGCCCATGGCACCGTCGAACACAAGGCGGCGGCGGGCGAGAGCGGCGAGAAACGGGCTGGGGAACGATGCAGTCATGGTCTGAGGTCTCTATCGGTCGGCGGGCGCGAGAGCGAATCGCACACGCCGCAAAAACACACGCGGGGCCGTGAGGAGAATCGGAAAGAAACCTCCAAACAGCCCCAACATCGAGACCTCGACCGGGCTTCTCCGCAGCCGATCGCCATACGAGGCGGGACTGCGAAGCGAAGGTGCCGACTTTCACGGCTGGTTGGGGGATTCTACGCAGGCACCGACGAGAATGTCGTTGAGGGAAGATGCCAATAACGCTGCTGACAGTTGATCGGGAGCGCGTGGTGAATGAGATTCCAGCAGCGTTGTGTTTCTTGCGGGTTGTGGTACACTGACTGCGCGACGTAGAGCTTCGTTACTCGGGGGGAACCATGGCAATTACAAGCATGCCTAGTACGGAAGCTGTGAACCCGCCGGTGATTCCCGCGGCTGTTGCGGTGACGGATCCGCCCGCGGTGCGGTATGCGTCGCCGAAGGTTCACAAACCGCCGCGTCGGCCTATGCGGTACGCGAACAGGCACAAACGCGACGTGGTGTGTTTAGGCCGGTTTGCGATCGCCGCGAACGTGTTTGTGCTCGTGGCCGGAATTCTGCTCGTGACAACGAGCTTGCTGAAACTTGAGGGACCGGCGCACTGGACGGCATGGCTGCTGCCCTTCATCTTCGCTGGACACGTCTACGCGGTGTGGTCGATCTATCGCATGGTTCGGCAGCGGAGACGCCATCTGGGCAACACGCCGCGAGCTGAGTACCGCGCGTGGCGCGAGGTGGACGGCGCGTCACTCCTGCTGTCGTTTGTGTACATGCCTTATCCGCTGTCGCATGGCGTGGAATCCACTGCCTCGACAGCTCAACTCTGGGGCACGTGTGCCTTTGCGATTGTTGTGCCTGTGCTGGCGTACTTGACGGTGCGCAGTTACGCCAAGTCGCATCGCATCCGTATGGACCGTGCAGCGAAAAGTGCTTGTGCAGCGAGCGTGTGAGCGGCTTAGCGACTGCTCACGCACGCGGCCGCTGATAGACCATCGTCAACTTGTTGCCCTTGGCGTTGTACGTCGCGCTGGACATATAGGCCTTGATGAGCAGCAGGCCACGGCCGCTGCCGCGTTCGATGTTCTCTTCGAGCGTGGGGTCGGGCACGTCTTCGGGGTTGAAACCCGGGCCTTGATCTTCGATTTCCATCGTAACCGTCGCGTCATTGACGGCGTAGCGCAGCGTGATGGGCGTGTCGGTTGGAAGATTCTTGTGGCCGTGCTTGAAGGCGTTCATGAGCGCTTCGTGCAACGACAGCTTCAGGGCGAAGACGCTGGCTTTCGGGTAGTTGTGACGCTCGACGGCGGCGATGACCTGCGCATGGGCGGCGTCGATCACGGGCTGCTGATTGACCACGCGAAGGCTGCCGCTGTCGGGCTGGCCTGAGGGCGTGGGCTGGGGTTGCGGCGCGTGCTGGGCCATGAGGGAGGGGACGGGGAACGAGGAGCGGGGAACGGGAAGTGCGCGAAATGCATCGATACGCGCGATGTCACATGACACGCGGCGCGGTCACTTCGTGAACGTCTTCATGGCTTCGTCGGTGGTGCCGTGGATGCTGAACAGCTTGTTGAGGCGCGTGATCACGAAGACTTCGTAGATCTGCGGATCGATGTTGGCGAGGCGGAGCTGGCCGTTGCGGTTGCGCACCTGGTTGTTGACCTGGATGAGCGTGCCCAAGGCTGCGCTCGAGAGGTGCTCCACCCCTGCGAAGCTGATAAGCAGACGCGGGGCGGGCTCGCTCTGGATGAGCTGCTCAATCTCCTGGCCAATGACCTGGATGTTGGCTTCATCGAGGATATTGCGATCGAGAAACTCGACCTGCGTGACGTTGTCCACACGCTTCACACGAATCCTCGAATCGGTCGGGGGCATCTGCTTCATCTCCTGCGTGACGCGCGAGCGTGAAAGCACGTCCATGTCGCGTGCGCGTCGGGGACGATTCTAGTCCCGGAAGGAGCCTGCGGCGGCGCGGTGAGTTCAGTCGAACTTGGGCATGGCGTTGGGCGGCATGTTCACGACGAAGTCGGCCTTGGAGTCTGCACTATTGAGGGCTGCGCCACCGGGCGTGGTTTCGGTACCGCCTTGATCGATCTGGTCGATGCCGATGCTGTAGAGCAGAAAGGTGCGGCCGTCTTCGCGGGGTGAAGTTGCGACGCGGTAGACCCACTTGTCGTCGGTGGACCACTCATCGGGCGGCAGCTCGCGGATGAACTCGGGAACAAGCTGATCGAGGGAGTCGGGAAGGCGACCGCGATGGGCTTCAAAGGCTTCGAGTGCGAGGAGGATGCGAACGCCTCGATCCATCTGCGTCGTTTGGGCATCGGCAGCGAGGAGTTTGTTGAGAGGAGGCGCGAGAATGCCCAGCAGCAGATGGCCCCGGTCAAGATTGCCGATGATGGCCCCAGACTGTGCGAAGTCCCGCGAACGCATGGGCTTGGACGCCTGTTCAGCAGCGGCGGCGAAGTAGGCGTTGGTGCGTTCTTCCACGGACTTGCGATCGGCGAAGAACCACGCAGCGAACGGGTTGGTCACCAAGGCCGCTGCGTTGGGCTGCGTATTCGCCAGTGCCTGTGCCCCAGAAGGTGAGAAGTGACCATTGCCGGCACCATCGTCGGTATAGGTCCATTGAATGGCGTCGTGGAGGATGAGTCGCTCGGTTTCGAGGTGCACGTCCTTGACACGTGGGACGCTGTAGCGTTCAAGCAGGGTGCTGAGCGAAGATGCCGTCTGGGCATCGAGGGACTGCGTGACACACGCTCGGCGGATCGCGTCGGTCGCGAGGGCGCGGACACCGCCACCGATGAGATAGTCGGTCATTGTGGGTTGCGATCCGGTGATGACACTGAGGGCGAGAAGTTGTTCAACGGTCGCAAGGGCGGCTTGCGTTTCGCCTTCACGAAACTGCATAAGGGCGCGGGCGTGAAGCGTTCGCGCGACGCTGCGAGCTGCACCGACTTCGGGGTAGTCACGCAGGGCGACGGGCTGACCTAGGGGTGTTTGCCGCGTGACGCCCACGAGTGATGGGAGCTCGGCCAACGCGATGAAGCGGCCCGCCTGCTCGTGATCGCGGAGGATCGCGAGGGCGAGATCGCGATCTAGTGGTGATGCGGCAGGATCGACGGCATCGGTCATCTGGAAAGTCGCATAGCTGCTCGATTCGCGGGGTGGGAGAAGCTTGTGGTGTCCTTGGGCGAAGGACTGCACCAGTGATGCGTAGTGCGTGTAGTCAGCGGCGGGTGTCCACTGCTGCACGGATTTGCGGCTGATGGCTGCAATCTGTGCGGGATAGTCGTGCGTGGGCGACACGGTGGCGTGCATGATGGTGTACGCGCGAAATGCGCCGAAACCGATCGCGGCACAGAGTGCGAGCGTGACCCCGATAGCAACTTTGGCGGACGTCTTCATGGCGGAATGTAGTTAGGAAGATGATTTGTGCGGATGCATACAACGAAAAACCCCGCCGCGTGAGCGACGGGGTTTGTTGATGCGGATATCCGCGAGCGATCAGCCGCCGAAGGGGAGGCGGAGCGAATCGTCGAGGCCGGGGAAGGCACGCTCTTCGAGTTCGTTCTGGATGAGAATCGTGGGCTTGAGGAGGATCAGCAGGGTCTGCTCTTCCTTGGTTTCCACGCGGTTGCTGAAGAGGCGGTTGAGCACGGGGATCTTGCTGAGGACGGGCACGCCGCTCTCAACTTCCTGCTCGGTCGTCAGGCGCTGGCCGCCGAGGAGGATGGTGCCCTGGTCAGGCACGGTCACCGTCGTCTGGACGCGGGTGACGGTCGTTTGCGGGAGCTGGATGAAGCTCTGCGTGGCGCCCGATTGGACCAACTGGCCGCCGGCGAGAGCGGAGACGGCGAGCGTCTGGATGCTCTCGATACGGCTGACGGCGGTGTTGACGTTCATCGTGACGTAGCGGCGATCGGCGCTGACGGTGCCGTCCACTTCGAGAATCACGCCTTCGGGAATCGAGTTGGTCGTGGGGTCGAAGCCGACTGCGCTGTCGCTGACGACGGGCTCCAAGTCGCTGACGAAGCTGACCTGCGTGGCGACGTAGATGTTGGAGATCTGGCCGTTGGTGAAGGTGAGGCGAGGAGCCGTGAGGCTGACCGTGCGGCGGTCGGCCTGCGTGGCCTTGATCAGGAAGTCGACTTGGATGTCATCGAGGAACTGGCCGGCGATGCCCAGCGCGGGAGCCTGTGAGAAGACGTCCTGCGAGAAGTCGGTACCGATCAGCGACTCGCTGAGGCCCAAGCTGTTCTGACCCGCACCGACGGGCGACCAGGGGTTACCCAGCGGCGTGCGGTTGGGCGCGGCCTGCGTACCACCGGGGAAAGTGGGCTGGTAGCCGGGGGCCTGCTGGAAGTTGAAGAAGTCGCTAGCGCGTGTGGTGGGCCGCGTGGTGCGGGCCTGCTGCACGACGTTGCCGTTGGCGTTGAAGTACACGTCGAGGTCGAAGCCGATCTGCTCGAAGAAGTCCTGGCTGACGAGCAGGAAGCGGGTTTCGACGTTGATCTGCATGGCGCGGTATTCGCGGAGCTTGCTCAGCAGGCCGTGAATGGCGCGATGGTTGGCGGGTGTGTTCGTGATGATGAGCAAGCCGCCAAGCTGCTGGATGAAGCCGGTTTCGCCACCAGCGGTGTCACGCCAGCCATCGGGATCGACGTTGGTCGTGATGATCTGGATGATTTCTTCGGTGCGCTCTTGCAGCGGGCGACGCTCGGGGTCTTCGTTGTCGGCATCCTGGAAGGGGCTCTGGCCACCACCGCCGCCACCACCCTGGCCCGATTGCAGCGCCTGCTGAAGATCGAACTCGGGAGCGTTGTCGTAGTTGGGCACTTCGATGATGAGGTCGCGGATGTCGTAGATCGCCAGCGTCCGCTGGCGGTTGATCTGCTCTTTGCTGGCGATGTTCAGCACGCCGTCGCTGATGGTCCAGGCGGCGCCGGTGTTGGCATCGGGGCTGACCTTTTCCATCACGCGGTTGAGCACGGTTTCAACCGTGACGTTGGTCAGGTTGAGCGTGACGGGAGCGGTGCGGTCCACCGAGGCGTTCTCGAGGCTGGCCCAGTCGATGTCGATGTTGAGCTGGGTGACGGCGCCGAGGAAGCTGACGACGTTCTCGAGGGGCGTTTCGTTGAACTGCACGGGAATGCGCTTGTTCTGGAGCAGCGCGAGGGCCCGGCGGTTTTCTTCGGCTTCCGAGAAGGCGACGGGCGTGCCACGGCGATCGCTGATGGCGGGCCAATCCTTCGGGTAGTCGAGGAGGTTGCGAGGAGCGACGGACGCTTCGAAGTTGTCGACATCCTGCTCGACGTACGAACGCAGGCGATCGCGACCGATCGACTGCATGCGCTGATAGAGACCCGCGTCAGCGAGCACGTCACGCAGCAGGAGGCCGGTGGGGTTGGTCGGATCGAGGAAGAGGATCTGGCTTTCGACGACTTGCAGCGCTTCGTCGTACTTCATTTCCGACTGCAGGGCGCGAACGCGATCAACCGCTTCGTTGAGACGACGGTTCTTGTCGTCGGCCTGAGCCTGAGCGGCGGTGCGAGCGGCGACCTCGTTCTCGCTGGTCTGCTTGGCGATTTCGTCAGCACGCAGCTTCTGCTCGGCAGAGTCGATGCTCGCGAGCATCGAGTCAGCTTCGGCCTGGTACTGCGTGATTTCGTCATTGCTGAAGACGTTGCGGGCAGCGTTGATGCGGACGCGGGCCTGAGCGGTCAGGTCACGCGCGCGAATCGTGTCGCCACGTTCGAGAGCGGCCTTGGCCTGTGCGAGGTCGTTGCTGAACTCGGCTTCGGCGGCCTGACGAGCAACCTGATTCTGGCTGATGGTCTGGCTGAGCAGATCACCACCGCCCGAACCGCCGAGGCGGATGTCCGCTTCGCTGATGCGGCCCTGAGCGCGGCTGCGTTCCTCTTCGGTCAGCAGTTCGGCGTACTGGGAGATGACGCGAGCGTACTTGCCCTTCGCATCGACGAGACTGTTCTGACCCCAGGCGAAGTCGGCTTCAGCCAGAAGGCCCTGAGCCTCGATGCGGCGAGCCTGTTGCACGGGATCGATGGTCGCGGGAGCGGGCACAGCGGCGGGCTGGTTGGCCGCGGGCTGTTCAGCCTGCGCGGCCTGGGCCACGCGCTCGGCTTCTTCCTGTGCGCGGCGGGCGGCTTCTTCAGTGGCCTTGCGGGCTTCTTCGGCTTCGTCCACGGGCTGGACTTCGCGCGGCTCCGCGTTCTGCAGCATGCCGGCGGAGACTGAAGCGTTGCCCGCTTCGAGCACGCGCCACTGGTAGGCATCGACCGTGCGCTGCTGAGCGTCGCTGAGCGTCACGCCGCTGCGGACGATCTGCTGGAGCTTGGTGCGAGCGGCGGCAACGTCGCCTGCATCGAACGCGTCGGTCGCGGACTTGAGCTGGGCATCGATGTCGGTCGCGAGGGCCGTCTGGCGGCTCTTGGCGTCGGTGATGATCTGGTTGGCCTGCTTGACCTGACCGTTGGTCGAAGCGTCGGCGCTCACGACGGCGCTGGCCTGAGCGATCGCCATGGCGAACTCGCCGCGGGCGAGAGCGGCCTCAGCCGTCTGCAGGCTCACTTCGCTGGGGGCGAGCTGCTTGAGCTGGCGGCTGGCGTTGGCAGCGAGGCGCAGTGCGCGTTCGCTTTCAGACTTGCTGAGCGTCGCAGCGTTTGCGGGGTTGGTAAGCTCGAGCAGCAGTTCACGAGCTTGGACGATCTTGCCGTCCTGCATGAGCTGGGCGGCGCGGTCGAGCGCGCTGGTGGTCATCTGCGGCTTCACCGGAGCATCGCTGGTCTGCGCGGCGGCAAGCGAGACAGGCAACACGCACGAGACGAGGCCCGCGGCTGCGACGATCGAACGGACGGAACGGCTCTTCCGATTCAGCATGGTCTGTAGCTCCACTTCCACCACAAGCTGCACTGGTCGTCGACCAGCATGATTTCCCGGACTGACCTGTAAGAGTCAGTTTCTTCGGCTCGTCGCCGCGTCACACGCCACAATGCACGCACGCAAGCGACCAACCGTCAACCGCACGAGTACGCAACGCAACACGTACCGCAAGGCTGCACCCGCAATCCATCGCGGGGGCCAGAGGATAGCCACACCACGCGGCCCCGGGAAAGGCTGACCCGACTTGATCCCGATCTTGATACTTCGCCCAAAGGCAAGTGATCTTGGCCGGGTTGTCATGCAGGGATCGGCTTTGCCTGAGGCATCTATCAGCCGGGCGTGCCTCCGACGGTCACACGCGTGTACGTGCAACTCATCTCCTCGGGCTCGCTCGCAAGCCGCCTGTCGGCGGCGCAGGCAATGTACCAGCTTTTACCGGTTCGTGCAAACCGGGTTGAAGAAAAAACGCAGATTGCTCAACATGGCACCCTGCGGGCCGTGTGGCCAACGTGACGGAACCGCATGTCGTTGGGAGTCGTTGGGACTGGCGGGCAGAGTGCGTATAGATAAAGGTCGGTGCTCACTTAGAGCCAACGCACCACGTGCACGACGTTGGCGGATTCTTCACCTTCGGCATCGCCTGCCTTGCTGCGAGATTTACCCTTGGACTTGGGCTTGCCCTTTCCCTTTACTCCGGCTCGTGCAAGCACTTGGGTAAACTGTTCGGGCTGCAGGCGGTCGAGCAGCACGATCATGCCATCTTCGAAGTCCACCTGCTCTTCATCGGCCAGGTTTTCGACCTGTGTAAAGGTGGTCTCTTCGGCTTCGCGCAGGTTGGCGGCGTCGAAGACGACCTCGACGTACCGGACCTTGCCCTGTCCTGCGGGGCTGATGGACGTACTGCCGGCTGCGGCCCCACTACTTGCGGCGGCGGGACCAGCGGCGGTGCCGCCGGCGGCCCGGCGGGTGGCGCTGGTTGTTTCGTCATCGTCTTCGGGCAGATCGATGCGGACAACGGCACGCCAATGCGTGACGCCCAGCTCTTTGCCCTCGTCGTCGAGGTTCGTGTCGGGATCGACGTTGAGGACGACGCGCCACTTCATCTTGAGGCGTTCGAGCACTTCGTCGGGACCGAGCAATTCGGGCTTGTCTTCTGGAGCGAGCAGCACGTTGCGATGCTCGTGTGCTGCGGCGTCGGCGCCGGCGTTCACTTCGGCGGCTTCGAGGTCAAACGCGGCGAGAATTCTCTCGACACGTTCTTTGAGCGTGGGATCGACGCGCAGGGTGATGATCTTGTGTTCGTCGACGAAGACGTAGCAGAAGGGCTCTTCGCTCATGAGGCCGAAGCCGACCATGCCGTCTTCGTAGAGCCATTCGCCGTATTCGCGCAGGCCGTCGAGAAAGACATCGACGCCAACGAGGTCGTAGGAGATGTACGGATCAACCTCGCGGTAACCGTCTTGACCGAGCACGTCGAGGATCGGATAGGCACGGCCTTCGAACATCGAGAAGAGCATGCGACACAAGGCGGGCAGTCGCTCCGCGGAGACCACGATGTCGTACACATAGCGATCGGGCCATTCTTCAAACTCGCCTTCGGTGCCGCCGCCGTCGCTGGGTTCGAAGTTGGAGACATAACCCTGCTTGGGCGTCATTTCCTCCACGGGATAGACGCCCAGTGGAAACTGGAACGATCCGAGCACGACGCGACGGATGGAAGGATCGACCTTGCAGCGATGCATGGGGGAGAGTAGTGCGGGAGTGCGGGGAAGCGCGTGAAAGGAAAGGTTGGTCGCGGAGGGGGGCGGAGAGATGCGGAGGTGTTGTATGGCGTGATGGGTGTGCGAAGACCGGCTTGCGTCGGGAGTGGGCGGAGCTCATGGAAGCGTTGCTGATCGCTTCGGTCTCGTTCCTGAGTTTCGGACTCACAAAGACGCAGGCCCGGCTTGGAAAGCGGGGGTATCCGGGTGGTCACGAATGGGCCAGCTCTTTTTCTTCTCGTTTGGGTCAGATGTCCGATGATCTGTCCCCTATGGCTACCTCCAAGCGGTCGTGGTTCTCACGTAGCGATAAAGACTCGGCGTTGTCGCCGACTTCGCGGATTATTTTGATTGTCCTGCTGCTTGCAGTGTGGGCATTTGTGGCCGCGAGCCTGGTCGGCTACAACGCGGGAGATCCGCCGACACATGTGGTGTATCCGCCGAATGACACGGTTTTGAACTGGTGCGGGCCGTTTGGTGCTGCCATTTCGGCGAGCATGTTCAAGCTGCTGGGCTTTGGGGCGTGGGTGCTCGTGGTGTTTACGGGCATCGGGCTGCTGAGTGCGGCGATGGGCGCGGGGCTGAAGCAAGCCGCGGTGCGGTTTGTGGGGCTCTTGCTGCTGGCATGCTCGTTTGCGGGCATGCAGAATCTGGTTTTCCCGGCGAGCGGCAGCATGCCCGACTTGGCGGGCGGGCTGGTGGGTAAGGTGCTGAATGCAGAGCTTGCGGCTCGCTTCGGCAGCGTGGGCAGCGGCATTCTGCTCATCATGGGCGGTGTGCTGGGCGCGATTGTCGCGATGGATGAATGGGTGCTGGCCTTCTTTGGCTGGGCCTATGAGAAGACTCGCGAGCATGGCGTGCCCGCGGCGGCCAAGGTCGGTTCGGCCACGGGCGAGATTGCTCTGGCTGCAGGTGCAGCGGCGGGAACGGCGATTGCCAAGGGTGGCGCGAAGGCCGGCAACGGGCTGTACAGCGCGATCATGGAAATGCTGACGCCGGCGAAGAAGAAGCGGAAGGCGAAGGCTCGACTGGATGACTTGGAAGATGCGGAAGTACCGGCGGCCGTGAAGGTTCGCAAGGGTGCGGAACTGGGTGCGGAAGTTGTCGGTACCGATGATGAAGTGATTGATGAAGAGACCGGCGAAGTGGTGAAGGTTGCCAAGGCTGGTGCTGGCAAGAAGAAGAGCAAGAAGGAAGAACTGACGGACGAGGAAGCGGAAATCCTCGAGAAGAACGCCGCGCTGGATGCGGATGCGGTGGATGAAGAGGGAGAAGAAGCCCCTGCGAAGCCCGCAAGCCGCAAGAACACCCCCCCCACTGCTGCCGCGGCGAATCCTGCTGTGACGAACGAGGACGAAAGCGACACGGAAGAGGAAGAGGACGAAGGGCCGTCGGCTCCGCAGGTGTACACGGAAGATCAACTTCGCGACAAGATCGCAAAGCTGCCGATTCTGTTTGGGCAGAAGGAAAAGAGCGTCGCGACCGACGCCGACCTGGCGGGCATGCAGGCGGCGATTGAAGAAGGTGAGAAGTACCGGTTCCCTGGGCTGGATCTGCTGGAAGAACCGGAAGCTAACTTCAATGACATTCTGGAACAGACGGTGAAGGAGCAGGCGGCGGCGCTGATTCAGGCGCTGCAACAGTTCAAGATCGACGGGCAGGTCGACTCGATTGAGTCGGGGCCGGTCATCACGCTGTTCCACGTGCGGCTGTCGCCTGGTACGAAGGTCAGCCAGCTTGATGCGGTGAGCAAGGACATTGCTCGCGTGCTGAAGAGTCAGAACATCCGCATTGTGAGCAACATGGCGGGTCGCGATACGGTGGGCATTGAAGTTCCCAACCTGACCAAGGAAAAGGTCAGGATGAAGGAGCTGATGGGCCGCACCGAGCTGTACAAGCACATGGCGTTGCCCATGTTCCTTGGCAAGGACGCCAGCGGTGCGCCGCTGATTGAAGACCTTGCGAAGCAGCCGCACATGCTGATTGCCGGCACGACCGGCAGCGGCAAGAGCGTGTGCATGAACACGATCATCATGGGCTTCCTGTACACCAAGAAGCCCAGCGAGTTGAAGATGGTGCTGGTGGACCCGAAGATGGTGGAAATGTCGCAGTTCAAGGACATTCCGCACCTGATGTGCCCGGTTGTGACGGAGATGGGCAAGGCGGCGGCGATTCTGGAGTGGGCGACCACGAAGATGGACGAGCGGTATGAGCTGCTCGCGGAAGCTGGCTGCCGGGATATCGCAAGCTACAACGAACTGACATGGGATGAGCTCAAGGAGCGGATGAACGCGACCACGCCGGAAGATGAGGCGAAGATTCCGCGCAAGCTGCCTTACATGGTGTTCATCATCGACGAGTTGGCAGACTTGATGATGACCAACAAGGATGTGGAAAGCCACATCATCCGCATTGCGCAGAAGGCGCGTGCGGTGGGCATGCACCTCATTCTCGCGACGCAGCGGCCGCAGGCGAACGTGGTGACGGGGCTCATCAAGAGCAATATGCCTTGCCGCGTGGCGTTCAAGGTCGCGAGCGGGATGGACTCTCGCATCGTGCTGGACCAGAAGGGTGGCGAATTGCTTCTGGGCCACGGCGACATGCTGTTCCTGTCGCCTCGCAGCAGCAAGTTGGCGCGTGCGCAGGGCACGCTGGTCGACGACCGCGAGATTCGCAAAGTCGTGAAGTTCATGAAGGAGATCGCGACGCCCAGCTTTGAGCGCAGCCTTGTGCAGTTGCGTTCGGGCGGCAGCGATGAGCAGCGCATCGCCGACAGCAAGAACAACAGCAGCGCGAGTCTGCAAGCCGCTCAGGAAGACCCGATGTTCAACCGGGCGGTGGAGATCGTGCTCGAGAGCAAGCGCGGCAGCGTGTCGCTGTTGCAGCGGCGACTGGCCATCGGCTATACGCGTGCGTCGCGACTTATCGATCTCATGGGCATTGCGGGCATCATCAGCGATCACAAGGGCAGCGTGGCGCGAGATGTGCTGCTCAGCCTGGAAGACTGGGATGCGATCAAGCGGCTGGCGGCTGAGGAAGCCAAGGCCAAGGGCATCGTGCTGCGGGAAGAGCGTGAAGGCGGCGTGATGACGGAAAGCAGCGGCTCTGCGGCCAGCACCGAACCCAAGGCGATGGCCCCGCGTAACAAGTTTGAAGAAGCCCCGCCGTTTGACACGGACGATGAAGTTGTCGTTGACGACACGGATGATCTTGGCGAAGATAGCCGTGACCGTGCCGCTCGGGCCAAGGCGGAAGAAGACGCATGGAGTCGCGAACAAGCACGCGACGCCAAGGGACTGGATTGAGCGAAAAACGTGTTTCCTGTCGGTTCTACCAGCCCGCGAGTAATCGCGGGCGTTTTCATGGGGTTTTGATGTAGAACCGGCATCGAAGTGCAGGCTGCTGCGTAACCGAGCGAGCAGAAAACCGTACCACAGATTGGCGGGGTGTCTCTACACTCCGCGTCCAACTGAACATGCATCACACGACCGCCCCGCCGCCGGCACGTTGTCAGGCGCAGGGCAAGGTCAGGAAGACTCAGCATCATGATCGCCACTTCTGCTCGTCGTTTCCGTTCCTTGGTCTGTTGTCTGGCGACCGCCGCCGTTGCGGGTATTGCGCTGGCTGATGTGCCTGCGGCGCTCGACCGCGTCCCCGAGAACTTTGAGGGTGTGGTTGCTGTTCCGAGCATCGAGAAGTTTGAAGCGACCATGGTTCAATCCCTCAAGGACCTTCCCTTGGGCGGCGGCGGCATGAGTGTGGAGATACAGGAGAACCTGTCCCGCATCACCGAGACGCCCGGCGTGAACAAGCAGGGCTCGGTGGCGATCTTCCGCATGCCTATGAATGCCGCGGCGAAGGCGGCTGCGAAGGCCAAGAAGGCAGAAGCGGACAAGGCTGCTGATGCGGGTGAGGAAACGGACTTCTTCGCGAAGATGGAAGCTGACCAGGCGAAGGCTCGCGAAGCCGCTGAACGCGTGCTGATGCTGGTGCCTGTGAGCGATTACAAGGCTTTCGTGGAAGCGCTGAAGGGCAACGCGGCGGATGCAGTCGCGGAAGTGACGTTCAACATGGGCGAAGCCGGCGCTGAAGACGTCGACGGGGCCGATGCGGATATGAACAAGGCGTTTGTCCGGAACATTGGTGGCGGCTACGCCCTGATGGGGCCGAGCAAGTCGACCGTCGCGGATTTCAAGCCGGTTGAAGGCAAGCTCAAGGCGCACTCGGAGTTCCTGGGTGCAACGGGCCGGAAGATCGCTGAAGAATCGCTTGTGCTCGCGATTGGCAACATCGCGGAGATGAAGGACGACATCGGCGGCACGTTCAGCGGGCTGGACAAGAACCCGCAGATCGCGATGGCGACGGCTGGGGCTGGTGATCAGGCCAAGAAGGGCCTGGCGACGATTGAGATGGTCGCAAACAACTTCGCTCGTGATGCTCGCGTGGGTATCGTCGGCGTGGGGTTGGACGAGAAGGGCATCTGGATCGACTTTGCGAGCCAGTTCAAGGAAGGCAGCGAGCTTGCTGGCTTCTTCCAAGACAAGGGCAACGTGTCGCCGATCGTTGATCGCCTGCCCAACCAGACGTTCGTGACGATGATTGCGTTGGATACCGCCGGCACGGGCATGAAGAAGCTGCTGGGCGAAATTGCCAAGAGCGGCGGCGAAGAAGCTGCTGCGATGATGAGCGGCCTGAACACCGCGGACAAGATGGATGGCTTCGGCTGGATGATGGGCGCAAGCCCCGCCGGGCTGATGGGGCTGTTCAGCAGCACCAGCAGCTTCACGATGGTGAAGGATCCGCAGGCTTACCTCGCGGAAGTGAAGAAGAGCTACGAAGCGATGGACGGCAAGAAGATCGCCGGCATGACGTACAAGTCGGTCTACACGCCGGAAGCGTCTTCGATCGATGGTGTGAAGGTTGACAACTACACGGTCACGCAGACACCGGACCCCAACGATCCAGACGCACAGCAGGCACTCATGCTCCAGAGCATGATGGGCGGCGGCGGTCCGACGACCGGCCTGTACGCTCCGGTTGAGGGCGGCGTTGTTGCGACCTACAGCAAGAACAACCTTCTGATGAAGGAAGCGATCAACACGGCGAAGACCGCCAAGGGCGTGTCGACGACGGATGATGTCAAGATGCTGCAGGCGTATCTGCCCGCGGATCGCACGATGGAAGGCTACATCGGTGTGAAGCCCGTGATGGAGATGGCACTGGGCGCGATGATGATGTTTGGCATGGAGATGGACGTGCAACTGCCTGAGAAGATCACGCCTATCGCGTTTGGTGCGACAACGAGCGACGGCGCGTTCCGCGCTCGCGTGTTTGTGCCGCATGATGTCATCGCGGCTGTCGGCGAGCTGGGCAAGACGATGCAGGAAGGCATGCAAGACCAGATGATGCCGGGCGCGGAAGATGAAGAAGGTCAGGCCCCGGGCTTCTGATCGAAACTGTGAGTGAACCGCAAACGCCGCGAGCAATCGCGGCGTTTTTCTTTGCGCTTATCCGCCCGCCGGCTTGGCGGGATAGCCCTGCTTGACGAAGTGCTGCACGAGCTTGTCGCGGTGATCGCCCTGCACTTCGATGTCGCCGTCTTCATTCAGTGCGCCACCGGCGCCAAGCGTTGCTTTGAGCTGCTTCAGCATGGATTGCTTGTCACTGTCACGCATGGTCAGACCTGCGATGACGGTGACGAGCTTGCCGCCGCGTTTCTCGCGGCGAACGCGGACGGGTGCAACCTTGGGGTCGACGACCTTGCCGTTCTTGTCGCGCGGGCACGTGCAGGCGCCGAGCGGCTTCTCGCAACGCTCGCAGGTGGCGGGCTGTTCAAACTGGGTGCCGGCAAAGAGTCGGGACATGCCGCATCGTTGGCAGACTGCGGCAAACTGGCGATGCGGACGGGAACGATGTGATGCCAAAAAAAAAGCGGAGCCGGGCGGCTCCGCTTGTAAGGTGACCTGTGAGTACCGCGTTACTTGGCGGGCGGGAACAGGAACTGCAGCGCCTGCGGGAAGCGTTTGGCCCACGCGTCTTCGTTGTGCACCGCGCCTTCTTCGAGCACGAAGACCTTGCTGCTCTCGCTCATGCCTTTGCTGGTCAGCCAGGCGTCGAATCGCTTCACGCCTTCCACAAACGTCGAGCTCAGTCGCTCGCTGTCGAAGCCTTCCTTGCTGCCCACGGCCATGAAGACCTTGTCGGGCCAGCGCGTGACGTTGAAAGATGCACCATCCCAGAGGTCGACGCCCGCCATGTGAACCGCCGGACTTTCGGCGAGCACTTTGCCGAAGACATCGGGCTTGTACGCCGCGGCGTAAAGGCTGATGAGGCCGCCCATGCTCGCGCCGCCGACAGCGGTGTCTTCGCGCTTGGTGCTGGTGCGGAACGCGCTGTTGACGCGAGGCATGACTTCGCTCACGAGCCAATCGACGTGCACTTGGCCTTGCGGCTGGCGGCCTTCGAGCAGCTTGTGCGTGCCCATGCCATCGGCACCGAGCGGCGGCATGTATTCGAGCGTCCGCGTGTTGCCACTGTGAGGGATGGCGACGATGATGAGCGGCTCGATCTTGTTCGCCTTGATGAGTTCGGTGGCGGTTTCATCGGCCTTCCACTCGCCGGGCGTGGGCTGGGAGAAGTCGAAGATGTTCTGGCCGTCGTGCAGGTAGAGCACGGGGTAGCGACGTGATGCGTTGGCGGGAGCGTCGTAGCCCTCGGGCAGCCACACGAGGAGATCACGGGGCTGGCTGGCGGCTGCACCGGCGCCGCCGCGGACTTGCAGGCGCTTGACGGTGCCTGTTGCGCTGATTGCGCGGTAAGGGTCGTTGCCCTTCTTCTGGCCATACTCGGGACGCATGTCGCCCCACTTGCCGACCGACATTTCGATCTGCGGGAGTTCACCTGCCTTGAGCTTGCTGATGTCAACCTTTGGGAGCGTGCGATCGCCGGGAACGCTCATGTCGTCCTTGAGCTCTTCATACTCCCAGCCGCCGCGGGTGAACTTGAAGCGGATCGGCTCGTTGGGGTTGGCGCGGCTGACTGGCTTCTTGAGTTCGATGCGCCAGCGCATGTCGCTTTGGGGTGTGAGCTTGAATGCGGGGTCGGCGGGGTTCCAGTTGTTGAAGTTGCCTGCGATGTAGATGGGGCTGGCGGCGGTGGCGAGCTTGGCCTTGTCTTCGACGACGATGATGAAGCCTTGCTCGAGCGTGACGGGATCGACGAGCTTCGCATCGTCTGCTGCTGCTTCAGCGTGGCCATTGACGTGGGTCACGACGGGCGTTGACTCGATGCGTGCCTTGATGGCTTCGCCGATGGCATTGGCTCCGCCGGTCTCACCAGCGCCTGCGCCCACGGGCGGGAGCTTCTGAATGTTCTTGTTGGTCAGGGAGTCAGCGATGATAAAACAGAGCAGCGCCACGATGAGAATCGGGGCGGCGAGGAAAGCCGTGAGGAAGACTTTGCGATGCATGAAGAAATATAGCGCATGCGATCGGCACATCGATGCGGGAATGCGTCAGTACGCGTGCAGTTTGTCAGAATCTGCCACGTTTGATCTGCCAATGAAAACACCGTCCTGAAGATTCAGGACGGTGAGGGCGTGTGCTGTCTTTGTGGGCGAGTTGCGAACTTCAGACGGTTTCGACCCAGGTGCTGCCGCATGAGCGCTGCACGGCCTGGATGCCCTTCTCCATGGCGGCGGGGCTGCTGTACATCTCGCTCTTGCCAATCGTCTGGCCGTTCGATGCGGTGAGCACGAAGTATGCCTGCCCGTTGCTTGCGGTCTTGACATCGAAGCGGGCTGTGTCCTGGGCACTCTTGCGAACGCTGTCGATGCCGGCGTTGCAGCTCGCAAGGTCGTTGTAGGTTTCGCTGGTCAGGACGACTTCGTTATTGCCGCCCTTGAGGTTGAACATGAACTTGCCGTCGGCAGTCTTCTTGACTTCGTACCACGCGTTACCAGCGAGGGCGTGGGCGTAGTTCTCGGCGACCTTGGCCCAGTTGACGACGTTCCACCACGCGGCCATGTAGTCGGGACGGCGGTTCTGATACTTCAGGTAATACGCGTGCTCCCACACGTCGCAACCGAGAATGGGCGTCCCGCCGCAACCGGCGATGTCCTTGCCCATCATGGGGTTGTCCTGGTTGGCGGTGCTGCAGACTTCCAGGTTCTTGTCCTTGTTGACACAGAGCCACGCCCAGCCGCTGCCGAAACGCGTGGCACCGGCGGTGGCGAACTTTTCCTTGAAGGCGTCGAGCGAGCCAAAAGCCTTCATGATGGCGTCTGCAAGCTGCCCAGAGGGCGTGCCGCCTCCGCCTTTGCCGGCCGGGGCCATGACTTGCCAGAACATGCTGTGGTTGACGTGGCCGCCAGCGTTATTGCGCACTGGGCCCATCTTGTCGGCGGGCAACTGGTCAAGGTGCGTGATGAGCCACACGCCGTCCTTGTCAGCGAAGGCGGTGCCTTCGAGGGCCTTGTTGGCGTTGGTCACATAAGCGTTGTGGTGCTTGCCGTGGTGGATGTTCATCGTGGCCGCGTCGATGTGCGGCTCAAGAGCTTCTGGGGCGTAGGGCAGGTTGGGCAGGGTGAGGGGCATGAGCAGCTCCGCAGAGGGTGAAGGTGTGCAGCCAACAACTTGCGGCTGCGAGACGTGATCGTAGAACGCGCGGCGGCAAGAGCAAAACCACGCCATCCGGGGGCTATGGATTGGTGAATCGGCGTCACACGCGCAAAAAGCTTGTGGTTTGCCTGTTGAAAAGAACGTAAGGCCCTTGGCAAGATCGCGTAAAGGCTGTATTGTGTACCGACTTGCGGCGCGATCTGCAACGCGAGTCGTGGTGGTTGTCCGAGGGGCTCTGCCAAGTAATCGTTCTCGGGCAAGGAGTGCCCGGGAGGCTGGTCAAGGATGACGAGCACATACTAACTTTGGGTGGCGATTGTGCTTGCGCAACGCAACCCACGGCATGGTTTGAGCGTATCACACCCTTGGCAACAGGTTCACCCTCGCGGATGCGCGAACCCGGATGGGAAATCAGCGTACAACGCGTAACCAATTGTCAAGAGTGGGCTTCCAACAAGCGGGCGGACCGGTAACGGTCAGCTTGTGCGTATGCATCGGCCTTGGCGGAGAGATCCGCAGTGGCAGGTCTTGATTCCGAAACGTTGGTTCCCGAGCGGTGAAGAACCGCGTAAAAACCGACGGAGCGTAAAGCGTGGGCTGCTCTCTGACGGGACAGCCCAAGAGTATAGAGGGTGTTGTTTTTTTCGTGGCTGCGTTGGGCCATGCGACACCCGGACAGAATGCGATCGAGTCAGGGTAGAGGCAGGATTTCAGTTCCGTTCAATTTCACACAATCTAAACCGGTTTCGCCATCGTAAGAGACGATCCGAAATCGGCGACTTCGGGTGACCTTCAAACCCTGTTTCCAGCCAAGGCCGGCAAGGAAAGTACACATGCGACAGAGCACGACCAAACGCACGATCAGCCCCTTGGACCAAGTCCGACGTCGGACGAAGGCCGTGGTGGGTGCAGCCGCGCCAGAAGCAGCAGGCAGCCGCACGGCGCGCCCGGCGGTGAAGCGCCGTCTGTCGCAGGAAGACGAACGTCTGCTGGCACAGATCATGAGCCAGGAGCAGGACTTCATCCCGAGCCCCGCGTTCGAGGAAGAAGACGCCGAGGCGAAGATCTACGCCGATTACGAGAAGGTGCCCAAGCCTGACACCACGTGGTACCACCCGGTGATGGACGATCTGTCCGCCGCTCGTGGCCGCACGGTGAAGAGCGCGCAGCAGGTCATTCTGACGGGTGCGCAGGAGCGCATTCTGTTCCACTGTTTCAACTACGCCCGTCACTGCATCTGGAAGATCCAGCAGGAAGTGTGGGCGAGCGAAAGCAAGCAGCCGACGCCTGAGCAGGCGGACGCGGTGCTGAAGTGGTTCCGAAAGGCGGACTACATCCGTGAGCAGATCGCTGAGACCAACCTGGCGCTCGTGCTCGCGATGGCGAAGCGCACTCGCATGAGCGAAGTTGACTTTGCTGACCTTGTCAGCGAAGGCAACATGGCCCTGCTCCGCGCCGTCGACAAGTTCGACGCGGGTCGTGGCTATAAGTTCAGCACGTACGCGTGCCGAGCCATTCTGAAGGCATTCAGCCGTCAGGGCATGAAGCTCAGCAAGTACCGCCAGCGATTCCCCACGGACTTTGATCCCAAGCTCGAGCGGAGCAACTACCTCGAGATCAAGCGGACCAGCTTCGAGAAGGACGCGGCCGACGAAGTTCGCCGGATTGTCACGGAAAACCGTGCCGAACTGAGCGAAGTCGAACGCACCGTTATCGAGCACCGGTTCGGCCTTGAAACGGGCGAAATCGAAAAGCCCATGACGCTGGAGCAGGTCGGCCAGATCATCGGTGTCACGAAGGAACGCGTGCGTCAGATCCAGAACAAGGCGATGGAGAAGATCCGTCTCCAACTGGAAGCGCACTTCCTGGGCAACAAGGACGCGTTGGCGGCGGTCGAAGCGGCTCTGGCTGAGGCCGAAGCGCAGAATGCGGGCGGCAGCTCCAAGCCGCGTGAGCAGATGGCGGCTATGGCCTTCAACTGAGCATTCGTTCAGGCTCCTTTGTAATGTCTTGAAGGCCCCGTGATGAACGGGGCCTCTTTTGCTTTTGTGGGCTTGTGATTCGGGGCTTGCTGAAGCGAGCGGCAAGCTTCGTCAGACTTCGAGCACTTGGCCCTGGGCGATCACGAAAACGCGCGTTGTTGCGTGGCGTTCAAAGCGGCCGCCTGATGTGAAATCGCTGAAGGCCGGGAGTACGGCGATGCCTTGCGTTTCGTCGATGGTGAAGCACCAGAGTTTGAGCGTGTCCGATGCGGACCGCATGCGATAGACGGGATGGATGTGGCCCGCCCACGTGAATGCGTTCGCGATGGGACGTGGCTCGTGCGTGAACGCGAAGGGACCCTCGCGGTGAACGTCGCCCATTACTCGCATGTTCCACCAGTCAGCAACTTTGTCCAGGTGTCGGTCGTGGTTGCCGGGAACCACGGCAAACTCGCACGCGTGTTTCGCTCGCCACTCTCGCACGGTCTCCATCATGGGTGTGGTCAGTCCGGCGGGAGCGTGGAGCAGGTCTCCCAGGATCAAGACTCGCTCACACGCCGTTACAGTGATGACGGCAGAAAGCGCTGAGAGCTGGTGCTGCATGATATCGGGCAATGGCACGCCGAACGATGCGAAGGTTTCAACCTTGCCAAGATGCAGATCGCTGATGAGAAGCGTCTTTCGCTCGTGCCAGTATGCCGCGCGATGGGGCAGCAATGTGACCGATTGGCCCGCGATCGTGAGATTGCAACCCGGGCAGCTTGCGGGCGACGCCTGCTCGCGAGGTTCATGAGGCGGCACGTTGGCGAGTTGGCTTGTTGCGGGTGCTTGTGACATCACACGCTCGCCTGTTCCAGAAGCGCGTCGTACGCCGCAAGAACTTGGCGAACATAGCCGCTGGCGCGACGCTTGGTGGAAACATACTCGAAGGCACGCGCGGCCAGTGCGCGAGACGCACCAACGTCGTCGAGGGTCCGACGGAACACTTCCTCCCATGCGCTTGCGACCCGCGCCTCGACCAATCGGGCGGTGATGTCATCTTGCAACGCGGTGACTTGTGGATCTCGCGCAGCAATCACGACCAAACCGTTGGCCATCGCCTCCAGTGCGATCCCCCGCTGCTCGCCTGCGGCTTCGGGCAGCACGAGCACGTCACCTTGGAGCAAGAGATCGCGGCGGCCCTCCAGGTCTTCGATAAGACTGAGTTTGTGCAGGATGCCGAGCTTTTTGGCGATCGGCCAGAGGTCGGCCCGGCGAGCTGCGGTTGCGTCGCAGAATGCGAGGGACAACTCTCGCTCTCTGAGCAAGGGGGCGAGTCCAGTCAATGCGGCGGTGAAGGCGGCTTGGTCTCGTCCGGTGCCTGCGAGCATGAAGCTCGCCGCTTTCTCGTGGGCCAGAATTTCTCGCTGATCGCTTGCGAGGACCCCCCACTCGGCGAGGCGGATGCGTTGCTGGGGCTGTCGCTTGCGCAACTGCTGCTCAATGATCGGATCGGGCGCGATGTAGATCACGCGGTCGGTGGGGTCGAGAGGCAGCTCGCTGGTGCGACCTGCGAGGCCGTAGCGCCAGACTTCGAGGGCGAGACCTGCATCGAGTTCCCGCGCGAGATCGCGGCCCAATTGCCACGCGGAACCGCCGAATACGTGCACGATGTCGATGTCCTGCGGTTCGTCCAACTGATCGACGTCGGCGAGTGCCTTGACGATGGTGCGCACTGCCAAACCCTTGAAAAGCGGAAAGGCCTGGGGGCTGTATGTGATGCCTCGCGCGAAGACTTCTTGCCCGACAGATGCCTTGATGTTCTCGGGAACGGCTTGAATGATGACGACGCCCTCGTCGGCGAGCCCCATCTCGAGCCGAGAGAGCAGCGTTCGCTCTCGGGCCGCAAAGAGAGAATCTGCCAGGATCAGGACTCGCATGACTGAAGCGTAGAACCGCGAGGGGACGGTGACGCCAACGTCGAGCAACTTAGCCGAATACCTTGCGATCATGACAAGCCCACAGCGAACGCGGACTCCGCTTGCCTTGCATTGGAAGGTGCTCATCGGGCTCGCACTGGGCGTGCTTGTTGGGCTTGTCATCAACACGGCGTGGACGCAAACAACGTGGCAGAACATCGGCGTGCAGGATGCACAGGCGTTCTTGGCGGGGAAGGCGCCGGCGGTCGCTGGAGCCAACGACGGAGCGACGTGGGTGGCTCATGTCAGCGCCTTCGTTTCGCAAGCGGGCAAGTTTGTCGGCGACATGTTCATCCGGCTGCTGCGGCTTATCGCGGTGCCCGTAGTGCTGTTCTCGCTAGTTGCCGCGGTGGCGGATGTGGGTGATCTTCGCAAGCTTGGGCGGCTTGGGGGGCTGACTGTCAGCGTGTTTGCGACAACGGCGGTGCTCGCGGTGCTGCTGGGCTTTGGCATGACGTTGCTCGCGCGTCCGGGCGGCAATGTTGAAGCGGAAACTCGTGACAAGATCGTCGCCCAGTTTGCTGATTCCGCGGCCAAGCAGGTTTCGAGTGCGGCGAAGTTCGACAGCGATAACAGCTTGTGGAGCCAAATCGTTGACGCATTCGCTTCTAACCCGTTCAACTCGCTGACGACCGGCAACATGTTGCAGGTCGTGACGACCTCGCTGCTTCTGGGCATCGGCCTGACGCTGGTGACTGACGCGAAACGAAAGCAGGCGGTCGAGATGTTCGAGACGCTTGCGGAAGCGTGCCTGCGCGTGGTTGGGCTGATCATGCATCTCGCGCCATACGCGGTGTTCTGTCTGACGACTGCCATCCTCGCGAATCTGGGGTGGAAGATCCTGGAGTCGGTTCTCGTGTTTGTGCTGGCCACTGTTGCGGGGCTCGCGATCATTCTGTTTGTGCAGTATCCGGCGCTCATGTACGTCATGACGAGCCGACAGAACCGCATGACGTTCTCCCGGTTCTTCCGAGCCATGGCCCCCGCCAAGCTCCTTGCATTCTCGAGTTCGTCCAGCGCGGCAACGCTCCCTGTCACGATGGCGTGTACACGCAGGCTGGGCGTTTCGGAGCGTGTCACTGGCTTTGTGTGTCCGCTGGGCACGACCATCAACATGGATGGCACGGCGTTCTATCAGGTCATGTGCGTCACGTTCCTGGCGCAGCTCTTCGGCATTGAGCTTTCGTTTGCGCAATACGTGACGATCGGGTTTATGGCGATTCTGGTTGCGATCGGCAGCCCCGGGCTGCCCGGTGCCAGTATCGTGCTGATGGTGTTCATTCTGGATGCGGTGAAGGTCCCGGTGGAAGGCATTGGCATCATCATCGCTGTGGACCGCATTCTGGATATGTGCAGAACCGTGGTCAACGTTGCGGGTGATGCGGCGGCGAGCGTGATTGTGGCGAGCAAGGAAGGCGAACTTGCCACGGCAGAGCAAAGTGCAACGCAAGCAGAGGTCGCAAGCCGATAAGCCACAGGCATGTGCGGCATTCTGGGCATCATCACGCCGAAGGGCACGGTTGCGAACCTCTCTCGAGAGGCGTTCGAGCGTGTGCGTGATGCGATGGCGCACCGCGGACCGGACGGGGCGGGGACCTGGCAGCGGTACAACGTGCTGCTGGGACACCGGCGGCTGGCAGTGATCGAACCGACGCCCGTGGGGGCGCAGCCGATGCGACTGGTGGACACGCAGTCTGCGTGGAGCACATGGAGCACGCCGCGCGCGGTGATTGTGTACAACGGTGAGCTGTACAACACCCAGTGGCTGCAAGAGCAACTAGACCGAGGCGGTCGACGCTGCGTTTCGCTCTCCGATACGGAAACGCTGCTGCGGTGGATCGATCGGTATGGCGCAGCAGGTCTGCCAATGCTCCGCGGCATGTATGCGTTCGGCGTCTGGCGAGATGACCAGGAGGAACTGGTTGTCGCTCGCGATCCGCTGGGTATCAAGCCCCTGTACTACGCGATGGTCACCAGCGGCGGTGTCGAGCACTTCTGCTTTGCGAGCGAACTGCAGGCGATGGAGAAGCTGCTCGGCGCACTACACGTCTCGTGCGAGCCGGACATGGTGACGGTGAGCGCGTACATGACGACGATCCGGACAACCCTGGGCTCGCGCACTCTGCTGCGCGGGGTGCAATGTGTGCAGCCGGGCGAGTATCTGGTTGTGAAGGCGAGCGATGCGACGCTGCGGGTGGAACGCGGGCGGACCACATTGCCGACGAGCAAAGCCATCACCAGCGGCGATGCACATGTTTTTCGTGAGATGACACGCGATGTTGTGCGTGACAGCGTGAAGGCGCACCTGATCAGTGATGTGCCGGTCTGCACGTTGCTCTCGGGTGGTCTTGACAGTGCGATTGTGGCAAGCGTTTCGCGCACGTCGCTTTCGTTCTGTGCCGGTGCGCAGGAGCCTGGGTTCGAGAGTCCTGACTTTGCGTTCGCTCGTGAGGCTGCATCGCTGTATGGCATGCAGCATACTGAAGCGGTCGTGACACGCGAGCACTTTGCTCAGCAGTGGCCCGCGATGGTCCGTCACAACCGGCAGCCGCTCAGCACGCCCAACGAAGTGGCGATTCATCACGTTGCGACGACATTGCGGGCTGCGGGGTGTGTCGTCACACTGTCTGGCGAAGGAGCTGATGAGCTCTTTGGCGGTTACGACCTCGCGCTGCTGCAGGCACGGGAGGCGTGGCGATCAGGACGCGTGCGATCGCCGCATGATGCGGGTGAGTTTGAACTTGATACCACCGCGTGGATCGGGCGTGCCCTGAAGCAGCAGGTATTGACGCCCGACGCGTACAGAGCCGCGGAAGGGGACGAACATCTCACGCAGCACTATCGCGATGCGTTCGCAAGCGTTGCTGAAGGTGCGGCAAGTGACGATCCTTTGCAGATGCACCTGCGGTGGCAACGCAGTATCAATCTCACGGGACTGCTTCAGCGACTTGATACGTCGACGATGATGGCAAGCGTTGAGGGGCGAACGCCGTTCGCTGACGTTCGGGTCATGCAACTTGCAGAACAGTTGCCTCTGCATGAGAAGCTGCGGACCGAGGCTTCCGGCGTGACAACCAAGGCGATTCTGCGGGAAGCATTTGCAGACGATGTCCTCGCGTCGATCCTGCGAAGACCCAAGGCGAGTTTTCCGCTGCCCTTCCAGAAGTGGATGGCGGACCTCGCGCCGGCACTTGAAAGAAGTGAGTTCGTCAAGTCGATTATTTCGCCTGGAGTACTCGAGCAGGTGCGTCGAGAACCGTCGACGCACTGGCATCTTGCGTGGCCACTCATCAATGTGGCATTGTGGCGATAGTGCGTGGCACATTCGGAATGATCGATACAGACGGCATGGTCGTAGCGGGCTGGCCGTGGGTTTACTTCTCCGGGAAGCTGAGAGTTTCGATAGAGCGAGCATGGGATTGAACTGGCTCACGGGCGAAGCGCCCAAGCAGCATCGCATGCGCCTTGCCGAGCGACATGAAGCTCACGGGCTGCGTTGTCCCTTGGGAGAGCTGCTCGATCTTTCCGTGACAGGGCTGCGCTGCAAGTGCGAACAGAAGCCACAGGTTGCCAAGGGCGCGATCATCCCGCTTGTACTGCAAAACAACAGTCAGACGATTCGTCTGATGGCACGCGTGGTGTGGGTGCGCAAAGCCGGCCTGATCGGCGGTACGTGGCAGGTAGGACTTCACTTTCTTGATGTGCGGCCTGGCATTCGTGCGGCGATTGAGCAATTCGCGAAGTACGGATTCATCCAGAATCTAGGGGAGTCAAGCGCGACCGACAGCAAGCCAGTCGCGACACCGGCCCCGAGTCCTGTGGCGACACCACCGCCCCAACAGCCGCCACAGGGACAGACGACGAGCGAGCAGGAGCCTCTGAAGGCTGCTCCACCTCCGCCCCAGGACCCGACTTCAGCGAAGTACGCGACTGTCGAGATCGAGGATCTGTATCGTCACTTGGGATTGACGATCAACGCGACTGATGCGGCGATTCATGCTGCATACCGGGAGATTGCGAAGCGACTGCATCCGGATCACAATCCTGATCCGGCTGCTCAGGAGCAGTTCATCTTCATCACGAAGGCTTACGGCGTACTTCGTGATGCTGGCAAGCGCGCGAAGTATGATGCCATGCTGCGTGCGAGTCAGCAGGGTCGCGGCACGAACGCCGCGTGAGCGTTTAGTGATCCTTGCGGAGCAGCCGGTCAGGCCGGAGCCAGATCCACGCGGCCGCTGCGCACACGCCGGCAGTGGCAAGTCGGACGGCTGTTGTCAACAGCGCGAGATTGATTCCATCCTGCAGATCCAGGCCGATCATCTTTGCAGCGCCAGCGGTTCCCGCTTCGGCGAAACCCAACGCGCCCGCAGGGGCACCGGCGTTGAGAAGCAGGTAGACCGAACCGAGTTGTGCGCTCTCGGAGATTGAGATACTGACACCCAGGATCGCGCCTGCGATCGCAAAGCGAGCGGCGAAGGTTGCGATATCGATCGCCCGTATCGCCAGGCCCGCTGCGACAGCGGATGGACTGCTGATGAGATCTGTTGTGCCCAGCGTGAGCATGCGAAGGAACTTCGTGTCTAACCGGCGAGACAACTGACCCACGCCCACGATGGCACACCAGGCTGCGACAAGCAGACCAGTCGCGAGAGCGACGATTGGGAGCAATGTGGGCTGCGGCCAGATACGTGATGCGAGAATCGCGCCGACGGCGCATGCGGAGATGGCTGCCATGGTCACGCCTCCGAAGGCGATGAACCAACTGACGAGACTCTTGAGCTCAACCTTGTGCCGACGGACGTGAATAGCGCTTCGCACAATCATGCCGAGCTTGAAGGGGAGGATGGACAAGAAAACTGCGATGGCGTTGGTTCCCATCACCTCGGCGAACGGCAACTTTCGTCGGGGCGAAAGGGCGACCCAGAAGTTCATCGCATCGAGCGCGATGGAAAGCAGTGAAAGCCCGATCAAGGCCAAGACAAGGTTGGGCGAGGCGTTCCGCAGGTTCTCCAGAGCCTCGCGGTTGTCGCCACTGGTGGCGAGCCGAAGGGCCCACACCATGAGTCCCAGCCCGATGAGAAGGCCCACCACCTGCACGATCTGCTGCGTGCGGCCAAGGCGAGGCGAGGATGCCTCCTGAGCCTGAGGCGGGGCAGACGACTGGCTGCTCATTGGCCCAGCATACGCCTCCAACCGGGCCGGTTGCGGCCATGGGCGAGGCGTGCTACCACTATGTCGCGTGATCGTCTCTGTTGTCATCCCGGCGTTCAATGAGCAGGCCACGATCGCCACGACTATCGGCCGCGTGCGGGCGACTGGACTCGTGAGTGAAATCATCGTCGTTGATGATGCAAGCAGCGACCAGACACCTGCGATTGTCTCGGGCCTCAAGGCGAGCGACCTCGTGTCGATTCGGCATGAGAACAACCGCGGCAAAGGGGCTGCCCTGCGCACGGGTTTCCAGCATGCGCGGGGCGACATCGTCATCGTGCAAGATGCCGATGCGGAATATGACCCGGCGGACTATGCCCGGCTGCTTGCGCCGATAAGGGATGGCAAGGCTGATGTCGTCCTCGGCAGCCGCTTTGCGGGCGGCGAGGCGCATCGGGTGCTGTTCTTCTGGCACAGCGTGGGCAATCGGGTGCTGACCCTCGCCAGCAACGCTTTGACGAATCTCAACCTGACAGACATGGAGTGCGGGTTCAAGGTGTTCCGCAAGGATGTACTCGCGCGGGTAACGGTGGAAGAAGAGCGGTTCGGGTTTGAACCTGAGATTGTCGCGAAGGTGGCGCGGCTGGATGTTCGTATCTTCGAGGTCGGCGTGAGCTACAACGGGCGCACGTATGCTGAGGGGAAGAAGATCACATGGCGTGACGGCGTTGCGGCGTTGTGGTGCATCGTGAAGTACAACGTGCTGCGATGACGCGGGCTGAAAGGCGAACGACCACTATGGCGAATGCAGAGTCCACGACGGCAGCTACAGATCAGCCCAACGGCACGCTCGAGGTTGTCTGCGGTCCCATGTTCGCAGGCAAGACCTCGCTGTTGATTGAGCGCATCGCGCAGGCACAATCGCGGGGCGCGAGCACGATTGCTTTCAAGCATGCGAGCGACACGCGGTATCACGCCACGCATCTTGCCACGCATGCCGGAAGGCAGGTGCCCGCGCATGCCGTGTGTGATCCGATCGAGTTGGTGTCGAGGCTGGGCAGGGCGCAGGTGGTGCTGATCGATGAAGCTCACTTCTTCGGGGCTTGGCTGTGGGACATCATCGTGCCGATTCTGCGGGATCGGCGCACGCTGATCGTCGCGGGGGTGGAGCGGGATCACACGGGCAAGCCGTTTGACCCGTTTCCTCGACTGCTGGTGGAAGCAGATGTTGTCACGAAGCTCAGTGGGCCTTGCTCGCGATGCGGGAAGCCGGCGATTCACAGTCAGCGCATGATCGCAGAAATGTCGCGATTGGTTGTCGGTGGAAGCGATCTGTATCAGGCCCGATGCCGGGAGTGCTTTCTGAAGTAACGGTTGCGGAAGACGTTCAGCGCTTCATGAGTGAGTCGAGTAAGCCCTCGCTGGCGCGCCACAGCATGGCGTAGACCTTGTCGAAACCGTCGTGGCCGCCGTAGTAGGGATCGGGAACTTCGAGCAGGTGGTTGTCCCCGCGAGCAACAGCATCGGCGAGGGTTTTGTCGAATGACCGAAAGAGCTTCACTCTGTCGCGAGGAAAGCCGAGGTCAATGAGATCCGACTCGTTGCGCTGATCCATGGCGAGCAGCAGGTCGAAACGCTCAATATCGTCATCGCAGACCTGGCGGGCGGCGTGTTCAAGCTCGATGCCGTTCTTGGTAGCGACCATCACGCTGCGCGGGTCGGCAGGGCCGCCGGCGTGAAAGTCGCTCGTGCCGCAACTGTCAACGATGAACCGCTCACGGACACCGCGTTCGCGTGCCTGATGTTCAAAGATGACACGAGCGAGCGGGCTGCGGCAGATATTCCCGAGGCACACGAACAGCAACGCGGTAGCCATGCATGAAGGTACGCACCGCGCGCCGAGCGGCGATCAGTCGTGTCGCAGGGCGACGATCGGGTCTTGCTTCGCAGCTTTCCGGGCTGGATAGATGCCGAAGACCAATCCCGTTGCAACCGCCACGGAGAAACTGATAATGACGCTGCCGAGCGTCACGGCGGTTGGCGCCTTGGCGTCCGCGGGGAAGAACTGGCCGATCATGGGCAGGGTGGGCAGAATGTCAACGAGCTTACCCAAGCCCAGCGAGAACCCGATGCCCAGCAGCACGCCCACGATACCGCCGGTTGTGCTGAGCACGCTTGTTTCGACGAGGAACTGCCACTGAATGTGCTTGCGAGTCGCTCCGAGCGCTCGGCGGATACCGATCTCTCGAGTACGCTCGGTAACGCTGGCGAGCATGATGTTCATGATGCCGATACCGCCCACGAGCAGGGCGATGCCGGCGATGGAACCGAAGACGAGCTGATACTGGAGGGCTTGCTTGCGTGCGGTTTCGAGCAGTTCGTAAGGCACGAACAGGCCGACGTCAGTCATTCCCGTGCGGCGAGTCTCGAGGACGCGCTGGAGGCGTTCGGCGATGCCAAGCACTTCACCGCGTGTACGGGCGGAGACGAAAACTTCGGAAACCTGCACCTCCTGATTGTCGAAGCTGCCTGCGGTTCTGCGGCTGGTGGTGTCGCCGAAGGTTTCGCGGGCGGTTGTCATGGGCACGTGCACGTCTTGATTGAGATCGCGACCGACCATGCTGGCACCCGCACCGCCGGCGAAGCCGACGGGCTTGAGGACACCGATCACGGTGAAGACCTTCTGGTCAATGCGGAGCGTCTGGCCCAAGGGGTCTTCGAGGGGGAAGAAGTTCTCGGCGACTTTCGCGCCGATGACGCAGACGAGCGATCGCTCCTGCATGTCGCCCTCGCTCAGGTAGCGACCGCGATCAACGGTGAGATTGGCAACTTTCATCAGTTCGGGCGTGGTGCCGAACGCCTGGCTGGTGATGCGTTTCTCGTTGCGGAGAATCTGACTGCCAATCGCTTTGACAGGCACGATGTACTCAGCGTCGGGAAAGTGATACTGAATGTTCTCGAACTCTTGACGCGTGAGGCCGAATCGGGTGATCCAGCCGGCGCGGTTGCCCTGCTGCTGATTCTGGGTCTCCGGAGGTTTTTGGCTCCGCACGATGATGTTACGAGCACCCAGTGCTTCGATCTGTGCCAGGGCCTCACGTGTGCTGCCTTCACCCAGACTGCTCATCACGATAACGCTGGCGACGCCCAGAATGATGCCCAGCGCAGTGAGGATGCTGCGCAGCAGGTGCAACCGCAAACTGGTGAGACCGAGCCGAATGGTTTCGAGAAGGAACGTCATGGTGTGGCGATGCGAACAGTGAACTGAAGTGCCAGCGAGGATTTTTCGCTGAACACTGCATGATAGTTTCCAATTGTTTGGTTCTGCGAGAGGTTTCTGGTAGGATGTGTGTTCCCTGTCTTGCGGGGTATCTGCGAGGCAGGCTGTTGCGCGAGTTCGGACATGTGCTGGAGAGCACCCGCTTGAAGGTCGATACAGACGTCATGGACCAGCCCCACCACTCAACCAGCCTGCCGAAGCCGCAGGTGGTTGTACGCGCTGAAGAAGAGGTGGACGGCGGCTGGCTGTACGATTTGGAAGTCACGTGCAACGCCCACACCACCCATTACACCGTGATGCTGGGGTGGCGGGACCATGACTATTGGTCGGGCGGGGCGGTAGCACCATCACGCGTTGTGACCAGCCTGATTGAGTACGCGCTCGCCCGAGCGGGGGTGCAGCTTCCCGCATCCTTTGATGCCGGACGGGTTCGGCGCATTGTGCCGCAGGTTGATCAGGAACTACGCTGGGCAATCTGATCCGCCACATATCGCGAGACGTTCACGTACCGCGCTTGTTGCCGAAGATGTCGATGTGCAGCCTTGTGCAGTAGCGCCAGCCGCGCCGCATGCAGATTTCGGCGACCCAGCGACGAACTTCCGGAGAAGGCGCAACGATGCCCTCAGGCATGAGCAGAACATCTTCGCGTTGCCAGTTGCTCAACCGGGACAGCAGCCCGTCAATCTCGGCGATATCGCCTTCGCTCTGCACGACGAACTTGATCTGCTTGTCGCTGTAGCGTGCGAGCAAGGCATTGAGTGCGGGAAGATTGATTCGGCGTTCCTCATGGCGGCGAGCCCAGGATGCGTCAGGATCGCGAGGGTCGTCCCATGGCGTGCTGTTCGCCAGCTTGGGGCTGATGCTCACGAGATCGCAGGCCACCGGCTCAAAGACGGTGCCGGCAGTTTCGATGGTGATGTGCATTCGCGCCTTGGCGAAAGCGTCGCAGAGATCGTACAGCCGCTTGAAGATGAAAGGCTCACCTCCGGTGATGACGACGTGACGCGCACCGGTCGCGATCGCATCATTCACCAAGGACGCTATCTCTCGCAGCTGGCCTTCTGGCTTCCAACTTGCGTAGGGCGTGTCACACCACTTGCAACGCAGATTGCACCCAGACAATCGCACGAAGAAACTGGGCATGCCCGTGAGCTTCCCCTCCCCTTGCACGGAGAAGAACGTTTCGGCGATGGGAAGCGTGTCGGTCACGGGGCCATCGTAGTGAGTCGTCAGGACTGTGCAAGCAGTGCGTCGATCGCCGCGACCACTCGCGGCCTGTTCTTGGCGACAATCACCGGACGAGGCAAGTAACGGGTCGCATAATGGGCCGCACCCGAGCGGTACATCTGCCGGCGGTTGGTGGATGCGATGTACTGTCGCAGATCAATCAAGTCTCCGCGGTTCACAGCCCACAGGCACACCCTGCCGACCTGCACTCGATAGAACGCCTGCCGAGGCCAGTCGAGTACATGCGCCTTCTGCGTGCCGCACGTGGTACATTCAAGCACACCCACATCGCCTCGGGAGTAAGACCGGTAGAGCGAGAAGTACCGTGCTGGGTTTCTGGTTCCCGGAGCCACAATGTGCGGGAAGAACCAAACCAGTGAAGACCGATCCTCTTGCGGCTCGATGGCGACGCGATGTCTCCATGAAGTTGCCGATGCGACATCCATCGGGTGCTTCCACTCGCTCACCGATGTGTGGAACGTCGCTTCGCTGCGACATCTGTTGCAGCGGACTGCGGCGGTCTGTGGGAGCGGCATGGGCGTGGGCGGGCAATCCTTCACACCTGCGTCGGCCGGCGGCAGTAGCTGCGGTCGACGGGGGGCCTTGAGCTTCTGATAGACCGTCCGCATGGTCAAGCGTACAGACTCAGACCTTCGCCAGCGGTTTGCCGAACAGCTCGGCCATCTTTTCTTTGCGATACGCGAAGATGCGCTCGAGGTCGGGACGAACGAGTAACTTCTCTGCAAGCGGACCACCCCAGTGACTGTAACTCACGCGGTCGATGCAGTTGGTGCCGCCACGATCGGGCACGAAGTTGTGCTCATGCCGCCACAAGCTGTAGGGGCCTTTGATCTGTTCGTCGATGAATCGCACGGGCGGCTCCCACGCTGATATGAGCGTGCGCCACTTCATCGGCAAACCCTTGAGCCCGATGCGATAGTCGATGAGCACGCCTTGCTTCATGTCGATAGGGAGCGGCGTGACGATCTTGAACTCGAGCCAAGGCGGCGTGAGAACGTTCAGGTTGGCAGCGTCGGCGAAGAACGGGAAGAGCTCTTCGGGCGTTCTCGGAACCCACAACGACGTTTCCAGCAATCGCACCTTCGGCATACACGTGCTTTCGCTGCCGCGCCGCATTCAGTTTCGGTGCGTTCTTCGCCGGCCGCGCGTCGCCCTCAGCATGGCTGCCCCGTCAGCACGTTGAAGAAGTCGATCACATCCTGATCCTCGGGGAATACTCCGTTGTTATTGAAATCGATGTCACTGCACGTCGCGCAGGGCGCGCCCGCGAGTGTCGCGAAGAAATCAATGACATCCTGATCTTCCGGAAACACCTGATTGTTGTTGAAGTCGATGCCGTCGCACGCGGCCCCCACCGACAGCGTGGGCAATGGCATCAGCACCACCGCGCGGTCCGTTCCCACGCGCACCCGCACCTGCAACTGTGCGAGAGCCTCCGCCGGGCCAGGCGTCACGCGCACGCGATACGTGCCAGGTTCCACTACCTCCGCGTTGCCCAATGTAAAGGCTCCGGCTGGCCCGCTGCTGTTCACTTCAATAGTTGCGGGCGTCGTCACCACCTCGCCTTGCCAGTCGCGCAGCGTGATGAGCATGTCGCCCGCGCCCGTCGCGGTTGTGAGTCGGGGCAGCGATACGACGCTCTGCACGCCATCAACCTTGCCCGTCAAGTTCGCGCGCCACGTATTGAACTGCTGCTGCAACACGGGCACGACATCCGGCGCGTTTCCAGACACATTTGCGACATTCAGCGCGAGGAAGTAATCTCCCTCCGCACACCCCGTCGTCGAGACCCACGTGCCCGCAGCGCCAAAGGGCTGCCCCGCCGGCGCACCGCGATTTTCCAGTACTGTCAGCCTGCCCACATTCACTCGCGCAACAACGTCGTTGTCGCCATCGCCGTCCACATCATGGACTGCGATCGACACAGGCAGACCCACCACCGCGCCCACGCGTAGCCCGCTTCCTGCGCTGAAGACCACACCATTTGCGCTGCCCGCCACGCCACGATGCGTCGCCAGCCCGCCCGACCCGCCAATGAGCAAGTCATCAATCCCGTCGCCCGTCACATCTCCGCTCGCCACGCACGCGGGAGGCACCCGGGCCGCGACGGGCGACCGCGCTGTGAGCACGCCCGCGCTATTGCTCACAATCTGAAACTCGTTGCCGGCGTTGTTCAGCGTCACCGCCAAGTCGTCATCGTTGTCACCATCAAAATCACCCGTCACGATGTTTCGCGCAGGCCCCGCCAACAGCGCCGCAGGCCTGGCGAACAGGTCCACCGCGCCGCCCGCTGCCGTCCGATTCTCCACCACTACCACCTGCGACACTCCCGTGATCGCTACCGCAAAATCATCATCGCCGTCGCGATCTACATCCATAGGGGTCATATCAGCAGGCAACTGCCCCAGCGTCACGCTCGCGACTTCGCTGAACACGCCCAGCGCGTTGCGATACACCCTCAGCACGCCCCCACCTGTCAGCGCCACGACATCGTTCTGCCCATCGCGGTTCACATCACTCACGATCAGATCGCGCACATCCGTCGCGAGCCCCACGGTCGACAGCGCACCGCCAACGCCGCCATCCATTGCGGCAATCGGCGCCGTGCCCAGCCTTCCCACCACCGTCTCCGCCAAAGGGCCGCCGCTTAGATCGCCAATCGCCATCGCATTCAATGAAGGCCCCACGCTCGTCGCAACGCTCGGAGCGAGCGTGGGCGCACCACGCGTGAATGCCGGCAGCGCAGCCCTTCGATCTGATGAATTCTCATAACGCAGCACGCTCCCTCCAAGCGTTGTCACTGCCACATCGCCCAGTTGGCTCCCCAGGAGATCCCCCGTAGCAATAACGCCAAAGCCCGGCCCACCCGACCCCGGATAGACGCCCCCGCACCGATCGCTATCACCGAGTCGCGCGACGATCACATATCCAATTTGCGCGGTCGTCGCAAAGCTCGCAGGCGGAGCCCCGCATGCGGTAGGCGATTCGGAATCACAACTGCACCGCCCGTCGCCACCTTGCGCTCGCGCCGCTTCCATCGCGGCCATCAATCTCGCTGGCAAATCTCCAGCGGTGTTCTGCGCCGCCGCCATCGCACCCGTAACCACCGAAGGCCCCGTGAGCACATTCCCCTGAATCGCATACGCCATTGTCCCCGTCTTGCCAGCGTACGTGTACGTGAACTGCCCGCTCACACCGCCTGCCCAGGCGCCCGCAGAGCTTCCTGTAAACGTCGTCCCGCGCCCAAACACATCGGCGATGCCATACTGCCGCAGCTGGTGGTCGGCATCGACGCTGGGGAGCCCAGCAACGATCTCCGTCGGATCAACACCCTCCAGCAATCGATCTCGGATGTACGTTCGCGTGACGAGCAACGATTCCACAAACGACTGTGCCGCCGCTGCGCCCACGCCCGTCACCACAACAGGCGAGCCCGCCCGCAGGTCAAAGCCCGTCAGACACGTTGCGCTGGCGATACCCACCTCGCGCGTGCGGGTATCAATCAAAATGATCGACCATGTCGCATGTGCCGGCGAAGCAATGCCCGCAACACTCATCAAAGCCAACGCGATAGTCGTGCGACGTGTCATTCCGTCATGGTAATCGACACGTCAAGCCGCCGGATGCACCTACTCCACCGCAAACTACCACGCTCCGCGAAGTTCGTTCACCAGATCGCGGGCCAGCCGCTGGGCGGCGGCGTTCTCGCCAAGTTCCAGCGTTTCTCCGGAGGGACGACTGGGAACGAAACTGTCGGCGGCGGAGAAGTTCCGGCGAGCCTTGATAACTTCGCCTGAGCGGTTGTCGCGCCACTCGAAATCTACGGTGATCTGGACGGCAAGCTCTTGGACCAATCCGGTGACGTTGTTCGAACTGATGCGCCGCATGCGAACGTCGGTAATCACTCCCGACAGCGTGCTTGCTGCTTGGCCCGATTGCACGACCCGCATGGGCGTGTTGCCCTGAATCTGCTTGATGACCGAGTCAGTCAGCAACTGCTCCATGCCAGGCGTCGCGGTGAGGTTGCGAAAAATCGGTACGCTGATCGATGACACTGATGAGTCGTATGTCGAGGTGGCGGCGTAGCCCAGTCGCGGGTCCTTTGCGCAGCCAACAAGGCCAATGACAGCACCAAGCAACGCCAGTGCGCCCAGGACGACAGTGCGGGTGAGCTTCACTTGGTCGCCTCCGCCGCGGCAGGTTGCACGCTTTGCAGCGGCTGCACGTCACCCGCAATAGCTGGGTGATCGGTATCGATCTTCTGGACCAGCGTCAGTGCTTCCTGAGCGGCGGCAGTCTTGGGGTGGCGCTTGACGAGTCGCACGAGTGTCAGCCGGGCAGCCACCGGGTCGTCACGACGGACATACCACTGAGCCGTGTTCAGCATGCTCGCGGCGCGACTTTCGTCGAGGCGGGCCTGCAGTCCGTCGGTCAGACCTGCTTCTTGTGCCGCACCGGGGTACTCGAGCTGGAATGTCTCCACCTGCACCGATGCGTCGGTCAGCACGCTCGAGTCGTAGGCCGGACCTTTGAACTGCGCGACGGTGGCGTAGGTGCGGCGCTGCATCGCCTGCTGGCGGAGGTCGCTACGGGGGTAGAGCTTTACGAAAGTGTCGTAGGTCTCGACGGCCATGGGGAGGTCGCGTTCGCTCGCGTAATGATCAGCCAGCGTCATGAGCGCGCGTTCAGCCAGCTTGCTGCCCGGCATGCGCTCGTTGATTCGCAGGACGATCTCTTCAGCGACGGGCACGCCGTCATCCATGCGGATGCCGAAGAGACCTGGCTTGTTGCGCCCGCCGAAGTACAGCTTCGCAACGTCGAGCTCGCGTTCGAGGCTGGTCACGAAGAACTCGCTGGCGGGGTAGTTCTTGACGACTTCTTCATAGTCGTACAAGGCCTCATACTCGTCGTCTTGCGCCAGCTTCGAGTTGCCACGCAGGTAGTACGCCTCGGGAATCTGAGGCGATTGACCGCCCGCGTTTCGTTCGAGCCACTGGGTGAGCAGGTCCTGAGCTTTGCCCGCCTGCAAATTTGCGAGCAGTCGGCGAGCTTCGAGCATCACCTGTTCATCAGCGCTCAGTGATCGCGGCGCACTGGCGGCACGCACCGGCTGCGGAGCCGGTGGAGGTGCGTTTGACGGCTCATCGAGGATCTTCACTTGTGCGAACGCCCCCGCTGCGATCGTCCATGTCGCTCCCGCTACCAGCATGCTCAGCCTGCGCATCATGCAGCAGGATAGTGCCCAACACTGCACCATGCCTGAGCTTCCTGACATCGAGGCTTATGCCCATGCACTGCGGCGACTGGTGGTCGGTCACCCCCTGCAGAGCATCAGCGTCACCAGTCCGTTTCTGCTGCGTTCGGTCGAGCCGCCCATTGACGTGGTGGAAGGCAGCGTTGTGAAGGGGATTTCCCGGCTTGGGAAACGGGTTGTTTTTGAGACGAACCCAGCCGGGCGCGAGTCGGTTTTCATGATCGTGCATTTGATGATCGCCGGACGCTTTCTCTGGCTTGAGCCGGGCAAGAAGCCTCCGGGAAGGATCACCCAGGCCCTGTTCCGGTTTCCGCATGGCACGTTGGCACTTACAGAAGCCAGCACCCAGAAACGAGCCTCGCTCACACTTATCGAGGGATTGAAGGGGCTTGCAGCACATGACCCAGGCGGGATGGACCCGCTTTCCGCGGATTTGCGGAGCTTTGCGGCGGCGCTGCAGGCGACCAACCGGACGATCAAGCGGGCGTTGACTGATCCGCGCACATTCAGCGGCATTGGCAATGCGTACAGCGATGAGATACTGCACGCGGCACGACTCTCGCCTATTGCGCAAACGCAGAAGCTATCTCATGAACAGATCGCTCAACTGCATCTTGCGATGCAACAGACGCTGACGCACTGGTGTGACAAGCTCCGCGCCGAGTTCGATGGGCACTTTCCGAAGTCGGGCGAAGTGACGGCTTTTCGCCCCGAATTCGCGGTGCACGGCAAGTTTGGCCAAGCGTGCCCGGTATGCGGATCGCCCGTGCAACGCATTGTGCGAGCGGACAACGAGATCAACTACTGCGCCACATGCCAGACGGACGGCACCGTGCTTGCGGACCGGTCGCTTTCTCGGCTGCTCAAGGATGACTGGCCCCGCACGCTTGAAGAGTGGCAGGCGGAATAGCTTCACGTGCCGCTGCTGAGACGCGGGGTATCGGCCCAGCGCAGACGGCCGATGATGCGGGCCCACCAATCACTTGCGTCGTTGTGGACGAAGTTGACGCCATGCGCATGCTTGGTGATCGTGATGCGATCGCCAGTCCGTAGCGGCGTGTGTGATTGGCCATCAAGGACGAGCGTTGTGCCCAGGTGGCCATCAGAGTCGTTGACGCGTTCGGCGACGATAGAGATTGTACTGGAGCCTCCGACCACCACGGGGCGGAAGCTGAGCGACTGAGCGGCTATAGGCGTGATGGCGAAGGCGTCGAGCGTCGGATCGAGCAAAGGGCCGCCTGCGGAGAGGTTGTACGCGGTTGAACCGACCGGGCTTGCGACGATGAGGCCATCGCCGCGAATGACTGGCCCAGCATGGCCATCGACGCTCAGTGTGAGGGTGATGAGTCGGTACGGCGGGCCTGAAGTGACGACCGCGTCGTTGAGCGCAATGGACTCGAACTTCTTCGCACCTGATTTGTCAGTCACGCTGACGCGCAGCAGGTTGTATGTGCGGATGGGCAGCGGGAACTTGTCGTTAAAGAGTTCTGACGCGTGCTGCATGACGGTGGCGACATCGAACGCAGCCAGAAAGCCAAGTCGACCGAGATTGACGCCCAACATCGCGCCCTTGGGGCTGGCGCAGCGGCGAGCCTGACTCAGCAGCGTGCCATCGCCGCCGAAGACGACGAACAGGTCGGCGTCGCAGAACTCGTCAGGCAACGGTGAGCCGTCGGCGGGCAGTTCGCCCAGCAACGTGCCAAAGTGCTGCACGACGCGGCGGACCTCGGCGGCGGCGTGGGCGGCGGCGGGCTTTTCGGGGTTGACGAGCAGAAGCGTGCGGCGCATGAGCGAGTTTACTCGGACGGCTCCATCGCGTGACGCAAGTTTGCCGCGATCTTCATGACAATCGTTTCGACTGGCTGGAGCCGAGGGCGGCAGATCATGACAGATCTACGATGCCACCCTCATGGGCACGATGCCTTCAGCCGAGCGCATTCTCATCATCCGCCCCAGCGCACTGGGAGATGTGGCTCGCAGCGTGCCCGTGCTTGCCAGTTTGCGAGCGGCGTATCCGAAAGCTCGTATTGACTGGCTTGTTCGCGACGCGTTTGCGCCGGTGCTGAGCAGCCATCCGGCGTTGAGTAACGTCGTTCTCTTTCCGCGAAACGACTTCAGCCGTTGGTTCAAGACCCTGAACGTGCGAGCGTTGCGGGGCTATCTGCGTAGCCTCGCAGAGCCGGGGTACGACCTTGTGTTTGATTGCCAGGGTCTGGCACGTAGCGGGCTGCTTGCATGGGCAACCAAGGCCCCCACGCGTATGGGCACTCGCGACGCTCGCGAATGTGCTTGGCTGGCGTACTCGCATCGTGTTCGCACGCCCGCCGTCATTCACACGGTTGACAAGGCCCTGGCGTTACTCGAGCATGTGCACATCCCGGTCCAGCGAGACGCGGCAGCGTGCAGGTTGTACTCCAGCGAGAGTTCACGAGAGTGGCTGGCAAACCAAACATTTTCGAATGATCGCTACGCGGTCCTCAGCCCTACGAGCGCGTGGCCGGCCAAGCAGTGGCCTGCCGAGCGCTTCGCCCAGCTTGCTCGTCATCTGATCTCGCGTGGCGTCACCTGCGTCGTCACAGGCGGCGGCAAGGAGCGCGACCAGGTGCAGCCGCTGCTCACCCTTGCATCAGCCAATCGCCGCGTCATCGACCTGATGGGCGCAACGGACGTCGCGCAGCTCATGGCAGTCATCGAGCGAGCTGCACTGGTCGTGGCGAATGACTCGGCCGCGCTGCATATGGGCGTGGGCTTTGATCGCCCTTGCGTGGGCCTCTTGGGGCCGACGGATCCACGATTGGCGTGTCCATACGGCAGAGCAAAAGACCTGATTCAACACGTGCAACCGGGCGATGAGTTCTACTTTCGCGATAATCGCAGCGCGGGCATGATGAGCAGGATCAGTGTCGCGGAAGTCATTGAGGCGTGTGAAGCGCGGCTGTGAAAACGGCTCGCCGAAGGCGAGCCGTGAAGTGACACGTGCATCGGGGGTGCTCTTACGGCAGAATCGCGTTGAAGCCGTAGCGCTGCAACGCTTCCTGATTCTGCTGCGTCGGAACATTGAGCATGAGCGAGCCGCTGGGCACGAAGTAATCCACACGGGTGTAGAACTGGAGCGGCACGATTGCGCGGACGCTTCCATCGAAGAACGTCACCTGAGAATTGCCTCCGTGTCGCATGGAGACGCGGATATGCCCTTGATTGGGCGACGTGCGTTGCCGTCCGTAGGCCGTCGACGCGTTGAAAGTGGGGTTTTCGGTAAAGCTACCGAAGTTCGAATCGGGCGCTGCATCAAAGTTGATCACACCAGGGGGGATGCCCGGCGTTGAGCCGTTGGTGAAGAAGCGTGTGCCATCCATCACAAGAACCTTGTCGGAAAGGACCGTACCGACGCGGTCTTGGCGCGGAATGAAGTTTCGGGGATTCCGAACGTTGTTGAACCCAAGATCGTCGCCGACCACCGACGTACTCAAGGTACCAAACCGCGATGTCGTGTTGCCGGGCTGCGCATAGACCGTCGCCATGTGCCATGGCTGGAGATAACTCGGCTGGCGGTAACCGCCGTCACCCGAATTCGCGGCGACGTTAAAGTCCGCGAGATCGGGCACGGGCGCGCCTTGCGAAAACGGCGTCGCGGCATTTCTTGCAACTGGGCACGCGAAGTCATTGAAGATCCGCTTCGAGCGCTGGGCGCGGTTTGCGGGGAAGTTATTGCTGTCACCCAAGATCGGGCTCATCCAATCGTTCACATGCACCGGCGAACGTGCGCTGGTGTCGTTGATGATGCTCGCGCCGCCCGTGCCGTCCGCTTCCTGGCCTGACGTGTACGCAGCGGCGTAGTAATCCTTCTGTTCGTTCATGTACATCATCTGCGCCTGGCCCACGGCTCGCTGTATGCTCAGGCAGCCAACGCTGCGGCCGACTTCACGCGCCTTGGCGACGGCCGGAAGAAGCAGGCCAATGAGCAGTGCGATGATGGCGATGACAACAAGCAGTTCGATAAGCGTGAAGGCTCGCGTCGTGGATTGGGTCTGCGATTTGGTGTGCATGGTTGGAGTCTCTGCTTCCGTTGCGCTTTCTTGACGCCGCCAGGGATTGCTGGCGGACCTCCACGATTCATCTGGTTACCGCTTGTACAAGTTCTTCTTCTTGGGTTCGCCGGTTGCCTTGATGACGCCAGTTTTCACGTCGGTTGCTTCAGTGGTCTTCATGGACCGAAGCTGTGCCATAAACCCAGGCGAGACCTTCCACTGGCCGTCTTCCTCATAGACCGGGAAGAGGGTCAGCTCTGTGTTGGGCGGGTTGGGAGACGGAAGGACCAGCGACTTGGTCGGGTCGTAGGGTGTGATGACAATCTCGCCTGTTCGCACGTCGCCCAGCGTGATGGATTCTGCGAATTCCACGCCGTCACCGCGGGTCAGCGACCACGCGAGCGCGCCAACGAACCCCAGCAATCCCACCACGATCACCGCGATTTGCCATGGCTTCGCCTCGCCCATGATCCAAGTGCCTTTCGTCGTGATCGTTGCGATGCTTCCCGAACGGAAAGCACCCTTGCCGGAACCGCCCGGCACTGAAACCGCGGTAACGTATCCCGGACCTTGCGAGCTTGCAACACCCGTCTACTCGGGTTTATCCAACACACACACGAAGTTTGGATTGCGATAGGTATAACTGACAGTTCATCCCCGCAAGATCGCCCGGGCTGCCGCTTCCCCGGAACGTACTGCCCCCTCCATTGTTGCGGGCCAGTCGGTCGCGGTGTAGTCACCGGCAAGCACGATCGCGTCGCCGCCGCGTGCGCCGTCGGGCAGGGGCTGGGGCCTTGCCTGCTCAAACGCGGGCGTGGGGACAAAGGTGGCGAAGCGTTCTTTCACGCTGCGGGCACGCACGACGCGAGCGTCTGCCGCATGCGGCAGCCACGTTCGCACGTCGGTGGCTACTCGGTCGATGATTGCGGACTCGGGCAAGTCCATCCATGCGTCAGCCGCACTGATCACCGCGTGCACAACGCAGCCTGCGTCGTCCTTGCGGAAAAGCCATTGCGTGCTGCAGCACACCAGGACGGCGTGCGGAGTGTTTAGCACGGGGCGATCAAACGTGACGTGGACGCCCAAGATGGGCGAATGCTCTGCTCGTGCGAGCTGCGGTGATCGCGGATCGGATGATGGCAACCACTTGCGTGCTTTCTCAAAGGGGGTGGCGCAGACGACCGCATCGAATCGATAGTCGCCTTCGCGCGTTGCGATGCGCTTCGGCTCCAACTCCTCGACACCTTCACCCATCCGTACTTCGCCGCCTGCTTCGGACAGCAATTGCTCCGCTGCGTCGTATAGAGCCACGAGCGGCACTGTGGGGATGCCGATGCGAGATGCCGTCGCGCCGCTAAGAAGTCCATCTTGAAACACATGCATGGCACTGCTGGCCGCGACGCGATCAACTTCTCCATTGCACGCCGAGACGATGACGGGCGCCCAGAAGCGTGCGATGGCATCTTCACTCTGCTGCTGCTGTCGCAGCCACGCGCCGAACGTCACGTCGCGGAACGCATCGCGATCACAGATTGCAATCTGCCCCATGGCCGCGGCGATCATCACCTTGTCAACACCACTCAGAAACCGCGACCGCAGAAAGCTCGCCGCGTGTGATGCAAAGCCCGGCAGCACCGGTGCGAGCCGCATGGGTTCGAGCACACTGACGCGGCCGCCCGCTTCGACCCACCACTGCCGATCATGCCACGCGATCTGGTCGCTCTTCCCCAAAGCTGCGAGGAACGCGAGATAGCGATGGCAGCATCCCAGCGCGACGTGCTGGCAATTGTCGATTGTCTCGCCAGACTGCTGATCAACAAAGCTGGTGGCACGACCGCCGAGCCGACGCCTTTGCTCGAAGAGCGTCACACGAACGCCACGCCTTGCCAACGCAACCGCGCACGACAACCCGGCAAGACCGCCGCCTGCAATGCCGACCGACCTCATTGCTGACTCCGTGTGCCAACGGACCACTGCTGCACGACTGCACGCAAGCCGATGAGCATCTTGCGCCATGTCGCGATGCGTGCTCGCGGCCCGATGACCGCTCGTGTGGGCTGGTTGCGCAGGGTTGTCAGCACGCCCTGATACACGCTGGTCATGGCATGCAGCACGGGCACGAATCGAGGATCAATCATCTCTTCGAGCCCGCGCGACGACTCGTGGTACGCGTCGGCTTTGGCAATGAGCTCGCGCACGAGACTCTCGCAATGTGCGGGCTGCCTCCAGGCAAGCAGGTCTTGGCGCGACAACCCGTGACGAGCGAGCATTTCGTCGGGCACGTAGGCGCGCGGACAGGCGGCTCTCGCGTCGGTTGCGATATCACGCGCGATGTTGATCATTTGGAACGACCGCCCACGTGCGTCGGCCTTGGCGAGCGCGACCTCTCGTGATTGTCCAGACCGCAGCCCCCACACATGCGTGCAAACAAGACCAACTGTGCCGCCCACGAGGTAGCAGTATCGCTCCAACTGCTCATCACGCTCGAGCGGCGTGTGATCAAGATCCCACGCCAAGCCGGCGAGCATGTCACGTAGCCACACTTGTGGGATCGCTGCCTCTCGCGTCGCCCACGCAAAGGCAGGCCAGCAACCTGTCGGATCACTTTCGCCCGCCATCGCCAGTTCGCTTGATCGACGAAACTGCTCGAAGGCCTGCGCCGCCTCGTCACGACTCGCGGATTCATCGACGATGTCATCACCCAGTCGCATCCACGCGTAGACGGCGTAAAGCACGTCACGCTGCGGGCGCGGTGATGCGCGCAAGCCCCACCAGAAGTTGCGAGCCTGCGTGCGCACGACAACGCCGCAATCGTTGAGCGATGCCTGCAGCTGCGTGGGATGGACACCCGCAACGGTCATGCAGCATCATTCGTCACTAGTTGGCGGCCGGACGCCCCGAATCGCACCCCAGTACGCCCGCAGCAGAAGTTTCAGACGGGCCGCCTTGCTCAATGTGGGTCGCTGCCACAGGGTGGTGTATCCGCCCTCATCCACCAGCCGCAAGGTCTCTTCTCCACCGCGTCGAAACAGCCACAGAATCCACGCGAGCCTCACCGGCACCATCTGCTCCATGACCCGGCCTCGCCTGTACAGGTCCCAAGTTCGCCGCGAGAGCTCCCGAAACTCATCTGTCATCCGTCGGCGTGCGCTCGGATCACGAGGCTTGGCGATCCACTCGCGCAGCCGCTCGTGCGATACGCCGCCAAACTCGAACGGGATGTAGACGCGCCCACGCTCATCCAGGTCGCGACGAACATCCTGCCAGAAGTTCGTCAGTTGGAGCGCGGTACAGATGCAATCACTGCATGCAAGCAGTTCGCGACTTCGCGGCGAATCATCAAGTCCCTCGCCATGCAACGCCAACACCAACCGCCCGACAGGATCGGCGCTTCGCCGGCAGTAGTGCAGAAGCTCATCCCACGTTGCGTACGAACTCACGTGCTGATCCTGCTCAAACGCATCGAGCAAGTCATCGAAGGCCTTAACTGGTAGTCGGCGCTCCCGCATGGTCTGCTGCAACGCGACAAACAACGGGTCGTCACTCCGCGAGAGCATCTGCCCGCGAGCACACTGCCTGAGCTTCTCCCGAAGCGCCTGCAAGTTCGCCAGACTGCGTGCACGAGAGGCATCGTCACGGCTATCCGCGTCGCCCGCGTCGTCGGCAATACGGCAGAATGCGTACACGGCGGCATAGTCATCACGCAGTGCCGGCGGGACGAGACGCGAGAGAACGGTGAAGTTCTCTTTCGCCCCGCCGGTGATCTTGCGGACGTGCTCACGCGCGTGCGAAAGCACACCAGCCTCCACGCCGGCGAAGGACATCTCCGTCCCTTTCGCTTCGCGATCGTCCGCAACGCCCATGCGGGAGTATCTTTCGCACGCCAGTATGCCAACGCGCAACCCACGAAAACTCACAGCTTTCCGCATACCATTGCGAGCGTCGGTCTTGCAAGGCAACGCCACCGCCACCCGATTGGGCAGTTTCCGACGCATCGTCTCTGTTTCTCGGCTTCTCACGCCCCATGCACCTCATCCTTCCCAATCCTCGCGGCTTCTGCGCCGGTGTTCGCATGGCAGTCGATGTCATCGATCAGGTCATTGACCTGTTTCCCGGCCAGACCATCTACTGCTACCACGAGATCGTGCACAACAAGCACGTTGTCGGACGCTTCCAACACCATGGCGTCAAATTCATCGACGACTTGGAAGAAGTGCCCGAAGGCAGCATCATCGTCTTCAGTGCACACGGCATATCGCCCGCCGTTCGCAAGCAAGCGGCCGACCGCAGACTGACGCCCATCGACGCGACGTGCCCGCTGGTGACGAAGGTTCACGCCGAGGCGATCCGATACGCGCGTCAGGGGTACCAGATTCTGCTGGTCGGTCATAAGGACCACCAGGAAGTTGCCGGCACAAGTGGCGAAGCTCCAGAGGCCACCCAAGTGGTCGAAAGTCCCGAAGACATTCCCCACCTGGTCATCAAGGACCCGACGCGACTTGTCTACTTGACGCAAACCACGCTGAGCACCGACGACGCAGGTGTCATCATCGACGCGCTCAAGAAGGCCTTCCCGCAGATCAAGGAACCGCCAAGCAGCGACATCTGCTACGCGACCACCAATCGCCAGCATGCCGTGCGTCAGCTCGCGCCACATTGTGACATGGTGCTTGTGATCGGCAGCAAGAACAGCAGCAACAGCGTGCGCCTCACTGAGATCGCCCGCAATGTGGGTACGCCCGCCCGCTTGATCGACGACGCCAGCGAACTGGAGTGGAACTGGTTCCCCACCGGCAAAGAGCGGATTCTGATCACGGCTGGCGCGAGCGCTCCTGAAGATCTCGTTGCGGACGTCTGCCGAGCTCTTCTCACTCGCTTCGGCGGCACGATCGAAACAGCCGATGTCATGCCCGAAGACGTGGAGTTTGCCGCACCGGGCAATCTCCGCAAGATCATGGTTGAGAAGGGTATTGATCCCAGCACACGCCGCTTCAAGATAGAGTCCCCCACCATCACGCAAGAGCTGTACGGCGCGGTTCCCATCACGATCAACGGCTCACGCGTCAACGCCTGACCTCACACGCACACAAGTCCCCACTTCATGCCAGCATCATCTCACATCTTTGAACACACGCCCGAAAGTCTCTCGCAGTGGTGCGAGCGGGTCAACATGCCCGCGTTTCGTGCCAAGCAGGTGCTGGAGTGGGTCTATCTCAAGGGCGTCATCGACCCCGCTGCGATGAGCAACCTGAGCAAGCGTGATCGTGTCCAACTCTCCGCCGACATTCGCTTCTCGACGGGCGACATCGTCAAGGAACAACTGGCAACCGATGGCACCAGCAAACTTCTGGTGCAGTGGCACGAGCGCGACAACGCGTCCGCAGCGCCGCCAGTCGCGGCGGCAACCGCCCTGACGGTGCTGAACAACTCCGTGCTCGATCAGACACGGCAAACCGAGTGCGTGATGATCCCGGCGGAAGATCGCCGAACGGCGTGCATCAGCAGTCAGGTGGGCTGTCCGGTCGGCTGCAAGTTCTGTGCGTCAGGCATCGGCGGGTTGGACGAGAATCTCACGGCAGGCCGTATCGTGGAGCAGATATGGATGCTGCGTGACGCCATGCGTCGCCAGCAAGCAGGTCGCAACGCGCGGAGCGACGGCGACTTTCCTCGCATCACCAACGTCGTCTTCATGGGCATGGGAGAGCCGCTGAGCAATCTTGCCAACGTCATTCCCGCAATTCGCACAATCTGCGCCTTGTGGGGCCACGCCATCAGCGCACGCAAAGTGACGATCTCAACCGTTGGACTGCCCAAAGCGATCGAGAACCTCGCTGAACAACTCGAACTGCCCGTGACACTGGCGTTAAGTCTGCACGCGCCGAATGACACGATCCGCCGCCAGCTCATTCCGTGGGCCGAGTACACGACCATTCAGGATCTGCTTGCCGCTTGCCAGAAGTGGTTTGAGAAGACCGGCCGCGAGATCACGCTTGAGTACACGCTGCTCCGCGGCGTGAACGATCAGCCCCAGCACGCACGCGAATTGGCGGACATCGCCAAGACGATTCGCGCCAATATCAATCTCATTCGTTACAACGAAGTCAAGGGCATGCCTTTCGAGCGACCGCGAGACGAGGACGTCCGCGGCTTCCAGGAGTTCCTGCTCGCTCGGAACCTCAACGTCCACATTCGCGCCAGCCGTGGCCGCGACATTGCCGCGGCATGCGGTCAACTGCGTCACGAAACAGGTCACAAGCAGCGCAAGCGAGAAACCGCTCAGCCCTAATCGCTGCGCACTCATCCACCTCCATCCTTCGTCCGTGGTTGCCTCGGTCTCACTATCCTGCCCTCCCATGCCTCCCGCTGTTCAACTTCAGATCTATCCCTCACGCGTCCTGCGTCAGAAAGCAAAGCCGATTGACGTCGTAAACGATGACGTCCGAGCGGTCATCGCCAAGATGTTTGAGATCATGGACGAAGAGGAAGGCATCGGCCTTGCCGCACCACAGGTTGGCCTGGCATGGCGACTCTTCGTGCTGGATGTGCCCGAGAACCCCAAGCGAGGTTCACTCGCGACCAGCGACCCGCCCAGTGCGTCTGCCGGACGGATGGTGTTCATCAATCCTGTGCTTCGCTTCGAAGGCGCGGTCGAGCCGATGGAAGAAGGCTGCCTCAGTCTGCCCGACATCGCCGGCGAAGTGCTGCGCCCACCCATCGTGCATGTGACGGCCCTCGACGAGAATGGCAAGTCGTTTTCGCTTACCGCAGGTGGTTTACTTAGCCGGTGCATTCAACACGAGACCGATCACCTGGACGGCGTACTCATCATCGACAAGATGACACAGCCCGCGCGGGTGAAGAATCGGCTCGCCGTGAAGAAACTCGAGCAGGGATGAACTTCCGCATTGCTGCGTGCTAACGTCGCACGATGTCTGCGGCCTCAAGCCCTGAACCATCTCCGCCTACGTCTCCCACACCTCACGACACGTTCGCCGCGCTGCGAATCAGCAACTATCGTCGTTACGCGCTGGGCTTTCTGACATCCGGCATGGGGCTTCAGATTCTCGCCACCGCCGTGGGCTGGGAGATCTACCACCGCACACAGGATCCGATGCATCTGGGCTACGCCGGCCTCGCGCGAGCTTTGCCCGTGGTGCTGTTTGCTCTGGTTGCTGGGCAAGTTGCTGATCGCTTCGAACGCAAACGCATCATCGTCATCACACAGTCAGCCTTCGCGTTTGCGGCATTAGCGCTTGCAATCGCGAGCTATCTGCAGTTGTCCATTCTCTGGTTGTATGTGCTGTTAAGCGTGTTTGGCTTCATTCGCGCGTTTGCGGGACCAGCACGTAACAGCTACTTGCCACAGCTCATTCCACAAGGCACCTTTCATAACGCCGTCACGTGGAACAGCGTGCTCTTTCAGCTCGCCGCCACCTTGGGCCCGTTGCTCGCCGGGGCACTCATCGCAGTCAAGGATGCCGCGTGGCTTGCCTACGCCGCGACCGCCGCCGGAACGTTGATCTTCGCTGTCTGCATTCTGGCGACACGACCATCACCCCAGACACTGAGCACCGAACCGATCAACCTCACTTCAACCTTGGCCGGCGCCAAACACATCTGGACGCAGAAGGAGATCTTCGGCGCCATCACGCTCGATCTCTTTGCAGTGCTGCTGGGCGGCGCGACCGCACTCCTCCCCATGTTTGCGGCAGACATATTGCACGTTGGCCCCGTCGGCTTGGGCGCACTTCGCAGCGCGACGTATGTGGGCGCTCTGCTCATGGGGCTTTACCTCGCCAATCGCCCGCCGTTCACGCGGGCCGGACCCGCTTTGCTTTGGTCGGTCGTCGCGTTCGGCGCTTGCATGATCGTTTTCGGCTTCTCGACCAGTTTCTGGCTCAGTTTGTTCGCGCTGGCTGCCAGCGGGGCGGTTGACAACATCTCTGTCGTCATCCGCCATGTGCTCGTCCAGAACAAGACACCTGACCACCTGCGTGGCCGTGTCGGCGCAGTCAACAGCGTGTTCATTGAATGCAGCAACGAACTGGGCGGTTTTGAGTCAGGTCTTGTTGCGAAGTTCTTCGGTCCAGTCGTCAGCGTCGTTTCGGGTGGCATTGGCACGATCATGGTCGCGGCTGTCGTTTGCCTCACGATTCCGCAAGTCCGGCGCATGAAGGACCTCTGACGTACCAGCTTCACTGGTCGTTACCGACAAGCACATGCGCCGCCCGCATGTACTCCTGCTCCCAACGTGCGAACGTCGGTTCCGCCACGGCGTCGAAGAACGCCTTTGCTTTCTCGACACCCCAGCCGCGTACACCCGTGCTTTCAAGGTGCTCCCACCGCTGCCACCGCGTCGATGCCGAAGCAGCCACAAACACGCGAAGATGCAGACTTTCCCTCACGCTGGCGTGCAGCGCGTGGATGCCCTCAATCACAATGATGTCCGCCGGCTGGACCCGCATGAAGCCTTCACGCCGGTGAGTGTGGAAACTCCATACGGGTACCTCACTGGTACGGCCGCGAGATAGATCCGCGATGTTCGCAAGCAAGGTGCCGAAATCAAGATGCTGCGGCTCGTCACGCTCGTGCTCTGGCACAAGCTCGTAGTCAGGCAGGTAGTTATCTGTGCTCAGCACGCAGGTGGACAGCCGCGATGCCAGCGTGCTCTTGCCAGCACCCACCCGCCCGGTCACGCCAACGACAGCAGGACGCGCAATGCCAGCGGCCCGCTGCTGAATATGCGGCACGGCATCCACAAACGGAATGAAAGCGGGCGATGTCACGCAAAAGACCTGGTGAAAGACTGACACGAACAGTCACTGCGGCCGACACGACGTCCGATTGTGGTATGCTAGCGGCATGCATCTGCAAGGCTTGCTGGGCGTTCTCGTACTGCTCATGATCGCGTTCGCGCTGTCAACCAGTCGTCGTCACGTCAACTGGCGACTGGTCATCTGTGGCGTGCTGCTCCAGTTTGTGCTGGCGGTGCTCCTGCTGCGGGTGCCTGGCACGGCCGACGCATTTCAACTGTTCGCCCGCGGAGTGACCAAGGTCATCTCCTTCGCCGACGAAGGTATCCGATTCATCTTCGGCTCACTTGGAGACGCTGGCGGCGCGTGGGGTTTCGTTTTCGCGTTCAAGGTGCTGCCCATCATCATCTTCTTCGCCAGTCTGATGGCAGTCCTTTACCACCTAGGCATCATGCAGCGCGTGGTTGGCTTGGTTGCCGTTCTGCTTCGCCGCATGCTTGGCGTCACAGGCGTTGAAGCTCTTTCCGCGAGTGCCAACATCTTTGTCGGCCAGACCGAGGCTCCGCTCACCGTGCGTCCATATATCGCCACGATGACGCGATCTCAGATCATGGCCATCATGGCCGGCGGCTTTGCGACCATCGCCGGAAGCGTCATGGCGGCGTACATCGTCAAGCTTGGCGGCGATAGCGAAAGTCAGCGAGTGCTCTTCGCGACACACCTCATGACCGCAAGCGTCATGAGCGCACCCGCTGGCCTCGTCATGGCCAAGCTCATGATGCCCGAAACCGAAACGCCCCGTGACGAGTCGTTCAAGGAGCTTCTCAACACTCCCAAGGAAACTCGCAACGTTGTCGACGCAGCCGCAGCCGGCGCAGCCGACGGCCTCAAGCTTGCGCTGAATGTCGGTGCCATGCTGCTCGCCTTTGTGGGGCTTCTGGCACTTCTCAACTGGCCCATTAGCGCCTTGAGCCAATGGGGCCCCATCGACGCGTGGCGCGTGTCCAATGGCCTCCCTGTCTTTACCTTCCAGAACATCCTCGGCGCAATCTTCCAGCCCATCGCGTGGTGCATGGGTGTGCCCTGGCGAGATTGCAGCGAGTTTGGCACGCTGTTGGGTACACAACTTGTCGCCACCGAGTTCGTCGCGTACCTCAACCTCGCAGATCACATCCAGGCGGGAACGATTGACCCCCGCACAAGCCAGATCGCGGCTTACGCCCTCTGCGGCTTTGCAAACTTCCCCAGTATCGCAATCCAGATCGGCGGTCTGAGTGCCCTTGCACCCGAACGCCGAAGCGAATTTGCCGCCATCGGTCTTCGAGCCATGGTCGCAGGCGCGCTCGCATGCTGGATGACGGGTGCCATCGCCAGCGTGCTCATCTGAGCGCCGTAGCAACCCACAATCCCGCCCACGCCGCACTATCATTTGGAATGGCCACGTACTACCAGCTCGACTTCGAGAAGCCCATCGTGCAGCTTGAACAACAGATCGACGCGCTCGAGCAGCGCGTGCGGGCCGAAGCACCCGCAGGCGGCTCCAGCGATGCACTCAAGAATGAAATCGCCGCGTTGCAGCAGCAGCGGCTCGCGATGCTGGAAAAGACATACTTGCATCTCTCGCCGTGGGAGACCGTCCGCGTCGCCCGCCATCCGAATCGCCCGCAGACGCGCGACTACCTCGCCATGATGTGCCGCGACTTCGTTGAACTGCACGGCGACCGCCGATTTGGCGAAGATCCCGCCATCGTCTGTGGCTTTGCGCGTATCGGCGCCAGCCCGGGCATGAAGGTGCTCATCGTCGGACACCAGAAGGGCAAGCAAGTATCTGAACGCCAGGCCTGCCACTTCGGCTGTGCTCACCCCGAGGGCTACCGCAAGGCACTCCGCTGCATGCAGTTGGCCGAGAAGTTTGGCGTGCCGGTCGTCACCCTCGTTGACACGCCCGGCGCATATCCGGGCCTCGGCGCCGAACAGCGCGGCCAGGCCGAAGCGATCGCGATCAACCTGCTGGAGATGAGCCGCCTGCGTACGCCCATCGTCAGTATCGTGATTGGCGAAGGTGGCAGTGGCGGTGCCCTCGGCATCGCCGTCGCGGACAAAGTCTCCATGCTCGCCAACAGTTGGTACAGCGTCATCAGCCCCGAAGGCTGCGCCGCGATTCTCTGGAAAGAAGCCAACCCCCAGACCAATAACGCGGCCGCCAAGAGCCTGCGGTTGACGGCCAAGGACAACCTCGAACTCGGCATTGTCGACGAAGTGGTCCCGGAACCGATCGGCGGTGCGCACCGCGACCCGCGGGCGACCTCGAACGCGGTCAGTGCCTGGGTGCTTGCGAAGCTCGCAGATCTGAAAAAGACCCCCATGGACCAATTGCTCGAGAACCGGTATCAGCGGTATCGGAAGCTCGGCGTGTACGTGGAGCAGAACGAGCCGGTCGGAGCGTGAACGACACACGGGAGAGCACGTGGTTCCGGACTGAAGCTGCGGAGTAAGGCCCTGAAGACGAACATCACGCCGCTGGAAGACTGTAACTGGCATGACGCTCTGATCGAGTCAATCTCGATCAATCCATCCGCTCGCTTCACGAGCCGGGGTATTGAGAACGCGGAACAACTGCCCGATTTTTTCGTGACGATCCGGCTGGGCGGCGATAACAGCCGTGTTCAGCTTGTTTTGCGTCGATGCAGCGGGCTCCACCTGGAGTTTGGCATCGATTTGGACGTGGCTGTGATCCGCGAGAAGAAGGGTTTCCTTGTGCTATGGAACAAGGGGGTTCCTACGACGGCGACTTGGTGCGAAGCTGTCGAGTGGACCTGCTCGCCGGTTGGTAGCCTTTGCGGCCTGAAACGCCGTGTTCCAGGACAGCTCCGGCGTGCCCCACAGTTGCGAAACTACCTTTGCCTTGGACGCTCAGGCCCGATACTCTCCCGGCCCTTTTGCTAAAGATGGGGTGCCGCGAGAGTTGTGATTCTCGCACGCAATTGGAGGCCAGTATCGTGCCCAAGAAAGCTGCTGCCAAGAAGCCCGCGAGCAAGTCCGCTGCCAAGCCCGCGAAGAAGGCCGCGAGTCCGGTGGTCAAGAAGACTGCGCCAAAGAAGCCGATCGCGAAAGCGCCGGCCAAGAAAGTCGAATTGAAGAAGATCGAACCGAAAAAAGTTGAAGCCAAGAAGGCTGAAGTGAAAAAAGTTGAGGCAAAGAAGCCTGAGGTCAAAAAGGCCGATGCCAAGGGCGTGATTGCGAAAGCCGACGCCAAGACTCCGCTGCCCGCTGGCAAGAAGAACATCACTGTTGTGGAGAAGGCTGCGCCCGTGAAGAAGGTCAAGCCGCCGCTCCAACCGATCATGCCCCCCGGCATCGGTCGCCTCATTGTCGATGGCAAAGGTCCGCGCAAGCCGCTGATCGCTAGCGGTCCCAAGGCTGCTTACGTCAAGCCCCTGGGCGCGCACGGCGAGATGTACGACGAGGCTCCGGCGCCAATCGCGAAGCCGAAGACTCCGTTCAACAAAAAGCAGCTCGAAGAGTTCCGTCAGATCCTTCTGCGCAAGCGCGGCGAACTGGCGGGCGACGTTGTCGCGATGGAAGGCGAAGCACTCCAGGGCAGCAGCGGTTCGCTCAGCAACATGCCCAGCCATATGGCCGAGCAAGGCAGCGAAGCCTACGACCAGAGCCTGTCGCTTGAACTGGCCGACAAAAACCGCAAGCTCATTCGCGAGATTGACGATGCGCTCACTCGCATCGAAGAAGCCTCGTACGGCATGTGCGAGCTGACCGGCAAGCCGATTCCCATCGACCGCTTGACCGAACTGCCGTGGGTCCGCTACACGATCGAGGCTCAGCGCGAGCTCGACCGTCAGCAGATGACTCGCGCCTGATTCTTCTCCGAATCTCGATACGCCTTAGAAATCCATCGGATACGCCGAGAACACGCCGGTCTTAAGACCTGCGAGGCTCTCTGCCATTTGGCGTCGCACCCACGCCACTCGTGAGAGTCGATGCATCAGCAAATCGCGCGGCATCGCGAGAGCGGCATATGGCGACTGAAACCATGGTGTCAGCCATCGTGACGCTCGCGCATAGAAAGCCACGTGATCTCGCCGCCGCTCGTCATGTGCGGCGAGTGCCGCACACACATCGTGCGGATGCTTCGCCATCGCGTCCGCCAGGCTTGCCGCATCAACAAGAGCCAGGTTCGCCCCCTGTCCAAGCTGCGGACTCATCGCATGCGCCGCATCACCCAACAGCACGGCTCGATGGTGAAACACCTGCTCACTGACTGTGTCGTGATATGTCGCAAACACCACCTGCTGCATGTCTCGCAGGTGCATCATCAATACCGCGGCGTGCGGATCCAGGGATATCAGTTCTCGCTCAAAACGCACAAGGCCTGCCGCACGCGTTGCCTCAATGGCGTTGGCGGGCAAACTCCAGAACACGCTCATCGTCGGTTCCGCATCTCGCGCAGGCTTACCAACAGGCAGATACCCCACCATGCTTCGCGTGTCGCGATACACCTGTCGCAGCGTGCCATGCCAACGAGCATGCGCAGGCATCGGGACTGTAAACCATGCGGCGGCGTACGCGTACGGCGTTGTGCTGGTGGTGATGGATAACTGCTCGCGCAAGCGCGACCTCGCACCATCGGCGATGACCAAGAGGTCGTACGGCCCCAGCATCTGCCCCGTTGCAGCTCGCAGTGTCACATGAGAGTGACTTTGATGCACTTGAGCAATCGACAAACCAGCATGCACCCGCACTAATGGCTCTCGTGCCATCGCAGCCAGCAGCATCGCAAAGAGTGCGCCACGATGCATGCCCAGTCCGAACAGCTTCGCATCCAGATCGGCATACGCCAGATCCAGAACCGGTCGGCCCTTGTCCGTATCACCCACCAGCGCGTCAATGCGATGCCCCAAGCTCAGGGCCTCATCCAGCAAACCCAGTCTGTGCAGCACGTGCATCCCTGTCGGTTGCAAAAGCAACCCTGCCCCAACAGGAGTCAGTGGGTTGGCCCGCTCAAACACATCCACATGGCAGCCCTGACGAGCCAGCAGCGTCGCAGTTGCGGGCCCGGCAACGCCAGCCCCGACCACCGCGACACGCAGCGGCGGCCCTTGACGAGTTGAGCCTCCGACCGACGCATTTTGGTAGTTTGCGACAGACACGACCCCACGGTACGTCACCGCAGAACCGCGACACGCGGACTTGCGAACAGCCTTGAATGGGACTACCATCGAGGCCGAAGCCGAGGTAGCTCAGCTGGTTTAGAGCGCTGGATTCATAACCCGGAGGTCGGCGGTTCGAGTCCGCCCCTCGGCATTCAAGTTTCGTACTTCTTCATGGTTGCACAGGCTCGCAGCGTGCCGTTGGTTGGCACAGTCGTGAGCCCTTTTTTTCGCTGCATCGTCCGGCAAGAGGCCGCGAGCATCCGGCCCCCGTGCTTCCTGAACAAATGAAAAGTGACGCGGACGAGCGTCGTCCGCGTCACAGTAATGACAGGATCAAGCAGCAGGCAGCTTGTCCCGTTACATCAGAACTTGCCCGTCAGCCAGATGCCGAAGAAGTCAACGTTCTCGCCGTTAGCATCCTTCACAACATCGCCTTTGAAGAAGTGCACGTAGCTTCCGGCGAGCGACACTTGCCGCGTAACGCTCCAATCGGCTGTCAGCGAAAGTGAACTGCCGACGAATCGGTCATCCGACGCATCAGCAGGCACCACGATACCTACAGGCGAGAACACTGCGTCATCTTTGCTGTAGCGGAAGAACACATCCCAGCTTGCCGAGACTGTGACCGATTCCGTTGGCTTGACTGTGATGCTCGGATGAGCATCGAAGAAGTTGTAGGGCGCGAGCAGTGTCGCGTCATTGAAGTAGTTGTTTCGTGGGAAGAGCGGATTGAACGTACCCAGCGTGTCATCTGTTGGATCATCATCGCCGCTCGCCACGTTCAGCTTCAGTCCAAGGCGAGGCTTCCACGCCGCGGTCTCAAACGTGTAGCCGGTGTTGCTCGCCACCGTCCACGCGATGATGTCTTCCGATTGTGAGGCACGGTCGAACTGCCCGAACTGAAAGACAACTTCTGTATCATGGTCCCAGCCGTGAGCACGCCCCCACAATCGAGCACCGATGCTGTGCCGGGTTTCATCGCCAATGCCACTCGCAAATCGGGTGTTGCGACGATCCAATCCGAGGTAGTAGAGATCGAGCCCCAACCGCTTCTCCGGCGCGAGAGGCAGCGATGAATACACGCCCCAGAAGGTCGTGTTGTCGTCTTCACCATCGTTGAACAGCCCGGTCTTGGCTTCACCAGGTCTTACCAGAAACGCATCAAAGGTCATCTTCGACACGTTCAAAGTTGTTCGCACGCCATCAAACGTGAGCCGCGCGTTCGTCGGCTCTCGCAGCGTCACCAATCGGAACGAGCCAAAGCCCATCTCTTGACGACCCACACGAACCATGAACGAAGTATCGCCCTTCGCCACAGCCGCGGCTCGACTGTCGCCCCACACAAGGTCTCCAAACGCCTGCTGCACATCCAGGGCGTTGTCTTGATTCGCCGCCTTCAGGTACTCCTCGCCCCAGACCAGCCCCGACAGCAACTGCACAAATGCTCGTCCATGCAGTCCTGTCCGGTCACCTGCCTGCAAGTCTCCGTGCAGCAGCAAACGCTGCAGCACGAAATCATCATGGCCCGGCCCACGCAACCCGAAGAACGGCGACGAGTAATACTCGTATCGCGTTCGAGCCTCTCCGCCCACCGACAGCGTCACATCTCCGCTTTCGTTCAGCGGTATGTTCTTGAAGTCGTCCGTCCAGTCGGCTCGCTTGCTCGGATCGGACAGATAGCTCCAATCTTCGTCATAACGAAAGAGCTTGTACGGCGGCGGCTTGAACGCACCCGGTTGATCGGACGAAGCGGTCTGCCCAAACGTTGATGTCGTCCCAGCCAGCAAGACGGCAGCGATCGCCCAAGCACGGTGTGTGGTGTTGTGCTTCATGTTGTTCACGCGCGGATAGCGCGACCCCTCCATGACGTGTAGTGCAGCGTGAGCGACCAACCCGGATCCATCGCAGGCAAGCTTGGATCAAGTGACTTGTGCTCCTGCGACGCGAAGACGATCTTCCCACCCACCACAGTGAGCACACTTTGAAGATCAGCGATCCGGTCTTCTTCAACGCGGAAGTAGTCCACATCAAGCAACACGAAGTCTGCCAGTAGTCCTGGCGACAGCCGGCCCTTCTTGTTCTCTTCCCGGCTGAACCATGCGTTATCACACCAGATCCGCAGCGCAGTTTCCCGATCGAGTCGCGTCCGCTTCGAAAGTAACTCTGCACCACCTTCACCTTTGCCCGTCACGAGCCAGCGAATGCATGCCCACGGGTTGTAGCTGCTCACGCGCGACATGTCGGTCCCCGCCCCCACCGGCACGCCGCCTTTCATGATTCGCTTGATGGGCGGTGCTTCCTCCGCGGCTCCCGAGCCATAACGCTCCAGGAATGGACTCTCCTGGAACGCGATGCGATTCTGCACCGCCACGCCGCCCTTCATCGCCGCGATGCGTTCGATATTGCGGTCATCCAGCGACTCAGCGTGATCGCAGATCCAGTGCAGCTCATCGATCGGCGTATCGCGATGGACGCGCTCGAGCACATCCAAGTGGCGAGTGACTGTTTCGTTGTAGGTTGCGTGGAAGCGGAACGGCCACTTCTTCTGTGCCAGAAGCCGCACGACCGCCTCCAGATCCTTCTCGGCATTGGGCGGAGGAATGACCTGCGGCATGTTGAACACTTCAAAGTCATACGCCGAGCGCACCAGCATCTCCCCGCCACCCAGCAGGTAGAACATGTCATCGCCCTCGCCCACACCGTTGAAGCGCGGTGTGTAGCGTTCCGTCCACGACCGGAAGTCCTCAATTTCCTTGCCGGGACGCTGAATGAACGTGGACACGCCAATGCGCATCGTCAGTTCTGGTGATCGATGAACGCAAACACACAATTGTCAGGCGTCAGGCGTTCTCGCTTCCCGCCGGGAGCCCACGTCGGGTTCTTCGGTGCGCTTCCCGTCTGGACGCGAGCTTCGTTGTTTGCGACGTTCGAAACCATCGCGCCACCGATCGCAGCAGCGATCAGCAAAGCCGGAACCACAAGCTTCTGAGAGAGAGCCATCGGCTTCTCCTTCTTCATTCGAGCGTTCGCTCGGATCCAGTGAGCCAGCCGTGTCGAAGCCAATCGCCTCGTCGGGCACCCTTCGCACCTCGCATCGCAGATGCGATTCACTGGTCATACCTCAGGATGGATGATCAGGCCAAAGCCGCGGAGTGGCAGGCAATCGCAGATGCCAAGTGACACCCCTTCGCTTGTACTACCCTGCTGCATGCCTTCCGCTCTCGTCATCCGTGCCCCCGGCACCAACTGCGACCAGGAAATGCTCCGTGGCTTCACCCTCGCCGGTGCCACTGCGGAATTGCACCATCTCGATGCCATCATCGCATCGCCACTGACGATCGATCGCTTCGACCTCATCGGCTTTCCTGGCGGCTTCTCCTACGGCGACGACATCGCCTCAGGCCGCATCTTCGCCATGAAGCTCCGCGAGCGGCTCTTTCCATCTCTCAAGCGAGCACTGGACCGTGGTGTGCCCATGATCGGTGCATGCAACGGGTTTCAAACACTTGTGCAAGTCGGACTCCTCCCAGGTGGCGACGCAGGCTCCGATGCACCCGAGCAGGTAGTCGCGCTCAGTGACAACACCTCTGGCCGCTTTGTCGATCGCTGGGTTGGCGTGACCTACGAACGCAGCCGATGCGTCTGGACACGTGGCCTTGCCGATGCATTTACCCAACACGCCAGCGATGTGCAGCAACTGCCCGTCGCCCACGGCGAAGGCCGCTTTGTCGCGCGTGATGCAGGCATTCTCGATGCACTCGAACGCGCCGGCCAAGTTGTGCTGCGCTACAACGACAACTTCAACGGCAGCGAACGCGCCATCGCCGGCATCTGCGACGCGAGCGGCCTTGTCTTTGGCCTCATGCCGCACCCCGAGCGGTACCTCAGTTGGCCGAACCACCCATACTGGACACGCCTTCCTGTTGACGTCAAGCGAGGCGACACACCGGGCCTCATCATGTTCAAGAATGCGGTGAGCCACGTTCTGAGCCGTGGTGCGAGCGCCGCCCGTGTACCCGGCACGCCCGTTATGGCATGATCCGAGCACGGCCTCCGCTTCGCCAACGCAACGCCAACTCAGTCAGTACGCCCCCTGCGTCCGCAAACTGCAGCCAGCATCTTTGCGGTGACCTATCGGCACGACGCGCTTCCGATACACGTCATTCTCCGTGCGTAATCCTCTTCCCCTCTGCCCCGCCTCGCGGTATGCTGCCACCATGAGCGCGGCGCCCGATCTCTCGCAACAGATTTACGACGAACTTCGTCGCCTCGCTGCGTGGTACGTCGCCCATGAATCTCCCGGGCACACGCTTCAGGCCACCGCCCTCGTCCACGAGAGCTACGTCCGCCTCGCCCAGTACGCCCCCGCACAAGGGCTGAGCAAAGCACAGTTTCTGGCACTCGCAGGCCGAGTGATGAGAAACGTGCTGGTTGACCATGCCCGTCGCAAGCTTGCCGACAAGCGAGGCGGCGACGCGCTTTCGCGGGTCCAGATGGACAACGAGTCGCAATCTCGAGAAATGGGCTGCGCCCGGGTCGACGTTCTTGCGCTTCATGACGCATTGGAGAAACTCGCGGCTCTGTCGCCGCGTCAGGCAAGTGTGGTTGAAGCTCGGTTCTTCGCCGGGCTTTCAGTAGAGTTGACCGCGGAAGCGCTGCAAGTCAGCCCCCGCACCGTCGAAACGGACTGGGCAGTCGCGCGAGCCTGGCTCGCGAGACAGCTTCGCGATACCGGCCGCCACGACGACTGAGCGAATGAAGGTGAAGAAGCCATGACACTGCGACTGACACCTGCCGAATACGCCCTCGCCTGCTCGCTCTTTGAGCGTGTCCAGCGAAGCAGCCCCGACGACCGCGATGCCCTTCTTGCGGACACGACACCCGCGGTGCGCGAAGAAGTACTCGCATTGCTCGCCGCAAACCCCGCTTCCGACTTCCTTGCAACACCGCCCCTGCAAGACAATCTCGTCACGTCCGTGCTCGCCGACATGTCGCAGGAAACGAACTACTCCCTCACTGGCAGCACCCTGGGCCGATTCACCGTTCACACCATGCTCGGGTCAGGAGGCATGGCAAGCGTCTACGAAGCGACCGACACCGCGACCAACCAGCGTGTCGCCCTCAAAGTGCTGCGACGTCACGCTCTGGGCAGCCAAGGTGCCGCACGCCTCCGCCGTGAAGCCAAGACGCTTGCTCGCCTGCGCCATCCCGCCATCGCCCGCGTCATCGACGCCGGTGGAGGCGACGCGACTGGCGATCGTGCCTACTTCGCGATGGAGTTGCTGCAAGGCGCCAAGCCGGTGACCACATGGGCGCAGGGACAAACCATCGAAAGCGTGCTTCGGCTCTTCATCCAAGTGTGCGACGCCGTACACCACGGTCACCAGCGCGGCATCATCCATCGCGATATCAAGCCGGACAACGTCCTCGTGCTCCCAGATGGCTCGCCCAAGCTCATCGACTTTGGCGTCGCCGCAGTGAGCGACCTCGACATGACACGCGTCACCGTCAGCACAGGTCTGGGCACCCTCGTCGGCACATTCGCCTACATGAGCCCCGAGCAGTGCGAAGGCGACGCATCGGCTATTGACACGCGCAGCGATGTCTACGCCTTGGGCGTCGTGCTATACGAATGTCTCGCGGGCCGCAAGCCCCACACATTCGACAACCGCACGCTCGCGCAGGTCATGCACGCCATTCGTCACGGCGAGGTCACACCGCTCGAACAAGCACGCACAGACTGCGCTGGCGATGTCGCCACCATCGTACACAAGGCGATGTCACCCATGGCCGAACATCGCTACGCCTCCGCGCACGATCTCGCGCGGGACGTCACGCGGTATCTCTCGCAGCAACCCATCGAGGCCCGCCCCGCAGGCACCGCCTATCGCCTGCGACTGTTGTGGAAGCGCGAGCGCACCGCGATGCTTGCCGGCGCGGCGGCGGTCCTGTTCCTCGTCGCCGGTGCAGCTGCATCCATCACGTTTGGTGTCGCCGCCCTCGAAGGTGAAGCCCGCGCAAACATCGCACTCGTGCAGGAAACCGACGCCCGCAAACGCGCCGAACGCACAAGCGAGTTCCTTCGCGGCGCAATCGGCTCCGTGAACCCCTACCAGCCGCGTGAAACGCCCGACGAACTGCTCACAAGCAAGGCCGATCCGTGGGCCGAATGGATGACCAATCCGTGGTCATTCTCCGGCATCGAGGGTCGCAAAGCCACGGTCGAATCGCTCCTGCTCGCCGCACAAAACAAGCTCACCGGCGAGTTCGCCGACGATCCCATCGCCCACGCCAATCTTGCTGAAACGTTGGGGGTCTCGCTGTACCGGCTCGACAAGTACGCCGAAGCGCAAGCCGCGCTCGAAACGTGCGTCACACTGCGCGAACAGCATCTGCCCCCGCGTGATCCCGCAACCATCCGCGCCCGTCTGCGTCTCGCGGCTGTCTTCGACACCGCCGACGCCGCCCGCGCACCACAGCACTACGACCGCGCCTACGCCGACTGCGTCGCCGCCTTTGGCGAATCCGATCCGCGAACGCTCCGCGCCCAGCGCATGCGCGCCAACAACATTCAGTTGACCTCTGGCGACGCAGCTGCAAGTCTCTACGCAGTTGTTCCTGAACCCGTCGACGATGCTGCCATCGCTCCCGAGCATCTGGTGCACCTTGCCTACGCGGCCGATGTCGACGTGCAGCGAAACCCCGAGCGCTCCGCTCGCGTCGCAAAGCAGGTCCTCCGCCGCATTGCCCGAGGCGCTTGCGACACGGATGTCTTCGCTCGCATGCAAAGCCGCCGGTACGCCCTGCAGGTCGCCCTGCTCACAGGCACCCCCTTCGCCGACATTCGCGACCACGCAGACGCCTTGGCGACTGATACCGCCACCCTGTTCGGCGCGAACTCGCCCGAAGCCATCAACGCCCAGTCGCAACTGCTCTACTCCGCCATGCACATGGGCGAGGCCCCCCGCGCCGCCGTCTTCTTCGCCCACGCCGCCCGGGCCCAGCTGCGCCTGCGCGGTCACCCGCATTGGGAAACCTCAAACGCCGTCCGCCGGGCCGCCGAAGCCATAGCTCTGATCGATGCTTCGAGCGAAGCAACCACCAGCGACGAAGCTCTCAAGACCGCTACTGAGGTTGCGCTGGTGCTCGAAGAACTGCCCCAAGGCATGTCAACCGCCCGCGTGCTTGCGGAATGCGTGCTTGCTCGCGCTGACCTGCAGCAAGACCGCATCGATTCCGCCCGTAACCGCATGCAAGCCCTGCTCACCCGCATGCAGGCCCCGCAGGCCCCCGCCCTCTACCCACAGGCCCTGACCCGAGCACTGACCGTGCACGCCCAGGCCCTTCTGGCCGGCGGCGAACTCGTCGCCGCCCGCGAAGCCCTGACCCAGGCAATTGCGACCGAGTCGACCTTTACCGACGCCACAGAAGCGGCCCGTTGGACCGACACCGCTCGCAACACTTTGAAATCGCTGGACGCACGCTGATCCGCAAAAATCACTCGCGTATTTTTCCTGATTCGGCAGACTTTGCCGATATCATGCCTCGCCGCGTTTTGGGTTTTCTGTCGACAGGAGGTCGACGCCCGACTCGGCTTGCAGACCGGTCTTCGGTTGCGAGCCCGTCGTGCCCCATGCGCAAGAGCACGGCGGCTCACGGTTCTGGAAGAACCGGAAGGAAGGATGGATCCGATGAAGATGAACAAGGGAATGTTCGGTGTGGCCCTGGCCCTCGGGCTGGCAGGCACGATGCTGGGTGGCTGCAGCAACAAGAAGAAGCAGGCAGACCTGGCCGCTCAAGAAGCTCTCGAACTGCGCGAGCAGAACGCGACGCTGACGCAGGGCAACCGCGAGAAGGACTCGCGCATCGCCGAACTCGAAACCAAGCTGGCCGAATGCAGCACGGTCGCTGCCGCTCCGGCTCCCCAGCCGCAGCCGTGGCAAACGACCACTGGCTTCCCCCCGGCTACGAACCCCAATACCGGCGGCGGCTCTGAATTCACCGTCGACTCAACGACCGGCGAAGCCCAGGTCAGCATCGCCGGCAGCGCGCTGTTTGACTCCGGCAAGACCACGATCAAGGACAGCGCCAAGCGCCAGCTCGATCGCATTGCCCGCGAACTCAACAACAACTACCGCGGCGCCGCGATTCGCATCGAAGGCCACACCGACAGCGACCCCATTCGCAAGAGCAAGTGGGCCAGCAACGAAGCCCTCAGCCAGGCTCGCGCCGACGCTGTGAAGCAATACCTCAGCACCAAGGGCGTCAGCGCCAGCCGCATGAACAGCATCGGCTACGGCAGCAGCCGCCCCAAGAGCACGAAGGCCGCCAGCCGTCGTGTTGAAATCGTCGTCACGAAGTAATCGTGCGATCGACAAGTTTCCCAAAGGGCCCGTGCGAAAGCGCGGGCCTTTTTCATGCCTGCGACGGCTACCCTTCCTCGTGCATCTTCTTCGCCGCACGGTCCGTGTCAATGTGTTGCCGCCCGGAAGTCCTGCCGGTGCCAAGAACCCTTATGCTGGCTTTCCCACCATGACCGCGATGGGCGCGTTCTACGCGTTCGAAGTTGCCATCAAGGGTCAACCCGACGCTGACACCGGTTACCTCCGCGACATCAAAGTGGTGGATCGCTCCGTGCGCGAGACCATCGTTCCCGCGATCATCGCCGCCTTCGGCCAACCTCAGACAAACCCTGCCGCCCTACTCGTTGGCACCCTTCCCGCGCTTGACCGTGCTCTCACAGGCGGCCTGCACAGCGTCCGCTGGCATCTCTCCCCCTACTACTCATTGGAGGTCTTCATGCCTTCCGTTGCTGGGCCGTCCGCTTCTGCTGCCCGCGTCCTCATCCGCGAAAAGTTCGACTTTGCCGCCGCCCATCGCCTCCACGTCCCCGCCCTCAGCGACGAAGCCAACCGGGCCACCTTCGGCAAGTGCAACAACCCCAGCGGCCACGGCCACAACTACCAGTTTGAGCCCTGCGTCAGCGTGCCGATGGATGCACTCGCCACGGGCTTCAGCGTCGCCACCCTCGAACGCCTCGCCGACGAAGTCATCCTCGAACGCTTCGACCACAAACACCTCAACGAAGACACCACCGAGTTCGACCCCCGCCGCGGCGGCGTCAACCCCAGCGTCGAAAACATCGCCGCCGTCTTCTTCAACCTCCTCGCCCCCCGTATCGCCGCCGCGGGTGCCACCCTCGAACACTTGACCGTGTGGGAAACCGACCGCACCAGCGCCACCTACCCCGCCTGACGATTCTAGAATGTAACTCGGCATCCCTGCCTTGCCCTAGTGCCTAGTCCCTAGTCCCCAGTGCCTACCCCCATGAAGCCCTCCTTCAGCACCGTCGCCCTCCCCGATTGGACCCTCGCTCGCATCGCTCCGCGCCTGGAGGAATGGGGCTACTTGGGCGTTGAACTGCGCACCTTCGGCAATGGCAGCACGCTCAGCGCGTGCGACCCCGCCCTGACCGCGGCTAACAAAGTCCGCGCGATCTTCGACAAGGCCGGCATGCAGATCTGCAGCCTCGCCACCGGCATCCGCTACGACGAAATCATCTCCCCGCCCATCATCGGCAACGTCATCAGCGACACCGAGCGCAGCGTGCGCGAAACCAAAGGCATGGTCGATCTCGCCCTCGCCCTCGAATGCGCGTACGTCCGCGTCTTCGCCTTCGAACTTCCCGAAGGTGAAACCCGCAAGAGCGGCATGGCCCGCATCGTCGATCGCCTCAAGAAGAGCACTGACTACTGCCGCAACTCGGGCGTCAAGCTCATGCTCGAAAATGGCGGCACCTTCAACACCGCCGTCGACCTTGCCGAAATCATCGACGCTGTCGGCTCGCCCCTGCTCACCGCCAGCTACAGCGCACCCGTCGCCGCGATGGCGGGCGAAAGCGTCGCTAACGGCATCAACGTGCTGGGCGAACGCCTCGTCAACGTCAAGGTCAAAGACATGCACGACGGCAAACCCGTCGTCTTGGGCACCGGCGACCTCAACGTCCGCGACACCTTCGCCGCCCTCGTGAGGTCCGGCTACACCGGCTGGATCACCTACGAATTCGACCGCGCCTGGCTGCCCACCGCCGCCAACATCGATGCCGCCGGCATCCTCGCCCAAAGCGCCAAGACGATGTACGAGTGGAGCGGCGGCAGTCGCCTCGTGGGTTCCAGTCGCTAAGGCGATCAAACTTACCGTTTATTGAACCGCTCGAAGTACGCACCGAGCACGTTGTCTACGCGCACCTCGGGCCACGCGAACGTCTTCTTCCCGCTCATTGACGCGATCAAGTCCTTTGCCAGTCTTGCGGTTGTCGCAAGTCCCGTCGCCAGTGAGCCCTTCGCCGTCGGAATGCTGTTGCGTGTCAGCACCATGATTGTCGCGTCATCGTCGAGTTCGCCCCCCGCGAATGCCCGCACCCGTTCCATCAGCGTTGTTGTCACCTTGCCGACATCGCGCCCATCCAACTGTTGCGCCATCGCGAGCAGTCCTCGCGTACCCAAAGTCGTGCCAGCCTTGCTCGTCGCTTCCATGAGAGCGTCGGTGTAGAGCACAAGCAGATCACCCTGCGCCAGCTTCACGCGCTGACGCGTGTACGTGCTTGCATCCAATATGCCCAGCGGCACATTCGCCTCTGCGGAATCCTCAACATCTGCCTCCACCAACTCCCATGATCGCGTCGCCGCTCGGTACCACAGCGGCAGCGGATGCCCCGCGATCGTCAGATCAAGTTCACCCGTCGGCCCCCAAAAGGTCCCGACAATCGCCGTCGCAAATCGCGCCAGCCCCGCGCCGCCCTTCTGCGCGGCCGCAAACTCTCGGTTCATCTGCTGCATCACGCGCGACTGATCGACGTGATTGACATTGTTGCGCAGAATCGCACGCAGCTTCACCGCCAGCGATGCCACCTGCTCGCCATGCCCCGCAACATCCGCAATCAGCACGCGCCCGATCCGTCCAGTCGCACAACTTGACAGGTAGTGCATATCCCCGCCCGCAACATCACCTGCGTGCGGCTTGCTGAGCACGTGAGCATCCAGGCCGGGCATCGACACCGCGCGCAGCACGTCGTCATTGCCGCCCCACACCTCCGAACATGCGAGCGAATGCGTATCCATCTCATCCTACCTAACGACAGCCAGCCAAGAGCGGTTGCCAAAGTGCAAACCTGCAACCCACGCCGCAACAACCAAAAAGTTCTCGGCGATCTTGCACTGACCGGTGTCTACACCTTTGTTGCATGAGTACCACAAAACGTGTCATCATCGCCGTCGTTGTCCTCCTCGTCCTCTCGATCGCTGGCATCCTCACGCGCGAAGGCTATCTGCTCGCCACCGCCGCCCCCAACATCACCGTTGACTACGCAGAGCAGATCAACACTCGCGTGCGAGAGACAAACCAGTCACTCGCGCTGCCCAAGGGCGACTACGCCGCCTTTGAGCACCTGCTCCGCACCATCGCCGAGCCGGACAGACAACGCGCCAGAGCTGCATTCCCGACTGACAACTCGCCCCAGGTGCAGTACGCCGCGTTGTACAACCCCGGTGAAAGCGACGAGCAACAAACACTTGCTCAGCAAGCCATGGCTGATCATGTCGCCTCGGGCCGAATCGACACACTTGAGCAACTCCCCGGCCTCGTTGGCGCATTCCGCAAGATTCCTGGCAACTCACAGATGCTCAGCGTGCTCCTTCCCGAGCTCAGCGACGCTCGCCACGTTGCGCGGCTTCTCAACGCTCGCTTTGTGCTCGCCGCCCGCGAAGGCCGCCAGGCCGATGCAGCCATCGAACTCCAGCGAATCGTTTCACTTGGGTCCATCCTCACGCGTCAAGCCACACTCATCGATCGTCTCGTCGGCGTCGCGATCCACTCGCTCGCCATCGACTCCATCCGCGACCTTCACGCAAGCGGCCATATGCCCGGCTCGCTTGCCGCGAAGTTGCTGCCCATCGCGCAGCAGATCGGTACTCGCCCCACGTACGCCCCGCAGTTGGAATCCGAACGCGCCTGCATGCTCGATGTCATTCAGCGAACCCACACCAAGCAAGGCCGCTTCATTCCCAGCGAGTTTGATCGCATACTCGGTGGCACTGGCTTTCGCGCCCCGTTGCAGCTACCTGTCTTTATGCCTCGCAAAGCCGAAACCGAGGCTCTCGCAAACAACTTCTATGACCTGGCCATCAACATATCGCAGCAGCCCTCACCCGCCCGCGACTACTCACAGCTCGACGCGGCGACTGCTATCAAATCTGCCAACCCCGTCTTCAGCGCCATGATTCCCGCCCTCAGTAAAGCTCTCACGAGCGAAGACCAGTTGCTCACCACATTGCACGGCGTGCAGACCCTGCTGGCACTCGAGATCCATCGCGACCGCACCGGCGCATACCCGCGCACACTCAACGAGCTCGTCCCCAGCGTCTTTCCGCAGCTGCCTCCAGATGTCATCGCCAAGGACGGCACATTCCGCTATACCCCGCGTCCCGAGGGCGTGACATCAGGCCGCCCCTTCCTGCTCTACAGCATCGGTCGCGACCAGATTGACAACCAAGGCACCGAACACCCCACGCTTGACGTCACCGCTCTCACGCTTTCCAGCCTCAACGCAGGAATCGACTATGTCGTGAATCGCAAGAGTCCTTCCAACATCCCCGCTGATTCCTCCGCGCCGCGAGCCCAGTGAATGCGCTTTTTGACCCGCAGAATCTGGCGTGCCTTCCCCGAACTCGATCGCTTCGATGACGCGCGCTGCGCTCGCTTTGTCCGCGCTGCCCACCGTACACCCCTTGCCCTGCTGCTCACCTGGTTCCTCGCTTCCCTCGCCGGCGCGCTCGCGGGCCTCGTCGCCATCATCACCCCCATCGCCCTGCGCCGCGCCGACGACGGCAACCGCTACCTCCCCACACTCGACAACGTGCTCGAACACGTGCTCCTCGAAAGTTGGGTGTTCTGGTGGGGGTGGCTTCTCGCAGCCATGCTCGCCGTCTTTCTCACACGCGATCTGCTGCTGCGCCTTCGCATCCGCTCTCTGCTCCGCACGCGAGCCATCTGCGTCCACTGCCACTACTCGCTCTTGGGCCTCGCCGTCCCACCATCGCTCATCGTCGTCTGTCCCGAGTGTGCCACACCCACGCATGTCGATCCCGCGCTAGGCGAGTTGACCATCACCCCCGACGGCTCCCAGCGCTTTGATCCGCGCAACCTCATCCCGCCACCAAGCATCTTCACCCCCGCTCGCGCCCGCGTCATCAAGCGCCTCGCCATCGCCGTCTTTGTCGTCTTGCCGGTGATCCTTGGTGTCAGCCTCGGTGCCTATGAGTTGCAGTTGCGCGCCCAGGCCCGTCGCGCCGCCTCTGAGCGCATCACCTCCGCCCAACTCATGGCTCTTATCGATGCCGCCCAGCCCTCCCCCATGCCCGAGCAAGCCGGCGCCTTCTTCATCATCGCTCGCGATGCCGAGTTTGAGCGTCTCGCCGCTGATACCGCCCTCGACAAGCAACACCCCTTCGAAGTCGTCGACAACGTGCAGATCCGCTGGCCTGACATCGCCCCCATCTACTCTCCCTACGACAAAGGCTACCAGCCCTCGCCCTCCGACCTCGCTTCGGCTCGCCGCGGCCGCTGGCAGTTTGACATCTATCAGCAGTCGCGACTCCCCGCCCTCCTCGACGCACTCACGACCGCCCACGACACCCGTCGCGAGTACGCCATTCCTGCGAGCGAGCCCGCGATGATGATCCTCCTGCCCGAACTGGGCACCTACCGCCATCTCGCACGCTACAACGCCGCCCGCATGAAACTCGCGCGGGATGCACGCGACTCGCGCGAGTGGCTCCGCGCCTTTGAGTCCACCCTTGCCCTCGCTCGCGGCTGCACCGCCCAGCCCTTCGCCATCCACGCCCTCGTCGCCGTGTCCATCGACGCAGTGGCCTTCGCCCAGCTTCGCGACCTGCTCATTCAGCGCCCGCCCGACATGATCACGCTCGATTTCCTCGACCGCGTTCAAGCCGCTATCGATCGCCAGCTACCCACCACCACTCCGCAGTGGTTGCAGGGTGACCGCGCGCAAACCCTCGACACCGTCGCATGGGTCTTCGAAACACCCGACAACATCCGCTTCGGCCGCACCTCGAAAACCCTCGACGACTTTCTATCCTTCACCCACAATCCCGTCAAGCCAGGCGAACGCATCGGCTCCTACGCGGAAAATCGTGACGCCGTCAATGCCCACTTTGATCGCCTTACCACCCTGTTCGCCCTTCGACCCCACGATCGCATCCGCCAGAACATCACATATCAGGGCGACCTCATCATCATCGCACGCATCACCGGCGACAACAGACGCCACTTGCAGTTACTGTCCCTCGCCCAAGGCGAACGCATCGCCATCACCACGATGCTCGCTCTCGAGCGCCATCGCCTGTCGCAAGGCGACTACCCCCAGCGCCTCGCCGACCTCGTGCCGAACTTGCTCCCCGCGCCGCCCGAAGATCTCTGGTCCTCTCCCCCGCGCGAACTCGGCTACACACGCATCGACCGCACCTCCGACCGATTCGGCCGCGCATATCTCCTCTACTCCGTCGCCGGTGACGCCATCGACAATCAAGGCCTCGAGAAAAGCAACGACTCTCACCTGCTTAGCTCCCCCACGCACCCAGACAATCCAGCCGATTTCATCTGGAACCGCCCGTCGGCCTGGGTTATCCCATAACCATGCGGGCGTTTCTTCGCTTTCTCCCCGCACTTCACCGGGCATGGGTGTACGCCTTACAATACGACATGCCGTCGATTGCGCAGCTTGAGAAGCTCCTCGCGACCGACCCGCACGATCCCTTCGTGCTGTACGGTCTCGCGCAGGAGTACGCCAAAGCCGGTCAGACGCAGATGGCGGTCGCCTTTTACGACCGCTGCCTGCAGGCTGACCCGGCGTACTGCTACGCCTATTACCACAAGGCACGGGCTCTCTCCGCAGCGGGCGACATGCACGCTGCCGGCGAAACGATTCAGGCAGGCATATTGGCGGCGAAGAATCACAAGGATTCACAAGCCTTGGGCGAGCTTTCCGCCCTGGCAGACGAACTCGAAGTAACCTAGCGGACGGGCTGACTGGTTGTTTGGTTTGTATCTCGATTCACTCGGCATTGTCGTTCGGCAACTGCATTCAGCACCAAGGACCCACCCGTGATCAACAGCTACCGCGTGAATGTTGAAGTCGTCCGCCCCGGACTGTTCGGCGACGCGCCCTCAGGCCGCGACGGTTCGCCAACGCCGCGTATCTCCGGTCTGCAGCCCGACCTCTCCGACCTCACCGTCGCCTTCGTCAAGGTCGGCGACAAAGTCGTTGCCAAAGTCCCCTTCGCCGAAGTCGAGAAGCTCGGCCTCCGCGTTGGCGCAAGCTGGACCAGCCGCCTCGCACAAACCTGTGAACAAGCGTTCAACCTGTTCAGTGCCAAGGAAACCGGCAAGAAGATCCTCGCCATCAAGAGCCGCACCGCCCAGCAACTGGAAGTGAAGCTCACTGAAAAGGGCGTCGCCGCGGCACTCGCAAAGCAAGCTGTCGATGACCTCCGCCGTGACGGCCTGGTGAAGGACGAGATCGTCGCTGAGCAGATGGCCGAAGCCGAAATGAGCAAAGGCGCCGGTGCCGAACGCGTGAAGCGCAAACTACGCGATGCCGGCGTGAGCGAAGAAACCGCGACCGCAACGCTCAAGCGCGTCACCAAAGGCAAGAGCGAAGCGACCCGCGCCAAAGAAGCCGCGGAAGAAATTGCCAAGAAGCTGCCCGCCAAACTCACCAAGGCCGCCAAGTGGCGTCGCGTCGCCGCAGGCCTCGAACGCCGCGGCTTCGATGAAGATGTCGCCCGCGCCGCCACTCGCAAAGTCCTCGGCGCCGAACCCGAGTGATACCGCCTTTCCACCGTCGTCCTTGACGTTTCTTCTCGCGCCCAGTCACGACACCGTGTCACTCGGCGATCGATTCCTGCCCACCAGCGACACCCCATCATGGCCAATGTTTATCCCTTTCGTGCCGTCCAGTTCATCAACGGTCGCGGCGATGCCTCTGCCTTGATCGCTCCGCCTTACGACGTGCTCGACTCCGCTGGCAAAGCACGCCTCCTCGCCAAGAACGCCGCCAATATCGTCGGCATCGATCTCCCACACACACCCGCCAAGGAACTCGGCCCGCAGTCCGCCTACGACAATGCCGCCAAGTCCCTGCAAGACCTCCTCACGCGGGCCACGCTCACCAAGCGCGAAACGCCAGCCATCTTCGCCTATCGCCAGTCGTTCACGACCGACGGCAAACTCATCCAGCGCTGCGGCATGGCCTGCACAACCGACGTCGTTGCCTTCGGCCCGCGCGCGGGCGGCGGCGTGTTGCCCCACGAAGAGACCTTCAGCGGGCCAAAAGAAGACCGCATGGCCCTCATGAAGGCCACACACACCCAGCTCTCGCCCATCTTCGGCCTCCACGCTGACGAGCAAGGCGTCGCCACGCGCCTCGTGCGCGATGTCATGAGCAAGCGAGCACCCGACATGACCGCCACCATGAGCAAGGAGTCTGGCGGCGATGGCGTGCTCCACGAACTCTGGACCATCAGCGATGCCGCCACCATCAGCGCCTACCAAGCCGCGCTCAAAGGCGAAGACATCTTCATCGCCGACGGCCACCACCGCTACACCACCGGCCTCAACTACCTCAAGCAGCTCGAAGAAAAGTCGCCGCTTCCCTCCGATCACCCCGCCAAGCAGAGCATGATGGTCCTCGTCAGCATGAGCGATCCGGGCTTGGTCATCTGGCCCACCCACCGCGTGCTTGGCGGCATGAAGGACTACTCGTGGGATGCGTTCACCAATGCCAGCGCCGACGCGATCCGCACCACAGCGTTCACCGGCTCCATGAAGGAACTTGACGCCGCTCTCGCAAGCCGCGCCGATCTGGGCGAAGAACGTTTCGCTCTCTGGGACTTCGCGAACAAGCGCGGCTATCTGGCTCAGCCCGCCAAGCCCGACATGCTCGCTGCACGCTTTCCCGAAAAGCCCAAAGCCTGGCGTGAACTCTCCGTCGCCTTCTGCCAGTACGTCATCGTTGAGCAGATCTGCCAAGGCAAGCTCAACGCGGGCCAGCCCGTCAAGTGGGCCTTCCCCCACACCATTCCCGAAGTCGAAGCCATCGGCAGCGGCGAAGAAACCGGCGCGGGCGGCGGCAAGGGCTTCGCGCAGCTCGCCGTCATCGTTCGTCCGACACCACTCGCCGCCGTGCGCGACGTGAGCCGGGCTAACCAGCTCATGCCGCAAAAGAGCACGTTCTTTTACCCAAAGCTTGCCACCGGACTCTTCGTGCACGGTCTTGCGTAAAGCTCGCCGCCACGTCGTATCCATCAACCAAAATGCAACATTGACCAGCCGCGCAGGCGGTCCTTCTCGCACTGCTCTGTGAGCCAGACAGAGAGTCTCGCTCACAACACGCACTCACGAGAGGGTTTCTCCATGCAAACGCGCACGCACTGCGTCAAGGCTGTCTCATTCATCGCTTCACTCATCGCCTTGGCGGGCGTCACACTGGCCGGCCCCATCAACCCGCCTGCAGGCCCCGTCACCTCCACGATGAAGACACTCACCGAGGTCGAGCCCCGCATCGCCATCACTGCCGCCAACACGCCCGGTGACACGACCAGTATGTTCGTCATCTCCCAACCCGGCTCGTACTACCTCACGGGTAACATCGCCACCAGCGGCAACAAAGTCGGCATCCGCGTGCTCGCGACCAACGTCACGATCGACCTCAATGGATACGTCATTCGTCCCGGTGCTGATGCAACAACATCGCGTGGCATCATCGACGACGGCGACACCGAGAACGCGGACCAGATCGTCACGATCCGGAACGGAACCATCAGCGGCTTTGAAGCGGCCAATGCCGTAGCCATCTCCTTCGGCGGCAACTCCACGCTCCGCGTGACCGACATGTTGCTGTCGAGCAATCACAGCGGCATCACCAACGACAATGGTTCAACGCACGCCGCCAACATTGTCGCGACCGGCATCACCCGCGACGCAGGCCGCGGCATCGCAGGCAGCGATGCGTCACAGTTCATCAACTGCACGGTCAGCAACTTCGGTGTCGGCTACGACCTCAGCGACGGACTCCTCTCGACCTCCACTGCCGACGCCTGCGGACGGGGTGCCTTCGTGAGCCGCACACGCGTTGAAAACTGCGTCTTCACCACCAAGTTCTCCGCAGCGATCGGCATTGAAGCCAGCGCCTACTCGGTCATCAGCGATTGCCATTTCAACACCATGACGACAGGCATCACCGCCTTCGGCGTTGCGGTTGTGATCCAGAACAACGCCTTCAGTTCGTGCTCAACCGGCATTCAACTCTGGGCGACTGACGGCGTCGTTCGCAACAATGACTTCAAGTTCATTACCACCGCCGCGAGCAATGGGATCTGCATCAAGACAGAATCCAGCGCCACCCGTGCCCTCATCGAAAACAACCACGGCTCCAGCTTCAACTTCGGCATCAGCATCGCTTCCGCAGGTAACACCGTCATCGGAAATAAGTTCGGCAACCCCACCAGTTCCAGCCTCGCCATCTACAACTTCCCCGCAGGCACACGCTTCGGCCCCATCGTCAAGGTCAGTGGAAGTGCGACTGGCAACCTCGTCAGTTCCTCTTCGAGCGGCACCGTTGCGGGCACTCTCGGCACGAGCGATCCAACCGCAAACCTCTACTGGTGATCCGTCTCGCGCATCTTTGCAAAACAAGTTCTACAAGTGCAACGCCCGTATGGTCCACCCTGCGGGCGTTTTTCATTGACGCCTCACGACGTGAACACCACCCACCCCTCCGTTCCAGCACCTCTCACGCCAACCACGCCAACCACGCCAAAGATCCCCCATGTTCACCGGCGTCCATCACATCGCCATCATCGCCAGCGACTACGAACGCTCCAAGGCGTTTTACACCAGCACGCTGGGCTTCCGCATCGTCAGCGAACTCTACCGCCGCGAGCGTGACTCCTGGAAGCTCAACCTCGCCCTGCCCGATGGCATCGAGATCGAGCTCTTCAGCTTCCCTTCCCCGCCCAAGCGTCCCTCACACCCCGAAGCAGCCGGCCTCCGCCACCTCGCCCTCCGCACCACAACCTTCGCCGACACCGTCGCCCGCCTGACCGCCGCCGGAATCGCCGTCGAGCCCGTCCGAATCGATGAACTCTCCAGCAAGCGTTACACCTTTTTCGCAGATCCCGACGGTTTGCCGATAGAGATCTACGAGACATAACCGCGCGTGACCCGGCATTGAAACGATTTCAGAGCGTCGCCGAATGCGTGCGAATGATCTCCCGTCCGCAGGCCGCCACGTGCTCAGCCCGCGGGCCGCTCTCCTGCCCCGTTCCGCATCGCCAAACACCATGCCAGCCATTCAACTCTCCAGCCTCACCAAGACCTTTGGTACCAAGCTCGCCGTCGATCGCCTCGACATGACGATCGACGAAGGCTCGCTCATTGGCCTCATCGGTCCCAACGGCGCCGGCAAGACCACCACCATCCGCATGATCATGTCGATCATCTTTCCCGACTCTGGCACCATCAGCGTGCTCGGAAAGTCCTCAGCTATCGAGAGCAAAGACCTGATCGGATACCTCCCCGAAGAACGCGGCGTCTACAAGAAAATGAAAGTCGGCGCGTTCCTCACCTACATCGCACGCCTGAAGAGTGTGCCCGAGTCAGAGGTCCAGACCCGCGTCCGCGGCTGGCTCGATCGCGTCGCCCTCGCCGACACCTACAAGAAACGCTGCGAAGAACTCAGCAAAGGCATGCAGCAGAAGGTGCAGTTCATCGCCAGCGTCATTCACCAGCCCAAACTCGTCATTCTTGATGAACCCTTCAGTGGCCTCGACCCCGTCAACTCACGCCTGCTTCGCACGCTCGTGCACGATCTCCACAAGCAGGGCACCACGATCATCTTCAGCACGCACCAGATGAGCCAGGCCGAAGCGCTCTGCGACCGCATCGTCATGATCCACCAAGGCAAGAAGGTGCTTGACGACACCCCGGCCCGCATCCGCAATCAGTTCGACCCGCGTGCCGTCTTCGTCGAGCCCGCCAACCAGCTCGATGAGCGTTCGCTCATGCTCGCTGTCGAAGGCGTGCGAGAAGTAAAGCGTGCCGGCGCCGGATTCGAAGTCTTCGCGAATGGCAACGAACCCGCCACCGCATTGCTGGCCCGAATCGCGTCCCGCATTCCCGCCACACGCGTCGAAGTCGTCCGCCCCACGCTCGAAGATGTCTTCATCGACATCGTCAAGGGCAGCGCAAAGAGCACCGAAGAACTGGCCGAACTCGAAGCACTCGCTCGCGGCACCCGCAGCGACACCAGCGGCGACTGAATCGCGAGGAAACTCCACATGCGAAAGATCTTGACCATTGCCATCCGCGAGTTCCTCGCTGTCGTCGCCACCAAAGGCTTCGTCTTGGGGCTCATCATCCCGCCGATCATCCTGGCGGTCACCGTCGCCGTGCTGCCGCGGCTCATGAACCAGAAGCCGCCGCCGGTCGTCGGCACCATCGCCATCATCGATCAATCTGGCCTCGTCGCCCCGCGCCTGGAGGATGCCTTCAGCCGCGAGAAGATGCAGCAACGCCGCGAAGAAAAGTTCCGCGAAGCGAGCGCCGAAGTCACCAAACGAACTGGCATGGCGCTTCCCGATCCAACCAAGGCTACTGCGCAAACAGCTGATGGCAAGCCCGCGCAGGCTTCAGACCCCTTCTCCGCCGCGATGAACAACCCCGTCGCAAACGCCCAGATGCAGCAGGCCATGGGCACCATCCCAGAGCTTCAAGTCATCACCCTCCCGCCCGAGACGGATATCAACACGATCAAGGATCAACTGCGGCAGGCCGACTCTCGCGCCCGTGTTCCGCTCGACGCAAACGGCAAGGTCGATGAATCCGCGGCATCCACACTGCGCGATCAGCGTCTCGTTCTCGTCGTCATTCCCAAAGACGTCGTCACGTTGCCGACCGCCGCATCCGGAACCGAATCAAACTTTGCAAGCTACGACTTCTTCCTTGCACCTCGCCTCGATCCCGAAGTCGCCGCCGACATCCGCGACCAGGCCAATCGTGCCATCGTCGATGCACGCCTCGCGGCGAATCAACTCGACGTCAACGCCGTTCGCACCCTTACCAAGCGCCCCGATGCCAATCAGCAGATCGTCACTGCCGATGGAGCCCGCAAGCAGAACGAAGCCGCTGCGATGCTCGTCCCCGGCGCGTTCATGTTCCTGCTCTGGATGAGCGTTTTCGTCGCTGGTCAATACCTCCTCACGAGCACCATCGAAGAAAAGGGCAGCCGTGTGATGGAAGTGCTCCTCAGTGCTGCCAGTCCGCTCGAACTCATGATCGGCAAAATCATCGGCAAGGGTGCCGTAGGCCTCATGATCCTATTGCTCTACGCCGGCGCAGGCCTGCTCGCGCTCGTCGCCGCGACCATGCTCGATCTGATCGCCTGGCAAAACGTCGTCTATCTGCTCGTCTACTTCGTCATCGCGTACTTCATCGTCGCCAGCCTCATGGCTGCCATCGGCGCCGCCGTAACCGAACTCGCCGAAGCCCAGGCGCTCATGACGCCCATCAACCTGGTCCTCATGATTCCCATGCTGCTCTGGCTGCCCATCATGCGCAACCCCAACGGCTCCTTCGCCCAGGTCTGCAGCTTCATTCCCCTCATCAACCCCTTCGTCATGGTCCTCCGCATCAGCGGGCCCGAGCAGATCCCCTTCTGGCAAATCCTCTCCAGCATCATCATCGGTGTCATCACCGTCTGCGTGCTCGTCTGGATGAGCGCCAAAATCTTCCGCGTCGGCGTACTCATGTATGGCAAACCCCCGGATTTCCCCACGCTCCTCAAGTGGGTTCGCATGGCGTAAGCACGCGGATATCCCCAGCTCTCGGTACGTCACTTGGCAGTTACGTCCCAGTTGCCTGCGCTCGCGCCAACTTGCACACAAATCACCGAACCCAACTTGCACGACAAACGAATAGTTGGTAGATTGCATCATCGCCCGTCGCTCGCATGCAAGCTCTGGCTCGCTTCATGCACTCGCGATTGGTGATCAGCCTGCGATTGTCTCGCATGCTGCCTTGTGCTGAGCGACGGCTCAGCGGTAGAGTCTGGCGAGCGGTCTGTGAGCACCGCTGACGGCTGGATGTGGCGAGCCATCCCAAAGGAGGTGATCCAGTGATTCAAGCTGACAATACTTTGGGGCTGCGTTGCACTTGACGCAACCGACGGGCTGCGTCCCGCTCGCGGTTCACACCGCGACGTGAGCAGCGGCCCCAAATCCGACCTACGGCTACTTGCCTTAGATCACCAGAGCCTCTCCGCAGGGAGGCTCTGGTTTGTTTTTGGCCCCGCGCCTGCACGCGCCGATACTTGCCATATGTCGCGTTCTGCTGCCACACATTCTCACCTCGTCGTCATCGGCGGCGGCAACATGGGCAAAGCCATTGTCGTCGGCTGCGTCAACGCTGGCATCCTCTCGCCCCAGCGCGTCTGCGTCGCTGACCCCGCCGCTGAAAAACGCGCTCGCTTCGGCGCCTTGGGTGTCCACGTCGTCGCCACCGCATGGGACGCACTCGCGTGGCTCGGAAGCGTCGCTTCTCGCCCCGAAGAAGGCCAGGTGCTGCTCGCCATCAAGCCCCAGTCACTCTCGGCCTGCGCTGATGAACTCAAGCAACTTCGCGGCGCACTGACCAATCGCGTCGTCATCTCCATCCTCGCCGGCGCGACGACGACCCGCATCCGCGAAGGCTTGGGCGGCGACATCCGCGTCATTCGAGCCATGCCCAACTTGCCCGCAGCCGTCGGCAAGGGCGTCACCGCTCTCTGCCTCGGTGCAACGGCAACACAAACCGACGCCGCCTTCGCCCGCCAGATCTTCGCCGGCATCGGCCCCACCGTCGTTGATCTCGACGAACAGATGATGGATGCATTCACCGCCGTCGCCGGCTCCGGCCCGGCGTATCTGTTCTACCTCGCCGAATCGATGGTCCAAGGTGCCATGCGCGTCGGCTTCACGCGAGAAGACGCCCTACGCATCGTGCGCGGCACCCTCGCTGGCTCTGCCACCATGCTCGAGCAGAGCTCCGACGAACCCGCCGCCCTCCGTGAAGCCGTCACAAGCAAAGGCGGCACCACCGAAGCCGCCCTCGCCGTGCTCAACAGCAAGACCGTGCTGCAGGACTTCGCCGACGCGATTGAAGCCGCACGCAATCGTGGCCGCGAACTGGCTTGAACCGATCGCGCATCGCGCGATCAGCGCCTCGCCTAAATAGAACGAACGCCGTCTTCACGGCGTTCGTCCAAGCATGTAGCTGATGCGAGCTTTCGCACGCGGTCAATCTGTCAACTTACGGGCAGTTGCCGCCAGCCAGCACATTGAAGAAGTCCACAATGTCCTGGTCTTCGGGGAACACGCCGTTGTTGTTGAAGTCGATGTCGTTGCAAGCCGCGCACGTACCGCCGGCGATCACATCGAGGAAGTCAACCGTGTCCTGGTCTTCGGGGAACACGCCGTTGTTGTTGAAGTCAATCGAGTCACACGTAGGCACGCTGGGCGTGAAGCTCAGGTTGAGCGTCGCCGTACCGCGAGCCGCCGCCGTCGTGCCACCCACGCGAATCGTGTAGTTGCTGCCCGTGGTGATCGGAATCGTGATACTCGCGCGGTTCGTCCCGCAGGTGCTCGCACTGCTCACACCCAGCAGACGCGTCGCGTAGTTCGTGCAGCCGCTGCCCGAATACACCGAGATGATGCTGGGGAAGCTGCTGCCCGGGCACGTGCTGATCGTCAGATCGCCGTTCGCCGTCGCCGGGTGGTTGAACCACACGTCGTTGTGCAACTGCGTCGTGCCGTGCGTCGGACCGTCGGTCGTCGCGCCCGCCGTGTTGATCGGCGTATCGCCCAGCGTGATGCCCGCGCGGTTCGCGCAGTTGTCATTCTGCGGCGGGGCGCCACCGCCGCCACCGTTGACAATCAGGTTGAACTGACCGGTCGAACCGTTATAACCGGCCACACGCACGAAGTACGTAGTGCCCGCCGTCAACGCACGCGAGATGCGCGAGCCATAGTTGGCGTTGCCGCCAGCCGAGCAGCCCGTCGTGTCGTCGTTGCAAGCCAGGGGCGTCGTCGCCGTGCACGAGGCGTACAGCGCGATCGTCGTATCCAGCGCGCTGCCGCACGTCTGGAAGACCGCAGTGCCGCTGGTCGCCGGGCGATACTGGTACCACAGGTCCGGCGCGTTGTTGCCGTTGCAACCAACACCCGCCGGGTTGGACACATCCACCGTTGCGCCGGTGTTGTCACCAGTCACCTGCACGCCATCCGTCAGCCACGTCGCCGTCGCGCACGTCTCGTTGACCGGACCGCAGTTGGGAGGCGTCACCACCAAGTTGCCGGTGCCCGTCGCAGCCTGGAAGCCGCCCAGACGCACCAGATACGTCGTGTTCGCCGCCGCGCTGAAGTTCAGCGTCGAGCCCAGCCCGTTGGTGCCGCAGCCAGCCGTGTCGTCGTTGCACGTGATGAGCGTGCCGCCGCAACCGCTGTAAAGCGCCATCTTCGTGTCAAACGTCGCATCACAGATCGCGATCGTCGTGTCACCCGCGCAGCTCCCGGTCGTGTAGGTGTACCACACGTCCGCACCGATCTGCGTGTAGTTGCTCACCACGCAGTTGGCAGTCTCATCCGGGCCATCGGTCGTCGCGCCCGTCGTCACAACCGGCGTGGAACCCGCGCCAATCGGCTGAGCCGCCGCACAGTTGTCATTGAACGGTGCGCCGCTTCCATTCGCGCTGGGCACATACACCGCACCGCTCACCGACGCACCCGTGCCCGGCAGGAACAGACCGATATCCGCCGCGCCGCTCGCCGGCGCGAAGTTGGTCTCGAACCAGAAGTTATAGATCGTGTCCCAGCGCAGCGCGTTTTCCTGCTGGTCGTCGGCGTACAGGTTCGGCATCGTCCACGTCACCGCGCCGCTCGCGAACGTCGGCGCCCAGTTGTCGCTCTTCTGCTTTTCACCGCTGTGGTACACCACATCGCGGAAGCCGATGTTCGTCACTGTCGCCGTTGCAGGCACCGGCACCGTGAAGCTGCTTGCCCCGCGGTGGCTGTTGAGGTTCTGCACCGCGTATTCATAACGGTAGATACCGCCGCCAAGGTTGATCACCTTCGAGCCGATGATGTAGCGTCCGTCGTTGGCGACATCCGCGTTCGAGATCACCACGGTGTTGTCCGCGATCGGGTTGCCGCTGCCGTCCACGCCGCCGCCAAAGTCACGCCACGCCTGAATGCCAGGCTTCTGACGCTGCGTGCTGTTGCGCAGTTCCATCGCCCGGCTCGTCGCGTTGAACGTCACACGCCGGTAGCTCTGGTTGTTGTTGTCATTGTTCGCACCCGCGTCTTCCGGCTGAATGTAGCTGCTGCTCACAAAATACAGCGCGCCCGCCGTCGTCAGTTCCGTGTCAGGCACCACAAGACGCTTGGTCAGCACCGCGCTCGTATCGCCGGGCTCGTTCACCGCGCCCCACGTCGCGCTGTTCGCCGCAAACGCGATCGCGCCCGTCGTCGGGTTGATGTGCCACTTAGGCCCAAGATCGCTCTGATCGCCATTCAGGCCCGCGCTGTAGGGGTCCGAGCACTGAGGCATCAGGAACGCGCACGCCGGATTGCTCTGCGTCGGGCATGGACCGCACACCGTGCCGTTCAGCGCGCAGAAGCCGTGCTTCAGCCAAGCCTGCGAGATCTGCTCAAACCGCCCGTTGCTCAGGCGATAGATGTTCTGGCTGATGACCGGGTACTGAGCTGCCGATGTACGCTGCCACGTGAGCGGCACCGTGCCGATGTTGCACGAGATCGTTCCCACCGCGTACGACCGCTTCCCGTTCACCGTGCCGCCACTTGTGTAGTGCGCCACGTCGTACAGGTCGCCGACGATCACGTCGACACCCGTCGTCTGAGCGAGCGTCGTACCCGCACAACAGGCCAGCATGGCCGCCGCGCACATCGTTTTTGCTTTCATCCGCATCTGTCAGTTCCTTACCCAAGAAGACACACGTACATCCAGCGCCATAGCGCACGACAGGCTCGTTCTCATCCGGCAAAACGCAAACATCACCGGCAAAAACGTCCCCCTGCCAGGTACCCACACAAGACCCAGTATCTATTCAAACGTGGAACAGAACCCGAGCCCCCGAACGGCGACCGCCGGGGTTGCTTCAGTGTACAGAAATCAAAGGACATTGCAACCCGAAATAACTCTTTTCGCGCAATTGGACCCATGGAAGTCGGTGTGTACCGCCGCCAGCCCCGAGAATGTACCGGCTCATCTGCGATCGGACCTCAGTCTTTGCGCATGAGGAAGAGGTAGTTAAATCCCCGCAGAAAGAAGTTGCCCTCTTCCGCTGCCTTGCGCCAGTTGCCCCGGTCCAGCTTCTGGTTGTGCCGCACCACGCTGATGATGTCAATCGCCCGCATCCGCTTCTGCATCATCGCAAACAGCTCAAACCCAATCGGCATAAACACCCCGCCCACCGTCCCTTTCTGCTTCCGAAAACTGTCCGACACATACAGCCCCATGTACCGCTTGGGCTTCAGCACGCGATGAATCTCCGCGATCACCCTGTCCATCGCGTCGTAGTAGTGCTCCACTTTCTTCTGCGGCTCCACACTCGCATCTAGCTTCCCAATACATCGCGGATCATCGCTGTAATCCACGTGCGTGCTGTAAGGCGGATCAATGAACACAAAGTCCACGCTCGCATCTGGCAGCTTGATCACCCGCGCATCACCCTGCTGAATATCAGGCCGAGTTGGCGCAAGATCAAACCCGATCCCCTTGCGTCCAACATCAGTACACACGTCCAGAGTCGTGCCGCTGCCGCACATGGGGTCCAGCACGCTGTCCCCCTCGCGCGTGTACCGCATCAAGCACTGCCAAATGACCCAACTCGGGCTCGCGCCCACATATTCCTTGTGCCCCTGCATGGCACCGCCGCTGCCAGCGGTTCGCCCGCCGAACTTGCTCTTGACAACCTCCCCCTTCTCATTCACAAACGCGTCGTAGTGCTGGCTGGGGTACTCCCACAACGTCGTCGCAAGCACGCGCAAGGGTGGCTTGCTGCCAGGCCGCACCTGCGGACGTTCCCCTAGCGGCTTGTCAGGACGAAATGGTGACCCAAACGGACGAGGCATGCCCCAGCATATGCGACCCCCGCGAAATCCCGCTGCGCTCCGCCTGGTTTCTGGTATACTGCACAGAGCGTTTCGCGGTCGCACTCTGTTTCAGGAGGTTCGCGCCATGCTCTCGACGCATCTGCTTCGCTCACTCGTCCTCACCCCCGACGCCTCACTGCCGGTCAACTCCGGCGGCGGCCTCTCCCCAGCCATCAAGCCCATCGGCGGCCTCCCCGCCGAGCCGCCTCCACCCAAAATTCAGTCCTTCGAGCAAAAGCTCGGTCTTCGCAAAGGCGGCGAAGACATCTGGAAACGCACACCGACCGCCACCGGCCAAGGTGCCTGCCACGTCAAGACCTTCCACTGCAAACTCAGTGACGACGCCTTCGGCTTCCTCGACACACAAGTCAACGAGTGGCTCGACGCACACCCCGCCTTCGAAGTGAAACTCGTCACCACCAGCATCGGCGAGTTCCAAGGCAAAGTCGGCAAAGAGCCGCATCTCATCATGCAAGTCTGGGTCTGATCGCAGTCCTCGACCGTCGCCACTACGCTCCCTCATGCTTCAGTGGGTCGTGCTCCACCACACACTGCTCGATGGCACTTCGCACTACGACTGGCTCTTCGAGCCCGCCGCCGACGCTCCATTGCTCTCCCTGCGCGTCAACTCTCCTTTGGGTCCGGGCAACTTCCAATCTGAACGCCTCCCCGATCACCGGCGCGTCTACCTCACCTTCGAAGGCGACATCGGCGCAAACCGAGGCAGCGTGAAGCGCATCCAGCAAGGCCACGTGCTCCACATCAAGGCCACGCCCGACGCCATCACCGCCATCCTCACCCACAACGAAACGCACTGGCACCTCGCCGCCACGCCGCATCAAGTGCGCGTCGTACCACACACCACGGCTAAATGAGAAACGGCCCTCGTAGACACGGGGCCGCTTCGCACTGCACTTAGTTTCTACCGGTCACCTTTCGACCAATCACTCAGATATCGCCGCCGCCACCCTCACCCCGGCCGCGACGCTGCCGCCGCTCGCCCGGCTCGTCATTGTCCGGCTTTGGCAGCTTCTCAAACTGCTCCGGAGTCAGCACGTCCTTCAACTGGGCAAGCACACCCTGATCAAGCTCGCGCCGCGCCCGCATCGCCGAACGCATGTCTTCATCTTCCAGAGCCCGCATGCCTTCCTGCGCCAGTCGTGCCGGCGTCAGATCCGCTTCCATGCGATCGCGATGCGTTTGCAGGGTCGCATTTGCCTTGTCCGCCGCCCCCGTGAACGTGTTGCGGATGTCATCGATCTTGAGCTTCTGCTCATCGCTCAAATCGCTCATGCTCCACGCCGCATCAATCGCGCGGTGCCCCTGCGTGCGGCGATAAATGTCCGGGTAGCTCTCTTCCTTGAACCGCTGCGCAAACGCCGGCTTCGCATCTTCGGGCAGCGCATCCTGAATCTGCCGGGCATATCGCTTGTTGATATCGCGAACCTTGGTCGCCGCGTCGCGCCGCTCCGCGAGAAACTTCTCCAGTCCCTCGTTGTCGCCCGACATGCGCATGCGGAACATCTGATCCATGCCCGCCGCCTCCATCAAGCGATCTCGCTCCGCCAGTTGCCGCTCAATGTCCAGTTCATACTGCGACAGCACCGGCTCCAGTTCCTTCAGCGTCTGCTCAGGCAGTTCGCTCTCTTGCACCAGTTCCATAATGTCCGCCCGCTCCGCCGAAAGCAGGCCGCGACGCAGCGACTGGCCGCGCTTGAGTGCTCGCTCCGCGCTGGGCCACTTCGCCGCCTGCTCCGCCGTCATCACCGCCGACAAATCAGTCAGCAGTTGCGTATCCAGCTTCTTGCGAGCGTCACGGTCCGCCGTCGCCGAGTCACGCACGGTGTCCCATACCGCCGGGTCCTGGCTCTCGCGGAACTTCTCCATCGCTTCGCGCCGACGCGTCCGCGCATCTTCCTGCGCCTTGCGCACTTGTTCTTCGTACCCTTCCAGCAGCGTCATCGCCGCCACCTTCTGGTCTTCGGTCAGCTCCATCCGCTCGGCCATGCGCTCAATCTGCCGGCGATTAAACGCGGGAGCTTCCTGACCATTTCCGCCCATCCCCATCCGCCGCGCGCCTTCGCTCATCCGCCCAAAATCGCGCCCTTCACGCCGCTGTCCCTCAGGCTGCGCAATCGCCAGCCCGGCAACAAGTGAAAGTGCAACAACCGAAACGACGCGCATCTGCTTCTTCATGTCTGCGGTTCCCTTCAGGCAAATCAATTCATCCGGCGAGACGCTCAACGTGTACGCGGACCCTCTATTGCACGACACCGCCAACTTCTGCCAAACGCCATCCGACCAGGGGGGCTCACCCATGCAGCCGACGGGCGCACGGTCAGCGGCTTCTCAGCTCACCAAGGCAGCGTCCCCAAGTCAATCACCAGGCTGTCCGGACCGTAGAAGTCAACATTAAACCTTCCATCCCCCACGCTCGTGAACAACACGCACGCACGCCGTGATTGCGTGGCGTATGCCACATCGGCCTCCGCCGGTCCGGCCAGCTCAACGTTGTTGCGTTCTTGCGCATGAAAGTGATAGAACGCCAGCGCGGTTCCCGCCGTCGCCAGCATGTCTTCGCTGGGCACATAGCGCATATCGCCCAGCCGCTGCGCAGCTCGCGCCGGATACAGCACAGGCCACACCCGCTCGCCAGTCTTCTCCGCTCGCACAAGCAGCTCGCCGCCATACTCAGCCATCCGGTCGTTCCGGTCTGCCGCTGCCTGAGGCACAAGCGCGTCACGCAAATGCGGAGCTGCCACAACGTCGTCAATCGCAAGCACCGTGATGGCGTCCGCCCACGACAGCCGCCCTTCCGTCGCCCGTAGCTGCTCGTTGTAAGGCGGAATCGGCGACTTCCACGTCCGCAGCACATTCCGCCGCGGCTCAACCCTCGCTCGCAGTTCACCCACGAGCGCACCTCGCGACTGCGCCAATCGATCGGGTGCGTTGGCCGCAGTCCAGCGCAAGGCTTCCACATGCCGCAGCGAGATCGCTTCACCCGCCGGCACACGAGCAACCGCCGCCGTCGCCTGCTGCCACCAGTTCTTGTCCGCGCCATCAGGCCGCAGCGACAACAGCCACGCGACTTCCGACCCGCTCGCCGCCAGCACACGCAAGTCACGATCCGCACGCCGCAGCGTGGTCACCGCCGCCGCCCCAACCGACTTCGCGTCAATGTCGCGGGCCAACATTGCACGGCGCTGCTCGCCCGACGCATCCATCGCGCTGAGCGCATCCCACGCGTCCACTCGCACGCGACGCATCAAGTCCGCCGCCGCCGCACCCTGCGCTTCACCCGCCGACGGCGTGACAAACTGCTCAAACAACAGTTCTTCCAATGGCCGCCCCTGCGCAAGCGCCGCCAGCGCACGAGCCTCTGGCCGCTCGCGAATCGCAATCGCGGCATCGCTCCGCATGGGTCGCCCCAAGCTGCGAATGAGCCCAGGAACCGCAATCGTCCAATTGCGCTCCCCCGCCGCATCCGCGAGCATCGTCACAAGTTGGCGCTCTTCCTCCCGCGCCAGCACCCGAGCCGCCAGCCGCGCGTTCGCCACATCCGCCTTCGCGTCAGTCTGTGAAAGAAGTTCCGTCAGCGCAGCTACCCGCGCCTCACGCACCACTTCTCGCGACTCGACAATCCCCTCCAGATCCGTCCGCACCCGCTGCGCAGCAATGTCATTCGCCTTCGCCGACTCGCGCAGACGCCCCAGCGCAACCTCCCGCTGCTCATCACTCGACCGCGCCCCCTTGAGCGTGTCGAGCGGAAATTGCACCGCCCGGTCCGAGCCGCAGCCCGCCACCAACATCGCCGCCAACGCCATCCCACCAAACCACAACGAGCGTCCGTGCATCATGCAATCAGTGTAATGACACCAGCCCCCGCAGACACCCCCGCCGCCCCATCTTTCCAAAGCCCCGCCCCCCTCGCCGCGATGCCACTCTGCGTCGCGTCTTCAAACCCTAACGCCTCAATGCTCCACGCCTCATGCCTTGATGCCAACTGCCTTGATGCCTACCCGATTCTCCCCGCCGACCTCGCTGCAACCCTGCCTTCCCACGAATGCCGAATCACGAATGCCGAATGCCGCGACCCACCAAGGGCCGTCGCACTTACGTCGCGTTCACA
>JBKDAN010000027.1:0-36114 GCA_046316615.1 Phycisphaerae bacterium
AAGAAGTCGATGACGTCTTGCTCGTCGGGGAAGACGTCGTTGTTGTTGAAGTCGATGTCGTCGCAGCCGAGCCGTGGGGGCGTGAGCACCACGGTTGCCAGGTCGTTGCCGGTGCTGCCGCCATCGCTGCGGCCCACGACCACCATGCCGCCCGAGGGCAGTGAAGCGATCACAGCGGCGCGGTCGTCGCGTGCGGGGTTGATGGGGTTGGCCCAGCGAGCGGACCAGTCGAGGTTCGCGTCGTTGCCATCAAACACGGCAACGGCGAAGTCGTTGTCGCCTGGCGTGCCCGTGGACGTCTGTCCGGTGATCAGCGTGCGCCCGGTGGGCTCCATCGTCACACCCAGACGTGCGCTGAACTCGGCGAGATTCAAGCCCACATCCCTCGTGCGAGCGGCGATCAGATTGCCGGTTGTCTGATCAAACGAGGCCACGAAGAAGTCCGCGGGGTTGCCGCTTGCGCTGCCTGTGTGTCCGCCGATGCGAATCACGCCGGCTGCGTCCACAGTCACTGCGCGGCTGACGACGGTGCGTCCGTCGCTCATGCGCCACGTGCGGCTCCAGAGCTGCGTGCCAGCGGCATCAAGCTTCGCGATGATGGTGTCACCGCCTGCGTTGCCGATGACAATGACGCCGCCGTCGCTGGTCAGGGCAAGGCTCACGCCTGTTGAGCCCTCGCCGAGTGCGGGCACATCATGCAGTGTCGCTGCGCCGGTGGTGGCGATGCGCACGACCTTGGCTCCGCCGCCCGAGATTCCCGCGAGGGCCACACACGCACTCGCGGGATCTCGGACAAGCTGGATGACTTGGGAGAAGGGATAGCCGGCGCTTGCGGTCCAGACGGGCACGCCTGCGCCGTCGAGCAGCGTCACGAAGCTGTCTTGTTCATTGGTGTTGGCCTTCGCGGTGCCGCCCACGTAGAGACCGAACGCGCCATCGGTGATCATCGTGGTGGCGAACGAGCTGAAGGCGGGATCGCCCAGCAACTGATACCACTGCACTTCACCGTCGCTGGAGAACTTCACGACGCCGGCCTGCGTGAAGCCGAAGAAGCCGTCGGGGCTGTAGCGCGTGGTGGCGCGACCTGATGCGACAACACCGCCGTCGGGTGTTGTGACCATGGCGGCCATGCTGTCGACGCCTGAGCGGGTCTGCGGCGAGGTCTGATCGTCGCCTTCCGTCGGGAAGTCAAAGAATCCGGTCCACAGTTGCTCGCCGGTGGGGGTGTACTTGATGATGAGGAAGTCGTCGTGGGCGGTGAACTTGAGGCCGGGTTCGCCGGAGACGTTCTCGAAGCGCTGGGTGATGCCGCCCGCGAAGATGCTACCTGTGGCGTCGACGGCGACGGCGCGGGGGTCTTCAAGGGAGCCGGTGGATGCGCCGGCGGGTGGTTCGCTGGGTCCGTTGTAGAGCTGCGACCAGGCGAGAGTCTGGGCGTGGGCGTTGGCGGCGAATCCTGCCGGAACACCAACAGCGGCAATGAGATACGCGGCGGCCTTGCGCATGCAGACTCCAAGCACCCAGACGACGTGCGTGCAAAATCACACTGGCGGACGGCATGAATGTGCATCACGATTGGCGAATTGCAAGGGAAGTTGCTGATTTGTTATCGTGGCAGCACAGATTCTCGGACGCAAATCCGGAGAAAGTGGGATTTGTTTGAGGGAACCGGGGCAACACATGGGTGCGTATGACATAATACAAGACTCCTTCATCCAGTTCACTGGATCAGGGTGTTCCTTGGGTCGATAGAGCGTTCTTTGCGCAGGTTCTGCGCTGGTGGAGGATCGGGATCATGCGTCTGAAACTGCCCCGGCTCAAGGCCGAGACCGTGTACGTTGCGCTCATCGCCGGAGCGGCAGTCGTGGTGAGCTTGGCTGTTGCAACACCTGTTCCGACCACGCTGCGAGATTTCTTCAATGGCGGCACCCAGCCCAACACGCTGGTTGAGCCGCTGATGACCGCGCAGGTGTGCAGCAACTGCCACAGCTACTACGACGAGCACACCGAGCCGTACACCCTTTGGTCCGCGAGCATGATGGGTCAGGCCGGGCGCGATCCGATCTTCCACGCGGCCTTGGCGATTGCGAATCAAGATGCGTCGTTTGCGGGCGAACTCTGCCTGCGCTGCCATGTGCCGCAAGGCTGGGAACGCGGCGCGGTGTCTGCGGATACCACGGGCGGGCTGCTCGAAGGCGAAGACCTGCAGGGTGTCAGTTGCAGCGCGTGCCACCGTGCGGTGGATCCGGTCTATCGCCCTGGCATCAGCCCCGAGCGCGATCAGGGCATTCTCGCCGGGCTGACATCTCCCACGCCCACGCACACGGTGCATGGTCGCGTGGAGGCACTCGCGCACAATGCGAGCTTTGTGTGGGATCCGGAAGACTACCGGCGCGGGCCCTATGACATTGCCGTCAACCCGCACCGCTGGGTGCGCAGCGAGTATCACCGTGATCCGGCGATCTGCGCCAACTGCCACGACGTGAGCAATCCGGTCTACAGCAAGCAGGCCAACGGGAGCTATCGCCTCAACCCGATGGACACGCCGCACGAAACGCAGAACAAGTACGACATGTTCCCGGTGGAGCGCACGTACAGCGAATGGCTGCACAGCACGTTCGCGACGCAAGTGGTGGCGATGCCGAAGAACCCTAACGCGACGCCTGATGATCCGGAGTGGGGAATCAACCGATTTGGCGGCAACAACATCAATGTGCGCACCTGTCAGGACTGCCATATGCCGCGCGTGGAGGGGTACGGCGCTAACCGCGTGCATGGCGCGCTGCTCCGCACCGACATGGGCAAGCACACGTTCAACGGTGCCAACACGTGGGTTCTGCGCGCTGTCGCCACGCTCTACCCCGACTATGAAACCGACCTGACTGAGCCAGCGATCAACGCCTCCATCGAGCGTTCGCAGGAGATGATGGCTGCTGCCAGTGATCTTGAGCTTACTTTCGACGGCTACAGCTCGCTCACCACGCGCATCGTGAACTTCTCCGGCCACAAGCTGCCCAGCGGCTATCCCGAAGGGCGCCGCATGTGGATCAACGTGAAGTACTTTGGCGTGAACGACATGCTGCTGACGGAGCACGGCGCGTACGACAACGATCTGGCGACACTGACCACCGGCGACACCAAGGTCTACGAAGCCAAGATGGGCCTTGATGCGCACGCCGCTGCGGCGAGCGGCAAGCCCGAAGGCGAGAGCTTCCACTTTGTGCTCAACAACCAGTGGCTGAAGGACAATCGCATTCCGCCTATGGGCTTTACGAATGCGGCGTATGCCAGCGTGGGTGCGGCGCCGGTCGCTGCGGCGTACAGCGATGGCCAGTACTGGGACGACACCGCTTTCCCCGTGCCGCCCGCCGCGGTGCGAGCGGAAGTGCGCGTCTATCACCAGACGACCACCAAGGAGTACATCGAGTTCCTGCGTGATGCGAACACGACCAACGGCGCGGGGCAGATCGCCTACGACCAGTGGGAACTGCACGGTAAGAGCGCGCCGACGCTGATGGACGAGAAGATCATCGCTCTCAACTCCTGCGGCATCGACGTAAACGGCGACGGCGTCTTCCCCGATGATCGGGACTTCGAAGACCTGATCGACATGTTCTTCATGATGGATCAGCGAGCGGACATCACGCGTGATGGCTTTGTCAACACTGCGGATATCGCTGCGTACATCGATCGCCTGGGCGGCGTGGGATGTGAGTGAGGAAGTGACGGAGTGGCGGAGTGTGACCCGCGCGGGAGCGTTTGTGACTTTTTCACTTCGTTACCTTGTCACTGTTCTTCTCACGTTCTGACGCTTGTTACGGCGGCGATTGCCAGTGGCAGCAGCATCATCGCGGGTAGAAACACGCTGACGATGGGCGGGAGGCCGGGCACTGTCATGGTTGTGCCGACCAGCGTGAAGGCGAATGCGCCCAGTGTGATGGGGCTGGCGATCAGGCTCTGTGTGAGCATGTTCGCGGGTTCTTTCCGCAGGAAGCAAGGCAGCGTGATGAGCAGGCTGAGGAAGCTGCACACCAGCGACGAGATGCGGCCCCAGCGGATGCGCTCGAACGTGTCGATACGCCGCTCGTTGGTCTGGGTGGGGGGCAACTGCTTGTAGCGAGCTTCGAGTTGCGCAAGCTGCAGGCTGCTCAAGTTGTTGGCCATGCCCTCAAAGCGCCGCAGCCGGAGCGTTGTGGGATCAATATCCGTGGGCAGAAAGTCCACGCGATCTTGGCGGAGGCGTGTGCCCGGACCCACATCATCCTGCGAGAGTTGGCGCGAGAGGGCCTTGCCCTGCTGCAGATCCCAGCCGCCTTCGGCGTAGGTCGCCTTGGGCGCGTTGATGCGGCGGGTCATCAGGCCTGACTCATCGCGTTCGTACGCCCACAGGCCTTCGATCTGATTCGTATCGAGATCGGCCTTGCGGATGTACATGAGCCGGCCCTGCGCATCGCGAATGAAGTCAGACTCAAGGCGGCCCAGTTCGTTGCGTCCGGCGGTGGTTTTGTCGCGCGTCAGCAGCGGCGCGAGTTTGGGTACGAGCAGTTCGCGATTCGCCGCCTGCAGCGTCAAGAGGCACAAGCTGGTGATGATGATGGGGCGAGCCACGCGCCACAGGCTGATGCCGCTTGCGAGGATGGCGACCAGCTCTCGCTGCTTGACGAGCTGCGCGGCGGTAAAGCCGAGCCCGCCCACCATGCACGGCCCGAGCAAGAAGCCGGCGAGCAGCACGAAGCGAGGCCACCACAGGTCCGCAGCGTTGATGACCGCGCCCAGGCTCACGCGGAGGAATCCCATGTCCCTGCCTGCCTGTTCACCAGCCTCACGCGCGAGCTGGGGCGATGTGCCGGCCGCGAGTTGCGTCTGCGTCACCGTGCGCTGCGCGGCTTCACGCACGTTGCTGGAGTAATTGTCAAAGTTCAGGGAGAAGTCCACTGCAAAGATGACGGCGCACAGAATCGCCAGCAGCAGCAGCGTGTTGGTCAGAAAGAGACGGATGATGTAGCGGTCGAGAATGCGCACTGCTTAGCGAGAGGTCGCGGGGTGATTGGCTCCACCAGGAAAGCCGCTGGCAAACCGCCAGAGGCTCCAGCACACAGCGTAGGAAAGCACGACCGCGACGTAGACGTCTGTCGCGTAATGCGCGCCGACGATCATCCGCGTCATTGCGCACATCAGTGCGATGATGAGCAGGGGCCATCGCAGTGCGGGAAAGAACCAGCCCAGCATGATTGCGCCGCCGAACGCGGTGCCCGCGTGGCTGCTTGCGAGGCCAAAGCCGCCCACGTCGCCTTCGATCCATCCGAAGCGGTAGAAGCCGGTTTCGCCGGGGCGTGCGCGCTGCGAGATGCCCTTGAGCAGTTCTGCGGCGCCGCCTGAGAGGCCGGCGGCCAAGATGACCATGAGCCCGCGGTGCAATGCGCCCGCTTTCGCCAGAGCGTCGCCCGGATGCTTGGTGCGAGCGACGTGCGCGTCGTGCAGGATGAGGCATGCTCCCAGCAGCAGCCAGAAGAGCAGCGAGCCGAACTGCCGAAACAGTTGCCACCAGTCCTTGCGCTCGAGAGATTTGTCGGGGTCCAGCAGCAGCGCCTGCCAGATTGCGCGGTCATAGAGCGACAGCACCAGCAGGCCCAGCGCGAGCGCCACACCCAGCATCAGTCGGCGTGTGCGCTGGTGTGCTTGTTCCATGGGCGACAGGTACACGTTGGTCACGGCGTACCTCCCACAGGCGGCGGCAACTGCGCAGGCTGCACGGGTTCGGCATCATCTGCGTCAACCTCGGTGTCTTTCCAATCGCGCACGCCGTCTTTCGGAAAGCCCTTGAACCCAAACGCCAGAAAGACGGGCCGACTGGGCTTGCCCTTCTTGTTCACTTTGTGATCGCCCGCAATCAGTCCGACTCGCTCCACGCGGTCAAAGACCTGCTTCCAATGAAACGCCGACAAGCCCGACACGACGGCAGGGCGGCCCATCAGGCTGGGATCATGCAGCGACAGCTCGGGCCAGAAGTCCCAGGGAGTTGTGCGGCCGCCAGGCATGAGGCTGCTGCTGCAGTAAATGCGAGGGTGCCCGGGCGTGTAGTACCAGAAGTGGCTGGCGCGGCCGTAGTGATTTGCGACGATGAAGGGCTCTTGCTTTGTGCGTTCACGCAGAATGTGCACGAGGCGGGCGATGTCTTGGCCCATGAGGTGGGCGTTGGTGAAGCGGCCGGCGGGGATGAACCCAAGCCCGGGCACTTTTGCGAGTAAATCGAGCCGCAACGTGGCGACGCACAGGAGCAGGGCCATGACGATGCCGAGTCGCCAGACGAAGCGCGTCCAGTTGCGGGCGGAAGTCATGACCTGTGTTGCGCGGACGACGCGCATGGCTGCGAGCACCGTGAGCGTGACGCCTGAGGCGATGGGCCAGTTGCCTTCGGGCTCGGTCACGAAGCTCACAAACAAGTAGAAGATGAGCACGGGCAGCGAGCAGGCGAGCAGGAAGCTCTCGCCCAGCCATGCGGCATCAGCAACGGTGGGGGTGTTGCGCTGGCGAAAGGCTCGCAGCCCTTCGAGCAGCCCGAGCACCAGCACGGGGCCGATCATGGCGAGCTGGGTGCCGATCAACGTCAGCGTCCAACCAGGGTTGTACGACCACGACTTGCTGGTGAGCGCGGCTTGTTGCTTGCCTTCTGCAAAGCCCAGGTGGCCCATCAAGTGGTTGACGGTGGCCCAGTGGTTGTTGGCGTTCCAGACGATGACGGGCAGCATGGCGAGGGCTGCGAGCAGGACGCACAGTGCAAGCCCTGCGAGTGGTGTGCGTATGTGACGGCGTTGCAGCACGGCCCATACGAGAAGTCCGGGTACCAGCAGCAGAATGGTGTATTTGAAGAGCACGCCGATTGCCAGTACCAATCCGAGCGCAGGCCAGCACCACCAGCGCCTGCGTGCCATCGCGCTCCATGCGCACCATGCGGCGAGCACCCAGCACGCGACGAGGGGGCCGTCGATGGTCATGAGCATTGCCAGCGCGAGGTACGCTGGGATGATGGTGATCGCGATCATGCTCAGCAGCGCGATACGCACGCTGCGGGTGATGTCGAAGGCCAAGCCCGCGATGCCAACTGCGGCGATTGCGCTGGCGAGCACGGCAGGCAGGCGCACGACCCACTCGGCGTCGCCCAGCACGCTTGTCGCGAGCCCGATGGTCCACGCGACGCCCGGGCCCTTGGTGTAGTAGCTCCAGTCGAGCATCTGCGACCAGACCCAGTACTGCGCTTCGTCCTCGATGAGCGTGTAAGGGCAGAAGAAGGCGAGATAGACGAGGCGGAGGAGGGCGATCACGCCGGCGAATGCGCAGGCAGGAAGCAGAGCGTCGCGAAAAGTCGCGCGGCGATCACCGATGGCATCGTCGGAGTTTTCGGAGCGCATCAGTCGCGACTGTAGCGAGTCGTTTCGTGCTCAAGTGACTGCACTAGGCTACTTTCCCGGTCTTGCCAACGGAAAGGGAGCCGCATGCAGGCCGACGAAGCGCAGCTAGAGCCATTTGTCCGCGAGTACTACCGCGAGTTGTACAAGCTGGGCGATTCAACATCCACGCTGATCGAGCCGCGAGTGGGCCGCGAGCCCGGCATGACCCTCATCATCATGGGGATCATCGGCCTGCTTGTGCTTCCCGTGGGCATCGCGCTCTTTGTGGTACATTTCACTCGCGTCAGCATGTATCGCAAGCGGCGGGACGGCATCAAGCGTGCTGCCACGCAAGGTCGCCTCCGCGCTTTCGAGCCTGTGATGATCAATCAGGACTTCCTCGACGGCAAAGTCGAGATATCCGCCGGTCTGTTCATGGGCGTGGCAGACAACGGCGCACCGCTCGACAACAACGCCGTGACCGATGCGCTGGTCGAAGTGCAGTTCGCCGAGGAAGGATCGCGCATCTCCCGCTTGCTGGCGGATGAACGCTTCGAACTCTTTCGTCGTCGTCTCGTGCCGCTGACGACTGCCGCTGCGGGTCGCATGCACTTCTTCGACATGAGTCTGGTTCGCGCCCGTCACACGTTCCCACTCTCATCGTCGCAGGAGTTCTTCGCGATGGTCGATCCCGGCCTCGCGCAGAACGCCGCGTTCTTCGTGCCCGATGTGATCATTGCGTACGCTCGCCGCCGCGTCGCTGGCGAAAACGTACCCATGCCAACTGAGCCGCTGCTCGCCGCGCCGTAACGGTCGCTCGCCACTTATTCCAGCAACCGCGCAACGCGCCGACGCACAACCCCCAGCGGCGTGTGCGGTTCATTCGCCCTTCGCCACCAATCCTGCACGGGCGAGCGCTCGGCCGCAGCTTCGAGCACTTGCCAGGCAGGCAAGGCATCGTCACCCGTGCGCACGAGCAGTGTCGCTCGTGCACGCATTGCAATCATCTTGGCATCACCTCTCGCCACACGCACCCGCCCCGCGCCTTCGCCTTGTGTGCATCGTGAAGCATCCACGCTTCCCTCGCATACCCATGTCACGCTGCCCGCAGTGGTCTGAGCGAGGAGGGCGACGACGCTCATAAGTTCCGCGCCCTGCACCACGATCGCTTCATGAAAAAGGGATGCTTGCAGCAAATGCAGCAGCCGCTCTTGCATGGCGGCGTTTGCGCCCGCTGCCTGTTTCACCAGTCGCAACGGCTCCTGCGCCGGTGCCCGCCAGTTGGTCTCCGCGATGCGCCGGGCCTTGTCGCCGCCAGTCAAGTGCATGATGTAGTGCTGAGGCAGTTCGTGTTGTTTGCGCGTGTGCCGATTGACCAGCCGCGACATGCGACGAATCGGCAGATGAAACAGTCGTTCGCCGACTTCGTGCCACATGGGCTGTTCGTAGATCGGGGCGTGGCTGAACCGACCGTGCATGTTCCACCAGCCCAGTAATTTCTCGAAGGTCTGCCAGTGCAGTTGTGGCGAGTACAGGCACACGCCGCCTTGGAGGTGGCGCTCAATGCTCACGCGTCGCCCGAGGTGATTGCGCCACTGTGCAAGGGCACCATTCCACGGGTAAGGCCCGATGCGATCTTCCAGTGATTGCAGCTCCATCGCCATGCAGACATGCGTGCGCGGCGCGAGTGCGAAGATATTCGGGCAGTCCTGGCTGATGAACACGTCAGGATCAAGCACGAGGACCCGGTCGTAGTCGCGCAGGTGCTTGGCGAGTTCGAGCCGTGCCCAACTGGGGTGCGGGGCGTATGGAAAGTCAAAGACGCGCACGTCGCAGGTCCAGCGTGCGGCCGCCGCGTCAATTGACGCGCGCGCGTTGGCGGGCCACGGCTGGGTGCTGTGCATGACAATCGCGTGCATGAGCCTTCTTCTGTGTCGGGCTTTCAATATCCCGCCGGTGCCCCGCCTTTGCGCGGGTCGCTCGCCGGTTCCCAGCCCTGTGGCTGTCGGCGGATCACTTGTACCGCCGCGATCGGGCTTCGTCGCGTGACGGTATGGCCCTTGCCTTCAAGCTGTGCCCGCAGCGGCGAATCAAGCAGTGCAGGCTCCAACTGCAACGTGTCCGGACTCCATTGATGATGAAACCGCGACTCGCTCACGCAGCGTTCTGCGGGCAGATCAAACAGCGTGGCGTTCAGCACTGCTTGCAGTGTGCCTGTGATGATTCGCGGCCCGCCGCTGGCACCTGCGAGCATGAAGCATGAGCCGTCGGTGTCTTGCACGATCGTCGGGGTCATGCAACTGAGTGGTCGTTTTCCCGGTGCGGGCAGGTTTTGTCCCTCGTGCATCAGCCCGAATGCATTCGCGACGCCCTTTCGCGTCACGAAATCGTCGATGCTGTCGTTGAGCATGAAGTCGAATCCGTCGACGCCCACCAGCGAGCCAAACTCAAAGTTGATCGTTTCGGTGCAGGCAACGGCGTTGCCCGCATCGTCCACCACGCACAGGTGGCTCGTGCCATGGTCATCGCGCAGTGGCTGTGCCACGCCGTATGACGCGTGCGGCTGCGTGCGCGTCATGTCGATTCGTTGCGCGGTGTCGCGCAGGCGCTCTGGAGAGAGCATCTCGTCCAAGGGCAGCTTCGCGAAGTCTGCATCACCCAAGTATCGCGCTCGGTCTGCAAATGCGTGCTTGAGCGCTTCGCACACGAGGTGGGCGTAGGCCGCGCTGTTGAGTCCGCTGTCGGTTGCGATTCGCCGCAGCTCATCGCCCCGAGTTTCCAGCATCGCGAACACTTGCGCCAGCACGATGCCGCCGCTGCTGGGCGGCGGCGCGCTCAGCACTCGCCTGCCTGCCCATCGTGTGATGAACGGCTGCTGTTCCTGCACGCGGAAGTTCCGCAGATCTTCGAGCGAGAGCACGCCACCATCGCGCTTTGCGGCGTTCACCATTGCTTGCGCGACTTCACCCTCGTAAAACCCCGCTTTGCCCTGTGCGATGATCTTCTCGAACACGCGTGCTTGTCCCGCGAGCCGAATCGCCGCGTTCTCGCGTACCGATCCTTGCAGCAAAAAATCCCGCATCAGCAGCGGAAAACGTTCACGTCGCCCTGGCTGCGCGTCCAGCCATGCGAGCACCTCCTTCGCGCAGCTCTCGTAGTGCTTGTCAGCGGCAAAGCCTTCACGTGCTAGCTTCATTGCTGGTGCAAGTACCTCGGCGACGGACATGGATCCGTACGCATGCAGTGCATGCAGCATGCCCGCCACATGCCCGGGCACCGCGATGGACTTGCCGCCGCGAAGGCTCGCAAACGGATCGCTGTCGCCCTCGAAGAACGCTTCATGCATTGCGGCCGGGGCGGAATCGCGATAGTTGATGCATGTCGTGCGTCCATCGCGCATGGCAACCAGCATGAACCCGCCGCCGCCGATGCCGCATGAGTAAGGACGCACGACCGACAGCGCAAAGCTCGTCGCCACTGCGGCATCGACCGCGTTGCCACCGCTGCGGAGAATGGCGACGCCCGCTTGCGATGCAAGCGCGTGATCAGCAGCGACAGCGGCGTGCGGATAAATCATGCGGTCTTCACTTCTTCGCGGCATGCATTGCACGCCACTTGGTCACAGCTTCAGGTTCTCGCGGATAGATCGGCGACAATCGCGCCGGATCAACAGCTTCAAGCCCAACAGACGCTCGGGCGCACGCCAGCGGGTCAAACGTCGGCGCAACCACCGGCCAGTTGTTGCTTCGCGCCACATCCCGCATTGCAGCCGGCAAGAAGCTGTCTGCGATCACGCACGCCACGGGCTGGCTTGTCAGGGCCGCTGCATCCATGATGCGAGCCTCGCCCACGATGCGTCCTTGCTCCACCATCGTCACGTGAGCCGTGTCGCCCTTGCTCGCCAGCGCGATTGCCGCTGTCCCGCTGTGCTGCGTGCCCGCCGCCACCACCAGCGCGGTTGGCACGCCGATCAGCGTTGCGCCCGTCACTTCCGCAATCATGCGGGCACACGTTACCGCGATGCGCACGTTCGTGAATCCGCCGGGACCGATCGACACCGCAATGCGTGCAACATCACGCGGCGTGACGCCGGCTGCAGCGCACGCGCGATCAATCGCGCTCATCAAGTCGTCATGCTGAGCGTTTGCTGTTGCAATCGCTTCCACCGCAAGCGGCGTCCCACCGCGCAGCAGCGCAACCCCCGGTCGTGCTGTCGCGCCCGGCGCAACACCCGAGGGATTACTGGTTTCAATCGCAAGCGTGACATCTCGCACGAGCCAAGCGTACGGCAATCACGCGGTGAATGCAGACGTACATGTCGCGTGTTTCGCCCTCAGAACCGCATTGCGCCGCAAGCGTCCAACCGTGGCGGCGATAGCATTCGTCACACCGTTTCCGCGGTCCTTCGGAGTCAGCCATGCGATCCATCCGTGCGTTTTCATCTGCTGTTGTGTTCACCGCGTGCGCCGGCCTCGCCTTGGGGCAAGCCACCGTCAATCCCGACGCCGCGAAGACGCCCGCGGTCGAGATCGACATCTCCAAGCCGAAGGAAGGCCCGGGCCACGTGGGCTGGTGGAACGACGCCGTCTTCTATCAGATCTTCGTCCGTAGTTTTCAGGACAATCCCCGCGGCACCAAGTCAGGCGACGGCATCGGCGACTTCCAAGGCCTCATCACACGCCTTGATTACCTGAACGATGGTGACCCCAAGACCGACACCGACCTTGGCATCAACGCTATCTGGCTCATGCCCGTCATGCAGTCGCCCAGCTATCACGGCTACGACGTCATCGACTACAAGACCATCGAGCAGGACTACGGCACCAACGCCGACTTCCAGAAGTTCATGGAAGAAGCCCACAAGCGCGGCATCAAGGTCATTCTCGATCTGGTGCTGAATCACACCAGCGACAAGCATCCATGGTTCACCGAATCCAGCAAACCCAAGGGCGAACAGCGCGACTGGTACATCTGGTCGCCAAAGGACCCGGCATACAAGGGCCCTTGGAATCAGAACGTCTGGCACAAGCGGGGCGCGGGCTTCTACTACGGCATCTTCAGTGATCGCATGCCCGATCTCAATTACGCCAACCCACTCGTCACGCGCGAGATGCTCGAGATCACCAAGTGGGGCCTGACTGATATGAAGGTCGACGGCTATCGCCTCGATGCCATTCGCCACCTCTTTGAAGATGGTCAGTTGCAGGAAAGCGCCCCGCAGACCTTTGAGTGGCTCAAGCAGTACTTCGCTGCAACCAAAGAAGCGAACAAGGACGCCTTCAACATCGGCGAAGTCTGGGCTCCCAGCGATCAAGCCGCCATGTACGTGGGCGGCATGATGGACGCGGTCTTTGAGTTCGACCTCGCCAGTGCGATGATCGACGCGGCCCGCGATGGCGATGCCAAGCGCATCATCGACGCGCAGGCCAAGGTGCGAGCCCTGTACCCGCCCAACCAGTACGGCCGTTTCCTGAGCAATCACGATCAGACTCGCGTCATGACGCGCCTGCGCGACGACGAAGCTTCGGGCCAGGTCGCCGCCGTCATGCTGCTCACGGGTCCGGGCATTCCTTTCATCTATTTCGGCGAAGAACTCGGTATGACGGGCGACAAGCCCGACGAGAACCTCCGCACGCCCATGCAATGGGAGAACTCGCGCACCGCCGGCTTCACCAGCGGCAAGCCGTGGCGCGCCGTTCAGCCCGACATCGCCCGCAAGAACCTTGCGACGCAGCGCAAGGATGATGACAGCATGTTCAACCTCTATCGCAAGCTCGTGCAGCTCCGCACGAGCAGCGAGGCCCTGCGCGCCGGCCAGTACATGCCAGTCGAAAGCGGCCACCCGGGCGTGTACGCCTTCATCCGCTACAGCGGCACCGACGACAGCCGCGGCCGCAACGCGACCGACGTCAAGCTCGTCATCGTCAATCTCACCGCCCAGCCCGTGACCCAGTACTCGCTCAAAGCCCCCGTGCGTTTCGGTTCGCGAGGCGTCAGCAAAGAAGTTCTCCGCGGCATCGCCGTGAAAGAGGCAGATTGGTCCAACTCCGGCATGTTCGTCGAGTGGAAGCCCATCACCCAGCTCGAGCCCAAGCGCGGTTATGTGATTGACATCAAGCTCGTCAAGGACTGAGCCAGGCGCGTGAAAGCTACAAGCTCAAAATGACAAACGGCGCGAGCAATTGCTCGCGCCGTTCGTCTTTCACGGAGGAATCAGCTTGAGGCTTTAGCCAAGCAACTGCAGCGCGCTCTGCGGCTGGCTGTTGGCGATGCCCAGAATGTTCGTCGACGCACTGACCAGAATCTGCGAACGCGTCAGGTTCGCCGTTTCAGCGGCGAAGTCCGCGTCACGGATCACGCTCTGGGCAGCGGCGGTGTTCTCAATGTTCACACCCAGGCTGCGGATGGTCGCACCGACGGTGTTCTTCTGGAACGCGCCCAGTCGACCGCGAAGGCCCGAGACCTGCTTGATGGCTTCACCCACGACCTTCTGCGCGTCGCTGATGTCGCCTGTCACCACGTTGTTGGCTTTGCCGCTTGCAAGGCTGCTGAGGAAGCCCACGGAGCTATTGCCCAGCTTGCGAGCAGCCACGTCTTGAATGCCCATCGACACCTGACCGTTGATGTCAACCTTGCTGGCGAGCTGGAAGTTCGCGCCGCCGCCGGTGATGGTGAAAGTCGATGAACCCGTGCCGCCCACCGTGCCGAGCGTGCGCGCGGCGGTGGTGCCGAGGGACACGGAGACATCGAGGAAGTCGGTCGCGAGGCTGAGCCTGTTGCCCTCGCCCGTCGCGACGACACCGTTGATGGTGCCGCGAATGTCCTGGCCGCTGTCGCGCACCGGATTGCTGGCTGCGCTGAACTCGGCAAGCTGAGCGGCGCGAACGTTGAAGTTCGTGGCGCTCAGTGCGTAGATACCGCTGCTGCCGGCCACGATGCCACCTGAGTTGCTCGACTTGACCGAGACAAACTCGCTGTCGCCGTAGCCTTCGCTCACCAGTTTGATGCCGGTGCCTGAGGTCGTTGCGACGATGCCGGTGACGTCGGAGAACTGGTTGATCGCATCGCGCATCGCGGCGATGCTCGTGCCCGAGCTGAAGCTGAATTCGCGGCTGCCCTTGCTACCGGCGATTTCAAGGACGAACTGTGCATTCGCGCTGCTCAGGTCAATGTTCGCGTTGCCCAGCGACAGCAGCAGACCCGCCTGCTGGGCTGAGCGCGTCACCGCGACGTTCACGTTCAGGCTGTTGCCGCTGAACTTCGCGGCGTTCACGCGGTAATCGGTCACGTTCGCCGCGTTGATGCCGCTGGTCGTGAAGTCAAAGTTGCCGTTCAGGAGCTTGATGCCCTGGAAGTTGGTCGCACCCGCCACGCGGTCGATCGTCTGGAGGATTGAATCCACCTGCAGCTGGTTCGCGGCCTTCTCTTCAGCCGAAAGACCGGCTTCGCTCGCGCTGGCCGTCAGAATGCCTTGCAGTTCCGTCAGCAGCGTGCTGACTTCCTGCAGACCGCCTTCGGCGATGTTGAGCACCTGGTCGGCACGGTCGGCGTTTGCCACCGCCTGGCTCAGCGACTTCTGTTCGCTGCGAAGTGTCTCGCTGGCGATGAGGCCGGCGGGATCATCCTTCCCGCGATTGATGCGAAGGCCTGTACTCAGGCGTTCAAGCGCCTGACCGAGCCCCGTGTTATTTGTCCCCAGCACGCGCTGAGCGACGAGCGACTGAACGTTTGTATTGATCCGTGCCATTGTGTGCTCTTCCTTCCGTGGAATGAGTTCGCCGGTTGAAACGAATGAACCGGTTAGCTCTGCCATCGAGCCGAGAACCAATGCAGGTGATGCATGACACCTTGAAGGGCGTGAAATATCTCCGCCTCACACAAATGACAGATGTGTCTCTGCGCACAAGGGCCGGAAACCGGGTCAACGTGCGCCGTTCGCGTCGCGCGTGCTGTGCGGCGCGTCTGTGACGGTGCATATGGACCTCCCCAGAACGAATAAACCCGGCTGCACGCCGGGTTCATGGGGGTCGTTCATGCGATCGTTATGGTGGTCGCGTTATCCGAGTAATTGCAACGCCGACTGCGGAGAAGCGTTCGCGATGCTCAGAATGTTCGTCGACGCGCTCACGAGAATCTGCGAGCGTGTGAGGTTCGCCGTTTCCGCAGCGAAGTCCGCATCGCGAATCACGCTCTGCGCCGCTGCGGTGTTCTCAATGTTCACACCCAGACTGCGAATCGTCGCGCCCACCACGTTCTTCTGGAAGGCGCCCATGCGTCCGCGCAGGCCCGACACCTGCTTGATGGCCGTCGCTACCACTTCCTGTGCCTGGCTGATGTCGCCATTCACCACGTTATTGGCCTTGCCGCTGGCGAGACTACTCAGGAAGCCGGTCGCCGTGTCGCCCAGCTTGCGGGCCGCGACATCTTGAATGCCCATCGATACCTGTCCCGCGATATCAACCTTGCCTGCGAGCTGAAAGTTCGCGCCCCCGCCGGTGATCGTGAATGTCGACGAGCCGGTGCCGGCAACCGCGCCAAGCGTCTGCGATGCTGTTGTTCCCAGCGTCATGGAGACATCGAGAAAATCCGTCGCGATGCTGAGCGTCTGGCCGTCGCCGGTGGCGATCTGACCGTTGATGGTGCCCTCGATGTCTTGACCGTTCCCGCGAATGGGATTCATCGATGGCGTGGAGATGTTCGTCGTGGCACCGGTTGTGTTGCTGTTGGCGAAAGTTGTGAATCGCCCGCCGCTCGTTGCGTCAATACCGCCCGCATTCACCACGCGCACCGATACAAACTCGTCGGATCCGTAGCCTTCCGAAAGGAAGTTCAGTTCGTCAAAGCTGCCGCCAACCGCCGCCGCCGACACCTTGACGCCAGTCACATCCGTGAACTGATTGACCGCATTCGCGATCGCCGTCATCGATGTTCCGCTGGCAAAAGAGAACTCGCGGCTGCCCTTGCGCCCAGCGATTTCAATTACAAACTGGGCCGTCGCGCTGCTCAGGTCCAGCGCAGCGTTAGGGCCAGGTCCGTTCGCAAAGAAGCCGGGTCCGCCAAGCTGCACGCGAGCCTGCTGCGCGCTCTGCGTCACGGTCGCGTTCACGTTCAAACTCGCGCCGCTGAACTTCGCCGCGTTGACGTCGAAGTCCGTCACATTCACCGAGTTGACGCCGCTGACCGTGAAATCCATGTTGCCATTCAGCAGCTTGATGCCTTGAAAGTTGGTCGCGCCGGCCACGCGATCAATGGTTTGCAGAATCGAGTCAATCTGCAGTTGGTTCGCGTCTTTCTCTTCTTTCGAGAGTCCCGCTTCGCTTGCGCTTGCCGTCAGCAGTCCTTGCAACTCCGTCAGCAGACTGCTCACTTCCTGCAATCCGCCTTCCGCGATGTTGAGCACCTGATCCGCGCGATCCGCATTGGCCACCGCCTGGCCCAGCGACCGTTGCTCACTGCGCAGGTTCTCACTGGCGATGAGCCCCGCCGGATCGTCTTTGCCGCGATTGATCTTGAGGCCGGTGCTCAGTCGCTCCAGCGACTGGCTCAGGCCGGTGTTGTTGGTCCCCAGCACGCGCTGCGCGATAAGTGATTGCACATTGGCATTGATGCGTGCCATGCGGGAGTTCCTGTCTCAATGCATCTGTAAGCCCAGTATCGGGTACTTGGGCATCGAGCAATTTGCGCTCTGCGTGCAGGGAAAACCGCTGGATTGGCAAACTTCCGGACTTGCGTGACGACAAAAACGACAAGCCCCGGAGTATCCACTCCGGGGCTTGCTCAGATCAGACTCACTGTGCGACCTCGTTTCCGAGATCGGGATTTACTTAGCCGAGCAACTGCAGGGCCGACTGAGGCTGGCTGTTGGCCAGCGACAGAATGTTCGTCGAGGCCGACACCAGAATCTGCGAACGGGTGAGGTTCGCGGTTTCAGCGGCGAAGTCGGCGTCGCGGATGACGCTCTGAGCGGCAGCCGTGTTCTCGATGTTGACGCCCAGGCTGCGGATGGTCGCACCGACGACGTTCTTCTGGAACGCGCCCATGCGGCCGCGGAGACCCGAGACCTGCTTGATGGCTTCGCCAACGACCTTCTGAGCGTCGCTGATGTCACCGCTGACGACGTTGTTGGCCTTGCCGCTGGCGAGGCTGCTCAGGAAGCCGACCGAGCTGTTACCCAGCTTGCGGGCTGCGACGTCCTGGATACCGATCGACACCTGACCGGCGATGTCCACCTTGCTGGCGAGCTGGAAGTTCGCGCCGCCGCCGGTGATGGCGAAGGCAGCCGTACCAGCGCCACCTGCACCGTCGACGTTGCCGAGCGCCTGCGATTCGCCGGTGCTGAGGGCCACGTCGACATCGAGGAAGTCGGTCGCCAGCCGCAGGTTCTTGCCTGAGCCGGTGGCGATGACGCCGTTGATGGTGCCGCCGATATCTTGGCCAGCGTCGCGGACGGGGTTGGTGGCAGCGGAGAACTCAACGTTGCTGCCGCTGCGAGCCTGACCGAAGTTGGTCGAGCTCAGGTTGTAGATACCGCTGCTTGAAGCCGCGATGCCGCCCGAGCTGGTCGACTTGACCGACACGAATTCGCTGCTGCCGAAGTCATCGCTGCTGAGCTTGATGCCGTTACCTGAGGTGGTAGCGGTCACGCCCGTGACGTCGCTGAACTGGTTGATGGCATCCCTCATGGCCGCGATGGTGGTGCCCGAGCTGAAGCTGAACTCGCGGCTGCCCTTGCTGCCGGCAACTTCGACGACGAGCTGCGCGGTTGCGCTGCTGAGGTCGATCGCGGTGCCGCCCAGTGAGAGGAACAGACCGGCTTGCTGAGCCGAACGCGTGACGGCGACGTTGACGTTGAGGCTGCTGCCGCTGAACTTGGCTGCGTTGACCTTGAAGTCGGTCACGTTGCTGGCGTTCACACCGCTGACGGTGAAGTCAAAGTTGCCGTTGAGGAGCTTGATGCCTTGGAAGTTGGTAGCACCTGCGACGCGGTCAATGGTTTGCAGGATCGAGTCGATCTGCAACTGGTTGGCGTCCTTTTCTTCCTTGCTCAGACCGGCTTCGCTGGCGCTCGCCGTGAGCAGGCCCTGCAGTTCGGTCAGCAGGCCGCTGACTTCCTGAAGACCGCCTTCGGCGATGTTGAGCACCTGGTCGGCGCGGTCAGCGTTCGACACAGCCTGGCTCAGCGACTTCTGTTCGCTGCGCAGGTTTTCGCTCGCGATCAGACCGGCGGGGTCGTCCTTACCGCGGTTGATCTTGAGACCCGTGCTCAGGCGTTCGAGTGCCTGGCCCAGGCCGGTGTTGTTGGTGCCCAGCACGCGCTGAGCGACGAGCGACTGAACGTTAGTGTTAATACGAGCCATTGAAACAATCCTCCGTGAGTGCGAGCCCCGCGACTTTCGATCGCGGGCTGATCTGAAGCGGTGGAGCAAACGAGCTTCGCCGCGATAAGCCCGAGACCGACAAGGCTCGGGGCTCGCGATCGGGTACATCCCGAGATCGCGACCCGCATGCAACGCGTCCGTGCGATGCGTGCAGGCTCCGGAGGAATCGACGACATCGGGGGGTCAATTCACTTGCAGTCCCGTTTCTCGGCAGATTTCGGACGCGCACCCGCCTACGCCCCCTCGTTTCAGCGGTCCCAAAACGCGAAACGGCCACTCATGCGGGGCATGAATGGCCGTTGTTGATGCTCAATTTTGCGCGTTACCCGGGGTTTAGCCCTGCAGCAACTGCAACACCTGCTGGCTCTGCTGGTTCGCCAGGGCAAGGGTCGACGTGCCCGCCGACACCAGAATCTGCGAACGTGTCAGTTTGCTCGTCTCGGACGCGAAGTCCGCGTCGCGAATCTGGCTCTCGCTGGCCGTGAGATTCTCGAACTGACTTTGCAGGCTTCGCACGTTGGTATCCAGCACGTTGCGTTCAAACGCACCCAATCGACCGCGAAGTTCCGTCACCTCGTCAATCGCGTTGCGCAGAATGCCTTCGGAGGATGCGAAGTCGTTGCCTCGCGACACCGCTTTCTCAATGCTGTTGCGACCGCCCGTGCGGAGACTGCTCAGGAACTCAATGCCTGCACTCGTCGCTGCGGCACCCAGTCGCGAGGCCGCGACCGACGGAATGCCGAAGTTTGTCTGCTGCAGTGCGGTGACGCTGGGACCCAGTTGGAACAGTGCGCCCCCGCCCGTCACGTAGAAAGGCGTGACCGCTGCGCTGGGTGTCGTGCCTGCGGTTTCGCTCAGACGAATCGCCGCACCCAGACTCGGGCTGTTGACTGTCAGTTCCAGACCGTTGCCGGTCGCCAGAGCACCGTTGACCAGTGCCGTCACATCGCGTCCGCGATCGCTGTCAGCAATCTGCAGCGATCCCCACGGAACCGTCGCTGCAACTGCCGTCGAGTCATCAAGCCGGCCCGTCTGGAAGCTGTTGCCAGTGGAGGGCGGACTGATGCGCCGCACGCTCACGAAGTTGCCGCTGCCGTACTGCGACGTGCGGAAGACCATGCCCGAGAGGGGCGTGCCAGACACGACCAGCGCGGCTTCGACACCTGTGAACTGATTGATGCTGTTGACGGCGTTCACCACGTCCGTCAGGCTGGTGTTGCTTGTGAAGCTCAGCTCCTGCACGCCCAGCGGGCCCTTGATTTCCAGCGTCATGGTGCTGGCAAGGACGCCGTCCGTCAGCGCACCGGGGTTGTTGCCGTTGACGTACAACGAACCCTTCTGAGCACTGGCCAGCACGTCGATGGACACCTGCAGGGGGTTGCCCTGGACCAGGCTGGCGTTGCGCACGCTGGCTGTGGAGATGTCGCTGGTGTCGACGCCGCTGAGGCGGTAGTCAAGCGTGCCGTCAAGCAGCTTGAGTCCGCCGAAGGTGGCGGTGTTGCTGATACGCGTGATCGAGTCGATGGCGCTGTCGATCTGCAACTGGTTGGCGGCGCGTTCTTCCGAACTCACCGCGCCGGTGTTGGCGCTTTCCACGATCAGCGAGCGAATCGAGTTGAGCAGGTCATTGACTTCCGCCAACGCGGCTTCGGTCGTCGAGATCATGCTGCTGGCACGATCCGAGTTCTTGATGCCCTGCTGCACGCCGTTGATGTCCGAACGGATGCGTTCGGAAATGATCAGGCCCGCAGGGTCATCGGCGCCGCGATTGATGCGCAGGCCGGTGCTGAGGCGTTCAAGGCGAAGATTGAGCTCGCCCTGGTTACGCGACAGATTCGCCTGAGCGATGACGCTGGGGACATTCGTATTGATCCGAGCCATTGCAATCCTCCGTGATTGCCGGTGCCTGCCCGACACGGACAGGAAACCATCGTCCTGGATCTACCTCCGCCCTTTGCATCCGCAAAGGACGGGCCAAACCACGTTTTCCCCTGAGATTTGCCCTGACGGGCACGGGGTTCCGGGCTACGCGCCCTTCATCTGACTGGCACGAAGCTTTGCCGTGGGTTGACTTCCGGACGCTTCTGAAACTGCTGCCTTGGACGGAATCGAGCCGACCACAGGCGATGAACCAAGGGGGGTATGACCTGCCATCAGGCCATCGGTCTTGAGGCGGGGCTTGGCGCCGACCGTGGGCTTGATCGCCCCCAGTTCGGCTCCTGCGAGAGTCGAGGCTTGCTCGTTCTCGCGCTTGATTGCCTCATAAACCTCTTTACGGTGGACGGCGATGCGAGTGGGGGCGTTGATGCCCAGGCGAACCTTGTCGCCACGGATATCAACCACCGTGATCTCGATGTCGTCCCCGATCATGATCGTTTCGTCCCGTTGCCGGGAGAGGACCAGCATGGGGTTCTCCTCGCGAATCTCCCGTGCGCATCCTTGCGCGACGGGCGGGGCACAGCACAAATGGCCCCGAAGTTGAGGGAGTGAACTGACGCCGCACGCGTGAAACGTCTGTTGACGCTTGTTGCATGCAAAGAAGGAAGTAGAACGCGTCTTGACGGCAAGACGGCGTCAGGCGGTCAGCGCGGCGGGGGCGGCGATGGCGCCGACCTTCACCAGCGGATGACGGGTGGTCCAGCGCTTCTCCGCGAGGACCAACTGTTCGCCCACTTTGTTGAGGGTGTTGATCACCAGCGGACCTTGCAGGTTGCCGGTGAGCATTTGATCGACCTTGTTGACGATGACGAACACCTGGGCGTCTTCCAGCTTGGAAAGCCCCATGTCGCCCATCTGCTCAGGCCGGATCGGCACTGAGTAATCAGCCACGAACATGCTCGGGTCCGTGATCACGAACGCCAGCGCAGGCTCGTCCACGCACTGAAGCCAGAAGAAGCAACTGTCTTCACCCGGCTCCAGAAGGCAGTAGCGCGTGTACTGCGAGAACCCCAGCAGCCCTTTGGGCATGTGGATGATTCGTTCTTCCGCGATTTGCAGCACGCCGAAACGTGTCGTCCGCACTTCCATAATGCAACTCCGCTGCATGTGGCCCGTCCGTTCCTTCGGATCGATCTCCCCGGCGACGTCGCCGGTCGTTTCACAAGCTGAGCTGCGCCGCCGGGCCACGTGCGACGCGAGCGAGAGATTGAAAGGGCGAGTGCGACGCTGTCGTCAGAATCGCCCTGGTGGTGGTGTGCGCCTTTCGGCGCGTTGGATCCAAACTTCAATCAACCGTCATCTCAGAAAGTCAAGCAGACTCAACTGCTGCGCTGTTGCAGTTACCCGCAAACCAGCCTCCAACTGCGTCTGCAAGGCCGAAAACCGGCTGGTCGCCTGCGTGTAGTCCACGTCGCGCAACTGGCTTCGCGTCGATTCGTCAAGCAGTGAGCGGGAAACTTCACGGTCCGCCGCTGCATCAACTCGCTGCGCGAAACTTCCAACCAAGCCCCGCGTCTCCGCAAGCTGCGTCGCCGCGTTACCCAAGTCTTCTCCAGCAAGCGTGATGCCAGTCACGTTGTTGGTCCGCAGGCTGTCCCGCAGGTCCACCATGTAACTGAACACACTCTCGACGCGCACTTTCGCCACGTCGCTTCCCGTCAAAGTTGCGCTCGCCGCGTCCCACTGGCCCCCGATCAGTCCCAGTTGCGCCGCTGCCTGCGAGTTGTTCTTCGCTTCCACGCTGAGGATGCCCGGGCCGTACACGTTGGTGTCTTGCGAGATCGTCAGGCCATTGCCATCCGTCGCGAGTCCCACCGTCACGCTGCCCGGCGGCAGTCCCTGAGCGTTGAGCTGTGCGTTGATCTGATTCTGCAGCGCGGTCATCACGCTGCCGACCGTGACCATGTCTTCGGGCACAAGGTCAATCTCCAGCGTCTGCCCGCCGCCCAGCGTGATGACCATGTCGGAGTTGAGACTCGGATTGATCACGCCTGAGACAGGATCAGGCACGTTGTCGCGCACGCTCACGCCGCGGCCTGCGTTCATGTCGCTGATGCGAGTTTCCGTCGAGAAGCTGCGAATGCCCAGACGCGTGGCCGTCGTGCCGCCCTGCACTTCACTGATCGAAAGCGCATTGGTGCTGCCCGCCGCAACTTCATTCACGACGTCCAGACCCGTGCCATCTTCATTGATGCTGACCTTCACGCCCAGATTGGTGCGCTCGATCGTGTTCTTGATGTCTTCAATCGTCTGCGCCTGCGACAGGTCAACCACCGCCGTGCGCCCCGCATTGCTGATGCGAATGCTTCCCAGCGCACCCGTGATACCCGCCAGCGCGCTGACAGGCGTTCGCAGCGTAAGCATGGGCGAAAGATCCTCGCCGCTCTGCGATGTCGCCGTGAATGTACTGGCCGGCGTTGTGATCAGCCCCAGATCACGTGCAACCGTGCTGTTGCCAAGTTCAAAGAAGTTCAACTGCGGCGCGGGCGTGCCCGTCGCCACATCAAAGTTCAGAGCCTCTCCTGAGATGCTCACGCCGCCCGGTCCCAGCACCGTCACGCCCGCATCTGCTTCGTAGTCACGAATCGCCGACTCAATCGCATCGGCCACATCCTGCACTGTGTCGGCATCGCCCAGTTCCACGCGCACGCGCGGGCCGCCATTAAAGCTGAACTCAAACGGGCTCAGACGAACACCAAGCCCCTGCGCGCCGCGCAGATCGCCCAGCCGTGTATCGCCCGTCAAACGAGGCTGGAAATCCACCGAGCCCGTCACCCGGCTGGTGCGCCCCGCGATGATCGTCTCACCCAGCGTGATGGGCACGCTGGCCGCGGAATCCAGGTCGGTCGTGAGCCCCGCGCCCTCACCCATGTACCGGAAGTACCCCAGATAGTCCTGCACGGGCGAGATGGTCGTGGTCGTGCCGCCCAGCAAGTAACCCGCAACACCCTGCCGATTCGCAATGCTCATCATCGCGCGGATCATCTGATCGATCACCGTCGCCTGACTCTCGCGCTCGCTGGGCGATGCCGTCAGATTGGCCTGTTCACTGGCAATGTCCCGCGCCTCAAGCGTCGTGTCGCTTGCTTCATTGAACAGATCATCCAGCACGTTCAGGCTCGCTGTCGCATGCTGGTAGTTTCGTTGAAGCTGCGTGCTGCGCTCCAGGCGGTCGTCCAGCACGCCGATCGTGGCCGACTTCACGATGTCATCACTCGTGTTGAGAATCGAGCGACCCGTCGACAGCTGATTCTGCACCCGCAGAATGTCCACGCTGGTGCGATTGATATTCGTCAGCCCCAGGCGGGTCGAGAGGATGTTGGGCACCCGTGTCAGGTTGGGAGGAATCGAAGCCATGGGTTCACTCCGCGAATCAGATCAGGTTGATCAACGTCTGCGTCATCTCATCAGCGACGCTGATAAGCCGTGCCGCCCCTTGGTACATCCGCTGAAACTGCAGCAGATTGATGGACTCTTCATCGATGCTCACGCCGCTCACCGCCGCGACCTGGCTGAGCAGTGAATCCCGCACGGTGGCTGCTGCCTGCGCCGCGCTCTTCTTGTCCGCCACGCCCGCTGCCGTCTGCTGCACCGTGTCGCGCCACAGTCCCGCCAAGCTGCGCCCGCCCAGCGCATCCAGCGATTTGTCCTGTAGCTGCGAGAGCGCAAGCGCCGTGCCGTTCTCCACCAGTTCCTTGTTCACGATGCGTCCCGCGGCCAGCATGTTGGGGTTGCCCTGCAGCTCGCTGCGTACACGAATATCACTCGCGTCACTGCCTGTGTAGAAGGCGTTCATGCCGATCGAGGCCAGTACGTTCGATGAGTCATCCTGAAAGTTGAACGTGAACCCGTCTTCCGCCGTCACTTCAAGCTGGCCGCTGGCGTTGTACGACGCGCGAATGCCATCGACCGCATTGAGCGAAGCGATGATGTCGTCCATCGTCGTGTCATCACCAAAGCCGCGAGCACCCGTGCTGTCGCGCCCGTCGAGATCAATGTCAATCCGCGTTTCGGTCGTCGCGCCGCTGCTGTGCTTCACGCGCACCATGAAGCCGCCATTGACCGGCTTGAAAGGCAGCCCGTCAAACGCTTCATTCGTCGGATCATTCATCGCCGTGCCGCGATCCGCCGCGCTCAGCCGCAGTTGCCCGCTCAGGCGCGTGTAGCCGGCGGTCGTCGTGCCCGTCGCGTGCAGCTTGTTCACTTCCCAGATCAACTGCGACGCCACATCGTCCAGCTTGCTGATGATGTCGCCCACCACGCCGCCCTGCGAAGCCAGCAGCGCGCCGATGGCGCCCGACTCCACGCTGAGCCGCGATCCGTCGACCTTCGTCGAGATGCTCAGTTGCAGATTGCCGTCATTATCCGTGAATCGGCTGACTTCCAGCCCGCGGCTCTGCGAACCCAGCACCACTGGCACGCTGCCCACCAGCACATCGGTGCCCTCGCGACCGCGATCGACGACCGTCACCGGCATGAGCGCGGACAACTGCGTGATGAGTTCATCACGCTGGTCGCGCAGCACGTTGGCCGGCTGGTTGCCGATCTCCGCATCACTGATTGCGCCGTTGAGCGTCGCGATCTGGTTGAGCAGTTCGTTGGCTTGTACCACGCTGCCGCCCAGTTCGCGTTCGGCTTGTGTCGCCGTCGCCGACAGATCCGTGCGCACGCGCCGAATGAAGTTCGCGAGCTTTTCGCCTTGCTGCACCACGCTGCTGCTGCTGCGCGTCTGGTTGGCACGCTCGCTCCAACTGGCGAAGAACGCCGAAAGCTCGCTCGACAGGTCGTTGTCACCCAGTTCGCCCAAAATGCCTTCGATCGACGAGTACAGATTTAGCATCGTGTCCGCGGCCGCCTGATCGCTGGTGGTCTGCCACAGGCGCGATTGCAGCGCTTCGTCAATCTGCCGCTGAATGCCCGTGATCTGCACGCCCGCGCCGATGGAAACCTGCGGCGCGTAGCTGCCGCCGCGAATGGGCGACATGCGCGCGACCTGCCGGCTGTACCCCGCCGTGGTCGCGTTCGCCATGTTGTTGCCGGCGACCTGAATGCCGATCTGGCTCGCGTTGAGCGCTGTCCGACCGATGTTGATCGACTGCGTGAGGCTCATGCATGATGCAACGCAAACCGCGGGCCAACGCCACGCGCGTCAACTGCGCAGATCAACCGCGGAAACAACCAGCGCAGGCTCAACCACGCCGCGCTTGCTGTACGTGCCCGCATGGGAAAGGTGACGCCCCACCTGCCGCATGAGCCCTTCCATGTGCGCCAGCAGTGTGGTGGTGGCGCTGCGCAGGCTCTGGGTCAGCTCCCGCGTGCGCATGACGCGAGTTTTCAGTTCCTTTGCAAGCCCTTGCAGTTCCAGCCGGTCGCGATCGGTGCACACGCCCACCAAGTCGGTCAGCGTCACGGGCGACTGGCGCTTTGCAGCCAGCACCGGGAACGACGAAGCCGCCATCGCCACCAGCTCGCATCGCCGCACTTCCAGCCCGCCCAGTTCTCGCATGATGCGGGCATGCTGCTCGATGGCCGTCTGCATTGCCGCGGTGTCAGCACGTCGGATGGCCTCGCGATGCAGCGTGACGACTGCTTCAAGCTCGTCATACCGCAGAATGAACTGTTCGAGCAGGTCGCGCAGTCGCGTGCTGGTGACATCAGCGGTCAGTCGATTCGACGCGGGCTGTGTGTGTTGCATGGTCATTCAGCCTTCCGCAAGTTTGTCACGACAGTCGGTCGCTGCTTGGTCAGATCAGTCACGGCTCGCTCCGCCGCAGGCAGCCGTGTGCTCACCGCTTGCGTCGCTGCGTGCACGTTGGTCACTATCGGCTGCGCAGGCGTCGCAGGACCAAGTGAAGTCACTTGCGGCCCCTTCGCCAGTTGCGCGTCCTTGCCCAGCCGCTGCAGCATGCGTTCTTCCACGCGATCAACCAGCGGCCAGTTGCCATGACGCACCATCTGGTCGGCCCATGACTGATCCAGCATGGTGCGCATCGTCTGCTCACCGCGCCCGGGTCCAAAGGGCGGCGCAGCCTGACTGCTTTCGCGGAAGCGCTTCAGCAAAGGTTGCAGAAATGCTGCGGAAACCAGCCCTTCCGCCGCTTCGCGTGCGTCTTGCTCGGGCGTGCGCGCGCCATCACGCTTTGCCCGATTCATCGCCGCGGCGAACAGCTCGCGCTCTTCATTCCGCTGCGTGTCTCGCGCTGAAACGTCGGACGCCTGCAAGCCCATCGCGGCTCGCGAGTCACTGGTCAGACGCAACATGTCGCTTGCCATATCCATCGCGTTAGTCCATCACCAGCTTGGCGTGCAGCTTGCCCGTCTTGTGGAGCATCTGAATGATGTGAATCTGCTCGCCCACGGGAATGTCCAGGTTCTTGAACGCCGCGAGCAGGTCCGCCAGTCGCGCTGATTCACGAGGCGAAGCGCCCGTCGTCACATCCGCCCAGCGAGCCGTGCGAATCTGCGGGTTCGCCGCAGATGGCACGGGCGCAGGCACCGTCGTTGTGATCGTGAGGTCCTTGTGCGTGATCGCTACAGGACTGATCTGCACATCACCCGTCACGATGATTGCTCCGGTGCGCTCGTTGATGATGACCTGTGCCGGCAGATCCAGCAGCTCCGTGCGGATCTCCGTGCCCAGCACATCCGCCAGAAAAGCGGCTTTGTCTGAGCGTTCATCAGGCGGAATCACAATACGAATCGTGCGTTCATCAATCACGCGTGCCAGCTTGGGCATCGACACGGTGGCGCGTCCCAGCGGTGCAACGGTGCTCTGAATGCTCTCGGCCATCATCGCCGCGCTGTTCCAGCCCGCAAAGGGCGGTTCAATCACCAACTTGAACTCATCGCCAATTTCCGGAGCGGGCACATCGCGAATCATGCGGGCTCCGCCGCGCACGCGGGCCGTCGTCAGCGTCGTTTCGTCTTCGATCTCAATAGCGCCCTCCGCCATCGCAAAGACTGGCTGCCCCTTGTAAGGCCCTTGCAACGCCGTGAGGTACAGCCGCCCGCCCTTGAGGCTGGTCGCGGTGTTCATCACGCTCACGTTCACATCCAGCTTGTCGTCAATCAGTGCACCACCCCGCGGCACCACGCACGTCACACTCACCAGCGCAATGGCCCTGCCTTCATTCTTGCTCTTAGTGAACTCATCCGGCAGGCCCACGCCCTGGCCGTTGTTCTGCAGCAGCGCCACGAGCGGGCGTGCAATCTGCAGGTCCTTGGTTGAGTCACCCGAGCCCGAAAGGCCAATGACAAGCCCCACGCCGCGCAGCACGCTTTCGCCCTGTCCCTCAATCCGGGTCAGGTCTTTGACGCTGGTCGCCTGCGCGACCTGCGCAAGCAGAACCTGCGCGAGAACCGCGAAGACCGCCATGATGACATGTGTTGCGCGTCGCATGCGGATGCTTGTCGCAACCCGCGTGCCGCACGATGCATGGTGTGGACTGAACGATCAGAAGTTGAAGACCGTCTCAAAGAGATTGGTCAGCCAGCCCTTCTTGGCCGCTTCGTCCACATCTCCGTCGCTTTCCACCTTCACCGTCAGTTCCGCAAGCTGCGAAGAAAGCACGGTGTTGCCGGTGGTGACGTCTTCCTGCCGGGCGATGCCGCTGACGACGACGGTCTGCGTCTGGTCGTCCTTCGTGATGCTGCGTCGCGCTTCGAGCACCAGCGTGCCGTTGGGCTTCACATCAATCACAATCGCCTGAATGCGATCCGACATCGCCTCACTGCGTTCATACTTGCCGTCGCCCTTGAAGTCGCGCTTCGCATCGGCGTTCACGCCGGTCAGACTCGTGCGATCGCCGCTTTCCAGCCGCAATTGCAGGAGTTTGACGAGGTCAGGCAGTTCGTTGATCGCCGCTTCCATGCTCGCGTCAGTCTTGGTGTCAAGCTTCGCGCTGCTGCTCTGGCGGCTCTGTTCCTGAATCAGAATCTGAATCTGATCATGTATGCGGAACTGGCGCTGTTCTGGTGGCTCCACCAGCGTCAAGCTGTAGCCGTGCAGATTCTCCGACTCCACTGGCTTGGACTTCTCATCCAGCGCAGGCTTGGGTGGCTCCGTGCGGAGCAGCGACTGCGCGTGCGCGAGTGACGCGCAGCACACGCCCGCCGCAATCATCGCGACACCAGCGTGCAAACGCACATGACAGACCAATCGTGAAGTGTGCTGGCTCATGGACTCTCGCTCATGGACCCGGCGCAGAACGCATGGGCAGCACAATGGTGCGGCCCGGCGTCGGCGATGCCGGCTGCGTGGTTGGTGCGGCGTCCGTGCCTGTGTCATCCGGCGCGCTCCGCGTGCCGGTCGATGGTGTTTCACTCTGCAAATCCGCTGCCGATGCCTCACCAGGCGTTCCCGGGGCCTGCGTGACCACAACCGCCCGTCCCGGTCCTGCGACTCGCGCACGAACGACGACGGGCTGAGCGCGTTCCTGCGCGTCGCGGCCCTTCTTGCTCTTCTCACGTTTGGGTGGCGTGAGAGATGCAAGCTCAATCACATCGCCCGCTTTGCCTGACTGCCGCGCCCGCATCTGTGATCGCAGCACCACGCCGCCCGAGATGCAGTCCACCGCGACGAGTTCGCCCTTGCGAATGACAATCGCTTCTTCCGCCTGGCGCAGCTCAATCACGCTGCTCTCGCGAATGGCGGACTTGGCGACGCGGCCTTGCAGTTCTGTCGCGCTGCCCACGCGTGTTGTCACAGGCAGCCACCGTTGCTCACGCGTCGTCGTTTGTTCATCCAGCGGTGTTCCGCGATTCAAATCTCGCGAGGCAACCAGCACATCACGCCGCAGCAGCACGCCAACACGCACCGTCGATGCCGTAATCAGCTTGTCACCCTCATACACGCGCACATGCACTTGCACGCGCTCGCTGGCGCCCTGTGTTTCGAGCGTGAATGTGCGATTGCTAAGCGAGATGTCCAGCGTCGCCGCGTCACCGTCGCTGAAGGTCAGCCGCACATCTTCAGGCAGAGCCGCGTACTCGCGAGCGAAGTACGCCGGCATCGCATCACGCACGCGCGTTCCCGGCGCAGCGTCAGCGGCCTTGTTCTCAGATGTCGGTGCCGTAGGGGTTGCAACCACCGGCGCAACCAGCGACACACTTGCCCCGCTGAGCGCGATGCGCCCGCTATTGACGCTTTTCGCCGCACGCATCGCGCTGCGCACATCATCCAGCGAGATTGTCTGGCCCGCCGCCGCGTTTTCACGCAGTACAACGGCGCGCAGTGCATCTGTCTGTGTGCCTTCGATGGTCGCGACATCTGCGAGTGTGACAACGCCGCTGGCGGGAACGACCGCGCTGCCGCGCAAGCGCACAACGTCTTGTGCGTGCGAGAGCGTCGCCAACGCGAGGCTTGCGAGCATGCTCCAGAGTTGTCGGCGTGCGTGTGCCATCTATGCCTCGAACTACTGGCGTTACCGGCGGAGCTGCGAGATCGTCCGCAGACTTTCGTCCGCACTGCGAATGCTCTGGCTGTTCATTTCAAACGCGCGCTGCGTGCGGATCAGTTCAATCAGCTCGCGCGTGGGGTCCACGTTGCTGTTTTCCAGATAGTTCTGCTTGATCCGTCCGCGACCGTCAGCCGACGGCACGCCGCTGTTGGGTGGACCACTCGCGTCCGTCGCCACGTAGATGTTCTCGCCCTTTTGCATCAACCCTGCGGGGTTGATGAACGTGCTCAGGTTGAGCTGCCCGACATCCTGCGGCTCGGTCTCGCCTTGCACCATCACGCTCACGGTGCCATCAATGCCGATGCTGATATCGGTGGCATCCGGCGGAATCTGAATGGTCGGCTGAACGCGACGACCCTGGTCATTGGCCAGCACCAGTTCACCTTCGCTGTTGAGCGTCAGGTTGCCCGCTCGTGTGTACGCGGTGCCGGTCTGCGACACGCTGTCTTCTACACCCACTTCAAAGAACCCCTCGCCCTCGATCATGATGTCGAGCGGCCGCCCCGTGTACTGCGCTGCACCCTGCGTGAAGTCGAGCTGCGTGCCGCTCACGCGCACGCCAAGACCCACCTGCAGACCGATGGGCCGCTCATCCTGATTGGCGTTGGTCGTGCCCGGCTGAGCCCGGTCGATGTACATCAGATCTTGAAAGTTCGCTCGGCTCGCCTTGAACCCGGACGTATTCATGTTCGCCAGGTTGTTGGCCGTCACGTCAAGTGACGTGTTGAGTGCAGACAAAGCCGATGAGGCGGAGTGCAGTGCATTGATGGCCATGCCCGCGAAGACGCAAGCGGGGTGCCACGCAAGGCAAGGGGACGAGCGAACGAGCGAACAAGCGAACGAGGGGAAATGCAAACAAAGCCCGGACGACTGTCCGGCCTCGGCGAGCTTCGTCTTCTGTCTGCCCCCTCGGTCGCTTGTTCGCTCGTTCGCTTTCGTCACGCACTCGGCCGGTACGCAACCACCGCCGGGCCCTTGCTGCGGCGGATCCACGGCTGGTTGCCGCGGGCTTGCTGCGTGATGCGCAGGTGGTCGCGGTACGCCGTCAGTTGTTCGCTCGTGAAGCGCGACAGAAAATCGCTGCTGGCGTGAGGCGTGATGGTCAGGATTTCAGCGACGAGCTGGCGACGCAGTTCAATCTCGTGCGGCTTGATTTCCCGCAGCGTTTCGTCGCTCGCGTTGGTCCAGTCGTCAGGTCGGTGCAGCATGCGTAGCCTCGCACATCGCGTCCGCCGCGATCATCCGACCGCTCCGCGGACACGAAACAGGATTCATTGATGGCAGACCTCCACGCAAACCCCATACCGCCCGCAGTCGCGCGACCCGTTTCGCGTTTTCATGTCGGCTCGGCGCGGATCACGCCCGAGACTCCCGGCGGGCTGGCGGGTGTGCTGCTGCGGGGCGTGAACGCTCTCGATGAAACCACCTGGCCACTGTCACTGGTGGGTGCGGCTGAGCCGGGCCAGCTTGTCTGCGTCGCCACCGGGTGGGCAACCCCTGAAATGGGTGGTACTCCTGCCTGGCTGCCGCGCAACCGCCCGGTGTTTGATGCATTCGCCCAGCACCTTGCCCGTATTGCGACAGAAGTCCATTTGGTGCCGACACTTATACCATTCAGCCGGGGTGTTTTGAGCGATTCGCCCAGCACCCTGACATTTTTGCGCGGCAGCGCAAGCAAGGGTTGGCGCTTCCTGCTCAGCCCGCCCGACCTTTGGACGCCGCAAGTCGCCGAGAACGGCGTCGATCACCTTGCTCGTCTGCTGGAAACCATCGCGCTGCACGAGAGCTTCGCCGGCTGGATCATGCCCACGGGCCTGGCTGACAATCTCGCGCCCGGCCACGCCGCTGTGACGATCCCCGCTGAAGTCCACGCGCACTGGCAGACCCACGCCACCGGCGCAGTTATCCAAGTCTGATTCAGCCATTTGGCCATTTAGCAATTTGGCCATTTGGTCCTGCGCTCCCCCCGCCTCCTAAACTCCCCACCCATGCCCACCCCTTCACTCGATCACCCCATGTTCGCCGTCGTCAAGGCTGCCTTTGCGGGCAAGACTTTCCGCGGCACCGAGTTTCGCGGCGAGAGCACGCTGATTGTCGAGCCTGCTGATCTGCACGCGGTGCTGGCGTTTCTCAAGAACGACAGCAAGACCGGCTATAACTTCCTGAGTGATATCGCGGGGATCGACTACCTGAACTATCCGGCGAAGATGCCCGGTCGGTTCGCGGTGGTGTACAACCTCATCAACCTCGAGCGCAACGAGCGGTTCTTCGTCAAGACGTTCATCAATCCCAGCATGCCCACCGATGGCATCGCGAATGATCCGGCGCTGGTCGTTGACAGCGTGTGCGACCTGTGGCCCGGCGCGGAGTGGATGGAGCGCGAAGTCTTTGACATGCTGGGTATTCGGTTCAAGAACCACCCGGATCTCCGCCGCATTCTGTTGTGGGAAGACTACCCGGGCCATCCGCTTCGCAAGGACTATCCGGTGCGCGGTCGCGGCGAGCGCGAGCAGTACCGCGTGGTTGATCGCACCAGCGCGTAAGTGCGCGCCTTGTGGTGGCAGTTGCTTTGTCCACGCCGCAAACCATTCTCGTCGGGATCGACGAAGCTGGCTACGGCCCCACGCTGGGGCCGCTGACGGTGGGCATGAGTGTGTTCGCAGTGCCCGCAGCGGAAGCGGGGCAGCCCAACGTGCCGGACTTGTGGAAGACGCTGGCAAGCGGCGTGTGCCGCGAGCCCGGGCGCGGTGGCAAGCCTGATGCGAAAGGGCGCATCGCCATCGCGGATAGCAAACAACTGAAGCTGTCAAGCAGCGTGAAGACAACGCATCCGCTGGTGCACCTGGAGCGCGGCGTGCTGACCGCGCTCATGTGCGCGGGGCACGAGGTGCTGCCTGATGATGGCACGATGACAGACGGCAGACTATTCGCCGCGATGGGCGCGCAGATGCCCAGTGAAGCGTGGTACACGGGCGAGATTGCGCTGCCGATTGCACATGGGGCGGCGGGTGTGGGGTCGCTGCGCATCGCGGCGAATCAATTTGATCGCGCGCTGCGTGCGGCCAAGGTCGAAATTCTCGCGATGAAGTGCCGGGTGATGGGTGAGCGCGAGTTCAATGACCTTGCGATCAACCATGGCGGCAAAGGCGCGACAACGGGCAAGGCGCTGTGTGAACACCTGCAATTTGTGTGGGACCGCTGGGGCGCGGCGCATGAAGGCAAGACATCGCTGGGCATCGTGTGTGATCGGCAAGGTGGACGCGCGGCATACACGGGACTCTTGCAACGCGCGCTGCCGGGCGCAACGATCACCGTGGTGGAAGAGAGCGAGACGCGCAGCCGCTACAGCGTGGAAGGCGTGAACGCGCACGGCCAGGCGTGCAAGGCGGGCATCGCGTTTCTGGTGGAAGCGGAACAACATCACTTGCCGGTTGCGCTGGCGAGCATGATCGCGAAGTTCAGCCGCGAACTGGCGATGGAGCGATTCAATCGCTACTGGTCGCAGCGCGCGGCGGCGGCAGCGTGCGAACTGAAGCCGACGGCGGGATACGCGCTCGATGCGGGACGCTGGCTCAAGGAAGCACGCGAGGTGTACTCGATGGCGGAGAAGGAGTGTCTGGTGAGGAAGGCGTAGGGGGAGGCACGGCGGATCGAAGGCGTGGGCGGTGGAAGGAACGAGCGAAGCGAGCTTACTTCTGCCCTGTCGCACCGATCGTCACACTCACCTTCGCGTTTTCCGCATTCACGCGCGGGGCCTGCTGGTGGGTTTTCTTGGCGCGGTGGTTGGACCAGTCTTTGACCTGCAGGTCGGGGCTATCGGCGCCGTCGTGCACGCGGAGGATGTCGTAGCTGTTGTTGCGCTGGGCGGGGGTGAAGCCGGCATCGCGGATGAGGCGGCAGAGGACGGCTTCGTCGAGGCAGTAGGTGGTGCCTGCGGAACTGACGACGTTTTCTTCCATCATCACGCTGCCCATGTCGTTGGCGCCATACATGAGGCCGAGCTGGCCGATGTGGGGGCCCATGGTGACCCAGCTGCTGCCGATGCTGTACACGTTGTCGATGTAGAGGCGCGAGATGGCCTGCGTGCGGAGGTAGTCGCTGGCCATGCTCATGCGGACGCGCTTGCCGTAGAGGTGGGCGGTGGGGAACTGGGCCTTGTCCATCGCGCTGTAGTCGAAGACGTTGGCTTGGCCGTTGCCTGCGGGGTGGTTGCTCACGCCGCGGCCAAAGTCCCAGGCGCGGGCGATGGCATCGCCTGAGAACTCCTGTGCGAGTTCAGCGGGATCAGCGCCCCAGTCGGGAACGCGGCCGAGTGGCGTGTTTTCGCGCTGGAAGGGCCAGGAGATGAAAGCCTTGTAGTGGCCGCATGCTTCCGGTCGGCCCTTCGGCCCCAGTGTGCCGGGGGCCGGGGTACCACCGAGCGCTTTGTCCTGCCATTCACGCACCAAGTGCATGTGGTGGATGCGGTCCATGTAGCCTTCGATGTGGCCGAACATCATGGTGGCGCTGGTGAACATGCCCAATCGGTGGGCGACGTTCATGACGGTGAGCCAGCTTTCGGCGTCGCACTTGCCCAGGCCGATTTTCTTGCGGACGGGATCAGCGAAGATCTCGCCGCCGCCGCCGGGCAGGCTGTCGAGGCCAGCTTCGCGCAGTTTGGACATGACCCACATGCACTTGTCGGCGAAGGTGTCGCCCGGCGGGTTGAAGAAGTGAACGAACTCGACGAGTTCGGGCGGGCTGAAGGCGTGCACGTGGATGTGCGGGAACTTCTGCTTGATGCCGCTGAGGAGGTTCAGGTACCAGTCGAGCGGCAGGGCCGGATTCATGCCGCCTTGCATGAGGATTTGCGTGCCGCCGATGGCCGAGAGCTCAGCGATTTTCTCGTGGATCTGTTCGTAGCTGAGGGTGTACGCGTCGTGCTCGTCACCATCGCGGCGGAAGGCGCAGAAGGTGCACTTGGCGTTGCAGACGTTGGTGTAGTTGATATTGCGATCGATGATGTACGTGCGAAAGGTGTCGCCGTGGAGGCGGCTGGCGCGGGCGGCGGCGTAGCGGCCCAGCGTGGGGAGCGGGAGCTTGTGGTAGATTTCGAGAGCCTGCGCGGGTGTGAGGCGGGCGGTTCCATCGACCACGGCTTGCAGCAGGCCACCGTCGAGGCCTGAAAGGTGCGGGAGCGTGGGGGCGGGTGTGTAGATGGGCGAGGGCATGGTGAGTTCCGAAGCCGGCGTGATCATCGCAAAGGGGTTCGCCGGGGGTTTCAATGCGGATTGAAAGTTGTGAAGTTTAGGCGGAATGCGGAGGGTTTTCCGGTGTTTCTCGGGCGGGGGCGAAAGCTGGGAGGGGGGCATCCCTAAGAACGTCGGATCGGGTCCTGGACCAAAGGAGGTCATGCATGGGCATGCAAGTTTCGTGGGTGTTGATGGGCGTGGGCGTGGTCGTTGTGGTGACGATTGCAGCCGTGGTGACGGTGGTGTTGATCAAGAACAACCGCAAGTCGTGATGATTTGTCGTAGATTTCGATCATGCTGAGCCTCTCTGGGTGGGAGATGTTGTTGTTTGTGGGGTGCCCGGGTGTGATCCTGGTTGTTGCGGGCGTTGGTTATCTGGTGGTTCGGCTGGCTGTGAAACATGGAAGGCAGGACGCGGATCGCAATCGGCCGCAGTGATGGACGTTGAGCGGGCGAGGAGTTTCACATGTCCACAGTCATGATGCTTCGTGTTGTCACGGTGGTGGGGGCGCTGGCGGTGCTTGCGGGCGGGGCGCGCGCGGATGATGATGCGGACTCGCTGGCGGGGCCCAAGATCGCGGCGAAGGACGCTGAGAAGCGGACGATCGTGCGGCGGGATTTTCAGGGGAAGCTGGAACGGCTTGACGAGCGGCCTGAGATTGCGGCGGTGAGAATGCTGCCGCTTGATGAGGCGACGCGCGCCGCGGTGGACACGATCATC
>JBKDAN010000028.1:0-11003 GCA_046316615.1 Phycisphaerae bacterium
ACCCCAAAGTGCCGAGAGTCCAAGAAATCTTCGGAGTGATCCATGGCCATCAATCGATCGCGACCGCCAACCACGCACCTGTTTCCCTTTACGCTCGAACAACTTGCGGACCCGGCGACCTATGCCCACGTCTTGACACGCGTCGGCACATCAGACATCGCCGATGTCGCACACGCGGCCACTTGGCCAGAAGCCATGGCTCATTGTGAAGCATCCCGCGAGGACGGGCTCATGGTTGAAGCAATGAATGAGGTAGGAAGACGCGTCCAACGCATCGACTATAACCTCTACAACCTGTGGAACATATTTGCAATGCATTCCAAGCCGCGGCTTTCGGAGATTGCCCAACAGCACATCATGCCTCGATTGGGACCGGATGCAAGCTCGCGACTCGTCATTGATCGCATCAACTGGATCATCGTCGGCGCCACCATCGAGCGTTGCTACGCCATCGTGGGCGTCATCGAGCCGATGTGGGCAACGCGCTGGTGCCAACTCATCGTCGACGGCTATTTCCCGTGCGGCTGGGAAGGTGAGTTTCCACAAGGCAGATTGATCGTCTTCTGATTCGTGCCGCCTCGACCTCGACTCAACAACGACAAGTGCGAACGTTCCGAAACGCAGAACCACGAAGTGCGCCGCTACGAAGGAGACTGGAAGCTGATGCCACCTGTAAAGCGGTCTCGACCACCGACTACATCACTCTTTCCGCTCAGTCTTGAACAGTTGAGCGATCCTGAGACATACAAGCTTGTGCTGACTCGCGTTGGAATGGATGACCTATCTGGCATGACGCGCGTTGGCACATGGCGTGAAGCTGCTCGTCTCTGCGATGATGACGAGACGTTGAGCATGCTCGTTGAGTCAATGAATCTGGTTGCAGACAAAGTGCAGGATGTTGACTACAACTTGCATAATCTTCGGAATATCTTCGCAGCTTACTCAAAGCCTCGGCTTCCTGAATTAGCGGAGAAGTACATCAAGCCTCGCGTGCCCGCAGAGATCGATCCGAAGCTCATTATCAACCAGATCAATTGGATTGTCGTCGGTGCCACCATCGAACGCTGCTACGCCATCGTCGGTGTCGTCGAACCCATGTGGGCCACGCGTTGGTGCCAGCTCATCGTCGATGGCTACTTCCCCTGCGGCTGGGAAGGCGAGTTCCCCAACGGCCGACTCATCGTGTACTAACGCCCCGAAGGATCGACCGCATCCGGCCTTCACGCATCACTCAATCGCAATCAAATCCCCCTGCATCAACCTCTCCGGCAAACTATCCATCCCCGTCGCATCGCGCACATGCCATCGCCCCACCTGCGTGCGCCGCAGTGCAGTCAGCATGCCGCCCGTGCCCAGCGCCGGGCCAAGATCTCGCGCAATGCTCCGGATATACGTGCCCTTGCCGCACGCGATGCGTACACGCACGCTCGGAAACGCATACGCAAGCAGCTCAATCGCATGCACCGTCACAGGTCGTGCGGCAAGCTGCACCGCCTTGCCCTCACGCGCAAGGTCATACGCGCGTTGTCCGCCCACATGCAGCGCACTGAAGTTTGGCGGCACCTGCATGATCGTCCCGACAAACCGCGCCAGCGCATCACGCAGCATCGCCTCGCTGGGAGGCGTCGCCACCGGCACCGCCGTCAGTTCCCCCTCGGCATCATCCGTCGTGGAGCGATGCAAGAGATCGATCCTGGCTTCATATTCCTTCTCGCCCGCCATCACACTGTCACACAGTTTGGTCGCCTTGCCCACCATCACCACCAAGAGCCCCGTCGCCATTGGGTCCAGCGTGCCGCCGTGACCAACCTTGATGCGCTTGGGCGCGCCCGCCTGTCGCAGCTTCCATCGCACGCGCGCACACACATCCATCGAGGTCGGCCCGGTGGGTTTGTCCACCAGCAGCAGCCCCGCGGGCGTGGGCGTTTCCGGTTGCGAAGACGATGTCGTCACGGCGTCGCCTCCACCCGCGCGATGACAACCACCACGCGCGAACCATTGCTGTAATTGAACCCCGCGACGCGCTCCAGCGGCGTCACCGTGCGTGCGCTCGCGAATCCGCGCAGTTGCGCCAGTCGCTCGCGAGGCTGGCCATTACGTTCCTCAATCAGCGCAACCAGCACAGGCGAGCTTGCGTGCTGCGCGAGAAAATCTCGCAGCCCTCGCTTGCCTTCGCCATCTTCATCCACACGCACCACGCGTCCGCGCGTGCCGAAGATCATGCTGTCTTCATGAAACTCCCACGCCGCCATGGGCATGTCGCCCGAAGTGTTGCTTGCGTTGAGCGCCTGCGTCACGCGTTTGCTCACCCACACCGCTTCGGCGTTAGGCAGCACCGCGCACAGCACGCACGACAGGCTCAGCACCGTCGCGCTCGCGCTCAGTAGCAGTGCACGCAGCGGGCGCTCCGCAAGTGCCGCGAGCGTTGCCGCGATGCACAGCGCCACCGCCACCGCTCCCGTCGCACCCGCAACCACAAACACCCACGTGGGGACCTCAATACTCGGCACTGCTTGTCGCACCGCCAGCAGCAATCCCCACGGCGCGCCGCCTAACGCAAGCGTGCCGACTGCACCCCAGATCACGAAGCCAATCCGCGGCATCCGCTCACGCATGCCCGCGTAGCGACCCTCACTCGCACGCAGCACCAGACGCGCCGTCAGCAAAGCCAGCGCGGGATACAGCGGCATGGTGTAGTGGGGCAGTTTCGTCGCGACAAGTTCAAAGATGATCCAACTCGGCACCACCCAGCCCAGCAAAAACAGCTCGCGATCGCTCGTGGGCACCCGGGCAAACAGGCGCGATGCAAATCCGCGCGCCGCAAACGACGTGTGCGCCGCATCACCCGCGTTCGTTCTGCTGCGCATCGCATGCAGCACCGCCGCGCCCGTCAACAGCGATCCCGGAAAGAACAGCGCCACCAGCAGCACCAGGTGATAGCCCGGCGGCAAGTAGCTGCGTTCCATCGGCTGCACGCTCCGCCCGAGCGTTTCGCGATGAATGATCTCCAGGTACTCGCTCCATCCCACCTGCTGCGCCACCATCGCCACCCAAGGCAACACGCACGCCAGCGCAACCGCGCCTGCCAGCAAGCTCATGACCACGCCGCGCCCATCAGGCCAGCGCCGCTTACCCAGCAGCCACACCGCCGCAGTGCACGCGGCGATCATGGGCGTCAGCGGCCCCTTCGCCAGAATGCCAACACCCATCGCCAGTCCAACCACCGCCGCTTTCGCCATCGTCGGCTCGCGCAAGCACCGCCACAGCGCCCACTGCGTCAGCACCACCGTGAGCAGCAACAACTGATCACTGCGCGCCTGATGCGCATCAAAAATCACCAACGGACAAATCGCCAGCAGCGCTCCAGCCAGCCACGCCGCTCGCGCATCCATCATCTCGCGCCCGAGCTTCCACGTCACCATCACCGCCAAGATGGTGCACAGCACGCCCGGCACTCGGTACATCCACACCGCATCACGCGAAACATCGCCGCCCGTAAAAGCCTGCGCACTCCCCGCCTGCAACCAGTAAATGAGCGGCGGCTTGTTCAGCCGCGGCCGATCTTGCACACGCGGCACCACAAAATCGCCGCTTTCGATCATTTGTCGCGAGGCCTGCACAAAGCGCGATTCATCGCGATCAATCGGCGGTATCTGCCACAAACCAGGCAGCAGCACGCACAGGCACAGTGCGATAAGACCCAGCCCACCGCGCCACGATGCGGCCCACGCTTGGCCGCCGCGGGCAGCGCCCAGCAGCAGCGATTGCGTGCTGTCGCCCTTGCCGGTGGTCGGGTTGCGTGCGGAAAGCCAGGACATGTCGCGACGGTACGCGGCGGCGGCGATGTAAATCCCGCAGACTTGGCCGCGAAATGCGTGCACGCGCCTCATATCGTGGCTCATGCTTCCTCGTGTCGCCATCGTCGGTCGGCCTAATGCCGGCAAGTCCAGCCTCATGAACATGATCGCCAAGGCCAAGGTGTCGATCGTCGACCCTACGCCCGGCGTCACGCGCGACCGCGTTTCCGCCATCGTCGAGCTCGAAGCCCCCACCAAGGGCGAGGACGAGCGCAAGACTATCGAATTCATGGATACGGGCGGTTTCGGCGTTTACGTCGCTGAAGGTGGCCGGTATGACGAGATCGGCAACGACCTCGCGCAGCTCACCGGGAGCATCGAGTTCCAGATCGCCAAGGCTGTCGAAGGCGCCGACCTCATTCTCTTCGCGATCGACGCGCAAGCCGGCATCACCCCGGCCGACGAGCAGATCGCACGCATGCTGCGCGAAGGCGGCTTCCGCAAGCGGCTTCGCGCCGGTGAGCAGCCCGCCCCCGGCGCGAACAAGAAGACGCCGCCTGTGCGCATCGTCGCGACCAAGGTGGATGGTCCTCGCTGGGAAGCGCACGCCGCGGAACTGTCGGCGCTCGGTTTCGGCGAACCCATCATGGTCTCGGCCAAGAACAACTACATGCGCCGCGAGTTCCTCGACACGGTCTACAGCCTTGTACCCAAAGCCAGCGAAGAAGACTCGCAGCAGGCTCGCGCCGATCTCATGCTCGCCATCATCGGCAAGCGTAACGCCGGCAAGAGCACGCTCATCAACACGCTGGCGGGCGAACAGCGCGTCATCGCGAGCGAAGTGCCCGGCACCACGCGCGATGCCATCGACGTGCGATTCGAAATGGACGGCCGCAGCGTCGTTGCGATCGACACTGCTGGTCTGCGTCGCAAGCGCAGCTTCCAGAACATGATCGAAGAGTTCGCGTTTGACCGCGTGAAGCGCAGCGTCGACCGCTGTGATGTGGTCATTCTGCTCGTGGACGCGACAGAGAAGATCAGTCAGGTGGATGAGCAGCTCGCCATGCTCGCGCAGAAGAGCTTCAAGCCCTGCGTGATCGTGGTGAACAAGTGGGACATGGCCCAGGGTCGCCGCAACGACAAGGGCGAGATCGTCACGCCCAAGCACTTTGAAACTTACATCCGCAACGAACTGCGCGGCCTGTGGTACGCGCCCATCAGCTTCATCAGCGGCGCAAGCGGCTTGAACGTGCGCCGCACCATCGATCTCGCTTTCGAAATGGTCGAGCAGTCGCGCCAGCGCGTCACGACGGGCAAGCTCAATCGCCTGGTTCGCACCATCATCGACGAACGCGGCCCCGCCGACTTGCGCGGCCGCTTCGCCAAGCTCTTCTACGTCGCTCAGACGGGTGTCGAGCCGCCGACCATCACCATGGTCGTCAATCACCCCGAGATGTTCACCTCTAACTACATGCGCTTCCTCAGCAACCGCTTCCGCGAGCAATTGCCCTTTACGGAAGTGCCCATGCGCATCGTCGTGCGTGCGCGTCGCCAGCGCGAGGACGATCTTGTCGCAGCCGAAGAGGGCGGCGAAGGCGCAACGATCCGCGTCGCACGCGGTCGCAAGGGCGTCAGCGAGCGTCTGTCCGGCAATCTCGCGCTGGGTGAGGAAGATGATCGCTGGCTCAGCGACGAGTTCTCCGTCGCAGGCCCCAGCGATGTCGAGGGCGCGGAAGCTGGCAGCGATGACGACGCCCCCAGCGCGGCGGATCTGCGCAAGCCCGCCAAGTCGCGCAAGAGCGACCACGAAGGCTTCGACGACGTGGACGACGCAGGCGACATGGACTTTGACGACACTGATGCTGGTGAACTGATGGACGACTTCGAGAAGCCTGCTCCGCGGCCTGCCAAATCGCAGCCTGCCGCCGGCAAGTCTGCAGCAGTTGCGGCGGCACCGCAGCCCAAGCCCGCGCCAGCCAAGAAGGCGACGAGCAAGAAGGTTGCGAAGAAGCCGGCTGCTAAGACGCCGGCTGCCAAGAAGCCCGTCGTCGAGAAGACGACAAGCAAGGCGACCAAGAAGCCTGCGGCCAAGGCTGCTGAGAAGACGTCGAAGAAGACTGCCGCCAAGAAGCCTGCCGCGAAGAAGGCTGCCAGCAAGAAGACCGGCAAGAAGACCACAAAGAAGAAGTAATGTTCACGCCGCGCGAGCGGGCGATGTGGGCAGCGGTTGCGGCACTTCAGGCAGCCACGGCATGAGAATGCGTGGCGCGGTGCGTCGCGGCCGTGTGGTGCGCGCGAAGAACTTGCTCAGTATGTCGCCCGTGGCGAGTGAGCCGATGACGAGCGCCTGCGGGCGATCAGTCTCGTGGACAATCTCGATGCCCAGCTCGTGCAGCGCACACGCAATGATGCGGGCATCGGGACCTTCGTCCGTGATGGCGATGCGCGTGATGTCTTGCGAAGCCAGTTGGCGCGACAGCGCATCTCGCGCCGCGGCAAGTCCGGTCAGTTCGTCCCACACCATGTCAGGCAAGGGATCGCGCAGCAGTTGGTCGCGCACGCGACGGAACTTGCGAACTCCCGCAGCAGCCAGCCGGACATTCCCGGCGCGAGCCGCGACCGCACGGGCCCGGGCGCGAGCCAGGCGCAAGCTGTCGTGCTGATCGGCCACCGGCGCGAACTGATGGACGAACGCCAGCAGTTCTTGCGAGTAGCGGACGATGCGACGGGGATCGGGCGTGTTGCCGCATGTTTCGCGCACCGCGAGCAGGCGCGGGTCCATCACAATGCGCAGCCCCGCGCGAAGCACGCGCGAGGCCAGGTGCATCTCTGCCACATCACTGCGATAGCCGCTGGCGTAGCCGCCCAGAGATTGCAGAAGCTGCGGGCGCACCGCGACGCAGCCGCGCGTGACGCCGCAAGGCAGGCCGCCGCGAAGGCGCTTGCGAGGGTGGCTGTCGCGATCAATCGCGAAGATGTCGGGCATGACGCAGGCAACATGTTGAGGCCAGTCGAGCAGCGCGTCGATCCAGCCGTCACCCGCGGGGGAGGTGCGGTGGTCCAGCAGCATCGCCCAGTCGCACGTGCGCGAGAGCGCGGAGAGCCCGGCATCCCACGCGGCCCGCGCGTGGCGCTGCGGCAGCACAACCGATTGCACTGGCACGTCGGCAAGTTCGCGAGGCGGCACAAGTCGTGCGCGGGACGCGTCGTCAACGACGATGACTTCGCTGCCCAGCGTGATCGCGGGCGACTGCGCAAGTCTGCGCAGCGTGCGCTGGAGTTGCGCGGGCTTGTTGCGCGACACGATGACGAATGACAGTTTCACGACGCCTCCGGTGGATAGATCGGCCGCGTCGCGGCCATTCTCCCGCATGACGCAACTGTCGCGCCACAGGTCCGTGAATATGCCGCTTTGCGCAAAGATCGGTACTTGTGCGGGTCGTTATCTGCGTGAAGCGCGTCGAAATGCACGTGTTCGCTTGTGTCCGGTATCGCAGCGTCCGATGTCAGCCGCGTCCCAGTCGATGGAGTCGCATGAGTACGTCTATCGCAGATGCTCTGGTTTGGCTGCTACCAGCGGGCGGAACGCTCGCGGGATACCGCGCCACCGGTACGTTGCGGCGCGAGTGGGCGCTCATGCGTGCGATGCTTGACCATTACCCGCGGCTGATCATCGCGAGCACGGGCGATGAGGCGGAGACGGAAGCGCTCGACGAGGTCGTGCCCGAAAATCTGCGCGATCGCGTGAGCGTGGTGTTTGAGCCCGAGCTTGAACCGAATCCGATCACGGCATCGATTCTGGCGGAGCGCGTGGCGCAGCTGCTGGGAGATGTGAAGTCGGTGGTGTGCCGGGCCAGTGAGGTGCGCGGTTCGTTCTACACGATTGATCTGGTGCATGAGCTGCGCAGCCGCGGCTATATCGTGGCGTTTGTCGCCCGTACGACTGAAGCGTGGACACGGTTCATCGCGCATGAAACCGGTCCGCACGCGGAAGAAGCGGTGCTGAGCGGCACCGAAGAAGGAACGGTCTGTCAGATCAGCGACATGCTGATCGGCACGACGCCGGTGATGGTGAGTGACCTGGCGTGGCGCTACACGCTGGATCCGCGCAACACGGCGGTGGTGCCCAACTACGCGACGCCCGTGAACGAGAATGAGATTGTGCAGGACCGCGTCAAGGGCTTGCTGATGTACGCCGGGCCGCTGGTGGCGCGAACGCGCGTCGACACGCTGATTCAAGCGGTCGCGATGCTGCACGAGGCCAATCCGGATATCGCGCTGGAAGTGATGGGCGACGGCCCGCATCTGGACGCACTGCAGGCGCAGGCGATTGAATTGAACGCGCCGGTGAAGTTCATCACGGATGCGACACACGAACAGAAGCTCGAACGCATGTGCCTGTGCGACATCTTCGTGCACGCGTCGGCGCTGGAAAGCCAGCCGCTTGAGTTGATTGAGGCCATGTCGCGCGGTGCGCCCTGCGTGGTGGCCGATGCGCAGGGACTGGGTGAAGTGGTGCATCACGGCGTGACCGGTCTGCGGTGCGCGGGTGATGCGCAGAGCTTTGCACACGTGATTCAGGAAGTGCTGGCGGATGATGACTGGCGCGGCATGATGGGTTCGTCTGGCGCTCGGCTGGCTGAGTCGTCGTACGGATTGCCCAATGTGGTGGAAGCTGAAGTCGCGGCGCATGGGCGCGCGATAGAGATGGCTGTGGAACGCACGCGTCGCGCGGCGTGAACGTCGGCCAGAACGCCTACAACTCGGCATGATCAGGATCGCTGAAACGGAGATTTCCGCCGAGATGTCCGCGCGTCTGCGGGATGTCGCACTGCTCGTCTTTGACTTTGACGGTGTGTGGACGACCAATCAGGTGCTGGTGATGCAGGACGGCACCGAGGGCGTGCTGGCGAATCGCAGTGATGGCCTGGGCATCGGGATGCTGCGAGAGAGCGGACTAGACATGATGGTGCTGAGCGCAGAAGTGAACCCGGTTGTCACGGCGCGATGCAGCAAAGTAAAGATGCCGTGCGTGCAGGGAGAGAAGGACAAAGCTGCCGCGCTGCGGCGGATTCTGGCTGACAAGAAGATCGACGCATCGCGCGTCGCATATGTGGGAAACGATGTGAATGACGTGCCTTGCATGAACATGGTGGGCGTGCCGATTGCCGTTGCAGATAGTTGGCCCACGGTGCTGCCGCATGCGAAGCTTGTGACGCAGCGAATCGGCGGACATGGTGCGGTGCGCGAGGTGTGCGAGTGGTTTCTGGCTGCGCGGCAGGCGAAGAGTGGGGCGGATGGGCGATGGACGTGAGGCGGATGAAGTAGGCACTGGGGACTGGGCACTGGGCACTGGGCACTGGGCACTGGGGTCAAGGCAGGAAAGGCAAGGCAGGACCGTGGCCGCTGTCGCGGGTTCGGTGCTTTGTGGGTTTGGAGCCAGCTTTCAGTTTCCGCGTGCGTGGGATGATCGGCCCGCTTTGCTTGGGTAAGCAAAGCGGGTAAGCGGCTGGCGCACCGGAATTGGCGGGCTTGGGCTTACTTCACTTGCGCGAAGTATCGTGGCGTGGTCCACGAGGGCTTTGGGAATACGGCCGCCCGGGACGGGCGGCCCACCTCCAAAGTTGTCCAAGACCGCTGGTGGATGGTTCGGTTGGCGCCAAGTCCATGCTCGCTCGATCATCGGGCGCGCCTGCTGCATTGTCGCCTTCGACGTTGCTTGCTGACTGCCGCCGCTTAAAGCGAACAGAGGAACTTGGTGACTCGTGACGGGCCACCAGGTGCGCATTTTCGCAGAATGTGAGGTGTGATGCAAGAAGAATCGGGGTCGAGGACACACATTGCGCGCACAAACGTGGTCCGCGCGTGTAGATTTCGAGAGTTGTGCGCGCGCAGTGTGCCTTGTTCGGGGAGTTAGCTCCATCTAATCAGCGCGGTGATGGTGTGGGTGACTGGTGGGGCGCGGCATTCGGCATTCGTGATTCGGCATTCGTGGAAAGGCAAAGTTCCAGCGAGGCCAGTGGTGAGAATCGGGTAGGCATCAAGGCATTGGGCATCAAGGCATCAAGGTATTTGGGGTGGGCATCGAGGCGAAGTGCAGCGAGCGATGATGTGGGGAAATGACAACGGCGAGCGGCAGCCTCGGATGCGGACGCTCTAGTGCGGAAGGTGCTGAAAAGACAGGCACTTACAACACGGGCGAGAACACCCCCAGCGTTAGTGCCAGCGTTTCAACGCCCGAAGACCCTGAACTTGCGGCAATCGTCGCGGCATGGCCGAAGCTCCCGGCGGCGTTGCGGGCGGGTGTGCTGGCGGTGGTGAAGGCGGCGGCAACGTGATGGGTGGCGCGTGATCGGTCGCTACCCTCATTCCAGACTTTCGCCAGAAGGGGGAAGGGGTTGCGCGTGCAGAGTCAATCGCGAGTACCAGTGGTGTCGGTTCCGAAGGCCATCAGTGATCCTGAGTTGGATGCCATTGTTCGAGACATTTACAAGTCACCGCCGGGCACTACGTCACTCGATGAACTTATCACTCTGTCATTGCTGGAGTCGGCTGTCGGCGGGATAGTTGAGAGACGACAGCGGGAGTGGCAGGCTGAGGCCCTGTTGCCCAGCGTGCTCGCGGCTGCCATTGTCGGCGGGCTGCTCGTGTTTCTCGCCATGAAGCGGCTTTCGGTCCCCCTCTGGCTGGCAGCCTTCCTGACGGCTTTACGGCGGCGTGCGTGGATGCTGTGCCGGGTGGTGGGCGCGGGGCTGCTCGTGGTGGGCATGTTGGGGGTGTACGCGGCATCGCGGGCGGATGAGAGTTTCGAGTGGTGGGCGGTGGCGGCTGGCGTGGGGGCTGGCATGGTGGCGACGACGCTGCCGATGCGGGCGACGAACTAGGCGGGAGGGCCGATTGTCCTGCACAATTCTGCGCGGGATTTGCACCCGGTTTGCGACCATCAAGGGCGGTGCGGCTATCGAGCAAAGATGTGGTCGAACTCGCCGTCAAAGTAGAGTGAAATGGCAAGGACGGCGAGCGATACTACTGCGAACGCCGCAAACGCCAGGTAGACGCCGTATTGCGAGAGGAATCGCTCACGAGCGAGTTTGGCAAGATACGGCGCGTCGCATCGGCGGAACTCAACAAGTATGACTGGGTCGCCGCTGCCAGTGGCGATGTGATGCACACGGCCATCAAACGCTGCGCCATGCACTTTCATCG
>JBKDAN010000029.1:0-65369 GCA_046316615.1 Phycisphaerae bacterium
GGACATGAAGATCTGGCCGTTGACTTCTTCGATGTCGAGGACCGAGCCGCTGTTGATGTCGCCTGGGGGGTCAAGGCGTGTCCATGTGGAGCCGTTGAAGCGAGCGATATCGCGGAAGGGCTGATCGCCGAGTTCGCTGAACGAGCCAGCGATGTACAGGTTGGAACCGAACTGGCGTGCGAGGCGGATGCTGCCGCCGGTGGGCGTGCGATCGGAGGGAAAGACCCATCCGGTGCCGGAGAGACTCCAGAGGTTGGCGGCGTTGCCGCCGTTCTGGAAGCGAGAGCCAGCGAGGTAGAGCGTGCTGCCGAGTTGGGCGACGCAGCGGGTGGTGAGTCCGACGACGCTTGGGGTTGCGTCATCGTTGATGTCGCGATCAAGGTCGTAGCGACCGACATGGCCTTGCTGGTTCACGTAGTAGACAACGCGCGTGGTGGTGCCGGAGGGTTGCAACTGCTGGCCTGCGAAGACGCTGGTGATACTTGTGAGCGGGGGCCTGTCGAACGGGTAGGACCATGGATACACGCATGGGGATTGTGCGAACGCCGCGGAGGAAACCGCGAAGGCCGCGAGGGCAACAAACCGGCGGAGGAATGTGCACTTCATGCGTGCAGCCTACCGGATGCCCGTGCACGACACAAGCGTGAACTCCGACGTTGAGCGGTGGAAATGTGGTACGGAGTGCGCATTCGGGATCGCTTTATGTGAGGATCGTGTTTTGTTTGGATTCTTCAAGAAACGGATAGACTGGTGTCGAGTAGAATGGTGAAGGGCGGCTCGCGCCGTGCGTGGGCCGAACGGGACTTTTTCTGGAGATTGCTTATGAAGGCTTCGCGGTATAGCTCGCTCGTCGTCGGTGTCGTCGCTGGTATGGTCGCGGTTGCTGGTCTGGCTTTGCCGGCCGCGGCGCAGGACGGCGCGCCCGCCGCTCCGGCGAAGTCTGCGGAGAAGGCCAAGGCGAAACTGGGCGCTGGTGACAAGGCTCCCGCGCTGAGCATCGCGAAGTGGCTGAAGGGCTCGCCCGTCGAGTCGTTCGAGAGCGGCAAGATCTACGTCGTTGAGTTCTGGGCGACGTGGTGCGGCCCGTGCCGCGTGAGCATTCCGCACCTGACGGAATTGCAGAAGAAGTACGCGAACAACAACGTGACGATCATCGGCGTGTCTGCTGAAGATGAAGAGAAGGTCGTCGCGGACTTTGTGAGCAAGCAGGGCGACAAGATGGACTACGTGGTCGCGTGGGACCGCGAAGGCGCGACGGACAAGGCGTACATGGCGGCGTCGGGCCAGCAGGGCATTCCGACGGCGTTCATCGTCGGCAAGCAGGGTGCGATCGAGTGGATCGGGCACCCCATGGAAATGGACGAAGTGCTTGATCAGGTGGTGAACGGCAAGTGGGATTCGAAGGCCTACGCCGAGCAGCAGCGCGTGGTGCAGGACCTGATGAAGGAATTCCAGAAGGCGGCGCGCGGCGGCGACGTTGACAAGCTGGTCGCGGTGGCGAAGCAGGGCGTCGAGAAGGCTCCCAAGCAGGCTGGCCGCATGGTCATGATCGCTTTCGGCCAGCAGGTCGCGGCGGGCAAGACCGAAGCGGCGAACGCGTGGGCCAAGGAACTGGTCGCGGGCACCATGAAGGATGACCCGATGATCCTCAATGGCCTGGCGTGGACGATGGTTGATCCGGAAGCGCCGATGAAGGGTGCTGACCTTGACACCGCTCTGAGCGCGGCTCAGCGTGCGGATGAACTGACCCAGCACAAGGATCCGCAGGTGATCGACACGCTCGCTCGCGTGTACTTCCTGAAGGGTGACAAGGCCAAGGCTGTGGAACTGCAGACCAAGGCTGTGGAACTGGCTCCTGATGAGATGAAGAGCGAGCTGGAAAAGGCTCTGAAGCAGTACAAGGGCGAGTGATCGGCCTTGGAGAGATGAACGTGCAAAGGCCCTGGCGCAAGCCGGGGCCTTTTTCTTGCGTTCGAGGTGCGATTTTCGCGCGATTTTGGCCGAGATGCCGTGTCTTAACACTTGCTTTGCGCAACACAACTACGCTCCGACGGTAGACGGTGGTCTGTGGCTGTTTCGTGGTCTGACGCGCCGGTGGGCGCGAGTTGGAAAGAGGTATTCTCGATATGGCAACAAGCAAGAACTACAGCGAACTGTGCGCGTACATGCGCGAGCTCGGTCACCTGAAGTCGGTCTCCAGCCTGGTGAGCTGGGATCAGGAAACCTACATGCCCGTGAAGGCGGGCGCGGCGCGTGCGGAGCAGTACTCGCTGCTGGCGAAGTTGATTCACGAGCGCTCGACGAGCAAGAAGCTGGGCGACTTGATCGGCGCGTGCGAGAACGACAAGGACGTGACTGGTGACCCGGCGAGCGCGGTGAATGTGCGCGAGATGCGCCGTGATTATGACAAGGACACCAAGCTGCCCGGCGAACTGGTGGCGGAACTTGCCAAGCACGGCAGTCTGAGTCAGGACCTGTGGAAGCACGCGCGCGAGAAGAGCGACTTCAAGATGTTCCAGCCTGCGCTGGAGAAAATGATGGAGCTGCAGCGTCGCAAGGCTGAATGCCTGGGCGCGCCCAAGGGCGGCGAGCTGTACGACGCGCTGCTGGAGGAGTATGAGCCGGGCGCGACCGCGAAGGCGATTGAAGCGACTTTCACGCCGCTGCGCAAGGAACTGACCGCGCTGGTTGCGGCGGTTGCAGCCAAGACGGGCGGCAAGAAGAAGGTGAAAGTGGACGCCTCGTGCATCGAGGTGAAGGTCGATCCGGCATTGCAGCATGAGTTCGGGCTGAAGGTGCTCAAGCACATGGGCTTTGATCTGGATGCGGGCCGGCTGGATACGACGACGCACCCGTTCTGCAGCGGCTTTGCGCCGGGCGACACGCGCCTGACGACCCGCTACCGCGGCGAGAAGTTCACGGATGCGCTCTACGGCACGATGCACGAAGGCGGGCACGGCCTGTATGAGCAGGGCTTGCCCAAGCTGGCGGAGATGAAAGACGGCAAGGTCGTGCGCGAGAGCCTGTATGGCCAGCCGCTTGCGGAGGCGATCAGCCTTGGCATTCACGAAAGCCAGAGCCGCATGTGGGAGAACATGGTGGGTCGCAGCAAGCAGTTCTGGAAGTGGGCACTGCCCACGCTGCAGAAGAACTGGGGCAAGAAGTTCAAGAAGTACGACGCGGATGATCTGTACGCGGCGACGAACACCGTGACGCCCAGCTTGATTCGCGTGGAAGCGGATGAAGGCACGTACAACATGCACGTGATGGTGCGGTTCGAGCTGGAGCGCGGGATTTTCAGCGGCGATATCAAGGTGAAGGACCTGCCCAGCCTGTGGAACGCGAAGTACAAGGAGTACCTCGGGGTGGACGTGCCGGACGATCGGCGCGGCTGCCTGCAGGACGTGCACTGGAGCTTTGGCCTGATCGGGTACTTCCCGACGTACACGCTGGGCAACCTGTACGCAGCGCAGTTCTGGGAGAAGATCAACGCGGACATGCCTGATCTGCATAAGCAGATCGCCAAGGGCAAGATGCTCGACTTGCGCGAGTGGCTGCGTGTGAATATTCACCAGCATGGGCGTCGCTATCGCGCGGGCGAGCTGTGCGAGAAGGTGACGGGCAAGCCGCTGAGCGCGGACGCGCTGCTGCGGCACCTCCGCGGCAAGGCCGAAGCGGTTTACGGCATCTAAGCGCCGAAGTACGGCGTGTGTCAGGCGGGAACAGAAGCGGGTTTCAAGCGTCGATCCATTCGTCCGCGAGACGGATGGATCGCGTTTTTGTCGCTATCCTGCCCGCTCACGAAAGGATCACTATGCGCATCGTTTCTGCACTCGTTTTGGTCGCTGGCCTCACCACTGCTGCGTGGGCACAGGACGGCGCCGCCACCCAAACCACCGACGCCGCGAAGCAGGCTGTTGACGCCGCTGCTGAGAAGGCCAAGCAAGACGCGGAAGCTGCGGCAAAGGCTGCGGCATTCGCGCAACAGGAACTCGAGAAAGTGAAGAAAGCCATTCCCGTGCCGGACAATGCTCCCGTTGCGACCAGCAACGTGGAAGGCATTGTGATTGAAGATCTGAAGCTGGGCGAAGGTTACGAAGTGAAGCCCGGCGGCGCGGTTGTCGCGCTGTACCACGGCACGCTGAAGTCAGACCCCACCAAGGTGTTCGACAGCGCGTTCGAGCGCGGCGAGCCGATCGCGTTCCCGCTCACGGGCGTGATCGAAGGTTGGCAGAAGGGCGTGCCGGGCATGAAGCTCGGCGGCGTTCGTCGCCTGACGATTCCGGCGGCTCTCGCGTACGGCGCGAACAGCCCGAGCCCTGATATCCCCGCCAACAGCGATCTGGTGTTCGTCATTCAACTCATGGACGCGGTGCAGTCGACCGACACGGTTGAGGGCACGGGCGAAGCGATCAGCGGCCCGTGCGTGCCTGTCACGAACTACGTGATCAAGGATGCCGAAGGCAAGGTTGTGGGCCAGAACCCCGCGGGCCAGCCTTACGTGTGGTTCCCGCAGGAGTTTGATGGTCTGTCGGCGGGCATGGAAGGCATGAAGGTCGGCGGCAAGCGCACGATCAAGGTGCCAAAGGACTTCAACCAGCCGATTCCCGGCGTTGAACTGAACCGTCCGACGGGCGTGCCCCTCACGATTGAAGTGGAACTGATTGCGAACCGCAACATTCCGCAGCAGCCGCGCGGGCGTCGCTAAGCGAGGAAGTCAGGAAGTGAAAGGCCCGCGAGCAGTCGCGGGCCTTTTTTCGTTTTTGGCGTTGCGTTCTGGTTCAGCGGGGGCTGAGGGTGAAGGCGTTGAGCTCGCGGAAGTCCATGAAGCGGACGGAGCCATCGACGGCGAGCATGTTGCCGGCATCGGGTTGGTTGTGCCAGCTTGCTTCGTTGGCGGCTTGCTGGTCGCGCGGCACGCGGGTGGCGTAGAACCACGCGGGGTCGCCTGTGAGCAGGACGCGGCTGTGGGCGTTGGTGATCTCACTGAGGCGGAGCGGGCGCGGGACAGCGACGTTTCTGAGCAGGGAGGCGTCGAGCAGCAGCTCGTTGGCGCGGTAGCTGTTACCGAATGTGTTGAAGCAGGTGCCGTTGTCCAAGATGCTTGCGCCGGGGCGGCCTGCCTGGGTGGAGCCGCGTGGGAAGACACCGACGTCGGCTGGGCACTGGAAGAGCCGGCTGACCTGCGAGGCTTCGTCGACGGCTTCGTCCATGTAGGCGTTGATCGGGCGCGACTGGGCGAGGATGGGGAGTCGTGCGGGGCCGATGAATTCGACGCCCCCGTACTTCCAGGTGGGGAGCTCTTCGGAGCGGGGCAGGCGGTCGTTGTTGTCCTGGATGTAAAGAGCCCAGCCGATGCCGATCTGGCGGAGGTTGCTGGCGCAGAGGGAGCGGTTGGCGACGGAGCGCGCGCGGGTGAGGGTGGGAAGGAGGATTCCCAGCAGCACCGCGATGACCGCGATGCAGACGAGCAGTTCGATGAGGGTCAGGCCGCGTCGATGCACTGAATGAGACTCCGAGGGAAAGGAGTGTACCACGGAGGGAGGGGGTGCGCCAAGGGCAGATCGCACTTTGGTGTGCGATTGAAACCATCGGGCGGGGCGATAAGCGCGGGGTGTGCGGTTCATAGACTAGCGCGTGACGCCCACCTGCCAACTCCTGCTGCCGGAGATCGAGGAGCTCATCGCGACCGGCGCTTATGGCGATCTGCGTGACGCGCTGCATCACATTCACCCGGCGGACGTGGCGGACCTGGTGAATGAACTGGGTGCGAAGAAGGGAGCGGTGGCGTTTCGGTTTCTCGCGCGTGATGACGCGGCGAGCGCGTTTCCGTATCTGTCGGCGGAGACGCAGGAGGCGATCATCGCTGAGCTGGGCACTGAAGCCTCGGCGAAGATGATTGAAGAGATGAGCGCCGACGACCGGGCGCGACTGGTGGATGAACTGCCAGAGGCGGTGGCACAGCGCATCGTCGCGAGCCTGACGCCTGAATCTCGCAATGAAGTGCAGGCGATTCTGGGGTATCCGGAAAAGAGCGTCGGGCGCATCATGACGCCTGACTACGTGCGCATCAGTCCCGAGTGGACGGTGACGCGTGCCTTGGATCACATTCGGCGGTACGGGCGTGACGCGGAGACAATCAACGTCATTTACGTCGTTGATGAACAGGGGCGACTGGTTGACGATCTGCGGTTGCGCCAGGTGATTCTCGCGCCGCCGGATGCGCGCGTTGAAGACCTGATGAATCGCAGCTTTGTGACGCTGCGTGCGGACCAGCCGCGTGAAGATGCGGTGCGACTGATGGCGCGGTATGACCGCACTGCGCTGCCTGTTGTGGATTCGCGCGGCGCGCTGATCGGCATTGTGACGCACGACGACGTTGCTGACGTTGCGCAGATTGAAGCGACGGAAGACATGCAGAAGATGGGTGGCGTCGCCGCCCTGGAAGAAGCATTTGACAAGGCCTCGGTCTTCGGTCTTGTGAAGAAGCGCACGCCGTGGCTTGCGCTGCTGTTCATGAGCGAGCTGCTGACGAGCAACGCGCTGGTGTACTTTGACGATCAGATCGAACGCGCGGCGATTCTCGCGGTGTTCTTGCCCGCGATCATCTCGAGTGGCGGCAACAGCGGCAGCCAGGCAAGCACGCTGGTGATTCGCGCGCTGGCGCTGGGTGAAGTGACGCTGCGCGACTGGTGGAAAGTGCTGCGGCGCGAGTTGCTGGTGGCGGGATGCCTGGGGCTGATCATCGGATTGATCGGTCTGTTCCGCGTGAACCTGTGGGGATGGCTGGGGTGGTGGAAGCGCACGGAGATTGATCCGGAGACGGGTCAGAAGATCGTGAACATGACGGTGCAGGATCACTTCATGGTGCTGAGCACGGCGATTTCAGTGTCGCTGTTTGGCGTGGTGTTGTGGGGCAGCATCATGGGCGCGATGCTGCCGTTTGTGCTGAAGAAGTGCAAGCTTGACCCGGCGACCAGCAGCACGCCGTTCGTGGCGACGCTGGTGGACGTGACGGGGATCATCATCTACTTCACGGTGGCGAGTGTGATTCTGAAGGGGACGTTGCTTTAACCAGCGCTGAGCGGGCGAGTGGTGGTGAGCCACTGGCCTTGGCCGGGATCGGCGCGATAGAACGATGCCTGGAACAAGCCCGAGCCCCAGATCTGCAGCCCGAACGGACCGCCAGCGGGGAGACCCGCGGCGAGTCGTGCATCGCGAGACAAGTCAATGATGCGTGGACGACGCGGTTCGATCGTGTAGCTCGATGTGCGTCGGAAACCTGACGAAAAGATGTAATCAACGGTGAGGGTGAGTGGCTCGCTGCCGGGGTTGTGCACATTGAGCGTCGCGATACTGCGGCGGCCCTGCCGATCAGTCGTCAGTTGGCCGTCGGCAAAGCGCGCGGTGATGTCAGCGGGAACGGGAGAGATGACGCTGCGATCACGGCGGGCGCGGTCGATCACATCGAGTGATGCGACGAAGGGGATTGGCGGTGGCACGTTGGGGTTGACCGGCACGAACAGGCCTGGTGAGCTCGAAGCTTCGACCGTTACGACGCGAGCGTTGCGAGGGGCGAAGGCGCGGATGTCGATGGTGGTGGCGCGGTAGGGCTGAAGCGTGACGGTGTGCGTGCGCGTTGCGCCGTTTTGTGCGGTGATCAGCAGGTTGACGACACCTCCCTGGCCAGTGATGTTGGCGAGCGTGAGCGTGGTTTGCGTGCGGTCGCGAAGCTCGAGGGCGGGGAAGACGGAGCGGTATGTGAAGGAGATGCCAAAGGGTTCGGCCAAAGTCATCGCGCTGCGGCGATTGGCAAGGTCGTGGCTGCTGAGGTTGACGACGAGCGGCTTGTCGGCATCGCTGCGCACGACCAGTGTGATGTCGTTGAGTTCGCCCACACCCAGGCGGTTCATCACGTCGCGAAGCAGTTCGCTTGCGAGCGCGCCGTCACGTCGGCGGCCGTTCACGACGCCATCGAGTACAACTTCGCCTGCGAGGCGGCCGTTGCCTTCGTACGCGGTGATGGTGACGTTGGTGGGTGACTCGCTGGGGTTGTAGAAGGTGACGAAGTCAAGCGTGCGGGTGGAGATGCCAGTGAGGACCGAGGTTGCAACCGCCTGCGGCGTGAAGGACTCGCCTGCGATGGAAGTGTTGTTGCTGCGGCCGAAGTTGTCGCTGCGCGTGAGGGATGCGGTGATGGGAAGGCTGCTTTGGATTTCGATGGCGTAGGGCGTGTTGGGGCGCACAGGTGTTGCGCTGAGGTCGCCGCGCACGCTGGTGGAAATCTGCGTGCTTGCGCTGACAGGGAGCAGTCTCCACGCGAGGACTTGATCGCGCTGACCATCGCTGTAGCGAAGGATAATGCGATAGTTGACAGTCTGAAGCGAGGTGTTGGAGAGCCAGATGGTTTCGTTGATGTTGATGTTCTTGAAGCCTTCCGGGTAGTAGTTGCGAGCCCACGTGCTGATGGAGACGGTTTGCACAGCGTTTTCACCCAGGGCTGTCGAAGCGACGAGGAAGTAGCGCTTGGTGCCGACTGTCTGGGCGGAGGGAACGATCTTGGTGCCGAGCGCGGTTGAGCCGTCGGGCTGGAGCGTGAGGGTGAGATATTCCTCGTCGAAAGCGTCGAAGAAGCCGCTGTTGTTGGAATCGACGACGATGCGGGCTGACGAGATGGGCGTGTTGTCGAGTGAACTGATACCCAGTCCGCGGAACTCGATGATGTCGTCACCCACGACGATGGGTGAGAAGTCCAGTGCTGTCGCTCTCGCGCCACCTTGGGTGATGGAAGAGACAGCTGTTGCATCGCCTCGTCGCTGGATGATCTCTGCGGGGCCGGCGTTGTTGTTGATGATGGCGAGCGTGGTGAAATCCTGCGTGGATCCGGGGCTGGCGAGCCGGGCGTACGTCGAGGAATCAAACGAGTTTGGCCGGTCGCCCGCGAAGAGGAAGTGGACATCACTGAAGACGCTCAGCCCATTGGCGATCCGGAATTGTGTGGCACTGCCAAGCACATCGAGCAGTCCGTTGCCCGTGACGTCGGCGATGGCTTCAATTCGCGCCATTTGCGTGCCGGTGATCTGGCTGACCGCATTGGAGAAGAAGCCTTGCGGTGCGTTGGGCGCATTGGTATAGATTGATAGCACTGTCCGTGAGTTGGCGGTGGCCGCGCCGACTGGAAGGATCTGGGGCGCGGAGGGTGGTGTGACAAGACTGATGATGTCGGTCCAGCCGTCATCGTTGAAGTCGATCGCGTAGGCGTCAGTGAACTGCAGTTGGTCGGGTCGTTGCAGATTGACGGGAAGACTAGAGACGTCGCGTTTTTGCACGGACAGCGTGTCCGTCACGCTGAAGATGGACAGCGCGCTGTTGTACGTCGTGGCGATGGACGCGTTGGACGTGCGGGCCAGCACCTGCTGGGTGGTGGCTTCGCGATCAAAGCGTCCGACGCCGTCGATATCCAACTGGGAGAGATTGAATGTCGCGGTGCTGAGCGTGGTCCACACGCCGTTTTCGATGCGCAGCACGCGCACGGTGTGGGCGGTGTTGGAGAGTTCTCGCACTGCTTCAAACACTTCGTCGCCTGCGCCGTTGACGAAGTTGCCGACAGCAAAGCCGACACGGGTGATCGGCTCACCGAGCGAGGGGCCGAGCGTGAAGGCGCCTGTGCCGTCATTGAGCCACGTGGTGCCGCTGGCGTGCAACATGTCGATGTCGCCATCGCCATCCAGATCGCCGGCGTGCAGCGGGGTGAACGACTCATTGCTGTTGGCGGTGTCGTCGTTATTGGTGACGGATGGAGCGAAGGTTGGACTTGTCGCCAGCGCGATGGTGAGGGCGGATCGCGCCGCGTTGGTGGCGGTGAGGCCGGCGATATCGGCCACGCCGTCGCCATTGAGGTCGGCGGTGATAGCGGCGATGAGCGGGGCGTCGATCGTGATGGTGGGCTGCGAGACGAACGCGAGATGTTCGCGCGTCTCGAGTTGCTCAACGGGCGCGGCTTGTCCGGCGTCGCACACGAACTGTGTGAACAGTGAACGAGCGTAGAGCGGGCGCAGCGCGGCCCGGCAGCGATGGAAGATGCGATTCATGACGTTCCCCTGGTGCGCGCGGTCGTGGCGGCGCGAGTGGTGTCACGCTTGGTGACATGGTGTGGGCTGCCGACGGCGGCACCCGACGCGACTCAGTTTACTGAATGTGGGAGTCCCCGTAAAGAGCAAACGCAAAAAACGTTGGTATTTGGGTGAGACAGTGGTTGTGCCGATGGCGGGATGCGCGGTGGATCAGCGGGCCATGCGGGTAACGATCTTGCGCACGACGGGTACCACGATGTACGCAGTGGGCCAGGCGACGATGGCGGCGAGGGCCCAGTTCTTGAGCCATTGGTTGATCAGAAAGCCCAAGCTGTGGTCGAAGCCGACCTTGATGATGGTGAGCGTCAGGGAGATGACGCAGGACATGGCGCCGACCATGAGGGTGATGAAGAGCAGGTGTTGGGAGCGGGCGGAGAGGGCCATAGGCAAGCAGCGTAGAACCGGCTGGCACGGGCAGCGAACAGTACTGTGGCCTTGGCGTGATGCCGCGCCCGTGGCGCGGTGACATGCGCTGGCTGTGAAGGAGAATGCCATGCAGAAGCGACGGTTGATGATTGGTGTAGCGGCGGCGGCGGGTGCGGTCGTGACGGCGGCTGTCATGAGCGGCATGACGCAGGACACGCTGCGGCAGAGCAGCCTGAGCAACAGCATCGGGCTGGAGTGCGAGGTGTACTTGGTGGTGCCGCACACGCGCGACGGGTTTGTGGCGCGGGCGCAGGACGGACTGCGGACGCGTGATGACATTCCGCACAAGATCGAGGGAGTGCTCAGCGGCGTGGGCGAGAAGAGCATCACCATTCGCAAGAATGAGAAGGCGTATTGGGTGAATCTTGATTCGGTGGCGGTCGTTGAGTTTGTGAAGTAAGGGGAAGAGCGAGCAAGGGCGGGTAGAGAGCAGTCAGGCGAGCGCGTGCAGCATTTGGGTGGAACTGGCGTGGAAGCCCAGGCTTGCGAAGAGAGCGCGCGCGGACTGATTGGCGGCGGCGGTGTCGAGGCGGACCTGCGTGAGTTGCATGGCGCGGAAGCGGGCGATGCACTCGCGGGTGAGGGTCTGGGCGATGCCTTGACGGCGGTAGGCTGGCTGCACCCAGAGGTCGTGGATGAAGCCGTATCGCTTGGTGAGGTAGATGGGAACTTCGTCGAGTGTTTCGGCGACAAGGAAAGCGACGATGTGCGGCGCGGGGGTGGTGATGGAAGTCTGTTGCTGTGATTCGGCAACGAGAAAGACGCTGCCGGCGTCGGCGATGCGCTTGGGGAGCCATGTTGCGTAGCGCGACGTGATGTCGGGCACGAAGCTGTAGCGATCGGGATCCATCGCGGCGTGCATGTCGCAGATGGCTTGGACCATGGGTAGCACGGCGGGGATGTCTTCAAGCGTGGCGGCGCGGATGGTGATGGAGCTCGCCGTCATGAAGCAGTTCCGATTGCGGCGCGTGCGCGTGCGAGGAGCCTGGGTGAGATGGCTGGCCATTCGCTGGGCAAGATGCTGAAGTAGGCGGTGTCGCGCACTTGGCCTGTGCCATCTGCGAGTTCTTTCACGCGGTGGTTGCGCAGGGTGCCTTCGTAGGTTGCGCCGAGCTTGAGGATGGCGCGTTTGCTGTGTTCGTTCTTCGCGTTGCACTTGAGGGTGATGCGCAGAGCGCCGCGATTGTCAAACATGCGCGTGAAAGCGTAATCGAGCAGCAGGTGCTTGCTCGCGGGATTGATGTGTGTGCCGCGCGCGTGGTGTGCGTACCAGGTGATGCCGATTTCGGCGTGGCGGTGCTGGGGCAGGATGTCGAGAAAGCTGGTACTGCCGGCGAGCGTGCGTGTGTGGTCGTCGATCACGGCGAAGGACATGTGCGCAGGGCCGAGGAGGTAGTCGCGCAGCCACGTGGTGAAAGCGTCGAGCGTCCAGGCGCGGGGCTCACTGAGAAAGTAGGTAAAGGTGTCTGGCGGGGTGATGGCGAAGAGGGCGGGTGCGTCGTCGAGTGTGAGTGGGCGGAGCGTGACGCCCGTTCCCGCGAGCGTGGGTGTTGACGCTTGAAAGCTAGCTTGTAATGATGAGCCACTCATGTGCGAACGGTAACGCCGCTGACCGGCATGAGCAAAGTGGAGAAGGGCGATGAGTGATGTCTCGTGGAGTACGCCTGCAAAGGGCGCGTGTCTGAAGCCTGGTGAAGGCGAGTACATGACGATCGTGACCGACAACGTGCGCGTGCTTGCGGATGCGAGCACCACCGGTGGGCGGCTGATGATCATGGAATCAAACAGCCCGCCCAACAGCGGTCCGCCGCTGCATCGGCACTCGCACGAGGATGAGTACTTCTATGTGATCGAGGGCACGCACAAGTTCGTGCGCGATGGCGTGGAGTTTGTGGCACAGCCCGGAGCATTTGTCGCTTGCCCCAAAGGGAGCACGCACACGTTCGCGAACGTGGACTCCAAGATGGGCAAGCTACTGGTGATCTGTACGCCTGCGGGCTTGGAGAAGCCGTTTCGTGAAACGGTGGCAGCAGCGAAAGCCGGGCCGCTGACGCCGGAGATGCTGGGGGCGATTTTCACGAAGCATGCCCTGACGTTTCATGGGCCGCCGATTGGGTGAGTGGTGCGGAAATGCAATGTGCCGAATGAGACTCATACGGCCTGTTGCCGGGACATTGCCCTTGCAATTACTTCACCGCCGCACACACCTTCTTGGCCGCGTCGGTCAGGTCGGCACCTGCTTGCAGGGTGGGCAATTTGCCTTGGGCGTCTTGCAGCAGCTTGCGGCCCGCTTCGACATTGGTGCCTTCGAGGCGGACGACGAGGGGAATCTTGAAGCCCGTGCTGCCGTCGGCGTTCTTGTGCTTGGTAGCGGCGTTAATGATGCCCTGAGCGATGACGTCACAACGCATGATGCCGCCGAAGATGTTGACCATCACGCCCTTCACCTGCGGATCACTCAAGATGATGCCGAAGGCTTCGGTGACGGCTTCTTCGGTCGCGCCGCCGCCCACATCGAGGAAGTTGGCGGGTTCGCCGCCGTGGTGTTTGATGATGTCCATGGTGGCCATGGCGAGGCCGGCGCCGTTGACGAGGCAGCCGATGTTGCCGTCGAGGGCGACATAAGAGAGGTTGAACTTCTGGGCCCGCAGTTCGGCGGGGTTGTCCTCGGTGTGGTCGGCCATGTCCTTGAGGTCTTTGTGGCGGGCTTCGATGCCGTTCTCGTCGAAGGAGAACTTGGCATCGATGGCGATGACCTGACCATCAGGGAACTGGGCGCTTGGGGGCGTGAGAATGAGGGGGTTGATCTCGGCAAGCGAGCAGTCCTTGGAGACGAACAACTTCGCCAAGCCGCTCATGATGGCGGCGGCCTGGTTGACCTGCTTGCCCTTGAAGCCCAGCTTGAAGGCGATGTCGCGAGCCTGGAAGCTCATGAGGCCCAGCGTGGGGTGCAGGGGCTCTTTAATGATCGCATCAGGGCGATCGTGGGCGACTTGTTCGATTTCAACGCCACCTTCGCGCGAGGCGATGAGCATGTTGCGGCGCGTGGCGCGATCGACGGTGATGGCGAGGTAGAACTCCTCCTTGCCGCCTCCCGCGCGATCAGCGATATCAACACCAGCAGCGACGAGGAGCTTCTTGACCTCAAGCCCTTCGGGCGGAGTCTGGGGGCTCTTCATGCGGTTGGTGAACATGAAGCGAGCGGCTTCGGTCGCTTCTTCAGCGGTCTTGACGAGCTTCACGAAACCAGCTTTACCGCGGCCGCCCGCGTGGACCTGCGCCTTGACGACGGCGAGGGGCTTGGCCTGACCAGCGGTCACGGTCTTGAAGGCCTGCGCCGCATCTTCGATCGAGGTGATCATTTTGCCCGCGGGGACGGGGATGCCGAAGGAGGCGAGGAGGTCGCGCGCTTGGTATTCGTGGATCTTCATGGCGCGTGAGGATAGCGGCGCAGTTCGCGCTTGGCCCCGCGAATCACGCGGTCCCAATCGAAGGCCGGGCCGGGATCGATCTTGTTGCTTTGGATGTGCCAGTGGGCGAGCAGGCCCGTGGCGGCGGGCAACTGGTCGTCGGGCAGTTTGGTGGTAATCAGTCCTTGCGCGTCGCGTGGATAGTCGAGCTTGATCTTGGGCAAGGCGGCGTGCAGGGTTGCGGTGAGCTTGATGAGGGCATCGTACTGCGCGGTGGTCAGGTCAAACTGGGCGAGCTGCTGGCCCTGGATGGTGCCTGTGATGAGTTCGTCTCGCGCGGGGCGGGCGACGAAGTTGGGTGTGGCCAGGCCGCCGTCACCGACCCAGCCGGGCAGCGTCACGCGCCAGCCGGCGTCGTCTTGCGCGTACCACTTGGTGAGTGTTGCGGGCATGATGATGTCGCTGGCGTCGTCGCGTTTAAACGGATACGCGCCGATGTTGGCGATCTCCACGCCCACACTGCGGTCGTTGCTGGTGGTGGCGTGCCAGGCGCGTTCCTGCACGTCGAGAGTCTGGTAGATCGTGCCGTCGAGGTCGATCATGAAGTGGATACTGAGGCCGCGCTCATCGTGCAGTGTGCGGAAGCAACTGCGACTAGTGCCGGCTGCGTCGTAATGAATGATGAACTGATCGACCTTGTCGCGCAACATGGCCATGGGCCACGTGCCGCCGCGTACGCGGGCGATGTCGTCTTCGCTCAGGTCCTTACCGAATCTCAGGCCGAAGCGTTCGGGTTGCTTGAGCTTGCCGGACTTTTGCGTGGCTTCCCAGTTGGCTTCGGGCCATTTGGCAAAGCGTCGTTCAATGCGATAGGCGTCGTAGCCACCTTCATCGAACCAGAGCTTGACGCGAGCGCCGCCGGTGTGGAAGAGCTGGCCTGCGATCATGATTTCGTCGCCGCGGCGCGGGTGCGGCGTGCCAGCGCGCGGAGCGGAACAGGCGACGAGCGTGAGGAGGACGAGGGCGAGCAGTGCGAGGCGCGCGAGCATGCGAGCAGCGTATCAAGTGGAAGCACGCGGCCCGATGAAGGCGGCCATGCGGCCGCTGCGGATACCGTCGCGGCGGTGACTGAAGTAGAGATCGCTGCGGGCAAAGGAGCACTCCCCCACCACATCAATGCTGGCGACGCGCGCGGCGTGCAACTGCGAGGTGATAGCAGCGATGACATCGACGTGCGGCTTAGGCCAGTCGCTGCGGCGCTGCACGACCGGGGCGTGAGGAAAAGCTACCGCGAATTGCTGCGCGACGTCTTCGCCCACTTCAAAGGCATCGACGTGGATGCACGGGCCGATGGCGGCACGGATGTTGCGAGCGCCCAGGTCATGCATCGCGGCGATGGCGCTGGGCACAATTTTGGCGATGACACCACGCCAGCCAGCGTGGACGGCGGCGACGACGCGGCCGGTTTCACACGCAAGCAGCACGGGTCCGCAATCGGCGATGCGGACCATGGCAACGCGCGCGGGGTCGTCGGTCACGATCGCATCGGCTTTGGTGTCGTCGCGACCGTGATGCGTGGGCTGTCCTGCGCGAAGCACATGCACGTCGCCACCGTGCACTTGGTGCACTTGCACAACTTCGCGCCCGGCAGCGCCCATGACGTCGAGGGTGAGCGCGATGTTGCGGGCGATGTTCTCGCGCGGGTCGCGGGCGTTGCCAACGAGTTCGCTGGGGTTCCCGAAGTTGAGCGAATCAAATTGGCCGCGCGACACGCCACCAAGGCGGGTTGAAAATGCGTGCGGCACGCCGGCAAGTCCGTTCGCCGTGTGGAGGGTGGGCATACGGAGAAAGGTAAAGGCACACAGGCATTTGAGCACGAAGGCACGCAGTGCGGGGCCAAAAAAGAACGCAGGCCCGTCCCCTCACGGCGGGCCTGCGTCGGGGGTGCGCTTGGAGAAGCGATCCCGTTAACAGCGATACGTTGCGAGGGGCGGCTGTATTGCAGATATGACGTGATTTTTGGTCATCTCTGCATGGATGGTGAGGCGTGCGAACAAAAGCCGACTGAATCGGCGGGTGATATCAGCCGATAACCGGGTATGGATCTGCCTGCTGGACATGTGGTGGTCAAGCCGACGTGCGTCGGGCTGTTTTCGCCGGACTGCGGCGTGGATGCGGCGAGCGCAGGCAACGGGTGCGTGGGAGTGATTGAGCGCGGGGAGGGCGCGGGCAAGCGCGTTGTTGTTGCGAGTGTGATTGCGTGCGGCACGTGCGAGCGGTGCAAGGCGGGCCTGCCCACCCACTGCTTGAAGCGGCGCGTGCCGGGATGGGATGGGTCGAGCGGTGCGATCGCGGCGATGATGGGGAAGGACGAACTGGTGGTGCCCGCGAGTGCGTGTGTGGAAGCGCCGGCGGGGCTGCGCGATGAGCATGCGATCTTCGCGAGTGCTTATGCGAGCGTGATGACGATCGCGAGCATGGTGCGCGTGGATCGCAAGCCGTATGTGACGGTGCTGGGCGATGGCGTGATGGGGCTGCTGGTTGCGCAGCAACTGGCGCGAGCGAGCGCGACGGTGCGGCTGTTGGGACACCACGCGCATCGGTATGGCTTGTGCGAGCGATGGGGCATCAAGCATCGTGATGCACGCGAGGCGGGGCTGCGGCAGGATCAGGATGTGGTGATTGATTGCACGGGCAAGCCTGCGGGACTGGTGATGGCGAGCAAGCTGGCACGGCCGCGCGGGCGCGTGATTGTGAAGACCTCGCCGGTCTGGGCGACGAGCTTTGATGTCGCGATGGGCACGATGCTGGCGAACGAAATAGAACTCACCAGCGTGTCGGCGGGCTCGCTGGCGAGCGCGGCGGCAGCACTGGTGAGTTCACGCACTGACCTCGAACCGATGCTCACGCTGCGAGGACGCAGCGCGGAGGTATCACGAATCATGGGGGCGGTGCGAGGGCGTCAGGCATTGTGTGGGGTGGTGGTGTGAAGCGTGGGTGGTGCATAAAGAAACCTCGAAAAGTGCGGTGTGTGGTCAAGCTGCCTTGCGAACCTTGAGCCAACTGAGCAGACCCGGACGCGGATCCTCACCCGTGCGGAAGTAACGCAGAGCGTCTTCGCGCGTCGCGCTCATGATGAGCTTTTTGTCCAGGCCCGTCGTGCGCAGGATGTCCGCGGCGTCGGGTGGCATGCCGGCGATGACGAGCTGGCCGCCAAGGTTCTTGCAGCCGTGGTGGAAGTCGATGAGACTGTTGATCCAGGCGCAGTTGAGCGGCTTGACCATGGTGAGGTCCAGGGCGATGTTGCCTTGTACCTTGCGGGCCAGGTCGTTGAGCTGGTTGTGCAACTGCGCGAGTTCGCGCTGCGTGAGATCGGACGCTGCGAGGGTGACGAACCCTGCGCCGTGACGGATGCTGAAAGTGAGGACGGTTTCGCCAGGCAGAGTGGACTGCTCGATTGCCTGCATGCAGGTGACTCCTTGCAAGTCGGGTCACGCCGCCCGCGGCCCCGTTGGCCTTGGCGACACGTCCCACGCATGCAAGAAAGATGAAAAACCTCGCGACGCAATGCCAGCGGAATGCGCAGGCGAAAGCGCGTGGGGGTGGGGTTGGGCCGGTTATGCGGGTGGGTGTGGCGCTGGCGTGTGGCAGGCCTCAGCGGGGTGCCGTGATGAAGACATCGAGCTTCTGTCCCGGGTACACGCGCTGGGGCGAGCCAACAACTTCGTAGACGACGAAGAGGACGCGGGTGTCGACACGTTCGGTGGTGGATCCGGTGAGCGATGTCTTGGGCACAACGCGCGGCTCGATGCGGACGAAAGCCAGATCGACGCGGATGCGTTCGCGGCCGCGCACGAAGGCTTCGGCCTTGGCGCCGGGGGTGACGCGGCTGGCGTCTTCTTCGTCGATCTGCACGCGGAGTTCGAGCGGACCCTTTGCGCCCAGCAGCACGGGTGGGCGAGCGGTGTCGCCCGGCTGCACGAACTCGCCCACGCGTGCATCACAGCGGAGCACGGTTGCGTCTTGCGGGGCGCGAACGACGAGGCGCTCAAGCTCAATACGGATGCGGTCAACGTCGGCCTGAGCCTGATTCACTTCGCTTTGCGCTACTTGCAGGTCGGGCATCCACGGTCCTGCTTCGAGGCGCGCGAGATGGGCATTGGCTTCGGCGAGATCGGCTTTGGCCTGGCGCAGGGCGAAGTCGCGCGAGGCGAATTCTTCGCGACTGATGGCGCCGGAAGCGATGAGTGTGCGGGCACGATCGAAAAAGTCTGTGTTGCGATCAACCATGACTTGCGCGGAGGCGACGCGGGCGCGAGCGGGCGGCAGATCTTCGCTGCGCGTGCCTGCGCGAAGGCGCTCCAAGCGAGCCTTGGCGGCGTCGAGTGCGCGTTGCGCGGTGATGAGCTGCGCGGCAAGCTCGCGGTCGTCTTGCGCGAAGAGCGGATCGCCCGCGCGCACAACGCCACCTGTGGTGACGAAGACCTGCTTGACAACGCCCGGCAAAGCCGCGCTGATGGCAATCTGCTCGCCTGGGTTCTGCAGTTCTCCCAAGCCTGCGATGGTGTCGGCGCCGAGGGTGGAATGCGCGGGCGGATTGACTGCTTGGGTGAGCTGCTCCTCGGGCTTCAAGATGACTGTGGTGGCAAGCCCAAAGCCAAGAGCGAGTGCAGCGAAGACGGGGATGCCGAATTTGATGAGCATGGCGGAAACCTCGAACGTGACAGATCAGTGCGATGTGGCGAGTTGGGAGTTGGCGGGTTCTTCGATCTTGACAAGCAGGCCGTCTTCCATGTGCGCGATGCGATCGGCGTAGGCGTAGACGCGCGGGTCGTGCGTCACGACGATGGCGGCGCGGTCGGGGCTGACGGCCAGATCGCGCAGCAGCGTCATGACGGCCTGGCCAGATTTGCCGTCGAGTGCGGCTGTGGGTTCGTCGCAAAGCAGCAGGCGGGGTTTGTGCACGAGCGCGCGAGCGATGGCGACGCGTTGCTGCTGGCCACCTGAGAGTTGGCGCGGGAGCTTGGTCAGGTGCGGGGTCATGCCCAGCGTGTTGAGCAGATCGCGCGTTTGGTCGAGTGCGTCGATCCACGGAACGCCGGCGGCGATGAGCGGCACAGCGGCATTCTCGATGACGGAGAGACCGGCGAGGAGGTTGTATTGCTGAAAGATGAAACCGATGTGCTTGAGGCGGAAGGCGACGAGCTCCTGGGGGCTCATGGCGGTGACGTCTTGATCGAAGACGCGCACGGTGCCTGTTGCGCCCCGGAGCAAACCGGCGATGATGGAGATGAGTGTGGTTTTGCCGCAACCGCTCGGGCCCACGAGCATGGTGAGTTCGCCCGCACGAGCGTCAAAGTCGACGCCCTTGAGGACCTTGACGGGTCCGGCTGCGCTAGCGAACTCGATGGCGACCTGTTGGCAACTGACGCCTGACATGACTAGCTCCGGAAGACGATGGCGGGATCAACCGTGAGAACGCGACGCACGCTGATGACGCATGAGACCAGCGTGATGAGGACGATGAAGATGCCCGTGCCTGCGAAGATGGCGGGGTGCATGAACATGCCGCGAAGGCCGCCTGTAAGCTGCGGGCTGAAGATGGCGAAGAAGAGACTGGCGACGCCGATGCCGATGCAGAAGCCGACAACCGAGACGAAGAGTGCTTGTGTGCAGATCATCGCGAGGATGCGGCCGTTCGCGACGCCGATGGCTTTGAGAGCAGCGAACTGGCGCAGGTTTTCGACGCTGAACATGTAGAACGTCTGGCCCACGATGGCGATACCGATGACGACGCCCATGAGAATCGTGATGCCGAAGTTCTCGGCGACGCCCGAGTAGTTGATGACCCAGTTCTGGGTTTGAGCGCGGAATCCATTGCTGGAGTGAGCTTGCAGCCCGGTGGCCTTGGTGATCGCGCGGGCGACATCTTCAGCGGCTTGCCCCGGCTTGGCGCGAGCGAGCACATAGGTGACAGGGTTGACGGTTTCGCGGGCCATCTCGACGGCGAGCGCCCGGCGGGCGTGCACGCGAGGCAGGCCCGTCCATGAAGGGCCGACATGACTGATGCCGACGATCTCAGCGCGGCGTTGGCCTATCTCGACGACGGCGCCGGTATCCAGCGGCGTGTCGGGGAAGACCGTCGAGAAGCCAGCAGCGTCAATGACGATGGCATCGGGACGGGCGAGATCGGCAAGCGAGCCGATGAGCATGTTGCGCGGCGCGGCAACGAGTGATGTTTCATCGACGCCGATGATGGTGACGGACTTGCTGCGCCCGTCGGCGGTCTTGAGCTGAGCGATGGCTTGGTAGTAGGGCACGGCCCACGCGACACCTTCGACGGAGCGCACGCGATTGACCGCCAGCTCGGCCATGGGGTCGGTCTGGTCGAGTGTTTCGACGCTGGGCTTCATGACCCAGATGTCAGCTTCGCTGGCTTCCAGAATCTCGCGTGCGGAAGACTGCACGACGGAGTGGAAGATGGCGGACTGCTGACCAATGAGCAGCGTCGCGAAGGCGATACCGAGAATGAGCGCGAGGTACTTCGCGGTGTCGTGCATGAGGATGCGGAAGGCAATGCGGATCATGCGCGGTCACTCGCGCTGGGTGATGTGGTGGTATTGACGTAGCGATTGACGGCGTCGAGCGTGAGCTGGGCGATCGTCTCGATCAGGGCGGCGCGATGGGTGTGAAGCACTTCGGGCGCGAGCTTCTCGAGCACGGCGCGATGCGTGAGCGTGGAGAGGGCGAGGGTGTAGAGCGTGACGACGCCAAACTTGACAGCAGGTGAGGAACGATCGCGGCCTGACGCGCGGGCCACGATCTGGCTGAGCCAGTCCCACTCGGGTGCGAACTTGCGAGCGATTACTTCTTGGAAGATGGGTGAGGGGTCCAGCTCCTCGCGTGTGATGAGTCGCATGGGCCAGGCGACTTGCATGCCCGCGTAGTCTTCCATGGCCCACTCAATCGCGAGGCGAATCCCTTCGTGGGGCGAGGCTTCGAGGGCCTGTTTCGCGAGGGGGACGGCCTGCGGGGAGACTTCGCAAGCGTGGAGCAGGGTCTCTTGATAGAGATTGGCCATGCTCCCAAAGTGGTACGGGATGGCACTGAGAGCGACGTTGGCCGCCTTGGCGACTTGGCGGGCAGTGACGCTCCCAAACCCATGGGCGGCAAAGAGTTCGCCGGCGGCTTGGATGATGGCGGCTTTCGTGTTGGCGGGTGTGGAAGTCATGGAGTACCTGGGTGTTCGTACAAATGTACTGTACAGATGTACCAAAAGCAAGGAAAGTGATTGTGAGTTGTTTTGCGACAACGGGTTGTGAGGCTTCGTCTGGCGTTTGTTCGAGCGGCGGTGCCGCCTCGACATGAGCGGGGCTCGCGCCTAGCATCTTGACCCTACTCGGAAAACCGGTGGGGTTTTTGGAGTCTGCCATGAAGGTCACCGAACTGAACTACAAGCCCGGCCAGCACCTGGCCTGCACGGTCGAGAAGCTTCCGCTCAACGAAGGCGCCAGCGACACGATCGCTCGCCTGATGCGTCTGGATCCCGCGAACAAGAAGGCCCTTCGCACGGCTCAGCGCATGCGCAAGCAGCGCGAAGTGATCTACAACCGTGGTAACCGCGACTGGCACAAGCGCGAGAAGACCGCCAAGGTCGTTCACGTGGCTGTGGGCGAGAACTGGAACATGACCTTCAACTACGACCTGGCTCGTGACATTGCCAGCGTCAAGCAGTACCTGAGCATCGCGGCCAAGTAATCGCGACATAAGTTTGCAGCACGCTCAAACCGGCGACCAGTCGCCGGTTTTTTCTTTGCGCGACCACGTGTTCAGCGTGTGGCGCCGGTACAGGCGGTGCAGACGGCACAAGGTGCCCGCCCCACTGCTCCCACCGGGCTTGGAGACCGCGCAGCTTGCCGATATCTGCATCATGCGGATGTCGGATTCCTCCCAAGCCATGTGCCCCGAATGCCACGCCGAGTTGGACGCGGCCGACGTGAACGTGGGCGAAGGTGTCGCACTGTGCCGAGAGTGCGAGAAGCTCATTCGTCTCTCTCATCTGCTGAAAGCTGAAGAGAAGCGAAAGCTCGCACGCGAGTTCGAGGGCGAGGCCCCGTCTGGCACATGGACGCGCGACGATGGCCGCGGCATGGTGGTCGGTGCCAGCATGCGCTCGTTCCCAACCGCTTTCGGACTGCTGTTCTTCTGTTTGTTCTGGAACGGCATCATCAGTGTCTTCGTGGCGGTGGTACTGGCATCAACGCTCAAGCACATGGGCCTTGCGTTGCCCGCATGGTTCCCCGCGCCGAATATGAACGGCTCGCCCATGTCGGTGGGCATGACCGTCTTCCTGTGGCTGTTCCTCACGCCCTTCATGCTGATTGGTCTGGGTCTGATGGCGGCGTTTCTTTCCGCACTGGGTGGCCGGGTTGAGGTCTCCATCGATCGCGACTCCGGCAAGGTCTTCGAAGGCATCGGTCTGCTCGGATGGACACGGCGCTTTGACGTGCATCGCGTGAAGGATGTACGGCTCGAGGACAAGCAGTGGACCGACAGGGACGGCGACCGGCGAAACAAGGCCAAAATCACCATCGAGGCCGATAAGACCATCAACTTCGGTTCGGGTCTGAGCGTTGAGCGTCGGCGTTTCATCGCCGCCAAGTTGTCCGACGTGCTGCAACGCGCCGCCTGATATGACCGGCATTGTGCATCGCCCGCCGCTACCCTCGGGCCATGTCGAGCCCCACTACTGCCAGCAACCAGCACGTGTACACCCTGCGCGAACTGACGGATCTGATGCTTATCGAAGAGCGACAGATCATGCAGGGCGGCGGCAAGAGCGCTATCGCGCGGCAGCATGAGAAGAAGCGACTCACGGCGCGCGAGCGCGTTGCGCTCCTGGTGGACCCAGTGACCAAAGAAAGCGGCGCGACGAACTTTCAGGAACTGGGGCTGTGGTGCGCGTGGAACATGTACAAAGAGCACGGCGGCGCGCCAGCGGCGGGTGTGGTCACGGGAGTTGGCACGGTGCAAGGCCGCAAGTGCATGATCATCGCGAATGACGCGACGGTGAAGGCCGGCGCGTTCTTTCCCATGACGTGCAAGAAAATCATCCGCGCGCAGCAGATCGCGATGATGGCGCACATGCCGCTGATTTATCTTGTGGACAGCGCGGGCGTGTTCCTGCCATTGCAGGAAGACGTGTTCCCCGACATGGACGACTTCGGTCGCATCTTCCGGCACAACGCGGTCATCAGCGCGATGGGCATTCCGCAGATCGCGGCGATCATGGGCTTTTGCGTGGCAGGCGGCGGCTACCTGCCCGTGCTATGCGACACACTGATCATGACTGAAGGCAGCGGGTTGTATCTCGCAGGCCCCGCGCTCGTGAAGGCGGCGATCGGGCAGGAAGTGACCGACGAAGAACTCGGCGGCGCGAGCATGCACGCGAGCATCAGCGGAACGATTGACTTCAAGGAGAAGAGCGACGAGGACGCGATTGCGCGTATTCAGAGCCTTGTGAGCAAATATCGCGAACGTGAAGAAGCAGCGCCGAGCGTTCCGCCACTGCGCGATCCCACAGATGCCTTCAAGATCTTCACCGACAAGCCCGGCACGCAATACGACGTCAAGGACCTCATCGCCTGTATCGTCGACGTGTGCGCAGACCGCGACACGCTTGCCGCTGACTTTGATGAGTACAAGGCAGACTTCGGCCAGTCCATCGTCTGCGGTTATGCGAAGATCGGCGGGCACGCGTGCGGCATCGTCGCGAATCAGAAGAAGGTGACCCAGAGCCAGATGGGCAGTGGCCAGGGCGGCGGCAAGCGCGTGAACATGCCGGGCGTGATTTACGATGACTCGGCGGACAAATCCGCGCGGTTCATCATGGACTGCAATCAGCGCAAGATTCCGATTGTGTTCCTGCATGACACAACCGGCTTCATGGTCGGTCGCGACAGCGAACAGAACGGCATCATTCGCAGCGGCGCGAAGATGGTGAACGCCATGAGTAATTGCGTGGTGCCCAAGGTCGTGGTCATCACGGGTGGCAGCTACGGCGCGGGCAACTACGCGATGTGCGGCCGAGCGTTTGATCAGTTCCTGGCGCTTGCATGGCCCAGTGCCAAGTGCGCCGTGATGGGCGCGAATCAGGCGACGGGCGTGCTCACGACCATCGAAGAAGCCAGCCGCAAGCGCAAGGGTGAAACCATCGACAAGGAAGCGCACGACGCAATCTACGGCGCGATTCACGCGGGCTACACCGAGCAGGCCGACATCCGTCACGGCGCGGCCCGCGGCTGGGTCGATCGCATGATCGCGCCCGAAGACACCCGCAAGGAACTCATCGCAGCACTCGAAGCGGCGAACCAGAACTGGGATTACTCGCGTGAGTTCAAGACGGGTGTGTTGCAGGTATAACAAGTGACGCCGGACCTGAGGCTTTGCGAAGGTCCGGGTACTGCCACCCGTGACGGAGCAACACCGATGGCGATCGATTGGACCACATGGATTCACGCCATCATCACCACCTACGGCTCGTGGCTCCCGGGCGACCCGCGCGGATTCCGAGATCACGATCATCGAATTCACTCTTCAGGAAACTACAAAGCGCCGCCTCCGACGGATGAACACGCGGGACTCTATCGATTTGCTGAAGCAAGCACGAAGACTGCGGTCTTTCTCGCACACGATGTACGCGACCGTGTTGCAACCGCGTTGGCTGAGAAGCTGCAATCGCAGCACGTGAAAGTGCGCTGCATCGCTGTCGCGGGGACCCACGCGCACATCCTTGCATGTGTCGGATCGCAAGACGCCACACCCATCATCGGACGTGCAAAGCAAGCGGCGTCGCACCGAGTACGTGATCGCCTGCCCGGTACGGTGTGGGCGCAGGGGTGCCATGTTGTGCGCGTGCGTGATGAAGCGCACTATCGCTCGGTTGTGAACTACATCGCGCGACACGCGGAAGACGGAGCGTGCGTGTGGAATCACCCGGACCTTCGCAAAGCCTCAGGTCCGGCGTCCAGCAACTCTACTTACTGATCGCTTGCACGATGGGTGCAAGGAAATCTTCGTTGCTGAACTCGAGGCCTGAGCGTGAAGGCTCTGCAAACCGCACGACCACAAGATCCAGTTCGGGCACGACAAACAGCCGCTGCTTGCCCAAGCCCGCCGCCATGTAGACGGGCGTTGTCTTGCCGTTGATGTTGATGCGAGTGTCAGAGGACTCCTCGCGCAAGCGTTCACGTAGCCGGTCGCCGGCAGACTTTTCCGCGTCGGGCGTCGTTGTGTTCGGTTTGGTGTCTACTGGCTGCGCACCGTCTGCCTCGCGGGCTGCGCCGCCCAACCACCATGTGAGGCCATACGCGCTGTTGGCAGCGCTTGGTTCGAAGCACTGCGCGAGCAACTCAGCCTTGAGCAGTTGCTTCATCGAACCATCGGCCTGCTTCCACGCGCCGCGCTGCAGGATGAATTGGCCAAACTTGGCCCATTCGCGCGCGGTGAGCATCATGCCGCCAGGCATGTTGACGTTGCCCGCTTCGTCCTTGCCCCAGCGGCCAATGGACATGCCGAGGGGCTCGAAGATGCGGAGCTTGGCGTAGTCCTCGAAGGTTTTCACGTCGATCTTGTCTTGTGCGGTAAGCTTGCGGTTGATGAGTTCGCCGAAGGCGTAGAAGTGGCTGGGCCCATACTCGAACTGCTCGCCCGCGTCATGCTTCGCAGGAACATTGACAGCATCCTTGAACCAGTTGCCTGTGGCGAGCTTGCTCACGCCCGTGCGCGCGTTCTCACGCTCGATGCGCTTGGTGCGTGCGTCGGTTATCTCATTGCGCTGGCCGCGGAAGCCTGCGCGTTCGCCGCGGGTGGGGAAGGCGGCGTCGGCAGGATCAAGGCCAGATGACAGCGCGAGCAGGTGGCGCACGGTAATGTCACGCTTGCGCTCGTCGCTCTTCCACTCTGTGATCGTGTCAGCGACTTTCTCGTCGAGAGTGAGCAGCCCATCTTGCACGGCGAACATGGCGACAACACCCGTGAAGCTCTTGGTGCCACTGGCAAGCATGTGGGGGCGGGTAGCCGTCCAGTCGTTGTCGTAGCGCTCGTAGACCACCTCGCCCTTGTGCATGACCAGCACGGCCCGGCCGCTGTACTTCGTCGAGTAGTCGGCTGCTTCGTCGAAGTGTGTGCGCTGTGATGTGGCCGCGGGCGGCGTTGCACCTTGCTGCGCGAGAACAGCGGCGGGGCTGAAGGTGAACGTAAAGCAGAGTGATGCGAGGACGGTGAGCGAAACGCACGAGATGGAGGCAAAGGGCAAGGAACGCACGTGGGGAATCTCCGATGTGGTTGTGAGTGCAACGTGCGGAAATGGGGTTGATTGCGTGGTGATGCGTCGACTGGGGTCCTACGCGTGAAATCCGGCAGCCCCTGACGGCCCGCCAGGTCAGAGAACGTGCGCAGGAGGTGGCATCTCTTCGTTCACGCGCTGCTTCTTGAGCTTGCCCCCTACTTCTTCCATGCTCAGAAAGTACTGCTCCTCGTTGAGCATCATCGCCAGGTGTACAGGCCGGCCCCATATCAACCGCAGACTCTGCATCACCTCGTTCGCTCGCTCCAGCTCCACCTCAACCCCCGTGAACTTGTGCGCCAGCACCAGTTCGCCGCGATTGAGATAGTTCGCATCGACCACGTAGATGAACGGCTGTCCCGCGTTGGTCAGATAGTGCAGCAGCGTCTGCTTCACGCGTTTGAAGTCACGGCTGACGATCTTGAGCTCACCCGTGTGCTGGTCGCGGGCGTGCTGGTACATCTTGTGCTTCTCGACAAACTCCTCGGTGAGGAACTCGTCAATGAAACTCACGTCGTTGTAGATGCGCCGCACCTCAAAGATCTTCTCGCGGCCCTTCATGCTCTTGTCGTCAAAGGCGTTCTTGGAGCCGATGGTGTCGATGTTCTCCCAACTGCTGCCGTGCTGACCCGCATTCCAGCGGCGTTCGATGTCCTTGAACATCTCCACGCCGATCTTGTACGGATTGAACCCGCCCGGCTGCATGTAGACAACGCCGCTGTGCTGATCGGCGTAATGCACGATCTCTTTGGCGTCCAGAAAGTGCTGCGTCATGAGTTTGCTGTGCCAGTAAGTAGCCCAACCTTCGTTCATGACTTTGGTCATCGCCTGCGGCGCGTAGTAGTAAGCTTCATCGCGAATGATCGCGAGCACATCGTGCTGCCAGTCGGTCAGTTGCGCGTGGCGCAGCAGGAACAGCAGCACATCGCGTGCGGGCTCGCTCGGGAACTTGTCCCGCTGTGCACGCAGACGCTGCTGCTCTTGCTCGCGCTGCTTGGCGAGCACATCGCGCGGATTGATGAACGGATCCATGTAGTCCTTGGCCGCGAACTTGTCGTGGGTGGACCGACCCTCCGGGGCGGGCGAGTCACCAGTATCGTCGACACTGTGCAACATCATCCGACCGGACGTGTTCATGTTCGTCGCTTGTGCCTTATACACGCTGTGCGGATCAATCAGATTCTCAATCATCAGGCACGCGTCGATGAACCGCTCCACCACGTCCTGACCGTGCCGATCCATATGCCGACGAATCCGCGTCGCGTGATTCGCCATCTCGTCCATCATCTTGCGATTGGTCTTGCTGAACCAGTAGTTGCACTTGAAGAAGTCGGCGTGGCCATACACGTGAGCCATCACCAGCTTCTGGTCGGTCACGTTGTTGGCTTCCTGCAGGTACGCGTAGCACGGATCGTTGTTGATGACCATCTCATAGATGCGTCCCATGCCGTACGCATCGCGCTTGCTCATCTTGTCGTATTCCATACCCCAGCGCCAGTGCGGATAGCGCGTGGGAAACCCGCCGTACGCCGCGATCTGGTTCATCACCTCAAACGGCAGCACCTCGAACACGACCTCGAAGAAGTCGAGCCCATACTCAATCGCCTTCGCCTTGATGCGCTGCATGTGCTCCAGCAGCTCGGGCGAAAGATCCGTGTGCGGCATGGAGCGAACGGTGGAACCCTGCGACATGGCGGCCATGGGAGCCTCCTGTGGTACAGCACTTATCGGCTGTTACCACCCATGTCTATACGTCAATCATCAACTTCAGGATCAGGTGCAAACACGCGTCACTTGAACACAAAATAGGTGATGATCACCGAACAGATGGTCACCAGCCATGCTGCGGCCGCCACGCTCAGTCTCGTGCGCGCGTTCCACTTGGCCATGTGCTTCCGAAAGCGAATGAACAGCAGAAGCACACAAATCTGCGGCACGTCAACCAGTGCGAGGTAGGCCAGCTTGGACGCCGCCTGAACTCCCTGGCGCGACAATTGGTCGACCAGCATGATCACGCTGAGAAACACGTGAAACCCCGCGCCGCACGCCAGCCCCACCACTGCCGTCACGTACGGCCCATGTCGTGGCTCCCGCACACGAACGCCCAGCACCAGATCCTGTCGACATTCGGGACAGACATTCGTCGCCAGCCCCCGCAGGCTGTACCCGCAGTTCGGGCACGGCTCATCACGATCAGCGAGGAATGAACGCAGCGTGTCACTCATGTGTCACCACAGTGTCCAACCGATGACAAGTTGCGCGATCCACTGCGCCAGGTGCACTGCCGACACGAGCAGCACTGCGGCAAGACAGACGATATACGCGCGGATGACGAACATGCCGCTGCGCCGGGCGCTGCGCACGCGGCGCCACACAAAGATGCACGCTGCGAACTCGATGATGGCGATGACCAGCGGGAGGCCGTAGTAGATCAGCACCTGTGTAATCGAAGACCATGTGCTATCCGTGCTCCAGTACCACGCCGTCATGATGATCGTGAGTAGTGCCGTCAGCATCATGCAGCCGACGAGCCAGTACAGCATGGGCAGGTAGCGCATCGCGGCGAAGTCACCGTCGAGCTTCAATTGCAGATCGTGCTTGCACTCCGGGCACACCGGTGCCTGCAGGCCGCGCAGGTTGTAACCGCAGTGCGGGCACGGCACGTCGCGATCCGCCAGAAATGCTTGCAGCACGGGGTGTGCTTTCGATTCACTCACGGTGTGCTTCCACTCATCAGTGCCTGTTGAATCAACGTCCAGGGCCACGCCAGCGCGTGCAACACACAGATCGCGCAAAGCAGGTAGAAGGCTCGGTGCGTCCACTTCGAAAGTGCTTCAGGGGTCGCGCTGCCTGCCAACCCGATCACGCAAACCGCCGCGCCGATACCGATGATCAGTGAACGGAACGCTCGGAAGCTCTGGCGTTCCAGCGACTGTCGCACCCATTCGCCGCTCTCGGTATTGAGCAGCATCGCGATGTTGCTGAGCCAGTACAACGTGTCGTGCAGATAGCCTGCGATCAAGAGCCCACACACCACCAGCAATCTGGGCCCCCACGCCAGCCACGGCATGCTGGGTGTCGGGCTCCACGTCGCCCACGTCGCCGCTCGCTTGCGATACCACAGCACGCCCGGCATCGCCAGCACAAAGCCCAGCCCCAGCATCATGATCGCTGTCAGGATGCTCTCCCACCGCCCGTCACCCCCCGCACGCGCACCACGGCGAGCGATCGGTATGAGTATCGCAAGATAGCCGATGATCGTCGCGATCAGCAGACCGATGGCGACTAATCGCGTATTCAGGGGCTTGCCAATGGGAGCTTCATTCGGGCCGTTCACAGGCGGTGACGCGAGTTGGGTCATGGAAATAGCATACCAGATATTGCAAGGGCCTGCGAGTGTTACCACCAGCCCAGCGCATCGCCCAAAAGCCAGAGCGGCGTGAGAACCATGGCCAACGTGCAGAACACGGCAAGCAGCATGAGCCCGCCCAGCATGAGCGCCTTCAGCACCGATGGCAACGACAACACACTCAGCGGTCGGTACGCAACGAACCAAAGCAGCAGCCCGCTGAGCGCCACGCTCAGCAGCACGAACGCGCCTTCCGCAGATGCCGGCAGCGTGATCTTCGTCGCCAGAAACACGGCACAGGCAGGGCCGATGAAAAGAAACTGACAGGCCCCCACTATCGCGACGACCAGCATGTTGCTCTTGGGCAGACCGGCTCGAACGCGATAGTCGCTGTTGCGAATGTGCAGGCCACACTCAGGGCAGCGCGGTGTCTCATTCGCGCTCACGTCATACGCACACTGTGGACATGCAAGCCGAAGGCGATGCATCAACCCGACCATCTCGTGGTCAGCAGCAGACATGGCCGGTGCTGATGCCTGTGCGCCGCCAATCGGAGATGGTGCGAGTGGCGTAGTCACAGGTTCACGGTGATGCGCTTGACGCTCTTCGCGATCGCTTGCACACTCTGCAAGCCGCCCTCACGCAGCCATCGCTCGAGCTTGTACTTCACGGCCGCGTCAGTCGCGATGAGCGTGAGCGTGCCGCGAGAAAGCTTCTCGGCGCGCACGCGCGGAGCGATATCAGCGGGCAGTGCGACGCGCCAGGATTCATCCACAGCCTTGATCGCCTTCGCGACTTTCTTGGCATCACGCAGGAGCGCGTCGACTTCGCCTTCGATGGAGACATTGCGCGGCGTGACGGCACGGAACCGGCGCAGGGCTTCGATGCGCGCAACGGCGGAATTGCGACCAGATGGGTTGCGGCCTGCACGACTCATGCACGATGGTACCAGCGTCGCGTCCGCGGCGATTACTCGCACGAACCGCCGGCAAGCACCTCGAGGAACGCGACGGAGTCACGATCATCGGGAAAGACGCCGTCGCCGTTGAAGTCGATGCTGTCGCACGACGAGCAGTCTTCGCCCGCGAGCACGCCAAAGAAGTCGAGAACGTCGCGGTCATCGGGAAAGACGCCGTCGTTGTTGAAGTCAATATCGCCGCAAAGGCTGTACGTCAGCGTGAGCGTTGGTCGCGTGGTGATGTCGGGCGCTTCGCGCGAGGCGAAGCGCTTGGCCGTGCCGCTCAGCATGGGATCATCAGTCAGCATGATCCAGCCGTGATTGACGGCAGGTGTCTGAAGCCATGACGTCACATCAGCGATGAGTTGTGGCGTGGACGCGAACGTGAAAGCGCCGCTACGGGACATGGTCGTTTGCGAAGACGCGACCGGCGCGAAGTCGCCACCCTGGGTCAGCCACGCAAGCCGCAGAGCGGGCGTCTCGCTGTAGCTGCGGAAACTCCACGTCACATCGCCAGCTTGCGGCTGGACGCCTTCGCCGCCGGGCTCATCGGGCAGGGCTGCGCCTTCGTTCCATGATGATGTGACGCGGTGCAGACGGAAGAGGTTGGCGTCATCGATGCCGCGATCGATATGGATAGTGAGCGATGCGCTCGTGATGGTCGCGTTCGCTGGCACGGAGCCGGTGATGTCGAAGCGCAGCAACGCGCGGCGTTCGCCAAAGCGCGTGGTGTTGCCAGCGAAGTTCCACGGGCCGGTGCCATTCGCCGCTTCGTCAATGCCGTTGCTGGCCGCATGAATCGTCGCGTCGCCGGATGGCGTGAGCATGATGGTCTGCGCACGCGAGTTGTGTGCGACGAGTCCGGCTGCGATGAGAGTGAGACAGCGAGTTGAGCAGATCATGCAAGCAACATACCGCACTCGCGCGCTCAACATGTCAAGCTTGTGTGACGACAGCGCGAAGTTCGTACGTCTTGACACAACCATCACGCATACTTCGCGCCGAAACGACACATCATCATGCGTTGATCTCGTATGCTGGAGCCGACATGTACGTGCCACGTGCGCACGAACATGTTCCTCGCAAGCGTTCGTGCGAGGGGTGATCGGCGAACGCTGGCCTTGCGGCCATTGGGTGGAAAGTCGCTCTGAAAAGGGCAACCTCGAGAGAGGCAAGGAGACAGGACAATGCAACGTTTCATGATCGTGGCCCTCGTGGCCGCCGCCGGTATCGCTGCGCCCGCACTCGCCCAAGGCACCGTCACTGGCCCCAACGCCGGCGCGACACCCTACATGCTCCCGGCCAGCAACAGCTCGGGCGTGCAGTTTGTTTCAATCGCGACGACTGGTGCGAGCTTGTTCTACACCAACCTCGACACGGGCGTGCAAAATTACCGCCACGTCGGCATTCCTGATGGCCTGGGCATCTACCGCGATGCCGATGACATTGCCAACAACACGTTTAGCGTCGTGCAGAATCACGAACTGGGCGCTTCGGACGGCATCGTTCGCGCTCACGGTTCGACCGGCGCATTCGTCAGCCAGTGGAAGATTCGTCGCAGCGACTTCGGCGTCGTCGGCGGCCGCGATCTGATCCAGGGCGTGAACCAGTTTAACACCACGACCAACAGCTTCTTCTCGGCCACCACGCAGTTCGGTCGCTTCTGTTCGGCTGACCTCGCTGCGCAAAGCGCGTACAAGTGGATGGACCCGACCACGGGCACCGTCTACGGCACCGACAACCGCATCCTCCTCAACGGCGAAGAAATCGGCAACGAAGGCCGTGCATTCGCGAACATCATCGACGGCCCCGAAGCCCGCCAGAGCTACCAACTGCCCGATCTGGCCCGTTTCAGCTGGGAAAACGCAGTTTCCAACCCCTTCGCGCAGCGCAAGACGATCGTCGCTGGCACCGATGACAGCACGCCCGGCCAGGTCTACTTCTACGTGGGCGACAAGCAAGCCACTGGCAACACCATCGAGCGCGCTGGCCTGATGAACGGCAAGACCTACGGCATGCGTGTGCCTGGCATCGCATTCGAAGGCGCTGCTCCCATCAACAGCAGCTTCACCATGGTTGACAAGTCCGCCACGCAGCGCGGCACGGGTGCGGCATTCCAGCAGAGCAGCCGTGACCTGGGTGTCACGGAGTTCGCTCGCCCCGAAGACAGCGCTTGGAACCCCAGCAACCCCAGCCAACTGATCTGGGTCAACACCGGCGGCACTGTCAACGGCGTCAGTGTTCCCACCCGCATCTACAGCGCGACCTTCAGCGATGTCTCCAACCCCGAAGCTGGCGGCATGATCACCATGCTCGGCCAAGGCAACGACTTCAGCAGCTTCGGCGGCGGCGTGACCAGCTTCACTGGCACCACCACCGCCAACAGCTTTGACAACATCGCCATCAGTCGCTTCAACCAGGTTCTCATTCAAGAAGACGTGGGCAACAACGCGCGTCTGGGTCGCTTGTGGATGTACGACCTCGTGAGCGACAGCATGATCGAAATCGGTATCTCTGACTCGGCTCGCTTCCTGAGCGGCGGCAGCGAGTTCCTTACGCAAGACGAAGAAACCAGCGGCATCGTTGACGCCTGGGACACCATCGGACCGGGTTGGTGGTTGATGAACATGCAAGCTCAGAACACCTTGGGTGGCGAACTGGTTCGCGGCGGCCAGATGATGGCAGTCTTCATTCCTCAGACGGTTCCCACTCCCGGCGCGATTGCCGTGCTGGGTCTGGGTGGTCTGATGGCGGCCCGCCGTCGTCGCAGCGTGTAAGCGTACTTGTCGCGTAGCCGACAAAGCGACTCAGAATGGCCAACGTTGTCTCGCGTTGGAACCTGAATCGCTCATCTCTCAGTATTCTCCACGCGACCCGCGCGAAAGTGCGGGTCGCGTCTTTTGCAGAGTCGCCGACTACGCTGGGCGTTGCCCGCGATCTATCGACGCGCGGGAGAGTGTCGCAACGCGAGGATGCTGCATGTCCACGACGATTGTCATCAAGGACCTGGTGAAGAGCTATCCGGCCATCGCACCCGGACCCGGCAGCCCCCCCACGACCACCGCGGTGGATCGCGTTTCATTGACGATCAACGCAGGCGAACTGTTCTTTTTGCTTGGGCCCAGCGGCTGCGGCAAGACGACGCTTCTGCGGATGATCGCCGGCTTCATCGAGCCCACCAGTGGCGGCATCGTGTTTCAAACGGGCGATGGCGCAAGCACCGACGTGACCTTCATGCCTGCGGAAAAGCGCGATACAGGCATGGTGTTTCAGAGCTACGCGCTCTGGCCCCACATGACCGTCGCGCAAAACGTCGCCTTTGGGCTCGAAGTGCGGAAAGTGTCAGCGAGCGAGCGGGAAAGCCGCGTGCGCGAAGCGCTGGCGGCGGTGCGCATGGAGCAATATGCCGCACGAAAACCAAACCAGTTGTCGGGTGGACAGCAGCAACGCATCGCACTCGCACGCGCGATTGTGGTAAAGCCTCGGGTGCTGCTGCTGGACGAGCCGCTCAGCAACCTCGATGCGAAGCTGCGAATCGAGCTCAGGAGCGAGATTCGTCGTGTCTGCAAGACCAGCGGTATAACTACCGTGTATGTCACGCACGACCAAAAAGAAGCATTGAGCATGGCAGACCGGATCGCCATCATGAGGTCCGGTAACATCGTCCAGCTTGGCACGCCAGGGCAGCTTTATCAGCGTCCGACTGACCGGTTTGTTGCCGAGTTCCTTGGTGAGACCAACATCCTTGAAGGTGTGGTTAGTTCCACGGGGAACGTCGTCGAGGTTGAGACCGCATTCGGGCGACTGCAGTCGATGAACCTGAGTGGATGCAACGTCACCGATGGTGCGAATGTGCTCGTGTCGCTGCGGCACGAGTGCGTTCGCCTCACAACCAGTGGTACCAACCCAATAACAGGCACCGTGAAGGACACGGTCTATCTTGGCGAGATTGCGCAGCTAGAGCTGGTAAGCGGCACGCACACCCTGTCGCTTTCGATCTTGAATCCCCGCGACACATTGCCAGTTGTTGGCAGCGAAGTGCGTTGCTCGATCGACCCCCAGGATGTCATCCTGCTGCCCAAGGCTTGAGTTTCACGTGGAACGCTAGAGAGCTTGCACACTTCGCCACGAAAGGACGGAGCCGGAAGCTGGTGCGCGAACGACATCGCGGCTATGGGCGGGGCGGATATCTGTGTGCTCGAGATCATTCACAGCGACCCAGGCAAACGCGATCTGGTCCTCGACGCTCCGGATGCTGGTTAGATCAGCAGTGGTGGACATGCTGAAGTAAACATTGATCTCGTGTCGTGACTTACCACCTTGCACAAAAAGGTGCTCCTCCACTTGCACAACCCGTCCGACAGCGACGCTAACCGCCGCTTCTTCCTGCATCTCCCGCGCAAGCGCAGCGGCGGCTGTCTCGCCGGACTCGACATGACCGCCAGGCAAGTAGAAGTAACCGTGCTTGCAATTCTGGCACAGCAGGACGCGTTCCCCGTGAAACATGATGCCGCGGGCGATCACTTCGATTCTTGTTGGTTGTGAGGATTGCATCTTGTTTCTTCCTGACTGCCTTGCGAGTTGTATCGTCGTTCGCTATCCTGAGGCAAGAAAGGAACACGCATGGATGCGAACAAACGCGATGCGGCGGCACCGGTCCGTCGCTTGGGGAAGGGGCTTTCTGGACTGATGAACTTGCAGGCGCCGGTGCAGGTAGCGGCACCAATCAACACGCCGCAGGCAAGCCGATCGGAAGAACCCATCGCTCGAGAGCCTGAAACGGCTCGCATCGAAGTCCCTAGTCCAGCGAAGCCCGATAATTACTTATCGGACGTTGTGAACGTTCCTGTCGGTGCGATCCGTGTCTCGCCCTATCAGCCGCGTCGAACCTTTGACGAGAAGGCGCTCGACGAGCTCGCACGCTCTATCAGGGCGTCGGGGGTCATGCAGCCGGTCTTGGTGCGGCCAGTTGTTCCTGCTGTTGGTGATGTGCAGTTTGAGCTCATCGCCGGCGAGCGGCGGTGGCGCGCCGCCCAGCGTGCGGGTTTGGCAGCACTGCCGGCCATTGTGCGTGAACTTTCCAACAGCACCGCCGCAGAGTGGGCGCTGGTTGAAAACGTACAACGCGAAGATCTCAACCCGATGGATCGCGCGTTTGCGTTGCGATCACTGCTGACGAACTTCGGCCTCACACATGATGAGCTCGGTGAGCGACTCGGGCTTGATCGATCAACGATCACCAATCTGCTTCGCCTTGCGGCCCTCGAGCCCGAGATCGCGGACTTGATCGTTGCGGGCAAGCTCTCCGGCGGGCACGGCAAGGCACTGCTTGGCATTCAGAACTCTGCAAAGCGCATTGAGATTGCTCGCGTGGCCGCGCAGTTTGGATGGAGCGTGCGAAAAGTCGAAGCGATCGCAAGCGAGATTGCGCAAGGTGGTGGCGCGGCAAGCAAGGGTGGGGGTCCGACACCAACGGATGTGAGTCCGCGGCACGCCGTGCTGCGAGATCTGGAACGTCAGATCGGTGCGCATCTCGGCACGAAAGTGCAAATTCAGACGGATCCAGCAGGCAAGCGAGGACGACTGGTGATTGAGTTCTATGGACTGGATCACTTCGACGGCGTCGTGACCAAGCTGGGCTTTTCTGCGATCGGTTAATCGGCGCCGTTCCGCGCGACGAGCAACGAAAGCAGCTTGTTTTAACATCGACCGCGGAATCTCACATTGTCTTGTGAACCTTTCTGGACGCTTTACTCATGCACTTGACGTGCGAACAATGAGGAAGGCCATTTGTTACGTGCATACGCATATCAGTTGATGTGAGCGGGGCGTGATGCGTTCTGTTGTGTCGCGAGATCCTGAAAGGAATATGTAATGGGTCGTCGTCCTAGTTCATCGTCGCTGAGCGCCATTCCTGTTTCGACGTTGCAGGCAGAGATTCGTCGTCGTCAACGTTCGGTGACGCCCCTGCAGCGCCGTCGCGAGAAGCTGCTCGCGAAGCTCGCGACGATTGATGCGCAGATCCGTGAGCTCGGCGGCACGGTCCCCGGCGGCCGCGTGCGTCCCCAAAACAGCGTGAACCTTGCGGATGCGCTGGTGGGTGTGCTGAAGGGCAAGACGCTCGGCGTGAGCGAAGCGGCTGATGCCGTGCTGAAGTCGGGCTATCAGACAAACGCCGCCAACTTTCGGACGATCGTCAATCAAACGCTGATCAAGAACCGGTCCATGTTCAAGAAGGTCGGTCGCGGCCAGTACACGGCGTCGTGAAGACGTCGTACACGGAGCGTTGAAAACCCGTGCGAGCGCCCACGCGCGTGTGCGTAGCGGGTGAACGACTACTCCGTTCAGCGTACTGAAGTGACTAACCAAAACAACTGAGCGAAGCAGCAACGAAAAAACCGGCAACACCAGTTGCCGGTTTTTCATTGATCTTGTTCCATCTTGATCTGGATCGCTCGGCAGAAAGCCGGCAGAATCAGATTACCAAGGCGAAGGGCTGTTGGTGAGGCGGCTGGGACGATCCAGCAACAGGCCGGTGTAGATGTCTTCGGTCAGCAGGCGAGCGTTCATGTCCCAGGTGTAGTACATGCGGTTGTCCACGTCGATGGGACGCAGAGCCAGCGTGTCCAGCTCGGGCGACACGTCGCCTTGGATCTTGCTGAGGCGGCCGCCGTCAGCGCGATCGGTCTGGGCGCAGCCCGTGAGGGCGACAGCCAGGGCAGCAGCGCCAAGCAGGCTGGCGGCGCGAAGGATCGAAGCAGTGGGGAGGTTCGAACGCATGGGCTACTCCAATCTCGAGGACACGTGCTTGGCTGGCGGGACCGACGTACCGCGATGGCCCGATGCCATGAGCGGGACGAGAGTTGTACCAGTGACGGGCGGCGGCGTCAAGCCACTGCTCCCGGAGGATATCCGGGTCAACTGCATCGGAGGTTCGAGGCTTGCGGGTAGAAATATGGTCAAGGCTCGTGCGGACCTGATAGCGTAATTGGCAGGGCCTGCCGGGTTGGCAGCTTTCGGGGCCGGCGTAAGACACTGTGGGGCATGACTTTGGGCGATGCGAGTTCGGCACGGCGGTTGCATATCTCACCTGTCAGAGCTCCGCTGAACGATGGCGGAGCGATTCCGTAAGGAGTAGTTATGCGTCAGGACCAGTTCACAACCGCTGCCCAGCAAGTGCTCGCCGATGCCCAGTCCGCTGCGGCCCGCGCGGGACATCCGGAAGTGACGGGGCTCCACGTGCTCAATGCGCTCTTGGACGATCGGTCGGGACCCGCCGCTTCCATTCTGACAAAGGCTGGCGGCGAGGTCTCGCGCGTGCAGGTGCCAGTCGTCAGTGAGCTCACGCGGCTACCCAAAGTCAGCGGCAACGCCGGCAACGCTGGTCGCGCCTTGATGGACATCCTCGTCAAGGCCGACGAGCTCAGTAAGCGCATGGGCGACAGCTACGTCAGCAGCGAACACCTGCTGCTCGCAGTTGCAACCGTCCCCGGTCCCGCGCGCGACGCGCTGAGCAACGCGAGCGTCAAAGTCGGCGCTCTCGAGCAGGCCGTCAAGCAGATTCGCGCCAGTAGTGGCGTGAGCAACGTGACGGATCAGAGCGCGGAGAGCAACTTCGAAGCTCTCAAGAAGTACGCCATCGACCTCACGCAGAAAGCTCAGCAAGGCAAGCTTGACCCAGTCATCGGTCGCGACGAAGAAATCCGCCGCACCATGCAGGTGCTCAGTCGTCGCACCAAGAACAACCCCGTACTCATCGGCGAGCCCGGCGTCGGCAAGACCGCTATCGCCGAGGGTCTCGCCCTGCGCATCGTGAATGGCGACTGCCCCGAAGGCATGCGAGACAAGAAGATCATGGCCCTCGACGTCGGCCAGTTGCTCGCCGGTGCCAAGTTCCGCGGCGAGTTCGAAGAGCGCCTCAAGAGCGTGCTGCGCGAAGTGCAGAGCAGCAACGGCCAGATCATCCTCTTCATCGACGAACTCCACACCATCATCGGCGCAGGCGCCGCTGATGGCGCAGTAAGCGCAGGCAACCTGCTCAAGCCCGCACTCGCTCGCGGCGAACTCCGCTGTATCGGCGCGACAACGCTTGATGAGTATCGCAAGCACGTCGAGAAGGACGCCGCATTCGAACGCCGCTTCCAGCCCATTCTCGTTGATCAACCCAACGTCGAAGAAACCGTCGCCATTCTGCGCGGCCTCAAGCCCCGCTACGAAGCCCACCACGGCGTGCGCATTCTCGACAGCGCAATCCTCGCTGCAGCACAACTCAGTCACCGCTACATCGCCGATCGCTTCCTACCCGACAAGGCAATTGACTGTGTGGACGAAGCCGCAAGCCGATTGCGCATCGAGAACGACAGCATGCCCAGCGAGCTTGACGAGCTGCGCCGCAAGATCATGCAGCTTGAGATCGAGCGCGAAGCACTCAAGATTGAAACCGCCGAAGCCACCAAGCGCGTGGGTGAACAAGCTACCGAACGTGGCACCGCACGCGAGCTGGAACGCGTCGAGCGCGAACTCGCTGAACTCCAGGAGCAGAACCGCGCGCTGACAGCTCGCTGGGATGAAGAGAAGAAAGAACTCGACGCCGTCAAGGCCATCAAGGAACAGATGGGCAGCAAGCAAGTCGCACTTGAGCAAGCCCAGCGCCGGGGCGACCTCGAAGCCGCCGCACGCATCCGCTACGGCGAGATGCGCGATCTTGAAGCGAACTTGAAGAACGCAGAGGAAGCCCTCGCCAAGCGCAAGTCTCGCGGCGATGCCCTCGTGAAAGAAGAAGTTGACGCCGAAGCCATCGCGGCAGTGGTGGGGCGGTGGACTGGTATTCCTGTCTCGCGCCTCGTCGAAAGTGAACGCGAGAAACTCACCCGCATGGAAGATGGCCTGCGCAAACGAGTCATCGGCCAGGACCACGCGTTGCGAGCCGTGAGTGACGCCGTCCGCCGCAGCCGCGCCGGTCTTAGTGATCCCAACCGCCCCGTCGGCTCGTTCCTGTTCCTGGGTCCCACCGGCGTCGGCAAGACCGAAACGTGCAAAGCCCTCGCCGAGTTCCTCTTCGACACCGACGAAGCCATGGTCCGCATCGACATGAGCGAATACGGCGAGAAACACGCCGTCGCACGCCTCGTCGGCGCCCCTCCGGGTTACGTGGGCTACGACGAAGGTGGCCAACTGACCGAAGCAGTCCGTCGCCGTCCCTACAGCGTGGTTCTTCTCGATGAAATCGAGAAGGCGCACCCTGATGTCTTCAACATCCTCCTGCAAGTGCTCGATGATGGTCGCCTGACCGATGGCCAAGGCCGCACGGTCGACTTCCGCAACACCATCGTCGTCATGACCAGCAACTACGGCAGCGCTCAAATTCAAGAGCTCACCGCAGGCGGCGCAGAAGATTGGGAAATCGAAGCTGCCATCCGCGAAATGCTCAAGCGCGGTCCCGCCGGCATGATGGCCGAAGACCTGGGCAAGGCCGCTGGCCTGCCGCCCAAAGTCACGGAAGTCATGAGCCGAGCCGCCATGCAAATGCAAGGCGGCCTCATGCGCCCCGAGCTGCTCAACCGCATCGACGAAGTCGTCGTCTTCCACCAGTTGCAGAAGACGGCGCTGGGCCAGATCGTCGAAATCCAGTTGTCACGCCTCCGCCAGCGCCTCGCCGAACGCGGCATGACGCTGGAAGTGAGCGACGCCGCCAAGCAGTTGCTCGCCAGCGAAGGCTGGGACCCGCAGTTCGGCGCCCGTCCGCTCAAGAGGACGATCCAGCAGCGCGTCGAGAACGCGCTGGCGACGAAGATCCTCAATGGCGAGCTCGGCGATGGCGACAACGTCAAGGTCGATGCCGAACGCGGTGGATTTGTGTTTTGCAAGAATGCGTGAACAACAGCTACGGTTTGACCTGATGGCGCCGAGCATAGTCGCGCAGAGGCTCCCAGTAGCCCGCCAAGATCGATTCGGCACACGCGGCATTGTTCATCTCGATGGACTTCAGCTTGGCGTAGCGATTGTTGTCGTCTGAATGTGAGAACGTGATAAACAGTCGTTTGCGGTCGAAAATGGTAACGACGAGTCCGATGCGGTCGCCTAGCTCGCCTGCCGTTTGTTCGAAACGGGCTGCGCCTTGGAAAGCACTCATTGTCCGCTCGTGCCACTCTTTACTCGGCTGTGTCTGGGCATTGAACACTCTCCGAAACTGGCGTGCTGGATTTGCGTTCAACCACTTTTTGAGACTCTGCTCATCGTACCATTCCTTCATCTCTTCAATGTCCGGTGCGAGCCAGTCACCCCAATCCCCGTTCTTCAGCACCTTTCGCGGTGGCTGTGTAGATAGCTTCATCGTCCAAACTTCTGTTGAGTTCTCGCGCGCGGCCAAAAGCGCGACGAATGTGGCCTTTGTCGAGTCGTGAAACGTCAGAGATCCTGGAGACGCATCTCGAAATGCGCGCAGCATTTCTTGTTCAGCTGCGTTTGTACGTTCTCGAAGTTGGTGCATTGCGAAGATCAGCGACACCTGCATAACGGCGACGCCCACAAGCACAGTTCCCAATCGGCGAGCGGTTTGAACTTTGTCGTCGCCATCACTAAAAAAGTCAAAGTCAAGCATCGTCGCAATGGCGATGACCAACGTGATTCCCATCGGAGCCCAGGAAATCACCTTCTCCGCTTTGGACCAAACGTTTTTCATGAGAGTCTCCATTTAACGGCGAGTTGACCACTGCGTTGAGAAGCCGATTGAACAAACAGTAACGTGTCGAAGTTCACACTCGGGCTGGTCAGTTGGGCACGCTTTCGGCTTCTGTTCACTTCTCCGTTCTCTGTAGCAATTCTCGCATTCGCGCGTCGCAGGGCTACGTTCAGATACAATTGAGCGCAATCGCTGGGTTGGGTGTGAAGAGTTTGGCGGAGGACGTATGGCACAGCGCAAGGCGGCGTGGGATTCACTACTAGCACCTCTCGTGTCGTTCGTCGTCGTCGCCACCTGTTCACCGTTCTCGCAGGCGCAGACCAACCCCTACATCGCCGCCAACCTCGGCGGCGTGGCCGACTGGATGCGCTCCCACGAGTTCGCCGACATCACCAAGCAGTCGCGCGGCTTCGCGCCGGTCAACACGCCTTGGGACGGTGTCGTGCCCCTCGATGACACGGGCCATCCGCTCGACGACGCCGGTCTCTACATCATGTGCTGCCAGCCCACCGATGTGGAACAAGGCCTCAGCGGCGTGTATCGCTTCAGTTTCGATTGCGCCGGCACCGAGACCCCGCGCTTCCGTGGCTTTGACAGTTCAGGTCAATTGATCAGCTACGAGCGCGATCCGCTCACAGGCCGCGTCTACGGCGAGTGGTTCCTTCCGCAAGGCGGCGACCGTCTGCTGATGTCATTCTACAAAACCCAAGGCGGCGTGCGCAACATGAAAATCATGCGCCCCGGCACGACCGAGGGCCAGATCTTCATGCCCACCTTCGTCGATTCACTCCGCCACTTCGGCGCCATCCGCTTCATGCCGTGGACAAAAACTAACAACAGCCCCGCCGTGCGCTGGAGTGATCGCAGCACGCTCGAAGATGCCAGCTACCGCTGGCGCACCGGCGTGCCCTACGAGTTGTGCGTTGATCTCTGCAATGAACTCCAGCGCGACATGTGGATCAACGTTCCCCACATGGCCGACGATCAGTTCGTCCAAAAACTCGCCATCCTCATCCGCGATCGCCTCGATCCCGATCTCAACGTCTACGTCGAATACAGCAACGAAGTCTGGAACTTCATGTTCGAGCAGGCCGACTGGAACTATGACCAGGGCGTGCTCGAAGCGCAAGATCCCGCCAGCATCCTCCGCTACGACGGCGTGACCGAAGCCGACACCATGCGCCACCGTCGCATCGCCAAGCGCACGGTGGAGATCGGTCAGCAGTTCGCCAACGTCTTCGGACCCGGCAGCATGAACACCCGCGTGCGCCCCGTGCTCGCCGCGCAGTTCGGCGCAACCTGGCAGTTCGACAAGATGCTCTCGTTCATCAACGGCGCATACGGCCCCGCGAAAGATCGCATCTACGCCCTCGCCGTCGCCCCGTACTTCAATCTGGGCGGAGCCGACACCCGCACGCTCACGCCGCCCGAAGTGCTCGATGCCCTGCAAGGCATGCTTGATCGCCTGCCAACTTCGTATCAATATGAACACCTCGCAACCATGACCGCCTGGCACGGCCTGCGACCCTTCATGGCCTACGAAGGCGGCCCCGACACCACCGGCAGTGCAAACGTCGCCGCCAAGCGCGATGCCATGTACGACCCGCGCATCGGTTCCATCTGCACGCAATACCTCCGCCAGTGGCACGAAGCAGGCGGCGGCATGTTTATGTGGTTCCACGCCGGCAGCGGCTCATGGATCAACGACAACGGCAGTTGGAGCCTCACCGAATCGCTGGCAATCGGCAGCCCCAAGTACAGCGCGCTGCAAGCCATGGCCCAGCAGCCGGTGCCTCCGACGCTTGCAGGCGTGCCCTTCCCCGGCCCCGTTGACGCACGCCGCCACCTCAATCGCAACACCGACTGGGAAACTCGCGCCAACGAGCAGATGGGCCCCAGCGACACGCGCGACTATCTCGTCCGCGTGTCTCAACCCGGTACCTACAACCTGCGCTTGCTCGCCGCACCCACCGTCGCGAGTGCCGACATCTGGGTCGGTGCAAACGGCTCGCAGATCGGTTCCCTCACACTCACCAACCCCGCATGGCCCGCGCCCATGGCCCGGCAGTGGTGGGGGGCTGTCCCTGTCCAACTCAACGCCGGTCTCAACACCATCCGCCTGCGTAGCACCGCGGGCTATCAGTTTGCGATGTGGGAACTCAACGCCGACCTCGTGAGCCTCACCTGCGATTCCATCGACTTCAACCGCAACGGCGTCTTCCCTGAAGATCAAGACGTCAGCGACTTCTTTAACGCCCTCGCTGGAGCGCCTTGTCCCACCGGCCCCTGCGACCTCGACTTCAACAACAACAGCGTCTTCCCCGAAGACCAAGACGTCATCAGCTTCTTCACCGTCCTCGCTGGCGGCCAGTGCCAGTGAAGCCCGCACGAGTAAATCTGCACGATTCCCGCTGAAACCGCCGACACTTATCGGATGCGCAGCACGCCCGCCCGACACAAGGCAGCCTGCTCCGCGCCGGCGCTTTCGGAGGTCTGCATGCCTGCTATTTCCGTTCGTGATGCATCGCCCAACGGGCCCGACAAGCCCGATTCAACCGGCCCCGTCGCCGCGCCCGCCGCTCTCGTCGAAGCACGCCCCGAGCCGCGCCCCGACTTCCGCACCGATCCCGTCGAGCGTTCCCTCCATCAAGCCGTCGAGCAGGTCTTCCTCTCGCCCCGCGTCGTCGACCAGCGCGCATTCGACGAGTTCGCAGGCCAACTCAGCAAGCTCACCAAAGAAGCTGGCAAAGCTGGCGAGTCTCTCACCATCACCCACGGCCAGGTCAAAGCCCTCAGCGAACAGCTCCGCGGCCTCATGACCGACCTCACCACCAAGACCGACGCCGCCATCAAGGCTCTCCCCGTCATCGAAGCCAAAGCCGCCAAAGTGCAGCAGCTCATGACCCACGTCGGCAACGAAACCGCCATCGCCAAAGCACGCGAACTGCGCGACAGTGTGGCGCAGGAGCTGCTCTCGCAGCGCGACGGCCTGGTGCGCCAACTCACCACGGAACTGCGTGACTCAGTCATGCGCCAGGTCATGGACTCCGTCCAAACCCAGCTGCGTGAACATATCGCCCTAACCGTCACCCAAACCGTCACCCAAATCGCAACGCAGGCAATCGCCGAGCACGTCAGCAAACTGCCAGCCTCCAGTGTCGCCCCCGCACAACTCGACATCGATTCGCTCGCGCTCGATACCACCCTGCGCGAAACCATCACCGACGCCAACGCTGCCCTCGCCCGCTTCGAAACCAGCGTGCGCGCCGTGGAACAACGCCTCGATGCCACACGCACCGGCAGCGACCAGATCGCCCAGCGCGCAGAGCAGCTCGAAAAGAGCCTCGAAGAAGCCGTCCTCCGCGCTTCCATGAAGTTCGAGTCCACCATCAGCCAAAGCGAGCAACGCACCGAAGCCGTCGCGAGCGAAATCGCCGAGCAGCTCCTCGCCCTCCGCGCCGATGCTGCCAAACTCGTCACCGAATCGCGTGAACTCATCTCGCGCGAGCGCGAAACCATCACCGTCGAACGCCGCGCCGCCATCGACGCCATCACCGCAGCCTCTCAGCACGCCGCAAGCACGCTCGCGCAAATTCCCGCCACCACGCACGAGCAAGTGCAGTCACGGCTCGAAGCCAGCAGTCGCGAAGCCGCCGACGCGCTCTCTCAGCTCGCCGCCGAGCACGCAACCCGCATCGAGCAAGCCCGCATCGAAGCAGTCGCGACGATTCAGAGCGCCGCCGCCACCGCGCAAGCCGGCGTCTCTCATCGAGATGAATCAATGGAGCGCATCACGACATCACTCGTGGACGTTGAAACGATGCCGCTCGCTCAGGACGTATTGGCCCAGTTGCAGGCAGCAACACAGCACGCGTCGCAAACACAGTCGCACGTCTCCGGCATCATCACGCGGCTTGAATCACTCGCAACACGAGCCGAAGAAGCACGCGTGCAGTTGGGCGAGCGTGTCGTCGCCGCAGCCCAGGCGACCGATGTGATCGAGCAGCGTTTGGCATCTTCACAGACTGCCAAGCCGCCGACAACCTGGCAGCAGTCGCAGCCCACGCCCCAGCCCACGCTCGAACCCACGCGCGAACTCATCGGCCTCCTGCATCAGGCGCAGGTCACCGGCAACCAGTTGCATCAGCTCGGCGCATGGATCACGCACCTGCTCCAAGCGGGCGAAGCCATGGCCCAGCGCCTCGAACTCGCCCAGCGATCAAGCCCGTACGCTCGCTGATCGTTATGGTCCCTGCCGTCCCCAACCTTGATCCACCGCCCCAAGGCATCGCTGTCCACGGCCGCCTCGTCGTCCCCGCCGCAGCGATGGATATCTCTTACATCAGCAGCAGCGGCCCAGGCGGCCAAAACGTCAACAAGCGCGCGACAAAGTGCATCCTGCGCGTCTCGCTCCACGCCATGCTACTCGCGCCCGCGCAGGCCGCTCGCCTCGCCGCCGCCGCCAAGCACCTGCTCACGTCCGACAACGACCTGCTCATCACCGCCGACGAATACCGCAGCCAGGAACGCAACCGCGCCGCGTGCGAAGAGCGCTTGACGCAGCTCATCCACGACGCATGGAACGCCCCCAAACTCCGCCGCGCTACCAAACCTTCGCGTCGCGCCAAGCAGCGGCGTCTCGATGAAAAGAAGCAAGCAGGTCAGCGCAAGCGCGATCGCCGCAATCTCGACGACTGACACGTGTTCACTCCTCGTCGTTGTTGCCGCCGCCCAAGTTGATGCGAAGCCCGCCCATCGGGCCATTCTCCGCTCGCTTCTTGGCGGGCAAGCGCTCTTCCTGTGCCGTGGTCAGCACTTCGTCCAGCCGAGCACGCAAACGCTTCTCAAGTTCGCGGCGAGCATCGCGCGCGGCTTTTATCTCGCTGTTGCCGCCGCCGCCGCTCCACTGCTGTATCTGCAGTTGCAGCGAACCGCCGGCTTCTTCCTCCGCTTCAACCACCGCTTGCGTCCATGCCTTGTTGAGCGGCGCAGACTCACGTTGCCACTGCTCGTTCAGTTGTGCGATGGTTGCCTTTGCATTCTCATCCAGATCACTGAAGCTGCTTGCAGCGGTCAGGCACTGCTCGACATGCGTCGGCTCGTAAATCTGCGGGAACGATCGCTTCGCAAGTTCGTTCTCAAACGTCGTCCGAAGATTCTCAGGCATGAGGGCCGCGAATCGGCGGGCGTAGTCACGATTCAGATCGCGCAGCGCACGCCCATTTTCACTCATGACCTTCATGAGTTCGTCCTGATGCTTGGGGTCAAAGCTCGCATCCTTGTCGGCTGGAGCCACACTGCTCGTCCGACTGGAATTCTCAATGAGCTGACGGTCCATCGCCATCTCGTAGTCGCTCAGCAATTGAGAGAATTCCGCCGTCTTGGGATCCGTGCCCGTGCGATCAACAAGTCGAATCAGGTCCACGCCCGCGCCGCTGTAGCTCGACTGGCGCAAACGTGTATCGCGGCGGCGGTGACGTTCAACGGCGGGCCACCTCTCCAGTTGCTCCGGCGTCAGCGCGGCCTTCATGTCCTCCATGAACTGCGACTCAATCTTCGCTGTCTTCTCAGCGAAGGCGTCCATCGTCTCGGAGATCGCCTTCCCCATCCCTTCAAAGTCCCCATCCTGCATCTTCTCCTGCGCCGCTTCCTGCTTGCTCTCACGCTCTTCGTCCGCAGCCTTCCACGCCGCGCGATACCCCTCATGCAGCGTCTTCACCGTCTCATGCTGCTCCGCCGTCAGCTCCAGCAGCTTCGCATACTCATCCACACTGCGCGTAGTGATAAGTGCCGCTCCACTCGCCCCGCCCCCACCCGCCGTCCGAATGATCACCTGCCCCTGCGCCTCCCGCGCCAACCCACCCCCAGGCACCGCCCCCGCCAGCCCCGCAAGACCCAACACCACAACCACCATCCGAGCGGCACATGACTGCATGACTATCTCCCATCAGCGCCGGCGCACCATGTGCATACCAAAACACCTCGCCCCACTGGATGCCAACACCCGCCGTTCCCGTCACCACTTCTCAAAGTGCCGGCCGCCATCGCGTTCAAGCGGCTTTCTCCAACTCCTCACACCCCAACATACACCGTCATCATCCCACCACATCACCGCACCACACCCCATCCCGCCCGCCTTCGTACAAATCCCCATCGTCGGTGTCCAGAGCCTTGAGTAAAACCGCGCCGATGCCGCCGCCCAACCAACGGCGACCCCGCATCCGCCCGCACCTCAAGTGGGAGCCGATCATGCGTCGCACAAAGCAACTCGTAGCCAGTCTGGTCTGCGTCATCGCCGGCGTCGCGGCCCCATCGCCCGCAACCCAGCCCGCAACCCCGCCAGACGCCCCGAAGATGCCGGCCATCGCACGGCAATTTGCAGACACAAACACCCACCCCCCGCTCCTCCAAGGCCAAAACGCCGCCCACGCCTACCTCGCCGCGTGGGATTCCATTGCAACCGAGCAACACGAAGTGCTGCACGCTCGCGCCGGCACCAATGAAGATCAGCCGGCCATGCTCGCACAGCAGCAGGCCTACATCGAAAAGCTCATCAACGCCGCCACGATGGAACAGTGCGACTGGGGGCTCGACTACAAGAGCGGCTGGGAACTCGTCGTGCCGCATCTCTCGCTCGTCCGCGGCTCCTCCCGCGCGTTGATGGCCGACGCATCCCGCCTCATGGCCCTCCCCGCCGAAGGCGAATCACGCGCCGCAAATGAGCAACAAGCCATCCGCCGCATCCGCGCCATGCTGCGCATGTCCGAACATGTCCGCAACGACGGTTTCATCGTCAGCAGCCTGGTTGGCTGCTCCATGAACGGTCAGGCATGCAAATGGATCGATGAGCGGCTGCAGTCCGGCGCGCTCAGCACCGACAGCGCACAGCAGTTGCTCGGTGCCATGCGCGCGATGAACACCGACGACCTGTTCGGCGCGCACGCGTCCATCATGGCTGAGTGGGAGATGTTCGACCTGTGGTTCAAAGACAAGTTTCAGGGCGAGCACGCCGCGAAAGAGCTGGCCGCTTTCATACCCGTGCCCACAGGCGACGTACCCCAGCCCATCGATCACGCGATTCGTGAGATGAATCAAACCCAGCTCGACGCAGCCGTCGCGCGCTTCAAAGACTTCTACACCGACAGCGCCGCCGCATGGAGCCAGCCAAACGGCCACGATGAACTGCAGCGCCTCGCCGCCGCCGCTGTCAATGGCGAATATGGCCTGCTCACACAGCGCATGGCCCCGGTATTCGGCAAACCATGGACGACAGATAGCGTGAGCCGCAAGACCTTCGAAAACACAAAGACGCTGCTCGCCACCTACCTCCAGCACGGCGGCACACTGCCCGAAGAACTGCGCACCCCACCAACACCCCCCAGCCACTGACCCCAACCCCACCTCCCCGCCGCTGACTCCCCGCGCAATCCCCACCTCCGCGTGCACCAACAGGGCGAATGCCCGAAGCAACGGGTGAAGCGATGCGGCTCTGAGCATTGTGCTACCTGTTGAACGCAACATCACAATCTACAAGTAACCCACCCGCGCCGCTCGCGTTACCCTCCCGCTCGCTCCCGCCGCGAGCTAGCTCATGCCCGAACCAATCAACGCCCAGCCCGACCCAAACACACCCGCCGAGCAATGGCTCGCACGCGGGGCCGCGCTCGCGCCCGAAGAACTGGAGTGCATCGAGCATGCCGTCCGTCAACACTTGAACTTGCCCGACGGCACGCCGCTATGCCTCGAACACTTCGCCGCCATCCGGGAGATGTGGCTTTCAGGCAAGCCAATCACCGACGCCAGCTTGGCGTGGCTTGCAGCCGCCGACTCACCTTTGTCGGCACTCAGCCATCTTTATCTTAACGAGACCCACGTCACCGACCTTGGCCTCGCGGCACTGGCCTCCGACGACTCGCCGCTTACCTCACTCACAGAACTCTACCTCGACGAAACTCAAATCACGGATGCAGGACTTGCAGCCTTGGCGGCACAGTCGTCGCCGTTCGCCGCCCTCATGCACGTCAGTGTCAGTGACACCCAAGTGACGAACGCGGGCTTTGTCGCGCTCAAGAACCGGTTTCCCGCAGTCACGTTCTACAACTAGAACAGGACCTCTTCGAGTCGCTAGTCAATCGCGCCTCGCCTGCACGACTCGCCATATCCCGTTACCCTCCCCCTCGCACCCGCCGCGAGTTTGCTGATGCCCGAGCCCACCCCCGCCCAGCCCGACCCAAACACACCCGCCGAGCAATGGCTCGCACGCGGGGCCGCGCTCGCGCCTGAAGAACTGGCAAGTATCCAATTCTACGTTCGCTGGCACTTGGATCTCGAAGAGGACGCGCTGCTTGGAGTAGATGAATACGCCCGCGTCCGTGTCTTGAATTTCTACGGTGAACTGCTCACGGAAGCAGGGCTGATGTGGCTTGCCGCGACAGACTCACCTTTGACGGCAGTCATGGAGTTGATCGTCAGCGGGTGTCCGATTACCGACAACGGGCTGGCGTGTGTCACGAGTGACGACACGCCCTTCAAGGGTCTCAAGACTTTGGACATCGACATGACCGCAATTACCGATCAGGGAATCGCTGATCTTGCACGCCCAGACTCGCCACTGACCGCCTTGACCTCGCTCGATCTTGGTTCCATGACAATCACCGACCAAGGCCTCGCGTCCCTCGCTGCCAAAGACTCACCACTTTCCCGTCTCAGCGAGCTGAGGCTCTGGGCGAACCAGGTTACAGATCAAGGACTCGCTCACATAGCCGCCGCGAACTCGCCACTTACCGCCCTCAAAGCGCTGGATTTCTACTCCACCCCGATCACCGATCAAGGGCTCGCTGCCATCTCCGCGAAAGACTCGCCGCTCACGGCTCTCTCCGACTTGGACGTTCGCGACACCTGGGTCAGCATGGACGCCATCACCGAACTCAAGCAGCGATTTCCCAACATCAAAGTCTGCAGCTAGTTCACCCGCGCCGCTCTCCAACGCAACATGCTTCGTGCCCTGTGCCTCTTCGCGGTGAGCCCGCCTTTTCCTGCCGGAACCTCTGCAGTGAGTTTGGCTTGACACATCATCGCAACCAAGCCGCTTGCCGTGACCCCAGCGAGGCCACGGCCTGGAGCCACGGGTGGAGCGATGCGGCTTTGGGCATCGCGCAGCCCGTCGAAGAACGCGCCCGCGCATCGTGCCCCGGACGGGCACAGAACCGCCCGCCCACATCCTCATCGCGCCTGCACATATCGCACGCCTGCGCACTCTCCCACTACGCTCTGCCGCATGAGCGACGGCGAAACCAACCTGCCGCCCCACGCCACCCGCGATCTCAGTGACGACGAGCTCGCCATCGTCCACGATGCCGTCCGCAACATGCTCGATCTCCCCAACTCCGCGCCCGTCGGACCAGCCGAGTGCGCCCGCGTCACGGAGTTGTACGTGTACTGCGACGACATGAGCGACGCCATCCTCGCGTGGCTCTGCCGCAAGGACTCGCCTTTCACCGCTCTGACGGAACTGAACCTCGATTACGCGCCGATTACCGACCACGGCCTTGCGTTCATGGCTGCGTCCGATGCGCCCTTCCGCTCGCTTACCACGCTCATCCTCTCCGACACCGACATCACCGACAAAGGGCTTGCATACCTCGCCTCCAGAGGCTCGCCGCTGAATGTCCTGACGCGGCTGGATGTCTCGAGCACCCGCGTCAGTGACCAAGGACTCGCCGCGCTGGCTGCCAAGGACTCGGCAGTCTCCGCTCTCACGAGGCTGGTTCTCAAAGCCACGCACATTACCGACCAGGGCCTCGCCGCGCTTGTCGCCCCGGGCACGGCCTTGCGCGGCTTGACGGATGTGTACATCAATGAGACCCGCGTCACCGACCAAGGCCTCGTGCATCTGGCCGCCAAAGACTCGCCCTTGACCGCTCTCACCACGTTGTACCTGGGTGACACCCAAATCACCGACCAAGGCCTCGCCCACCTCGCCGCCAAAGACTCACCCTTGACCGCCCTCACCACGTTGGACCTCGGCGGCAACAAGATCACCGACCAAGGCCTCGCGCATCTAGTTGCCGCAGACTCGCCCCTCACCGCCCTCAACACGTTGTACATCGGCAAAAACAGAATCACCGACCAAGGCCTCGCGGCGATCGAGCGGCGGTTCCCGGCCATCAACTTCTTCCGCTAGACGATCGACCGCGTACGGACTGAAATTGTCGCCGCGATGCAAGCCGTGTGATGATCGGCAGGTGGTATGACTTCACCAACAACCTGACCACGTGCCATAGCCTGCCCGGCTCTGCGGGCTGGCTGTGTGTCTTTTCGTCCTCCTCCCTGCATCAACGTACCACTTCGAAACGCAGCGCGCCCAGCGACATTCCTCCCTCGCGCGCACAAACCCTTTACGTCCACCTTTGTGCGCGCGCCAGCGCACCACCACACCCCCCCGCGGCCCCGATTTTCAAAAATTTCTTCTCGCTATTCCACAAGCACTTGCGCCGCCGCACAACGCAAAATCAGCAGCTTTGTGCGCGCGCACCATGGTGCGCGGGGGGAGATACGGAGGGGCACATCGCGCGCCCCATCGCATCTGTCCAGAAAAGGGGAAGCTCATGCTCACGCAGTCCACATCAGTTCCTTGCAACATCACCACCATCGATGCCGCGCGCCCCATCAACGCAGTCCAGCCCGTCTACGCCCAGCCCAACGTGCCATACCTCACCCAGGCTCGCGCTCGCGCCAACCCCTACATCAATCCGCACGACGAGTTCATCCCCACCACGCAAGAACACCTGCGCGCCATGTGCGAACAGCACGATTACACAACCGTGCACAATGCCATCACCCCCGCACATCTGCGCGACCTCAATCCCATCGACCTCCGCCGCATCTTCTGGCTCGTTGAGTTGCAGGGTGATCTCCGCGAACTCTGCCAGGTCGATCGCACGCTCACGTTAAGCGAACTGCACGATTGGGCCACTACCCCGCACATCGCAGTCATGCTGCAAACCCTCCGCCTCCACCCCGACTGCTACCTGCCTGCCCAGCCGGTGGGCCGCACCTCCGGTGCGGCCGCATGCCAAGCCACATCCACCCTCCCATTCCCGCCCAACTGCCCAGTCCCCACCCATCAATCAAGCCCTTCGCGCACCCAACCGCTCGCCGCTCACGTCACCACCAACACCACATCGTCACCCGCGCCCCGCCTCCGCCCTCACGCTCTTTTCGCCCGTCTCGCCGCCCTGCTCACCGTCGCCACCTTCCCATATCAACTCGTCGCCGCGCATGGGCAGGTTGAAAAAGTCGGCCAACAATCACCTTCCCCTGCTTCATCCCTCAGCGGCGGACGCGCGAGCGTCTTCGCAGGGGGTGTGTGTCATCCATCGAGGTTCATCATGGCCCATCCCGGCAAGTCCACCGATCCCAATGTCTTCATCCTGCCTGACCTGGGCGAAGGCGTGCACGAAGCCGAACTGATCAAGTGGCGCGTCAAGGTGGGCGATGCCGTCAAGGAGCACGACATCCTCGCCGACATGGAAACCGACAAGGCCGTCGTCGAAGTCCCCAGCCCGCGCGATGGCACCATCGCCGAGCTGCACGGCACCGAAGGCGAGATCCTCCACGTCGGCAACGCCCTCGTGACCTACGTCGGCGGCGCAGCCAGCAAAGCCGCCAGCAACGGCAAGCACGACAAGCCCGAGGCGAAGGCTTCCGCCCAGCCCCCGCGCAACGTGATGGAACACATCCCCGAGCCCGAAGAGCGCACCGAAGACGCCGGCACCGTCGTCGGCCAAATGAGCGCCGACACCCCCGGCCTCAACGCCGCCCCCGGCAAGGCCCTCGCCACCCCCGCCGTGCGCCGCCTCGCCAAGGACCTGGGCGTCGACATCGACACCATCGCCGGCACCGGCATCGGCGGCCGCGTCCTCGAGAAGGACGTCCGCGCCGCTGGTGGGCCGCCCCTCCGGGGCGGCAGCAATCCCGCCGCCAAGCAGCCTCCAGCAGCCGCCAAGCCCGCCGCCTTCGTCGAACCCGCGCGCACCGCGCCAGCCAGCAAGCCCGCAGCCCCCGCCGCGCCCGCTGCTCGCCCCGCGACCCCCAGCGGCGACGAAGTCACCCGCGTCCCCTTCCGCGGCGTTCGCCGCACCATCGCCAACCGCCTGCGCGAGAGCGTCAATCAGGCCGTCCACTTCACCGTCATGGATGAAGCGGATGTCACCGCCCTCGACAGCATGCGCCGCAAGCTCGCCGCCGCCAGCGGCGAGAAAGTCAGCTTCCTCCCCTTCGTCGCCAGCGCAGTCGCCCGCGTCCTGGGCCAAAGCCAGTTCCGCGCCCTCAACGCAACCGTCGACGAAAAGCCCAGCGACCCCAACTACGAAGCCAGCATCAACCAGCACCGCAGCGTGCACCTGGGCATCGCCGCCGACACCGACAGCGGCCTCATGGTCCCGGTGATTCGCGATGCCGACCGCCTGGGCGTGCTCGAACTCAGCCGCGCCATCGGCACAGTCGCCGACGCGGCCCGCAACCGCACGGCCTCGCGCGAGCAGCTCATGGGCAGCACGTTCACGATCAGCAACGTGGGCAGCCACGCCGGCCGCTTCGCCACGCCCATCATCAACTATCCGGAAGTCGCGATCCTCGCGGTAGGCCGCGGCCGCGAAGGCATGGTGGTGAACAAGGGCAGCTTCCGCGTGGGCCTGCTGCTGCCGCTGAGCCTCGCCTGCGACCACCGCGTGGTCGACGGCGCGACCGCCGCCCTAGCGCTGGCCGAAGTGATCAAGCTGCTGCAGGACCCAGACAGCCTGCTGACGCCCGCCCGCGGTTAAGTTCACCGTGGCGACCCAACACCCACAGGAGGTGTAGCAGGCGGGCACGCCCCGCCGCTACGATGCACTATGGATACGAATGCGGCGAAGATTTCCTGCCTGCGCGCATGCGCGACAGTTGTGCCGTTGGCTGCGTTGCTGGGCGGCTGCGTTGCCGAGAGTAACAACAGCAACACACTTGGTCGTAAGCAGGATCTCGCGCCTTCGCTGGAAGCGGTGCAGCTCCAAGGTGTGGCCGACAACAACTCGCGTCCCGACACCGCAGCACGCAGCGATCAAGCCAGTCTGACTGGCCCGGGCTCGCGGCTCAACCGCGGCGAGTGGGAACCCGTCCCCTTCGTGGTGCCCATCGACGGTATCGATGGCATGCCCACCTACAGCCGCCACACAACCTTCGCCGACGACACCGCCCGCCAACGCGGCGAGTTTCCGACGCCGATCAGTTCGCTCGAACTCGCCGGCGATTCGCTGGTGGACCGCCGCGATGAGATGTTGTTCGCGCCAATTGATTCGTTCGCGCAGGCGCTGCTCATCGTGCCGCGATTCTTCTTCGTGCAGCCTTGGGAAGAAGTCCGCCACGAGCCGCAACGCTACTGGATGGCGCCGGGTATGACGCAGCGCATCACCAGCCAAGATGTCGCCCGCTACGCGGAGCCCAAGACCGACGCAGCCGAACCCGCGGGGAGCAAGTGATGTCGCAGCCGATCAATCCGCAGATGGAACTGACTCCGCAGCAAACCAAGTTATTGCTGGACGAAGGCAAGCTGCTGCTGATTGACTGCCGCACGCCCACTGAGTTTGAGTTGGTGCACGTGGCCGGCGCACAGTTGCTGCCGCTGGATCAAATCGAGTCGCGGCACGACGAAGTCGAACCCGAGCCCGGCCAGACTGTCGCCGTCATGTGCCACCACGGCGTGCGCTCGCTCAAAGCCGCCCACGCACTGCGAGCGCTGGGCCACGGCAACGTGATGAGCGTCGCCGGCGGGATTGATCTGTGGTCGCTGCAAGTAGACAAGAGCGTGGGACGCTACGAACGCTCGACCGGTGTGCCGCGGTTTGTGGGGTGAGGGTCGGAAAGTGGGGGCAACGATGTGGACATTCCTTCAGCGTGTGTGTCTCGGCGCGGTACTTCTTCTCGCCGCCCCGGCTGCGTTGTGTTCTCCCGCCGACGACTTTCAGCGCCTGAGTGACGCGGCGGCATCGAAGGCCCTGCGCGCAGCAGAGCGGTGGCAGGTTCTTCAGGCAATCCGGGCTGATCCGCAGTTGATGGAGCAGTGCTGGCAGCGGCTGGAGACTGCAACGCGCGACAGTGCGGGTGACGACTTGCGACTGGCGCTGGCTGTGCTGGGGTATTGGCGGCATCCGCGAACGCTTGCCGCGATGCGCAAGCACGCGAGAGCGCTGCCGAGCGACAACTACTTTCAAGGCAATGTTGCGTCCTGTCTTCACGAGTGTGCGGGCGAAAGGTTTGAAGCGCAGCAGCCCGCCAACTTCGAGAGCTTGCCTCGAGCGGAACGCATCGCCATGTGGGCCGACTGGTTTGACAAGGGCGGTGAGCCGGAGTTTGAGCCCGGCGCGGAAGAGAAGTGGAAAGAAGTTGAGAAGCTTCTGCAAGGGCTGGAGCGCAGCGCGCGCGGCGAAGACAAGAAGTTTGCACCGGATGATTTCATCGAAGCGTTCGCGCACGCACTTCTGCCACTGACGCACGAATCGACAACGCTCGCAATTGGTGACCGGCTCATTGGCGCGATGCAGCGACTGGTATCAATCTCGTGCGACGATTGCGATGGATCGATTTCGTATGCGCAGCGCATCTTCCTCGACGTTGTTCAGAACAACTTCGGCGTGCACGACCTGCAGGAAGATGCTGATCCGAGACGACGCGACGTGATTGAACCGGTTGCTCGGCAGGTCATTACGGAATGGAACGCGTTTCGAAAGGAACGAGCGGAAGGCAACGAGGGTGACTTGCTCGTCGTATGGCGCATGCGCCGACTGCATGCTCGCGGATACGGCACTAATACAGCTTCCGAGCGCGTTGTGCAAGAGTTGCTCCGCGCGATTCGCGCGGGCAGCACGGACGAAGCCAAGACCGCTAGTGACGTGACGCAGCAACTGGGTTTGTCGACGAGCATCGTGCCGATTGGTGAGGCGAACACGGTGAGCGATGCGTTGCTGCGCGGCATTGTGGTGGAGCAGGTTGTGGACAGTCTTGTTGCGGGGAAGCGGGTTGTGTGGGATGATGTGGAGAAGCGGTGGCGTGTGGAGATGGGGGCGGATCGGTGGCCGTAACGCGAGGGCGAGTAGCTTGACGGTGTGCTGGCGGTTTACCCGCAAATGACAGAACGCACTTTCTGAGAAAGTGCGTTCTGTTGCGTTGTGATGTTTTCTTCCAAGAAGCGAGAGCTTTACGAGTTCACGGCCATCACGACCTTGATGCCTTCGCCGGAGATCATGGTTTCATGGGCCTTCTTGAACTGCTCGAGCGGGAACTCGTGGGTGACGATGTCTTCGAGTTCCAAGCGGCCTGAGAGGAGGAGTTCTTCCATCTGGTACCAGGTCTCGAACATTTTGCGGCCGTTGATGCCGAGCACGGTGCAGCCTTTGAAGATGACGAGTTTGTTGATGTCGAAGGTGACGGGCTTGCCGAAGAGGCCGAGCAGGGCTGCAGTGCCGCCGTTGCGGAGGGCTTCGAAGCCTTGGGTGAGGGCTGGGCTCGCTCCGGACATTTCGAGGAGGACGTCGGCGCCTTCGCCGCGGCAGTGCTTGCGGATGTCGGCGATCCATTGATCGTCGCGTGGGTCGAAGGCTTCGGTCGCGCCGAGTTTCTTGGCGAGGGCGCGGCGCTTGGGGTCGAGGTCAGTCGCGAAGATGCGGCTTGCGCCGGCGGCTTTGGCGACGGTGATGCTCATGAGGCCGATGATGCCGGTGCCTGTGACGAGCACGCTCTTGGCGCTGACGTTGGCGGCCATGACGGTGTGCACGGCGTTGCCCAGCGGATCGAGCACGGCGGCGATCTTGTCGGGGATGCTGGCGTGGACGGGCCAGACGTTTTCTTCGGGGACGCAGACGTATTCAGCGAAGCAGCCGTCGCGGTCGATGCCGATGATCTTGGTGTCGCTGGCGATGTGGGCGTTGCCGGTGCGGCTGTTGTAGTCTTTCCACGCGGTGATGTGGCCTTCGGCGCTGACGCGCATGCCGGGCTTGTAGTTGGTTACGGCGCTGCCGACTTGTTCGATGGTGCCGACGAATTCGTGGCCTGTGACAATGCCGACGGGGATGCGGCCGGCGGCCCAGGGGTCCCATTCCCAGATGTGGCGATCGGTGCCGCAGATGCCGACCTTTTTGACGCGGATGAGCACGTCGCGCGGGCCGGGCGTGGGGACGGGGCGGTTGGAGACGAACTGGAGTTCGGGGCCGGCGTGGTGCTTGATGAGGGCGCGCATGGTGGAGCGGGTGGGAGGAGCGACTTCGATGGGGCGAGCGGCGAGGGTTGTCATGGTGATGCTCGAGTGGGGCCGAAGAACGCAAAAGCGTAGACGTGTTTCGCGGACACGCGAGCGGTGATCAGGCTTTGGTGGCACGGTCGAGGACGCAGGCGGCCATTTGCTTTGCGAGGCGAGCGGGTGCGCCGGGGTCGTTGTCTTCCACTTGTCCGACGACTTGTGCCGTGACGATGGAGCCTTCGATCAAGATGTTGAGTTGATCGGCGACGGCCTGGGGATCGGCGAGGCCGGCCTGCTTGGCGAGATCGACGAGATAGCGGACGACGGAGCGTTTGTGTTCGGCGGCGACGAGGCAAGGCGCGGAAGCGGGATCGCTGAATTCGGCGGAGGCGTTGATGAACATGCAGCCGCAGAAGTCTTTGCCGGTGAACCAGTTTTCGTGGTAGTCGAAGACGGCGAGAAGACGGCTGATTGGAGAACGCTTTTTGGCGTCGACAAACTGCATCATTTTGTTGCGGAAGATTTCATCGCGACGGCGCAGGGCGGCGAGGATGAGTTCGTCTTTGGATTTGAAGTGGTTGTAGATGGTCATGCGGCTGATGCCGCTCTCTTCCAAGATGCGGTCGAGGCCGCTGGCGTGGAAGCCGTGGCGGTAGAAGACTCGCATGGCGGCATCGACAAGTTCGTCGCGTCGGCTGGGGGGCATGGGTGTTCCTGGTATATGTACTGATGAATCAGTATGTTACGGCCGGGCTTTGTTTCTGAGTGTGCGGCATTTCGCCACGTTTTCTGTAACCAATCGAGAGCGACTGCAACAGATATGAATACTGACTGATCAGTATATACAAGGTCTGGCAAAGGAGGTTTCTATGGATCGTCGAGAAATCAAGCGTGGAGCAACTGGAAGCTGGTCGAAGATGGGCGTCGCGGGAGCGATGGTTGCGGCGCTGGCGCTGGCGGCGGGGACAGCGCTGGCGGGTGCTGAGGCTGTGTCTGCGGACTTGCCTGGCGCAGCGGCGCAGACGCACGAAGCGATCGGCGACACGAGTGCTGTGCGCTATAAGACGGTGAAGGTGAACGGGCTGGACATCTTCTATCGGGAAGCGGGCCCGGCGGATGCTCCGGTGATTCTGCTGCTGCACGGCTTCCCGAGTTCGTCGCACATGTTTCGCGATCTGATTCCGCAACTTGCGAAGAGCTACCGAGTGATTGCACCGGACTATCCGGGGTTTGGCAACAGCTCGATGCCGAAGGTGGACGAGTTTTCGTACACGTTTGACAATCTTGCGAAGGTTGTGGATGGGTTTACGCAAGCGGTTGGGGCGGAGAAGTTCACGATCTACGTGCAGGATTACGGCGCGCCGATCGGGTACCGCATTGCGAGTGGGCAGCCTGAGCGCGTGCAAGGGATGATCGTGCAGAATGGCAACGCGTACGTGGAAGGATTGCCGGACGGGTTCTGGGCTCCGCTGAAGGAGGTTTGGAAGAACCCGACGCCTGAGCTGCGCACGCAGCTTGAGGGTTTCTTGACGCTGGACACCACCAAGTGGCAGTACCTGCATGGCGCGAAGGATGCGGAGAAGATCAGCCCGGATGCGTACTTGATGGATCAGGCGGGACTGGATCGACCTGGCAACAAGGACATTCAGATTGCGTTGTTCAAGGACTATGGATCGAATCCACCTCTGTATCCGCAGTGGCAGGAGTACTTCCGCACGCATCAGCCGCCGACGCTGATTGTGTGGGGGAAGAACGATCAGATTTTTCCGCCTGCCGGCGCGGAGCCTTACAAGCGTGACCTGAAGAACATCGACTTCAATCTGCTGGACACGGGGCACTTCGCGCTGGAAGAGATGGGAGATGTGATTGCGCAGAAGATCAAGGTCTTCATGAAGGAGCGTGTGGTGCCGGCGATTGCGGCGAAGCAGAGCTCGCACGTCAAGAAAACGACGGGTACGAAGTAGGTTGCGGGGATGGTGGTGACTGGCGGGAAGGGGAAGGATCGAGATTGCAGCGTGTGGCGCGGGCTGGCGGATGTTCCGTCGGCCACGGGTGCGACACGAACCGACCTTTCAATGAAAGGGTTTCACATGGCACGTCTTCCGATTCAGGATGTCGCAGGTGCGACGGGCAGCAACAAGGACATTTTCGCGGCGCTGCAGAAGGGTTTGGGCATGGTGCCCAACATGACGCGGGTCATGGCGAACTCGCCGGCGGTGCTGCAGGCCTTTGCACAGTTCAACGGTGCATTGGGCGGCGCGAAGCTGCCCACACAGATTCGCGAACAGATCGCGCTGTTGACGGCGGAGAGCAACGCGTGCACGTATTGCCTGTCGGCACACACGGCGATCGGCAAGATGATCGGGCTGACGCAGGATCAGATGGATGGGGCACGGCATGAGGAGTCAGCTGATCCCAAGACACTGGCGGCGCTCCACTTCGCGAAGTCGGTACTGGAGACGCGAGGTGGAGTGGATGAGAGTGACCTGCGTGCGGTTCGAGCGGCGGGCTTTGGTGACGCGGAGATCGCAGAGATTGTCGCGACTGTCGCGCTGAATGTGTTCACGAACTACTTCAACCGGGCGTTTGACGTCGATGTCGACTTTCCGGTTGTGCGGGCTCATCACCACGCGCAGTGATATCGGCGGTGACTTGATTGGGTGCATGACAGCCCCCTGGCGGAGATCCGCCCGGGGGTTGTTTCATGGGGCGTCTGTTTGGGCTTGATGGGGGTGAACGATCGATAAAGCAATGCACTTCCGGGCTTGCTGGCGAGGAATCGGGGCGAGTCGACAGGAGCAATTGAAAGCGCAACGGGTTCGGCGGCGGAATACGGTTGTTGGTCGGCGGTTGATGCCGTCACGATTGGAGATTGGGCAGAGATACCCGGACCTTCGCAAAGCCTCAGGTCCGGCGTCCGGGAGCAATATGGCAACGGCGGCTTCCAGTTTCCTGTATGTGGCGACCCGACCTGAGGGCGGGTATCGCGTGGGGACGCTGCAGGGGAAGGATGAGCGGCATGTGGTTGCGCAGCTTCGCAAGCAGCGGCTGGTGCCGGTGCGGACGGTGGAGCTGCCCAAGTGGGCGGCGGGATCGGGGAAGGTTGCGCTGAAGGATCAGGGTGAGATTCACCAGCAGTTGGCGCAGTTGCTGTCACGCGGCGTGCCGCTGGTGGAGGCTCTGGAGGTTGTGGAGCAGTCGGTCTCGGGCGGGACGCAGCCGAGGGTGACGAAGGTGAAGGAGATGGTGTCGGCGGGTGCGGCATTTTCGAGCGCGTGCGCGGCGACGAAGCTCTTTGATGATGTGACGAATGCGGTGTACGCCGCGGCGGAGAAGACGGGGGACTTGGCGGGAGCGGCGGCGCAGCTGAATCAGAGTGCGCGGCGACAACTGGCGATTCGCGGCAAGGTGGCGACGCTGATGGCGTATCCGTCGATGGTGCTGATGATCAGCGTCGGCGCGAGTCTGGTGCTGCTGACGTATGTGGTGCCCAAGGTGGGGACGACGCTCCAGGAGCAGCTTGCGGCGACCGGGGGAGAGCTGCCGCTGTATACGCGGATTTTGATGACCGTGGGGATTTTCATTCGCGACAACTGGATGTGGGTGTTGCTGGGCACGGTCGCGGCGATTGTCGCGATTGTGATCTTCCGCGCGAAGGTGCTGCTGTTTCTGCAGGGCATGCTGCGGCGGCTGCCTGTGATGAAGGATGTGGTGCTGGCGCAGGAGTCGGCGCGATTCTTCACGGTGATGAGCGCGATGAGCCGGACGGGCATTCCGCTGGCGGACTCGCTCGGCGTGGCGATTCCGAGCGTGCAGCATGTGGTGCTGCGTCAGCAATTGATGACGCTGCGGACCAGGCTGATTGAGGGGGGCGTGCTGCGGCACCTGATTGACAAGGTGACTGCGCTGCCGGTGGGCACGCGGCGACTGATGATCGCGGCCGAGCGGTCGGGGGACTTGCAGCAAGCTTTTGAGACGTTGGGCAAGGACATGGAAGAGGAGTTGGACCGGCGGACATCGCGATTGCTTGCGGTGCTGGAGCCGGGCCTGATCGTGCTGATGGCGGTGCTGATCGGCGGGCTGATTCTGTCGATCATGATTCCGCTGCTGACGATTACGGGACAGGTGGGGGGATGAAAAAGTAGGGATTAGGGACTAGGGATTAGGCATTAGGGAAGGGCAGAGAAGAACGGGAAAGCTGGAGCGGGGAAGAATGCAGGGGTTGGCTACAACTGGGGGCACGGACGGAATGTCTGTGCCACTCGCACATGAGAGATTGGCACTGGAGATTGGTCATGCAGAAGCGGCATGTTGAGAATGTGGTGGCTCGGCGCGGTTTCAGCCTGCTGGAACTGTCGTTGGTCGTGGTGATCATGGGCATTCTGGTGGCGGTGGTGGCGGTGAACGTTGGCGGGCAGGGTCAGAAGGCCAAGACCAACGCCACGAAGATCAAGCTGCAGGACATGAAGCGCTATCTCGAGCAGTACAAGGTGGAGAAGAACGAGTATCCGCCCGCGCTGACGGCGCTGGTGGCGGAGAAGCTGATTGAAACCGGCAAGACCAAGGATGCTTGGGATTCTGAGCTGAACTACGACCCGCGTGGGCGCAATGCGGATCAGCCGTTCATTCTGTCGTCGAGCGGACCCAACAAGATTGTGGGTGACGAGGACGACATGAGCGTGTGGGATATCAAGTAAACCGATACATCGAAAAGCGATAAAGCGAAAATGAAAGGCAGGCATGCGGCGCGGGCGGTCCAATCGCGATGGGTTGACGTTGATTGAGGCGGTCGCCGCGATCACGTTGCTGTCGGTCTTGGCGGCGATGGTGCTGACGTCGCTCTCGGGGATGCTTCGTGCGCAGACGCGGCAGTTGCAGCGGCTGGGGGCGGGTGAGATCGCGAACCGGTTGATGCTGCAGTATCTGGATGACCCGCAGACGATGCCGGCGGAAGGGCTGCCTGTTGCGTATGACGGGGCGCGATACCGGTGGCAACTGGCGAAGAGTTCGGCGCGGTTGACGCCGGCAGTCGCGGGCGACGGCTCGCGTGGCGGACTGAGTTTGGATCGTTTGGGCACAGTCACGATTCGCGTGTGGCTGAGTGAAGAGTCGGGCGGATCGCAGACGTTCGGGCCTGCGGGTGTGCCCAGCTACGCGCTGACGCGTGTGGTTGATCCGACGTATGTGTTCCGCAATCCTGACAGCCTGGACAACATGATCAAGAACCCGCAGCGCATGCGTGAGTTTCAAGAGATGTTCACGGGCGTGGAGCAGGGCGGCTTTATCAATCGTCGTGACGGCAGTACCACGCGGCCTGGCAGCGGCACGCCCAGCAAGTCGGCGGGGTCTTCAACTTCGCAGCCGACGAAGCCTTCGACACCGATGACACCCACGAAGCCCGCGGGCAATGGACGCCAGGGCGGCAAGGGTGGCGATGGCATCAAGCGCGATGACGGCACCCAGCCGGGACGGAAGACGGGCGGATGAACACGTACGCCACCAGCTTGCAACATCGACAAAATGGAGCGGGACGCGGGCGGCGGGCGTTCACGCTGCTGGAGATGGTGCTCGCGGTCATGGTGGGATCGATGGTGGTTGTGCTGTCGATCGCGCTGCTGACAAGCATTGAACGTGGCAGCAGCATGATGGGGGCGCGCACGGAGCAGACGGCGGAGATGCAGACTGCGCGGCTGGTGCTGAATCGCGCTCTGAACTCGATTTTGGCGGCACCGCCTGTGCAGAATCAGGGGCGTGCGCCGGCGGTGGCGCGTGCGGAGGGAGAGGCGCCGGCACCGGTTGAGCGCTCGACGGCGCCGCGCGTTTTGCTGGATGTTGATCCACAAGCGACCGGTGTGATGGAACGGCGCGATCCCGACGGCACTGTCGTGGTGCAGCAGCCGCAGCGACTGGAGATTGTGCTGCTGGAGTCGCCCGTGCCCAGCTCGTCGAACGTTGATCCATTTGCGTTGGCGCGTGTCGCGAAGCGCGAGGCGAACAAGAAGAAGCGGCAGAGTGAGAGCGACGCGGCAGCGAATACGGAAACGGGGCGAGGTGATGGGGAGCTGACTAATCCGGATGATCCAACGGCGGACGAGGACACGGAAGACGCAGCGGCGGATGAAACAGATCCCGATGCGGCTGGCGAGGGGCAGTCGGTGGAGGATGGGGATCTTGGTGTGCGCGCGGTGCGCGGCGTGTTCGAATTGCGTGAGCAGTTGTTGACAGCCGCGCAGCGTGAACGACTGCGCGAGAGTGCGCGCGATAAGGCTGTGTATGAGTTGTGGTGGCGGCCTGTGGCGTCGCCCACAAGCGTGGCGGAGTGGACGGCGATGTCGCGCGGCCAGCGGATTGTCGAGGCGGCGCGGCTAGGTCGGCCGGTTCGGCTGGCGGGCGATATCACCTTCGCGCGGTGGCGGATGTTTGATGATCGTGAGAAGCGAACGCAGTATGAGGCGACGCAGTACAACCAGTTGCCGGCGTATGCGGAGTTTGAAGTGGAGACTACCGCGGGCCTGCGGCACCAGTGGCTGTTTGAGATCGGTTGGGCGATCGGTCCAGAAACGACGGCGGAACGCGAAGCATCTCGTAGCAACGCCAATCCGAGCGCCCCGCGTAACCCGGGCGAGAACGACGCAGCGGCGACGGGCGGCAACGCGCGCGTTGCACCGGGGAATGGAGCCACTGAGACGACTGGCACGGGCGGAGGTGTCAAGTGAACGGCTGGGGCACGCACGTGAACCATCGGGTGTGCAGGTCGCGACGGCGCGGCGGATTTGCGCTGCCCCTGGTGGTGCTGCTCACGGTGATCGCGGGCATCCTGCTTGCGGCGATGCTTGATCGATTCGGCACGCAGCAAACATTCGCCCAACGTCAGCTTGAGCAGTATCGGGATCACCACATCGCCCGCGGTTTGCAGGAGGCGATGCAGGCGTGGGTGAACAGCATCGATACGCAGACTCAGAGCCTGAAGGCCTCACTTGGTGAGCGGGGGAAGGCGTTTGATCTGGAGCTGGATGGTCAGCGGGTTACGGTCTATCTCGAGGACGGACAAGGCACGGCACTGGCTGAGTTTGCGGGCCTGACGACGGATGAGATGCGAGTCGCGGCGGAAGTGCTGGATCAGTTGCAGAAGCAAGACCGGCAGGAAGCCAGGCAGTTGATTCGCCGGGAGGGGCCGTTGGCGGTGAGCGTTAAGGCAGCGGATGAGCGTGTGCTGATGGCGGTGGCGCGGGCGTGTTGTGACAGTTCGCGGGCCTCGCGCGTGGTAACGGAAGTGCTGCGGGTGCGGGATGACGAGGAGTTCACGATCGCGACGATGGCCGAGGCGTTTACCAAGGCCGCGGTCGAGGGCGAAGAACGAGTGAAACTGATGCAGATGCTGGTGACGGAGCCGACGCTGTACCGAGGCGTGGCGGAGGCTCCCCGGCAGGGTGGTGGGGTGATTCGGTACACATTCAATGTGCTGATTCCGTCGGGGGCCAACCGGGCCCGTATGTCGGGCGGTGTGACGCGGCCCATGGCGGTCATGGACTGGCAGCGCGACCGTTCGGCGGACGATTGAGCGCGTTTTCGTGGCTCCGGACCGGCGGCGTTGCAGAGATCGGGGCGTGAACGCCGATGCCTCGTCGGCGGATAATGGCGAGTACGCTTGACGCGAGTTTGTGGTTGTCGAGCCGAAAGGTGTGCCGGGTTTTCACATGGATCGAGCGAGTGCGAGCAAGATGACAATGCTGGCCCAGGCGGGGCTGGGTGTTGGCGCGCTGGCATTGGGCGGAGTGGTGTTTGCGGGATACAAG
>JBKDAN010000030.1:0-77483 GCA_046316615.1 Phycisphaerae bacterium
CAACGCCGTCTCTGAGAGTTTCTGGGGCAGACTCAAGACCGAGTTGACCCACCACCGCCGATTCGCCACACGCGAAGAGGCCAAGCAGGCAATCTTCACTTACATCGAAGTCTTCTACAATCGCCAGCGACTGCACAGCACACTCGGCTACCAAAGCCCCGAACAGTTTGAGGCCAGCCGACGTTGACAGGAAATGAGTGTCCACTGTTTGTGGGCAAGGTCAGCCGTGTGGACGACCGTGACGCTCAACCTGCGTCGCGCGGATGGTCGCAACGTCACCGCCCCGGCGATCACGCCACGACTGACGATTTCACAAGGTGGCGAATCCACGACCATTGACCTTGCCCCCCTGCCCACCATGCTGCCCACATCCCAGCTCACCTTCACAGGCTCAGGCTCCAACTCCTGGGCGAACGATGTGCAACTGACCGGCCGGCTGACGGTGCCACAGCGCCGCGGCGCGCCCGCGACGGCGACCATCCGCACCATTCCGTTCACCCTGATTCCCCTGCCGTAAACAACAGCGTTTCCGTGAACCTTCACGCCGCGGTCCATCGCGGCGTTCTTTCATGGCTTCGCCGGATGAGCAATCTACACACCTCACGCCTCGCGCATCCCTTGCGTCGCGATGCCCTCAATCAAGGCGCGCTGCGCGATCAGAAACATAACGATGACCGGCAGAATCACGATTGTGGTCGCCGCCATGAGCAGGTTCCACGGCGTGTTGCCCGTCTGACTCTGATACAGCTGCAGACCCAGCGCAAGCGTGTACTGATTGCGATCCGTCAGAAAGATGAGCGGCCCGAGGAAGTCATTCCACACGAAGACAAAGTGGAGCAGCGCGACGACCGTGAGCGCCGGCTTGCTGATGGGCAAAATGACACGCGTGAATGTCTGCCAGTGATTGCAACCGTCGATTCTCGCCGCGTCGTTGAGCTCTCGCGGAATGCCCAGGAAGAACTGGCGGAGCAGGAAGATACTGAAGGCGTGACCAAACCATGCGGGTACCCACAGAGGCTTGAACGTGCCGATCCAGCCAAGTTCCTTGAAGAGCACGTACAGCGGTCCCATGATGACGGGGAATGGGATCATCATGGTCGCCAGCATGACACCAAACGCCAGGTTGCGGCCTCGCCACTGGACGCGTGCGAAGCCGTACGCAACGATCGCACTCGATACTACCGTGCCGATGACTGAGAGAATTGTCACCACCAGCGTGTTACGCAAGTACAGCGGAAAATCAACGACCGGATCGCTCAGCACCTTGCTGTAGTTGTCCGCAGCGTACTGAGGCGTCTGCGAAAGCGGCGTGGGCAGCACGCTCAAGACACCATCACCCGCAAGCACCGTCTGCGAGCCTGGCTTGACGCTGGTCAGGAACATCCAGATGAGCGGGAGCGCGAACGCGAACGCAAATGCGGCCAACAGCAGCCACGAGAACACACGCGAGGGACTGGAACGGGCAAACTTCACGCGTTTCCTCCGCGGTAGTGCACGTTCTTGCGACTCATGCGGAACAGCAGCCACGTGAGGGCCCCCACCAACATCATCTGCACCCACGCCATGGCGCACGCGTAGCCCATCTGCGGCCCAAACAAGAACGCGTTGTCGTACAGGTACATCGAGTAGAAGTACGTTGCTGTGCCCGGACCACCGTTGGTCATGATGAACGGGAAGACAAAGACCTGCATCGCGCCGATGATGCCGATGACGACATTGAACAGTACGACGGGTGAGATCATGGGCAGTGTGACATGCCAGAACCGCCGCAGTCCTGTCAAGCCATCAAGCTCAGCCGCTTCGTGCAGGCTCTCGGGCACTTCACGCAGAGCAGCCTGGTAGATGAGCACGCTCTGCCCCACTTGCCACAAACTCACGATCATGATGGCGGGCATGGCCCAACACTTGCTTTGCAGCCACGCCGGGGCAGCGAGATTGAAGACCCCCAGCAAAGGGCCGAGCATGCGGTTGATAAGCCCCGCGTCGGAGTTCAGCAGCCAGAGCCACGCCATCGCCGCCGCCGCGGCGGGCACCAGCGTCGGCAGCACGACGATCGCGCGTGCGAGCTTCCAGCCCGGCAGTTCCTTGTTGAGCAGTGCGGCAAGTCCCAGTGCAAGGAGTGTGCTGGCTGGCACGAAGATCACACTGAAGATCAGCGTGTTCTTGAGCACCGTCCAAAAGGTTGGATCGCTCAACAGCCGCTTGTAATTACCAAGCCCGATGAAGACAGGCCTCTCGAGCACTGGATAGTCACTGAGCGAGTAGTACACGCTCATGGCCAGCGGCGTGAGCAGAAACAGCGCGAAGCCCAGCACCCACGGACTGATCCACAGCAAGCCCGTGCGCACAGTGTCTTCATGACGACGTGTACTCATGCTCGCAGCCTCCGCCGATCGCGAGCGAGATCAATCGACGCCTGCGCCGCTGTCTGAATGTTCGTCAAAGCTTCACGTGCTGGCATCGACAGCTGCCAGATGTCTCGCTCAAACGTGCGCCGGAAGATGTTCTCGTACTCGTTCCAGACGCGCGTTTCGGGATAGCCGAATCCGCGAGGGCTGCGTGCGATGGCTTCATGCACGCCGATATACGGATTGGGGTGGCGGGCGTAGTAGTCGGCGCTGCACGACGCAAGCGGGCTGGGCTTGGCGTGATCGATGCAGAGTTGCTCGGCATTCTCCGGGCGCTGCGTGAAGGCGATGAACTCCATCGCTTCTTCGGGATGCTTGCTGTTGCTGGGAATGACCAGCACGTCCGTTTCCACCAGGCCTGTCGGGGGCGTGTTGGCTTCCGTCCGCCACTCGCACGGAAACGGCACGACACCAAACGGAAAATCGGGCTTGAACTGCTTGATGACGTTGACGAGAAACGGCCCGTGCAGGCACATCGCCACGCGCCCCAGCAGCAGCGGCTGCTCCGCACTGTTGTACCCGCCCAGCCCGCTCTGAAAGCTCATGACATCCTGCACACCCAGCCTGTCGGGATACCCCTGCACCCACTCGTACGCCCGCACCACCGCGTCGCTCGCCGCTGTCGCATTGTCGTTCTCGCGGTCGTACAGCGAGCCGCCGAAGTGCGGTCCCCACACGTGAGGCCACCACCCCGGCTCGCTGGGCGTAAAGCCCAATCGCACGAAACGCCCGGCCCCAGGCTTGCTCGCATCGATGATGGTGAACTCCTCCGCCAGCGCATCAAGCTGCGAGATGCTCGTGGGCACCACCGACTCGTCGTACCCCACTTCGACCAGCAACTTTTTGTTGTAGTACAGCGCCATCGTCGAGCACGTATTGGGCAAGCCGTACAACTGCGGCGGACCCATGACACTGTTTGCATCGCGCACATGCACGTTGCACAGCCGCCAAATCGCATCCGCATACGTCTCGCGCGTCAGCCCGTGCTTTGCCGCATGGTCGCCCAGCGGCAGAATGGCCTTGCTCTCCGCGAACAGCGGCAGATTCTTGTTGTACAGCCCGATGATGTCTGGAGGTGACCCGCCTGCGATCGCGACCATCGCCTTCTGCTCGATCATCGTCATCGACAGGTAGCGGACGTAGATGCGATCTTGTGACTGGTTGAACTTGTCAACCAACCGCTGCATCGCGAGAGCTTCTTGCCCGGTCCACTTCTCCCAATACGTCAGTTGCACGCGCCCGCGAGCCAACGGATCGCGCGTGCCACGCGGGCCAAAGGCGGCATAACCCACGCCGGCGGCAGCCAGCACGCCCAACGCGGCTCGACGGGTGATGGATGGACCTTCGCTCAAGCTAGAGATCCTAGAAACCTTGCGGACTTTCCGCCGGAGACCTGCAACCCAGCCCGTTGCCAGTCGGTAGACATACCGGAGGCCCCATGCCACGAGTCCCCATGACGCCTGCAATCGCACTAGTTCTCGCCAGCATACCCGCCGCCGCATCCGCACAGACGCAGTTGGACGGGCAAACGCCCGCACTTTCGCTGGGTGACGTGACCCTTGCAACCCCGCCCCACCCGCAAACGCGGCTGGAAGTCGTCGCGCGGCTGGGCCGCACGGTCAACGTGTCATGGGCCAACGCATCGCTCGCGGACATCTTCGCACAGATCGAAGAAAACTCGGGTTTGACGATCGTCCCGATGTGGCTCGAAGACGATTTCGCCGCGCACACTCAAACCAAACCCGTCGCGCCACCGCCAAAGGCCGACACGACCGACGCCAAGAGCACCAAGTCCGTGCAACTCCCGCCCATTGAGCGTCGGGTCGGTCTACGTCGAGACACGCGCATCACACTGCGCGCCGAACGGGTCACGCTGCAGCACGCATTGGAACTTGCACTCGTCAAGACCGACGCGCAAGGAACAAACGCGACACTGGGCAGCACGTGGCAACTCGGCGCCGCCAACACGTTGCAAGTCGGCCCTCGCGAGCGACTGGATCGCTTTGTTCGCGTCGACACCTACGACGTCGCCAACCTCGTCCAGATCATCCGCGATTTCCGCTATGACGGCCCCAAGTTCGTGCAGGAGGCCCCGACATCCGCGTTCCCAACGAATGCGGGACTTGAAGACACTCGCCCACACGACACGCGAGCCGAAGCCCTTCGGCAACTCATCATGGAAACCTGCGAGCCCGCTTCCTGGATCGAACTTGGCGGCACATCTGCCACCATTCGCTACGACATCGGTTCCAAGACCATGGTCGTTCGCGCGCCTGACTACGTGCACCGCGCCATCGACGGCTATCGCTGGGACCCCGCCGCACCGGCGGATATCAGTGAACCCATGCCCACGCCGCCACCCCCTGCTCGCCGCACGGATCCCACGCCCGCCGGCTCGTGATCGCCGCCGCTACGCTGGCGTACTTGCCAACAGGCCCCGTGGCGGAATGGCAGACGCAGCGGACTTAAAATCCGCTTCTCGGAAACGGGAGTGTGGGTTCGACTCCCACCGGGGCCATTGCAAAAACAAGCGGAAAACGACAGTTTTCCGACTTGGCTTCGTTGAGACTGGTCCGGGGCTACCATCCGGCATACACCCGCCCGTACACCCGGGCGAGGACTCCGGAGGTTCAGCCCATGCCGACGCTCGCGACCGCTCGCCCGAAGATGCCCTCGAAGCCGAGGCCGGACTTCCCCCTCTTCCCGCATCAGTGTGGGCACTGGGCGAAGAAAATCCGGGGGAAGATGCACTACTTCGGTCGGTGGGAAGACGACCCAAAGGGAGCGAAGGCGCTCGCGACGTTCGTCGCGCAGAAGGACGACCTTCTCGCGGGACGAACTCCGCGCGATCGGCTCGACGGATTCACCGTTCGCGACCTTCTCAACAAGTTCCTCAACTCCAAGAAGGCGCAGGTCGAGCGTGGAGACCTCAAGCCCCGCACGTTCAGCGACTACCACAAGGTGTGCGCGCGGTTGCATCGGGTCTTCGGGCCGGGCCGGACCGTTGCGGACCTCGGGCCGACAGACTTCGAGCGGCTCCGCGTGGAGATCGCGAAGGGACGAGCGGCGTTCACGCAGAAGGGGCAGATCATCCAGACCCGCGTGGTCTTCAACTACGCGCACGAGAACGGGCTCATCGAGAACCCGGTCCGCTTCGGGACCGCGTTCAACATCCCCAGCGCGAAAGAGATCCGCAAGGCGCGACGGGCTCGCGGCGCTCGGATGTTCGAGGCGGCGGAGATTCGAGCGATCCTCGAACATGCTCCCGATCCCGTTCGCGCGATGATCCTTCTCGGCGTGAACGCGGGCTTCGGGAACAACGATTGCTCGGAACTTCAAGAGAGCGATATCGACTTCACCGATGGACGCGAGATCATCGAGTTCCCAAGGCCGAAGACGGGCGTGTTGCGTCGATGCCCCTTGTGGCCCGAGACGGTCGCGGCGCTGAAGACAGCGATCGCGACTCGCATCGACGCGAAGGACACGGACGACGCGGGATGCGTCTTCCTCACCGTTCGCGGTCGTCGGCTTGTGAGAGAGTCCCTCGCAGACTTCGACGGCGCGGAGTTCAAGGCCCGACGGAAGGTCGTCTCCGCACAGTCGAACGCGGTGAGTCGCGAGTTCGCGAAGGCCCTTCGCGCGGCGGGGATCGACGGTCGGGGGCGGGGCTTCTACACACTCCGGCACGTCTTCCGCACCGTCGCAGACGAGCGCCCGGACACACCAGCGATCGACCGCATCATGGGGCACGAGCGCCCCGGAGACACTTCGGTCTACTACCGCGAACGAATCGGAGACGATCGTCTCCGGGCGGTGACGGACCACGTTCGCGCGTGGCTCTATGCCGATGCAAAGAAGGGGGCATCCCGTGAGTAAGCACGAGAAGACGAATCCCGGCGACGAGTTCTCGCGGCTCCGAGATCAGTTCGAGCGGCTCGCCCGGGACTTCGCGACGAAGCCTCTCCGCGCGATTGTGACCTTCTCGCCTCGCGACGAGCGCTCCCCGGAGGAACGCGACGACGACTCCGACTTCCGATCGCAGTCGGTGGGGTTGAAGTCGCCAACGAACCCGGCGGCGCTCGCGGCCCTCGACATGATCGCGGAAGAGGTCGAGGCCGCGTTGGAAGCGCGAGGCCAGACGAGGGGACCGGGCCGGAATCCCGCCGAGCGATGGCTACTCCGAGTTGCCAACGCGCGCCCGTGGCGGTATCCGCTTCTGCATGGAGAGTGGACGGCGCAAGAGATGACGCGCGAGATGTTGGAACAGGAAGAGACCACGGTCGAGATCGACGACGTGTTCCGCGCCTCCGCGCTCGCGATCGAACGGATCGCGACGGCGGACCGTTCCCCTCGCGTCGTCAAGGCGGAGAAAGAGGCTCTCGCGCTCTCGCTCTTTCGCGATCATCCAGAGTGGACGAAGGCACGGATCGCGGAAGAGATGGGCTTGCCCGACTCTTCGTTCCTGAGCCGATCGGCAGTCTTCCAACGGGCGTGGAAGACGCGGCGGCAAACCTGACTGCAAACTTGAAGTGCAATCTTTCCGCACTAACCCCCGGAAGCACCGGGGGTTATCGCATTTGCACTTCGCCCCACAGTGCAAAATCTCGTGGAGGGCATGACGACCACCATCCCACAGACGCCCGAGTTCAGCGAGGTTCGAGAGCGGCGGCGGCGTGAGAACGAGATCCGCGAGTGGTTCGCCGTCGCGTGTGAGTGCATCCGCGAGCGCGACCGCGCGGGTCTTCTCATCGCGGCCCGCGAACTCGCGGCGCGGGGCGTCGGCTTCCCGGCGAACTTCCTCGACGCGGAGGTTCGGCGATGAACTCCCGCGCATGGCACAGCCCCGCCGAGATCGCTCGCGATCGCGGAGTTCGTCTCTCGAAGGTCCGCGCGTGGATCGCGTCGGGTGAACTCGAAGCGGTGAACGTCGCGGAGAGAACCGGCCCCGGCTTCCGTCCGCGCTGGAGAATCTCCGCCGAAGCGCTCGCGGCGTTCGATCGTGCGAGATCGTCGAAGCCGACGGTCGCGACGAAGAGGAAGCGGGCGTCTCGGAAGTCGGCGGAGGTCGTGTTCTTCTGAGTCCTGAATCGCGTCCGGGGTGTTCGCGCGTCCCGGCGTTCCGCTCGCTCACGCTCCCGATGGGCGTGGGCGGGTTTCGTCGAAGAAGGAAGACCGGCGCTCCGGCACAACGAAAACGCCCACGGGATGACGGTCCCGGGGGCGCGAAGTTCACCGCTGAAAAGGAGCGGCCCTCGATGGTATCAAGTCCACAGACTAAACCACCACCCGACACACCGACCGACTCGGCTCCAGCGCCGACCATCGGTCCGCCGATGCGAGCGCTCACCGACCTCGGGAACGCGGAACGTCTCGACGATCGCTTCGGACTTCTTCTCCGCTATTGCCACCCTCAGCGCGCGTGGTATCACTACGACGGGCAGCGATGGACGCGCGATCAAGTGGGCATCGTGAACGAGTACGCGCAGGAGACTGTCCGCGAGATATACGCCCAGGCGACGGATATCAGCGACTTCGACGATCGGAAGAAGGCCCTCGCGTGGGGCATCCAATCCGAGTCCGCGTCGAGGATCCGCGCGATGATCGAACTCGCGAGGTCCGTCCCGGGGATGCCCGTCCTGCCCGACGAGTTCGATCGCGACCCGTGGCTTCTCAACTGCCCGAACGGGACCGTCGATCTCCGCGACGGGCGTCTTCGTCCTCACACGCGGGACGACATGCTCACGGCGTTCTGCCCCACGATCTTCGATCCCAGCGCCAAGGCTCCCCGATGGGAGCAGTTCATCCGCGAAGTCACCGACGGCGACGATGATCTCGCCCGGTTTGTTCTCCGCTACTTCGGCTACTGCCTCACGGGGACGACTCGCGAGCAGATCTTCCCGATCCTCTGGGGTCCGGGCGCGAACGGGAAGTCGGTCTTCCTCGACACCATCAAGGCAGTCCTCGGGACCGACTACGCGGTCGATGCCGCGCCGGACCTCTTCACGCTCTCGAAGTCGAAGCAGCACCCGACGGAACTCGCGGACCTTCGCGGTCGTCGGCTCGTCGTCGCGAGCGAGACGGAAGAGGACGCGGTCCTTCGACTCCAACTCGTCAAGCGCCTCTCGGGGGACGCGAGGATCAAGGCTCGATTCATGTACGGCGACTTCTTCGAGTTCGACCGGACACACAAGTCGATCCTCGTCACGAACTCGAAGCCCCTCATCTCCGAGGACACCGAAGCGGTATGGCGGCGCATCCGGCTTGTTCCCTTCACGGCGACGATCCCCCCGGAGCGCCGCGACCCGCGTCTTCTCGAACGTCTTCGCGCTGAAGCGCCCGGGATCCTCGCGAGCCTCGTTCGGGGATGCCTCGACTGGCAGCGTGAAGGACTCGGATCGGCGAAGGTCGTCGAGGCGGCGTCCGCCCAGTATCGCGCGAGGACCATCCGCGACGATCGCGGGTCGATCGCTCGGTTCGTCGAGGGACATTGCGAACGCGACGACGACGCGTTCACCCTCTCCGAGGATCTCCGCGAGCGGTTCGAGGCGGCGGGGTTCCCCACGCTCACGGCGAAGGACTTCGGGATCGCGCTCAAGGCTCTCGGGTTCCAGCCCGACCGACGACGCGATGGGCGGGGGTTCCGGGGACTCCGGCTCCGCTCGGGGACGGACGATCTCGGCGCTGAGTCTCCACAGGAAGGGGGGTTCCCTTGCCCCATCTGACTCGAACAGGGACAGACACGCCCACGCGGAGTGTGACGCGTGACGCGTGGAGATTCTCGCGTCACGCTCTCGCGTCACACTTTTTCATCGGGAAATACAGGCCCGATTCCACGTGTGACGCGTGTGACGTGAGTTCTTCCAAAGTTCACATACGCGCGTACGTATGCGAGAGTTTGGAAAACACGCGTCACACGCGTCACACGCGTCACGGACCCTTGTTTTCTCGATCGAAAATGGGTGACGCGTGCGTGACGCGTGGAAATCTCGCGTCACACAGGCCCGTGGAGGGGGAGGGGGGGGTCGAATCTCTGAGGCCGAACCACAGGGACCGACGCTCGCCCCCACGCTCACGCGCTCGCGACCCCGGTTCGCGCCGGATCGTCCGGATGCCCGCCATTCGCCATTAGCGCAATTCTCCCGCGTCCTCGCCCCTCACCCCTGCCCTTGTCACTCCCTCGCACCCTCGCGGCCCGTGGAAGCGATCCACGGCCCACCCGGAGACCTCCCCGATGACGACCTCTCGCCCTTCTCGTCGCGCCGTTCCTGAGCCTCCCGCCCACCTCCGCCCCGAGTCGTCCGGGTGGTTTCGGGAGGTTGTGTCCGAGTTCGACCTCGAATCGCACCATCTGCACCTTCTCGCGATGGCGTGCGAAGCCCTCGACCGCGCGGCGGCGGCGCGGGAAGCGATCGCGGAACACGGCCCCGTGTTCACCGACCGATACGGCCAGCCCCGCGCGAGGCCCGAGGTGCAGATCGAGCGCGACTCGCGGATCGCGTTCGCTCGGCTTCTCCGCGAACTCGGTCTCGACGTGGAAGGCCCGGTCGAGTCGCCCCGTCCGCCCCGCATCGCCCCCAACGCCAACCGGAGGAAGTGACCATGCCCCGAGGAATCCGTCGTCGCGCCAAGGCTCGGAGCGAGTGGACGCGCGAGCAGCGACAGCAACTTCTCACCGGCTTCGAGCACTTCGGGCAAGGCTTCGGGCGCGAGGGGTCGATCTATCGCCCCTTCGATCTCGACCTCGCCCGCGAAGCGTGGGAAGAACTCCGCGAGGAACTTCTCTCGGAGTTCATCCGCGAGCGGCCCTTCGCTCGCCCGTGGGCGTGGTGGGTCTTCGATGCCCCCGAACCTCGCCGCGAGGCGGCGGAGGGAGAGGACAACCCCGACGCGGAGAAGTGGCTCGGCTCGCCCGCGTGGTGGGCGAACTACCGCGAGCGGCCCAGCGCCGACGCTCTCGCCTCGCACGGATGCGAGTCCTTCCGCGCGTACCTCGTGCGGCTCGGGCTTCTCACCGACTCGGAGCGGGCGATCGCGAGGGCGGAGCGCAACCGGAGGGCGAACCCATGAACTCCACCGAATCGAACTCCGGGCATCCTGTGGGCACCTACCTCGTCGGGATCCCCGACGACGCGCTCGCCCGTCTCCGCGTCCTCATCGACTCGAAGGTCGTCCTTCGCGCTCCGCGCTTCGCGGCGTGGATGCTCGACCTCATCGACGACGAGGCGCTCCGGCGATGCCGGTCGATGATCGGCCCACCCCGGGAACCGTCGATGCCGACGCTCGACCATGCACGATGGACGAACGCGGAGATCGGCGAAGCGATCGTCGTCGCGAACGTCCTCTCCGAGGTCGTCACCGACAACGCGGCGCGAGCCTTCGCGAGTCGCGTGAACTCCGTCCTCATCGCGCTCGCTTCGTCGAGATTGGAGCGATCCGACTTGACGAACGAGGAACGCTCGGAAAAATGAAGAGTCCAACGCCGAAGAGGTCGGAACGTCCGACCTCCGGCCCAGTGAACGGACGCCACCAGCCAGCGCCACCTTCGGGGCGCACGACTGGCGATCGCGAGAACGCCACCTTCGGGGCAGACTCGCGAACCTCGGCGATCCGCGACACCGGACGATGCACCTTCGGGCATCGCGCCACCGTCGCAGAGTTCAAGATTGAACCTGCCGCGATCCTGCGCGCTCGTACTCCGACCTCGGAGGACGCGGCCAGCCCCGAAAGGCGCATATCCCATGCCAGTTGACAACAAGCAGCGTACTTGGCGCGACTACTCCGACGCGGAACTCGGCCCCGACCTCGCGGCCCTCCGTTCCGAACGCTCGGACCTCGTGAAGCGTGCGAACGTCGTCCTCGCGAAGGCGACGGCGGAGAACCGCGAACTCACCCCCGACGAGTCCCGCGAGGCCGACTCGCTTCTCGACGAAGCCCGCGCGATCGAACACCGGCTCGGCTCCGCGTCGATTCGCGACGCCCCGCGCCGCGCGGGGCAAGCGGCCTTCGACACGCACGATCGGGGGCGCGACTCCGACCCTCGACCCGGCGACGGTCCTCGCGACCGCTCCGGCGATCGCGGCGTCCAGCCCGGGGAGTTCCGCGCCCTGGCGAAGAACGAGAGCCTTCTCGAACACTTCCGCGCGACGGGCGAGGTCGAGGAACGGCGCTCGCGTCCCCTCTCCCTCGGGAAGACCATCCGGGGCATCGTCACCGGCAAGTGGGACGGGGCGGCGGACGAACGTCGCGCCCTCTCCGGCTCGAACGACATCCTCGGCGGCTACATGCTCTCGACCGAACTCTCCGCGAGTTGGATCGACCGCGCCCGCGCTCGCTCCGTCATGGCGCAGGCGGGCGTCCGCATCGCTCCGATGACCTCGGCGTCGATGGCGATGCTCCGCGTGACGGGTGATCCCACCCCGGCGTGGAGGATCGAAGGCGATCCGATCGCGTCCTCCGATCCGGTCTTCGGCGGCGTGACGTTCAACGCCCGCTCGCTCGCGGTCTCGATCCCGGTCTCGAAGGAACTTCTCGCGGACGCGGTGAACGCGGCGGAAGTGATCGAGTCCGTCCTCGCCTCGGCGATGGCGGTCGAGGTCGATCGGGCAGTCCTCGACGGCGACGGGAAGAACAAGCCCCAAGGCATCCGCCAAGCGGCGAACGTGGGCACGCTCGCGGTCGGCGGCGCGGCGAACATGATGCACTTCGCGCAGGCGGTCGGACAGGTTCGCCAGCAGAACGAGGAACCGACAGGGATCATCCTTCACCCCCGCACCTTCAGCGCCGCGATTGATCGCGACCTCGACACCACCAACCAGCCCCGCCAACTCCCGCCCTCGCTCCGCAACCTCCCGATGTTCCAGACGACCAGCGTCCCGGCGAACCTCTCCGGGTCGAACACCGTCGCATACGTCGGCGACTTCTCGCAAGTCGTCGTCGGCATGCGCCAGAACATCGAGATCTCCGTCGCGACCCAAGCGCGGGACGCGAGCGGGCGCGGCTTCGAGCGCAACGAGGCGATCATCCTCGCGACTCTCCGCGCGGACTCGATGCTCGTCCGCGAGCGGGCGTTCGTCGTCCTCACCGGCATCAGCAACTAAGCGCCTTCTCCAGCCCGGGGCACGCGGCCCCCGGGATTCCTTCCCTCGGGCGAGGTGCGAAAGCGCCCCGCCCGGGGTTCATGGTCCGACTTCCTCGCACAGCCCGACGCCAGCGCCCGCAGGTCCGACCCGGCGAGGTCGTCCGTCTCCCGCGCCGGATCATCGACGCGGTCCTCCGCGCGGGAACCGACGATCGCGTCCTCGTCCGCGAGGTCCACGCGCGGGCGGTGTACGTCGAGTCGATTCAGTGTCCGGGGGCGGCGTGGTATGTCCCGCTCGCGGCTACGCGACCGTCCTCACGAACGGGACAAGCAACCAAGCGGCGTATCCTCCGAAGTAGTTCCCTTCGGGAACCACATTGGGGAGCATTCATGCCAGTTTCAATCAAGGCTCACTGTTTCTGGGTTCAGTCCGTCAGCGGGACGTCGGAAGAGTTGAAGACGCTCGTGAAGAAGTTCGCGGACGACGGGAAGGACGTCGAGTTTTCACACGGGCTTCACACGTACCGCGCCTCTGAAGCGCAATGGACTTCGGCGGGTGTGTTCAGCGCGACCGTCTACAAACTCCGACACAACGATCTCCCGCTCGCGGTCAGCGACGAAGGTGTGGATGATCTCCCCATCGACGCGAAGACCGACCTCGGGGAGCCGATGGTCTTCGTCTACTACCCAGCGATCTCCGCCGCGATGGTCCACTACGCCCACAACGGACCGCGGCACTCGGTGATTGCCCCGTTCCTGAATCAGATCGGGCATCCTCACGCGATCACCGTTGAGCCGATCATCCTCCGTGACATGATGAAGCGGTTACAGGATGCCAAGTTCTTCCGGTCGATCAAGTTCACCCTTCGAGGCGTACAAGACAACAAGGAACTTCCGAAAGCGGGCTCGGCGGTAGCACATAGCGTGGAGATCGCGGACGAGTTGTCAGGGGTGAACGTCACGGTCGAGGTCACGATGGGGCACGCGAAGGGATCCCTCGGAGTCGGGAAGTTGAAGGACTTGGCGCGGCGACTCTCTCACTTTGGAGACCACGAGGTGACGACTCTGCAAGTCGATGCGGGGACTGAGGACGGCGGCGCGGTCGAGATGCTCGACCTTCTGAAGGCAAAGGTCGGGACAGAGTTGGAGATTGCGGATCGGGGCCGCTACATGGATCGTGTGGATTGTCGAAGCAAACTGATCTACGCCTTCAATCAGAGGAAGACCGAGATCGAACAGCAGTTGCGGGATCGGGACTGACGTGTCGGACCATCTACCACCGCCCAACCTCTTGGAACGAATCAGCAGGCTCCGCCGCTGGTATCGTGGCTCCACGCTTCGCGGAGGGATCGAGCGATGGCACCCGTTCCTCTTGGGTGTCGCGGCAGGTGCGTTGGCGTGGAAAGCGGGGTTGACCGACACGAATGTTCGGGGGCTTCTCGACAAGGTTCTCTCCGACGCGGTCTCCGTCGCGGCTGTCCTCGCGGGGTTCCAAGCGACGGCGCAATCGGTGATGATGTCCCTGATCGAGTCCCCGGCGTGGGCGTTCTTGAAGAAGGTCAAGCACGACCGGGTACTCGTCAGTTACCACTGGACCGCGATATGGACGCTTCTCGCGTTCGTGGGCGTCTCCCTCGGGTTCTTGGCGCTCGATGCCGTCGGCTACGAAGTCACGAAGTGGACGCGCCTCGTCCCCGCGACTCTCGCCTTGCTCATCGTGTGGGGAGCGGCGGCGAACATCCGGATCATCCGGTTGATGGCCGACCTTCTCCGCAACAAGGACGAACTCGCGAAGCGGGCGGGATAGCCCGTCATCCATCGTTGGGGAATCGGGTGTACGTACACCCGCGAGGGGATCGAAACGGGTCTTTTCGCCCTCTCGCCCCCACGCTCGCGAAGTGAACGTAAACGCCCTATTTCCAGCCTGATTCGCTCGAATCGAGGCATCGGGCCGATGGGCGTGTATCCGCCTTAAAATCCGCAGCCCTTTACCGGGCGTTCGGGTTCAAGTCCCGACGGGGCCACTTTTCTTTTTTGAGCGGGCGTTCGGCACAAAATCTGCGGAAACCTTGGGCCTTGCTTCGGCAGAACTGATGAGCTCAGGGAGCCCCATTTTGGCTGCTTGTTCTTGGATCTGCAGTAGAATATTGCTGATGCCACGCGTGCCTGAGAGCCCGAAGTGGGTGACACCGTGGTGATCCGAGGAGAGAGAGCATGTCGAACCGTTCTGTTGTTGGGGCTGCGCTTGCAGCCCTGTCGGCCGCTTTTGGGGCTACCGCTCCGTATGCCCACGCTGAGATCACGATTCCCACGGTGTTCGTTGGTGACGCCGGCAACGCGGGCGGTCCGGGTTTCGGTGCGTTCGGCGCGGTTTCATACACGTATCGCGTCGGCACGTATGAGGTCACAGCCGGTCAATACGCCGCGTTCCTCAATGCTGTTGCGAGGACAGACGACAACAACTTGTACAACCCGAGCATGGCAGACATCGGCTCCGCCGTGGGCTGCGGCATTTCGCGGAGCGGTTCGAGCGGCAGCTTCTCGTACACGGTTCACCCGGACTTCGTGAACCGCCCGGTCAACTACGTCTCGTTCTGGGACGCCACGCGGTTCGCCAACTGGATGCACAACGGCCAGCCCACCGGTCTACAGACCGCGAGCACGACAGAAGACGGTGCGTACACACTGACCCCCGCTGGCATCGCCGCGAACACGATCACGCGCAACGCCACGTGGCAATGGGCCGTCGCGAGCAACAACGAGTGGCACAAGGCGGCTTATTACCGTGGTGGCGGCACGAACGCCGGCTACTGGACATATGCCACGCAGAGCAACACTCAGCCTGGGCGCGATCCGAACGATGTGTCGGGCAACAACGCCAACTGGCGTCCGGTGCCGCTGCTGCCTGGTCAGCCACTACAGGTCCTGCCACCGTACTTCACGACTCCCGTCGGGCTTTTCCAGAACTCGGAAAGCGCGTACGGCACGTTTGACCAAGGCGGTAATGTGTCAGAGTGGACTGACACCGTGCTTCCGACCGTATCGACGGCGACGCGCCTTGTGCGCGGCGGCGCGTTCTTCAACGATGCTGGCTCGATGCGCTCGAATGTACTGGGGAACAACTTTCCGACGGATGAAGCGGCGGGCACCGGCTTCCGCATGACGCAGATTCCTGCGCCGTCTGCTGCCATGCTCTTTGGCCTGACCACACTGACAATCGCGCGCCGTCGTCGACGCTGAGCCTCGGTAGTGTTGCACATGGAAACGACGACAAGCCCCACGCCGATCGGTGTAGGGTCGGTGTGGGGCTTGTCACGCGCGGCAGCGTGTATTCAACGCGCCATCAGTGCGATTCGCGGAGCATCTTCACGCCTGGCAGGCCTGCGAGCTTCTGCCAGAGCATCGCCAACGCGGTTTTGGCTGACCATTCGCGGATGTTCTGGCGATCGCCCAGCATCTTGAAGGCACGCACATCGACTTCATCGTCGCCACGTGATGCGCGAGCGATGTAGACAAGACCGACCGGCTTCTCAGCAGTACCACCATCAGGACCGGCGATGCCGGTGATCGCAAGCGTGTGATCGCACGCCAGCGTTTGCAGGCCCCCGAGGGCCATAGCCCGCGCGGTCTCACGACTCACTGCGCCGGGCCCATCGCTTGCGAAATGCGCGGCATCGACATGAGCAAGTGCTGACTTGAGTTGATTGGTGTACGTCACCAGACCACCGATAAACGCGGCGCTGCTGCCCGGCACATCCGTGAGGTACGCGCCCAGCAGTCCGCCCGTGCAGCTTTCAACCGTACCGAGCGTCTGGCCGCTCGCTCGCAACTGTCCGACCACCACGCTCGCGAGCGTGTCACGCCCGCCGCCGAAGATGTATGCCCCTGCAACATCGCGGCACTTTGCCTCGACGCCATCAAGCAATGTATCAACCTCGATGGCGCTGAGCGGGCCCTCGTAGCGCATGCGAATGCTGACGACTCCCCCACTGGCAGTCGTGCCGACCAGCGGATTCGCATCACGCTTCATCAGGTCGCCTAGTCGCGTCGCAAGATCACTCTCGGCGATGCCAAACGTGTGGAGCACACGCGTGCGCACCACGCGCCCCTGCGGCAAGCGCAGTCGCGTCGCCACACTTTGTTCGAACATCGGCACCAACTCCTTGGGCGGCCCGGGCAGACAGAACACGTCACATGACCCGATACGGCCAGCCAATCCCGGCGCGGTGCCGTGCAGATTCTGCAGCGCAAGCCCCTGCGTCGGACGAAGCGCCTGCAGCCTGTTGTTCGCACTCATCACCCGACCGCGCGACGTGTACCACGCCTCCACCTGCGATAGCGCGATGGGGTCTTCAATCAGCGTGTCGCCCATAGCTTGCGCCAGCGCGTCACGCGTCAAGTCATCCTGCGTCGGTCCCAGTCCCCCCGAGCACACAATCACGTCCACCGTTCCCGCCAGCCGCTTGAACGCCGCCACGTGCGCCGCCAGATCATCCGGCACCGTCACATGCTCGACCGGCACAATACCCATCGCCACCAGCCGCTCGCTGATCCACTTGCTGTTGGTATCGAGCGTCTGACCGAGCGTCAGTTCGTCACCAACGGACACAACAGCGGCGGTAGCGTGGTACGACATGCGATCAAAGTCTCCCTCGCCGCGTAAGCATCACTGCGCAACCCGGCAGCGATGGTACCTCCCGCGTGAGCGAAGGCGATTCGCAAAGCCCCGCGGTTTGGATGTTGATTACGTCGTGAGCGGCAGCGTGAGGGTGAACTCCGCTCCGCCAGTATGACCGGTGAGCGCGAGACTGCCGCCCAACTGCTCCGCCAAGGCTCTGCATAGCGCCAGCCCCAAGCCCAACCCCGGCACGGAGCCGTGAGCATGGGCCGCGCCGCGCGTGAACGCCTTGAAGATCGCCGCTCGCTCCTTGACGGGTACACCCGGACCAAAGTCACGCACGCGGATCCGTAAATCGCGGTGCTCCACTTCCACCACGCACACCACGCGCTTGTCTGAAGCGTCCTTCGCATACTTGCACGCGTTCTCAACCAGATTCAGCAAGACACGTTGCACACGATTCACGTCCGTTCGCAAGCGTCGCTGCCGAACAACATTGTCCAGCCCCTGCAGTTCCAGCGACATGCCGCTCGCTGCAGCATGAGACACAAGACCAGACAACAAGCCGTCAAGCATCTCACCAACGGTGGACTCATCCAGCTGCGGCTGCGATGTTCCCCGTCCCAGCCGTGCGTAATCGAGCACACTCTCCACAATGCGAGCCAGCCGACCCGACTCGTCGTAGAGCGTGCGTGCATACTCGCGCTGCGCTTCCTGGCTGCTCACCATGCCGTCCGCCAACATCTGCGAGTACATGCGGAATGTCGTGAGTGGCGTTCGCAGTTCATGGGTCACGGCGGACACAAAGCGGCCGCGTCGTTCCGCCAGTTGCGTCGCGCCGCGCGCCACAAACACCAGCCCCACAACCGCCGCCAGCACCACCAGCCATGTCGCCAGCAACGCACTGCGCAATGGCGACCACAGCGGCACGCGCGTCCCGTCCACACGCTGCACCACCAACTCCGCCGGCACATTGGCGAGCATTCGTCCGACGGTCTCTACAGGCAGTACATCCACAGGCTCCAACACAGGTTCGAGCGTTGCTTGAGGCAAGAGCTCGCGTGCAGATCCCATCACCTGCTCGCGCAGCACAGGCCAGTTCACCCAAAATCCCTGCTCCACACGCAAGCTTCCCACCGCAACCTCGCGAACGAAAACCAGTTCAGGCTCCTCGCGTGGCCCAGGCAGCCAGCGTGCGACAAACTCGCCCAGTCGCACAGCAGGAGCGCTCTGCACAACTGGGTTCGCGCCAAACATCGCTTCTCCCGCCGCGTCTTGCTCCGCAATAACTGAGTCCTGCGACTTGCCGGCACTGAACAACATCACATCGCCGCGCTTCGCAGCCTCCTCGGTCGCAGCTCCCGGCGCAGCAGCCGGAGGCGTCACCACATTCGCCGCCTGCGACGCCACGCTTCGTCGCTGCTGGTAATCAGCGAACTTGTCATCCAACTTCGCCTCCGCCCGTTCCATGGCTCTTGCCGGCTGCTCACTCGCGCCACCCGCGATCCTGCTGCGTGGCTTGAGTGCATCCTCCTGCTTCTGCGCCTGCTTGCTCGCACTCGCAAACATCTCTCGCAGTTGTTCCACCGCGCCGTGCGCCGCCTGTGTGTCATACGCGGTCACATACACGCCCGTCGCAACCTGCTTCATCCATGCCTCGGGCGTTTGCGGGCTGGTCACCTCACCGCCCGAGCTTCGCTGAAAATACGCGCGAATCAATGGATCAGTCGTTGTCAGCAGCGGGCTGGGCACCAGCACGTCATCGGGCGTCGCCGGCTCTTCCAGACTTCGCATCGCCCGATCTGCCGGGTAGAAGCTCTGATACTCAAAATAAGGCCGCGCCGCCTCTCGCGCGATGATCGGGGTCAAGGCGCTGTCCATGCGCCACAGTGCAAGTCGCAGCGATTCTGAGAATGCTGCCTCACGTCGCGCCACGCGCTCGCGTTCTTCGAGCCGCAACGCCTGCCATGTGATCCACCCCAGCGCCGCGATGACCAGCGCAACGCCCACAACGACCAATCGCGTCCAGCGTGGACTTGGCTCGGCCATCACATCAGCAGTGCGAACATTCACGACGCCTGTTCTCCCTGGGCATCCGCCGCAAGCATGTACCCCTTCCCGCGCACAGTCACAATCACTTGCGGATCGTTCGCATCATCGTGCAGCAATTCACGCAGTCGCGCGATGGCCATATCCACCGTGCGCGTCTGCATGCCGCGCGGATCAATGCCCCACACTCGTTGCAGCAGTTCATCGCGCGAAACCGCACGCCCGCGATTGCTCGCCAGGTACGAAAGCACTTCGCATTCCTTCTCACTCAGCACGCCCGCACCACCGACGTATCGAACTTCACGCCGTTCAAAATCAATCGAACGTCCGTGCAACTCCAGCTTCGTGACCAGCCGCGGACGCTCGGGACTGCGCCGCAGCACAGCCTCGACGCGCGCCATCAGTTCCGTCACCGAAAATGGTTTCACGACATAATCGTCGGCGCCGGTCTTGAGTCCGCGCACCCGATCGTGCTCCTCTCCCTTCGCGGTCAGGATGATCACGGGCAGCGTCGGCTTGCTGTGGCGCAGCTGTGTCAACACGGCGATGCCATCCATCTTCGGCATCAGCAGATCAAGCAGCACCAGGTCCACATCACGAGACACCGCTGCGTCCAGCCCCGCCTGACCGTCCCCCGCCTCACAGGTTTCGTATCCCGCGAACTTCAGACAATCACACAGACCGCGACGGATCGCCGCGTCATCCTCGACAACCAGAATCTGGGCACGCGGCATAGTCACTCCTGCGTGCACGAGGTCGCACGCTCTTTCCCCTTCATCATTCGGCATCTGACCCCCTGCTGCTGCATGCAGTTCCCGCCAGGGCCCGCAAACTGCGTCACAAGTTTGTCACCGCGGCACCCGGGCTGGCAACTAAACTTCCCCATGGCTTCTACCGCTACCCCCGCTCCCGCGATCGAACCCAAGCCTTTGCAGCTGCGCATCAAGCCCGGCTTCGCGTGGCACGATGTCCTCTCCAAGGCGGTGCAGGTCGCGCCCGAAGCGTTCTCGGATCAAGGCCACTTTCTCAACCTCATCGAGGGTTCGTGGGGCACGCCCGGCCACCCACGTTCCATCGCGTCACCCATCGACGGTTCCATCATCGGCAAGCTGCCGATGATCGACCTGCCCGACGGCTTGCGCGCCGTCCGCGCCGCCGCCAAAGAAGGCAAGGCTTGGGCGAAAGTCTCTCTCGACGAACGCAAGAGCCGCGTCCGCGCAACCGTTGATGAGATGCGAACCAATCGAGAGTTGCTGGGCCAACTGCTCATGTGGGAAATCGGCAAGCCCTGGCACCTCGCACTTGCAGATGCGGATCGCTGCATCGAAGGCGTAGCGTGGTATGTTGACAACATCGACGGCATGATCGCCGGTCGCACACCGTTGGGCCTCGTGTCCAACATCGCAAGCTGGAACTATCCGCTCAGTGTGCTCCAGCATGCCGTGCTCGTGCAGATCCTGTGCGGGAATGCGAGCATCGCCAAGGCCCCCACCGACGGCGGCGGCACCGCCCTCGCTGTCAGCATGGCTATCGCCCGCCGTCACGGTCTGCCCGTGAGCTTTGTGAGCGGCAGCGGCGGCACACTGAGCGACGCACTCGTGCGCAATGATCACGTGGACTGCCTCAGCTTTGTCGGCGGTCGCAGCAACGGACGCGACGTGGCGAGCGCGCTGGTCGATACAGGCAAGCGCCACATGCTCGAGATGGAAGGTGTCAACGCATACGGCGTGTGGGAGTTCAGCCAGTGGGACCTGCTCGCGAAACAGCTCAAGAAGGGGTTTGAGTACGGCAAGCAGCGCTGCACTGCCTACCCGCGCTTTGTCGTGCAACGTTCGCTGCTGCCCAAGTTCCTCGATATGTACTTTGGCGTGGTCAAGAGCGTCAAGTTCGGTCATCCCGCACTCGTCGCGAACGATAACGACCCGCTGCCACAGTACGAATTTGGCCCGATGATCAACGCCAAGAAAGTCGAAGAGCTCAAGAGCTTGTGGAGCGAAGCCATCGGCGCGGGTGGCGTGCCCCTTTACCAAGGTGAGGTCGACGCCCGCGCCTTCCTGCCGGGTCAGGACATCAGCGCATACTTCGCTCCGGCGACTTTGCTCAACATTCCCCGTAGCTGCAAGCTCTACTTCAACGAGCCCTTTGGTCCGCTCGATCTCATCGTGACAGTCGATCGCATTGAAGAACTCGTCGCCGAAATGAACGTCAGCAATGGCAACCTCGTCAGCAGCCTCGCGACCGATGACGAAGTCATCGCCAAGCGTCTGCAAGGCGAAGTGCGGGCGTTCAAGTTCGGACACAACGTCGTTCGCAGTCGTGGCGACCGCGAAGAACTCTTCGGCGGCCTGGGCCAGAGCTGGAAGGGCTGCTTTGTGGGCGGCAGTCTGCTCGCCCGCAGCCTCACACGCGGCGAAGGCGATGACAAGCTGCCGGGTGTCTTCCCCACGGGCACGCGTCTGCCTTAATCGCCCTCGTGCACCATCGACGTCGAAAGAGCAGGCAACCGCACTAACTCGCCACTCTCGCTGCGCACGATGATCTCGCTCGTCGGCTCGATGCCAACCACGATCCCCCGCACCCGCCGCCCATCATGCTCGAAGGTCTGCGTCGTCCCTGCGAGAGCATCCGCCTCTCTCCATAGCGAGAGTGCGTCGCTGCGACTCATCGCGAAGATCTGCGTCCACGTCGCAATCAGTTCTCGCGCTGCTTCGAACATCGTTGCGCCACTTCCGAGCAACCGAAGTGAAGTCGCACGCTCTTGCAGCGACTGCTCCCACTCTGCTTGCTCATGAGTCACGTTCAAGCCGATACCGACGAAGTACAGCCCGCCCTGCCTCTCGACGAGCACACCCGCAAGCTTCTTTCGCGTGTCCTCTCGAAGCACCACGTCGTTGGGCCAACGCACACCAAGCGGCACCTGGGTCAATCGCCTGGCAGCCAGCAGAGCGGCCAAGCCCGCTCGCAGTGGCACTTCACTTGCATCGCACTGGGCAGCATCCAGCACGAATGTCGCAGCGACACCTTTGCCCGGAGCATGCCGCCACGTGCGTCCCAGCCGCCCACGCCCCGCATGCTGCGCAAGCGCCAGTACCATCAATCCGCCGCGCCCCTCGCACAGAGCCTTCGCCTCATCTTGCGTGCTGCCGACTTCTGCCCGCACAACAACGCGATCGACAATCGCGCCACGAGACCACGCGCCCGCCGCGAGCACGCATGCTTCTTGCAGCAACAGCGACTCACGAGCGAGATCGGTCATACGAAATCGAGCCCCACATCAAGCTGTGTCGCACTGTGCGTCAATGCGCCAACACTGATGCGATCCACACCAGTCGCCGCGATCTGTGCGATCGTTTCAAGATTCACGCCGCCGCTCGCTTCAAGTTCAAGCTGCGATGCCTTTGCATCGCGCATGGCCGCGGCTTCCCGCAGTTGGGCGGGTGTCATGTTGTCGAGCAGCACAATGTCCACTGTGCCGGGCGGCAGCGTGCACAACGCTGCCAACTGCTCAATCGAATCAACTTCTACCTGCACAAAGCTCAGGCCGGGCCCTGCAAGTTCGCGTGCCCGCTGCACCGACTTGGCCACAAAGTGGGCAAGTTCACCAACATCAACGCCCGCAAGGTGATTGTCCTTGATGAGCATCGCATCCCACAGACCGATGCGATGGCAGTATCCGCCGCCGCAGCGCACCGCGTACTTCTCCAGCACCCGCAGCCCCGGCGTGGTCTTGCGCGTGTCATACAACCGCGCCCGCGTTGCACCGCTGCGCAGCATCGCCTGCTTGTACGTATCCGTCAATGTCGCGATGCCGCTCAATCGCCCCACGATGTTCAGCATCGTGCGTTCCACTCGGAGCAGTTCAATCGCGTTGCCTTCCAACGTCACCAGCGTCTCGCCCGCCTGCACGCGCGTGCCGTCCTGCACATGCGCCTGCCAGCGAACATCACTACAGAAAAGATCAATCAGGTCCGGCACAACCGCCAGTCCTGCGACGATCCCGGCCTTCCGCGCCCGCACACACGCCTTCCCCCGCTGCTCAATATCAATGCACGCATCCGAAGTGATGTCGCCCGGATAGTGCGCGCCAATTCCCTCATCGGGCCCGCCCTCAATCTCGCTGCCGACATCCTCGACCCACGCAAGTTCCAGCAGTCGCTGCACCAGCCCCTGACCATTCAGCCTCTCATAGAGCGCCGGCAACGAAAGCCCGTTCACGTTCACATACGTCATGGGCAGAATGTAGCGACATTTCCCGACACACAATCAAGCCGCTTCACTCCGCAAACGCCGGGCGTTTCGCTGGCGTGCGCCCTGCTCGTTTGGCCGCACTAATATGCCCGACAAGCCGCCCCGCGGGCGGTTGTTTGCAGGAGTTCATCATGTCCCTACTTGCCGGTAAGACTGGTCTCATCGTCGGAATCGCCAACGAGCGCAGCTACGCGTGGTACATCGCTCAATCACTCATCCAGCATGGCGCGACCTGCGCCTTCACGCACCTGCCGGGAGATCGCAACGCTCACCGCACAGGCCGCGCCCTGAAGGAACTGGGACAGGAAAACGCCTGGCTCAAGCCCATGGATGCCGCGAAGGACGAAGACATCGCCGCCACCATGGAGCAGTACGGGCGTGACTTCGGCAAGATGGACTTCCTTATCCACTCCATCGCCTTTGCCGACCGCGATCTGCTCCAGCCGGGCAAGTTCATCACCACCAGCCGCCAGCAGTACCTCAGCGCCATTGATATCTCGTCCTACACGCTGCTGGGCCTCGCCCGCGGCGCTCACCCCTACCTCGCCAAGTCCGGCAATGCCAGCATCCTCGCCATGAGCTACTACGGCGCGGAAAAGGTCGTCAGCGGCTACAACGTGATGGGTGTTGCCAAGGCCGCTCTCGAATGCACGGGCCGCTACCTCGCCAGCGAGCTGGGCCAGGACAAGATCCGCGTCAACATCATCTCGGGCGGCTACCTGCGCACGCTTGCGAGCAGCGCAGTTGGCGGCACCAGCAAAATGGAAGAAGAAGTCCCCAAGCGTGCCCCCTTGCGCCGCAACGTGGAAGGCGAAGATGTCGGCAAGACCGCCGCCTTCCTCGTCAGCGACCTCAGCAGCGGCATGACGGGTGAGGTCCTGTACGTCGACTGCGGCGTCAACATTCTCGGTGCTTGATGCATCGCAGAGGCCCCCCTGACTCACGGGGTCGCTGTCGCATTGATTCTGGCTCGCATTTTCAAGCTCACGCCCCGCCCTATGCCGAAACCAAAGATATGGCGGGGATTATCTCATCCATCGCACAGGCACTTGCAGGAGCACAGGGTGTTGCCCGCGCCGTCGCCTCGCCCATCGCCCGCACACGCGATACGAAGTCAACCCGCCCCGCTCGCGGCGAAGATGAAGTGATCGTGGGTGCTGAATCCATCGAAGCCGCCGGGGCCATTCGCTCGTTGACCAGCAACGACCAGGAAGACGCACGCGAAGACCACCAGCAGAACGAATCTGGCGAGTACAACCCGCAAGGCTCGGTCCGTCAGGTGAGGCGGCCGACCCTCGATATCAACGGCTGAACGACCAAGTGCCCAACGGCTTGCCTTAGGCAGCTCGCTTGCGAGGTTTGCTCTGCTGCGGCGCGATCCGGCCGACCACCGCCGACTTCTTGGAGGGCTTCTTCTTCGTACGCGTCGTGGGTTTGGCAGTCTTGCCAGCCTCTGCGACTTTGCCCGCGCGAGCCACCTTGGTGCTCGTCTCGCTCTTGCTCTCCGCGGCTCGCTTGCCGGCCTTGGTCTTCTTCTGACCCACCAGCCGCAGCTTGGGCCCCTTCGTCGGGCGCAGGCCCTTGATCGACTCGAGCATGCGGAACGCTTCAAGCACCATCGCCTTGTGCTGGTCAAGCCCCACGAGCGACCCGGCGTGCTCGACTTCATCGAGAATGTCATCGCGGAAGTAAGGCAACTGCTCCTTGGGCACCCGCGCGCCAATCAGCACTACACCCGCCGCCGCACGCCCCACCGCCAGAGGCGAACCGGGCTCGGTGTACAGCTCGCTGAGCACGAAGTTGATCTGATCCGTCGGCGAGATGAGTTCGCGCGACTGCAACTGCATCGCGGCTTCTTCCAGCAGCGAAAGTGCGGCATCATCATCACTGTCAGCCAGCCGCACGCTTGAAGTCCGCAGGAGCGTTTCGATATCGCTTCCCAGCACGTCAAGCGACGTCTCAGCGCAGTCCCGCCGCAGTGCTGCATCAGCATCATCCGCCATGCTCGCCCACGCGCCGAGCACGCGAGCGGCAACCTTTGCGGCGCCTGTCTGGCTGGCGGCGTCATCCAGCAGCTTCAATTGCTCCACCATGGGCCGGGCAATGTGCGCAAGGGGCTCGCCCGTGCCGCCCAGCTTGTGTTCGTTCACCATCGCCCACGAGAACGTGCGGCCATCAATACGGTCGCGCGTTGTGGTTCGCATCGGATGACGAGCGGTCACGCACGCGAAGTCCAGCAGCAGCCGCACGAGTTTCAGCAGCGGCTGGTAGCCTGCCTCACCCGTTGCCAGCGTCACACGCGAGCAGTCCAGACGCACAGGAAAGACGCTCGAGAAGCACAAGGGCCGCTCATGCGCCCAGTCAAACCACGCTGCATCCTTGCCGGTGCGTTCTGGAAGCGTGATTTGCAAGTCGTGGTGCCGGGAGCAGGTCACGCTTGCATCCAGCACGCTGGGCATCGCATCCCCGCGTGAGAGCACATACCAGTCAGGCCACAACACACCCTCTGTGCGGCACAGTTCCACCGACCACTCACCCGCATCGAGCAGCGCGATTTGCGGTGCACGCGTGGGCCAGCCGTAACGAGCAAGCTTGTCGCTCAGCCACGTATCCTCGTTCATGGAGCCGTTGCTCAGGCCAAGCTCTAGTCCCAGTTCACGCAGCCGCTTCGCGACATGCAGACCGCCGCGCAGCGCGAGAGCAGCAGCGCTGAAACCGGCCTGGCCCACAGCATCCGTCGGCCATTGCCGACCCTGCGGACAAACAAGCGAACCCGACAGTTTCCGGACTTTGTCGCGAAGATGAGTGCGTTCCATGCGAACAAACGCATCGACCCGCGATCGGGCTGGGATGACACCACATGCACGAGGTAAGCCACTTTCGCGTCGGATGCGCCAGCCTGTGCCACGTGTGCCGACTGCCGACTCACTCGCTCCACAGGCGATAACTTCGCACATCAACCGCGGAAGAACTTCACCACGCTCTGGATCGTCACCGCGCGACCGATCGCCGCGATGCTCTCCGTCAGCGGGATGTGCTTGGGGCACACCTTCACGCAATTCTGGGCGTTGCCGCAGTCATTCACACCGCCCGCGCCCATCAGCACTTCCAGCCGCTCCGCCTTCAACTGCTTGCCAGTTTCGTGCTCATTGAACAGCCGCGCCTGACTGATGGCGTGCGCACCGATAAAGCTCGTGTCCCACTTCTCGCGGTCCGGCTCCAGGTTGAACTGCGGGCACGCCTCCAGACAGCAGCCACAGCTCATGCACTCACTGAGTGCATACCGCGTCTCCTGCTTTTCAGGCGTCTCGCGCGGCCCCGCGCCCAGGCTGTACGTGCCATCAATCGGCACCCACGCCTTCACGCGCTTGAGGTTGTGAAACAGCCGCTCACGATCCACCCACAGGTCGCGGATGATCGGGAACTTGGTCATGGGCTCCAGCGAGATTTCATCGCCTTCGCTCGGCGCGTAGTCATCCACCAGGCACGAACAGCTCTGCCGCACCTTCCCGTTGATGACCATCGTGCACGCCCCGCACACTTCCTCCAGACACCCGCTGTCCCACACCACGGGCGTGGTCTGCTTGCCTTCCACAGTCGTCGGGTTCGCCGCCACCTGCTGCAGCACGCTGATGATGTTCATCCCGCGCTCCGTGGTGACGTTAAACGTCTCCCACCGGCTGGCCTTGCCCGGCCCATCGCAACGCTTGATGCGAACGCGAATCGTGCGACCGGCCTTCGCGATCTTGCGGTTGGCCATGCGCTGCGCCACAGCAGCGGCGTTGGCGGGTTCGTTGGTGAAGGATGAAATCATGATGCGTACCTCACATGCTCAAAATCGTGGTTGCTTCTTGTCCGCCTCGTCGCGTCGCCGCACCGCGTCAACGCAGTTCTTGTAGTCAACTCGCAGATCCTTGGGTAGTTTTGAGGCAAAAGTCTTGTCCAATCCCACTTCACGGATCAGTTCTTCAACATCAGCAATGTCTTTGCTTCGACCGGGATTGTTCAGGCCGCACCGCAGCTTGATCGCGATCAGATCAGCCAGACTCACGACCCGAACACCCTGTATTGTGCTGACTTTGCGGACTTCGTGCCCCGCATCGACTGGCGTGACAGTGTGAATACGAACACTCTCAAAAACATGCTCGCGATTCTTCGCGTCCCACACCGCTCCTGTAGCACGGAGTTGCTGATCAGTCACCTTGCGATCCGGCGTATAGAAGTCCAGATCCCGCGTCGTGCGAAGATACCCGTGAAGAAACACCGCGATTCCGCCCAGCACGGGCGCGTCAATCTGGGCAGTCAGCCGCCGTGCGACATCCAGAATGTGTGGTTGTTCACTCAGCATGTCAATCGCCAATTGCTCGTCAATCTGCCGTCTGCTGCGCGATCGCTGACCAGCGTTCACATTCCGCCCCGCATCGCGGTCCATCGGACGAGCTCGGGTTGGGGCGTGCCTGGTCATGCTTCACATCTTCCGCGTCACTCACACCGCGTCCGGACTCGCCACCTTCTTCGCGCTCGCCGCACCTGCTCCCGCCGGATCCTTTTTGCCATACGTGCGTGCCGTCGGACGAATCAGGCTGGCGTCGATCTCCACAAGTTCGATCTGCGTGCTCTTGGTCGGCTTCACAAACTTCGCCACGGTGCTCTTCATGTAGTTGCTGTCGTCGCGCGTCGGGTAGTCCGTGCGGTAGTGCGCGCCGCGACTTTCCTTACGTTCGATGCTGCCCATGCAGATCGCTTCCGAGACCAGTAGCATGTCGCCCACCGCGCGCGTGTAGCTGAGCGTCTGATTCGTCCACGCCGCCGCGTCACCCAGCCGCACTCGACTGAAACGCTCGCGAAGCTCCGCGATCTTCGTGCGACACTGCTCAAGCCGCGCCGCACTCTTCACAACGGTACACGCCGCTGTCATCTCGTTGCCCAGTTCCTTGTGGATGATGTACGGATTCGTCGCCGGGCCTGCTTCACCGCGTCCCACCGTGTCCGTGAGGGCCTTCACCTTCGCTTGTTCCTGCTCCACCACCGCCTCGTACGCGCTGCTGGTCAGCATCTCGGCGGGCTGCTTGCTCGCGATGTCATCATTGCGAACATAGTTCACAACACTCACACCGCAGCACAGGCCGTCAAACAGACAGCTCAGCAGCGCGTTCGCGCCAAGGCGATTCGCGCCGTGATACGCGAAGTTCACTTCGCCGAACGCGTACAGGCCTTTGACATTCGTCATCGAGTTGATGGGCGAACCATACTCCATGCCCTGACCGATTTCGGCGTTGAGCGGAGCCCGGCTGCCGCTCTTGTGCTTGTCACGCGGCTCGCTAGGGTTGTAACTGCCCTTGCTGAACTGTGTCCACAAACCGCCCATGCTGTAGTGCACCGCCGGGAAGATCTTCATGGGCGTGAACTTGGGGTCATCACCCACGAACTTCTCGTAGATGTCGAGAATACCGCCAAGCTTCTTCGCCAGATACTCCGGATCGCGGTGTGTGAGGTCCAGGTACACCTGGTTCTCGTTGTTCACGCCCATGCCGCTGTTCACGCAGATGTCGAAGATCTCGCGCGTCGCGATGTCACGCGGCACGATGTTGCCGTACGCCGGGTACCGCTCTTCGAGGAAGTAGTACCGCTCGTTGGTCGGAATCGTCTTGGGGTCAGCGCCGCTGCGCGGGTGCGGGCCCCACGTGCCGTCGTCGCGCTTGATGCCAGGCACCCACACGCGGCCACCTTCGCCGCGTGCGCTTTCGCTCATGAGGCGCAGCTTGTCCGCCCCCGGAATCGCCGTCGGGTGCACCTGAATCATCTCAGGGTTGCCGTACCACGCGCCCGCCTGATAGCAGCGAGCCGCCGCTGCGCCGGTGCACACCACGCTGTTAGTGCTCTTGCCGTACACAAGTCCGCAGCCGCCGGTCGCCATCACCACGGCATCAGCGCGGAAGGCGCGAATCTGCATCGTCCGCATGTCCTGCGCCACGATGCCCACGCAGCGACCATCGCTCAGCACGGGCCACAAGAACTCCCAGAATTCGTACTTATTGACCTTGCCTTCGGACTCGTAGCGACGCGCCTGCTCGTCAAGGGCGTAGAGCAACTGCTGTCCCGTCGTCGCGCCGGCAAAGTGCGTGCGCTTGAAGAGCGAACCGCCGAAGAGACGCAAGTCGCGGTAGCCTTCACTCGTGCGGTTGAACGGCACGCCCATGCGGTCCAGCAAGTCGATGATCTTCGGGGCCCAATTGGCCATCTCCAGCACCGGGTGCTGGTCGGCGAGGAAGTCGCCGCCGTAGATGGTCTCATCAAAGTGCTCGTACTCGCTGTAGCCCTGCTGGCGAGCGACTTCGTTGCACGCGTTGATGCCGCCTTGCGCGCACACGCTGTGGCTGCGCTTCACGGGCACCATGCTGAACAGGTCCACCTGCACACCCGCTTCCGCGATGCGCACGCTCGCTGCAAGACCCGCCAATCCGCCGCCCACCACAATTACTCGTTGCGTCGCCATATTCGTTGCTCCGGGCTCTGGCCCGTTGAGATACGTTCAGAGATGATCTTGTCCGAAGTATGTTTCGTCACACACATTCTGCATGATTTGCCCAGAAGACGCATCATGCACATATCCAGCGTTTCACCGGGTATTATCTGCGGCCTCTGCCGTCAGTTTCCCTGGCTCCGCCGGAGCGACAGCCTCAACCTTCTCCAGCAGCTTCTGTTCAATCTTCTTCGCGTCATTCGGATTGGTCAGCACCGCCGCGATGAGCGAGCTCCACGCCAGCACCATCAGCCCGGCACCAAGACCCGCACACGCCACGCCCCAGCGCTGCTGCGCTGTGCGTGAGATTGTCAGACCCCAGGTGATCGCCGCCGTCCACAGGCCGTTGGCGAAGTGAAAGACCAGCAGCGTGATGCCGCTGAAGTACAGAAGGCTCACAAGCACGCCCCACACTGTCACATCGCCGTACCCGCCGCGCAGTGCGGCCGCAAGCGAACTGACCGATTCCTCATGAGACCACTTCACGCTGCCGTCAAACGGCGGAATGAGGAATGTCCAGCCCCAGCGGAGCGTGGCGACGTGATAGAAGATAAACAGAATGCCCACGTACCCGCTCAGACGCTGCCACTTGTAGCGCCAGTTGTCCTGATACGCGTACGCCGCTGTGTTGCTCTTGCCGCTGCGCGCGTAGTACACGCCCAGAATGCTGTGAAACGCGATTGCGCCCCACAAGGCGATTTCAATCAGCAACAGGTGCGGCACCTGCTGGTTGATCCAGCGGACTTCCTTCCAGAAGTACGCCCAGCCGCCTTCCTGCAGCGTGGTCTCAGGCATCTCGCCGCGCAGGCCCCACTTGCCCCACGCCAACGACGAGTTGGTCACTAGGTGGGCAATCAGGAACACGCCGATGGGCACGATGCCCGTCAGGCTGTGAAGCCGGCGAAGCAGGAAATGATGCTTGTCAAGAAAACCCAGTTCCTTCTGCGGTGTCGTGTTCTCAGCCACGCGATTCTCGCCTTTCGACAAAAGTCACATCAACCAATCCGCCAACCCCGCAGTCGCCCCACCTCTGTTGCCCAAGCCGACGCTTCAATTACGTCGAACCCAGATCAATCTTCGGTCCGCTGCCCGCTCCGGGCGTGACAATCCCGCCCGCGCCGCCCGCACTCCGCGGCTTGAGCTTGCCTTCGGCCACAGCCTGCGCCACAGCCTTGCTCACCTCCACAAACACCATGCGCAGTTCCGAAGCCGTCCGCGTCAAGGCTGTTTGCTCAGCCTCGCTCAGATTGCCCTTGGTCTTTTCTTCGAGCACGCCCAACATATCGATGTGCAACTTCGCGTACTCCAGGCTCACCATCGCCTGACCCGTCCGTGGATCAGGGACATAGCCCAGATACGCCAGCGCCTGGCTCGCGAGCATCGCAACCAGGTCGTCAAAGCGTGTCCGCTCGTCCTCTTCGCCACCTTCGGGCTCCTCAGCAGCCAGCTTGGGGGCCGGCTTGGGCTTGCTGGCGGCAAGTTTTTCCTTTTCAGCCTGAGCCTGCGCCTTCCAGTCGGAATCGATTATGATCTTGGGTTCATCGGCCGGGGGCATAGAAGCTCCTCGCGTTGGTTGGTGCGACTCTGGCGGTCGTTCCGTTCATCGCGGCCCTGACGTGAGACAAGAAGCCGAACAAGAGGACGAACGTGCGAAACACGACTGCTGATTCCAGTGTAGCGGCCCTGACGATGGACGGACGAACGAACCCCGCACTTGCGCTCGCTCGCGCCGGCGCAGTTGTCACCGTCGCCGCCCTGCTCACTGCATGCTCCTCGAGCGGCCCACGCACGAGTGGCCAGACTCTCCGTCCGGCAGACTTTGTCCATCCCGCCGCCGCTCAGACTTCGATTGCGTCACCAGCCCCGTCACCAGCGGAGAGCCCGGCTTCCACAGCCCAAAGCCCCGCCGCTGAGCGCGCTGGCCTCACGCTGGCAACCAGTGATGTCACCGGTCCCGTCGCTGCGAGCGAAGGCCTGAGCGACACGACCGCCGTCCCCACGCCCGGCGAGGTGGATGCACGCCCCATCGGCGTCGCAACACTCATCGACGCCAAAGTGGGCGACGTGAACGGCAAGCCCATCTTCGCCTCCGCCGTCTTCGACCGCGGCACGCTGACGCAGGAAGCCATCGGTGCACGCGTCGCCGCCGAAGCCAAACGCATGCCGCCCGACCGCTGGCGCACGGAAGTTCGCGCCGCCATCACGCGATGGATCGACTTGTTCATCGAAGACGAACTTCTGCGTGCTGAAGCGCTGGGTAATCTCAGCAGCGAACAGCAGCAAGGGTTGTTCGCGTTCATCGAAGGCCTGCAACGCGACCTCCAACGCGAACAAGGCGGCAGCCGTGCGCAGCTTGAACGCAACCTCGAAGAGACCAAGGGGCTGACCATTGACGAGTGGCGCCGTCGCCAGGAAGACATCGAACTAGTGCGCTCACAGCTCATCGATCGCGTCTATCGCCGCGTGAACGTGGGCGAGCGTGACATCCGCCAGCGCTACTTCCAGCTCTTTGACGAGTTCAATCGCCCGCCGCTGGCGACATTCCGCCTCGCGGTAGTCGCCAAAGACAACGCCGCAGCCGTGGAAGGTTTCACCAAAGAGCTCGCGGAAGCCAAGAGCTTCGCCGTTGCCGCAGAAAGTCGCTTCAATCTCAACAAGCGCGACAAGGGAGGCCTTGAGCCGCGCGACCTGAGCGACGACCCCGCCAAGCTCGAACTCTTCGCCACCGAGAAGCTCAACGCAGTCGCTCGCACGATCACCGTGGGCGAAACGGTCGGCCCCATCGAAGACGGCCCCGCCATGCTTTGGCTACACCTCGAAAGCGTCGAAGATCGCACCCGCTCGCTCTACGACGCGCAGCTCGAAGTCGAAGACCGTGTCCGCAGCGAACGCGCCGAAACCCAGCGCCGCCGTTACATCGGCACTCTGCGCGAGCGAGCCAGCATCAGCGACGTGAGCGACATGGTGAACGCGCTCATGGAAGTGGCGGAGAAGCGGTACCAGCCCGCCCGGCCCACACGCCCCTGAGAACGCACCAATTGTTTGGCTTGAAAACTCGATCAACACAGACGCACAGAGACACGGAGGGGAGAGCTATGGCAAAGAAAACAGTGTCTGAGATCGCTCGCCTCGCGCCTGATTCCACTTTCTCTCGCTGTGCCTCTGTGTCTCCGTGTTAAACCACTTCTCACGCGTCCCAGCCCCTCTTTGCCATGGCCATCCCGCTGCGCGACACCTGGCTCGTTCGGCTCAAACGCTGGCTCCTGCCGCGCTTGGGCAACACCGACCACATCGGCCGCCTCGCCGAAGACGCCGCCTGCCGCATGCTCCGCGACAAGGGCTGGACCATCCGCCATCGCAATGCCCGCACGCCCAAAGGCGAAGCCGACATCATCGCCGATGCCCCGAGCCCCGCAGGCGTCACGCACGTCATCATCGAAGTGAAATCCCGCGTGCGCAAGGCTGACGCCCCGGCCCGCAGCAACGCCACCTCGCCGCTCGCGTCCATCACGCACGACAAGCGTGACCGGCTCCGTGCAATCGCTCAGCACCTGCAGCGTGCAAACAAGTGGCCTCGCTCACAGGTTCGGATTGACGTGATCGCAATCGAGTTTGAAGCCATATCAGGTCGGCCCCACGTCAAGTCAATCGAGCACCTCGAAAACGCGATCGCGCTCTGACACCATTCAGCTGCAACTACCGCCCGCGAGAACGTGCAGATAATCGATGACGTCCTGATCTTCAGGAAACACGTTGTTGTTGTTGAAGTCAATGTCATTGCAAACGCTGCCTTGCGGACAAGCAGCACCCGCGAAGACGTTGATGAAGTCGATGACATCCTGCTCCTCGGGGAAGACGTCGTTGTTGTTGAAGTCAATGAAGTCGCAGCCGTTCCCGCTAGCGTTCGGTCGCGTCCACAGCACGGCGTGATAGCTCAGTGTGGAAGGGCTGAATGCGTAGCCGGAGACGTATGTATTCGCCTCATCGCTCGTCACGCTCGTCGCAAGGCTGTTTCTGAAAGTTGGCGAAAGATACTGCGACAAATCAACGCATGACGACGCGCTACCGCTCCACAACGTCGCTCGAATTTTCTGTCGCACGACGGCAAATCCGACTTGAAACTCGTCGTTGGCGCCGTAGACCTGAGACTCGAGGGCCCCAGCCGGGTTGAGATCGATCCATGTTGCCGCAGAGCCGCTCCAACCACCTGCGCGACGGATATTCCCGATGCGGGCATAGCCAAACTGACGGCCTGGACTCGCGGCGAAGGCGTAGGACTCGAAAGAGCCCGCGGGATTGAGATCAACCCAGCTCGCCGCGCTGCCGGTCCAGACTCCCGCGCGGCGAGTACCGCCAATCTCGGCAAACCCAGCCTGCTGGTCACCGCTTATGGCATAAGCCGTTGAGCTTGTTGCCTGCGCCGGATGAAGGCTGACCCAAGATGCCGCACCGCTGTTCCAAAGGCTCGCGCGGTACACACCACCGATCACAGCCCAGCCCACCTGCTGGGTCGCGGTGGTACCAAAGAGGATGGAGTCGGTGCAGTTTGCCGGATGGAGATCAACCCGTGATGCTTCTGTGCCGCGCCAGATCGTCGCCCGACTTATCCCGCTCAGACGCACGAAACCAGCCTGGATTCCATTGGCTGCGTCGTAGACATACGACTCGGTCGCATTCGCAGGGCTGATATCAATCCATGACGATGGTGTGCCACTCCAAAGGCTTGCACGGCGAATACCACCGACCGTCGCGCCTCCCCACTGCTCCCCCGCCAAGACGCATGAAGCCTGCGACGCTGAAGCCCCTTCTGGCTGAAGAATCGTCACCGTCCACTGAGCGTGCGCTCCGGCAGCACACCAGAACGCGGCGAACACCCCGACAATCGCTGACTTACCTGCTGAATTCTGAGAACACACAGGATGACCCCTTGTAAGCCTGACCGCGCCCGGCACAGCATCTCCGATTGAACTGCATCGTGCGACGGCATGCCAGCATATCGCCACTGTCAAGGGCCCGAACGCACGACCGAAAGCGGGCGCAACCACTCAAGATCAGTCGTCAGACGCGAGCCTTTTCACGAACGATGTCGTAGAGCTTGTCGATGACCTGATCAAGATCAAGTTCCGACGTATCCACAACCGTCGCATCCTTCGGACAAGTCAACGCGCCAAACGGGCGTGCCTTGTCGTTCGCATCCCGCGCCTCAATCTCTGTGCGCAGCTTGTTGACGTCTGTCTCGACGTTCTGTTCGCGCTTGAGCTGTTCGCAGCGCCGCCGAGCCCGCACGTCCGCACTTGCATCAAGATAGATCTTCACCTGCGCCTGCGGGAACACAACGCTGCCCTGGTCACGTCCTTCACTCACGATGCGCGGGTGATCCTTCGCGATCTCACGCTGCATCCCCACCATCAGATCGCGCAGTTCGCGAATGCCTGCGTACTGGCTCACGACCGCCGTCACATCCGGCTCGCGAATGCGCCGCGCATAGCTCTTGCCAAACGCCATGATCTCCGGCGGCTGCGCCTTCCAGTTGAACGTCATGTGCGCTGCCCGCACGATCTCAAGCAGCCGCTTGTGGTGCTCCAGATCAATCGCGTTATCAATCGCGATCGCCGCCGCGGTCCGGTACATGCTTCCCGTATCGAGGATGTCAAGCCCCAGGCGACGAGCAAGACGGTGGGCCACCGTGCTCTTGCCGGTGCCCGCGGGACCGTCGATGGTGATGACAATGGGCTGATCGAGCCTGAACACGCGCACCTCGCCTGGACTACCCGGCGCCGTCTCAGCGGCACCAGAACCTGTTGGAGCCATGACCTCGATGACATCGCTGCTGGATGCAAGACCTGAAGGCGAAAGCCGCAGGTTGGGCCGAGCTAGTGCGTCATGCAGTGTCATGGGCCACCTCGAGAGGAAAGGAAGACCAAGACAGTATAGAGGACGCATCGCGACAGGGGATTGCACCCACATGAAACACAAAGAAAAAGGCACCGCGCGACACGCGATGCCTTCGATCTTCGTTGTTTATCACTCGTGGCCAGTGACTCGTGCCTTCGCCCTCAGAAATTCGGCGTCGGCGGACGCCAGTCCTCAAACTTCAGCTTCCGCATGCTCTCAATGGTCTTCACCAGACCGTCTTCGAGCTTCACCTTGGGCTCCCAGCCCAACTTGGTGCGAGCCAGCGTGATGTCGGGCTTGCGCTGCGTCGGATCATCCGCCGGCAGAGTCTTGTAGATCAGCTTGCTCTTGCTGCCCGTCATCTTGACGACCATCTCCGCAAGTTGCTTGATCGTGAACTCGCCTTCGTTACCGATGTTGACAGGTCCCACAAAGTCGTCCGGGCTTTCCATCATCTTGATGATCACATCCACCAGATCATCCACGTAACAGAAGCTGCGCGTCTGGCTGCCATCGCCGAAAATCGTGATGTCCTCACCCAGAATCGCCTGACGAATGAAGTTCGTCACCACGCGACCATCAAACGGATGCATGCGCGGCCCGTACGTGTTGAAGATGCGCACCACCTTGATGCGCAGCTTGTGCATCCGGTAGTAATCAAAGAACAGCGTCTCCGCCGCTCGCTTGCCTTCGTCATAGCACGCACGCGGCCCGATGGGGTTCACGTTGCCGCGATAGCTCTCCGGCTGCGGGTGGACCGTCGGGTCGCCGTACACCTCGCTCGTCGAGAACTGCAGCACCTTCGCGTTGCACCGCTTGGCCATGCCAAGGATGTTGATCGCGCCCAGAATGCTGCACTTCATCGTCTTGATAGGGTTGTACTGATAGTGCCCCGGAGCCGCGGGACACGCGGCGTTGTAGATCTCGTCGACTTCAAGCCACAACGGATGCGTCACGTCGTGGCGGATGAACTCAAAGTTGGGCCGGCCGATGAGGTGCTGAATGTTGATCTTCTGGCTCGTGAAGAGATTGTCCAGACAGATCACATCATGGCCCTGATTCACCATGCGTTCGCAAATGTGCGAGCCAAGGAACCCAGCGCCGCCGGTGACGAGAATGCGTTTGACCTTCATGAGCTGTTCTTTCGACCAATCGGAAAAACGAACGCCGGTATCGCCGGCACCGATGACGCTCCATCATACCGAACTCTGCCAGAATATCATCGTCACGAACGCGCGATGTATTGCGTTCTCCTCCAGATCATCGATGATCGGACGCAAGTTGCCGAGCGTACATCGCGACCGCCGCCTTCGCGTCCGTCTGCGGCTTCCACCCTAAACCATTGGCCGTCATGGACATATCCGCTTGCGTGAAGTCCTGGTAGAACGCCCGGATCGCTGGCGGCATCTCGAAATACTCCACTTCACGGTCGCCTTTGGCCAGCCCGAGGCCCGCGCGAACCGCCTCCGCAATATCCGCAAAGCTCGTCGCCACGCCGCTGCCAAGGTTGTACACGCCGGGCTTCACGCTGCGGCCATCCAGCCCCGCTGCAGCAATGGTGCAGTCCACCACATCGCCCACATACACCTGATCGCGCGCCTGCGAGCCATCAACGAACAGCCGCGGTCGCTTACCGCTCAGGCACTGCTGCGTCAGTTGAAACGCCATCGACGCCATCTTGCCCTTGCGAGCTTCGCCAGCTCCGAACACGTTGAAATACCGCAGCCCCACCACGTGCGGCTCGCGTCCACCCCTCACAAGCTCTGACGCCAGCCGGCGATGATGACACTCCATCATCCACTTGCTGAAGCCATACACGTTGTTGGGTTTGCCTGCGGCCTCAAGCGGAAACGCTTCGCGTCGCGCCGTTTGAGGCGGCGTGCCATACGTCGCTGCGGAACTCGCATACACCAGCGGCACGCGCCCCGCACACGCGAGAATCATGGGCGGAAAGCTCTCACTGTTCACCCGCATCATGTCCGCTTCGTTCGCGTTGGTCGTGTCCGTGATGGCGCCCAGATGAAACACCGCCGCCAGCGTGTGCGACTCCACCAGCGCGTGCCAATCGACATCGCACACACTCTCAGGCATCAACTGCCCGCGAAATGCCCCGACGCCCGCACGCTCGCACGCCTCCACGATGTTGGCATAACTGCCCGTCCGCAGATCATCAATCACCACGACATGCGCACCGGCGAACCGGCGCAGCAGTTCCGCGACGAGATTGCTCCCGATAAACCCGCACCCGCCCGTGACGATGAACACACGTTCGCTCACGTACCGCCCCCGTTGCCTTCCGCATCCGCCAGTCCTGCTGGCTTCGCCGGAATCTTCAGCTTCTGCCCCACGCGAATCTTCGCAGGGTCCGTCAGTACATCGCGATTGGCCTGAAAGATCATGTCCGCCATGCGCTCTTCGCCATACACACGCCGCGCGATCTTCGCGAGTGAATCGCCCTTCTGCACCGTGTACTCCTGCATCGCCACAGGCTTGCTCTCCTGCGCAGGTGCTGGCTTCACTTCACCCGCCGCCGTCTTCAAGACAGGCAGTCCCTGCACATTCGACGGATCACGCGGCACACGCACCACGCGCCCTTCACGCAGGTTCGCCGCGCTCATCAGCGGGTTGGCTCGTGCAATGACATCCGCCTTGCTGCTGTCGCCGTAGTGTCGCTGTGCAATCGTCGCGAACGTGTCGCCGCTGCGAATCACATCTTCCGTAAACGTCGGTGCGATCACCCCGGCTTGCGCGTCACTCGCGACCGGCTCAGGGCGCATCATCACCGGCGGAGGCGTCGGCGCGGCTGCCAGCGTCTTCACCGCTTCCGGCTGCGTCAAGGGCGCGACTTTCGTGCGTTCCGCCACCCCGCGCTCAGTCTCGCTCGGCGTCTCAAAGCGAATGGCCGGCTCCACCGGCCACCACCAATACACCCCGATCCACACCGCGCTCAAAACGACCAGCCCCGCCGCGATTCGACCGCCGCTGTTTGCCATGATCGTCCTCCTTGACGCCCTGAAAACAACTGGAAAAAGCTTCGCCGACCCGGTAGAGCCGGCGAGCCTGCATGTACTTTACGTCGTGGGCTGCGCGATACCCGCATCCTTGTACATATCGCGTTCGTGTTTGCGGCTCCACACAATCGGAGCCGCCACCGCGACCGACGAATACGTACCGACGATCAGACCCGTCGCCAGAGCGAACGCGAACGCACGCATGCCTTCGCCGCCCCAGATGTACAGAATGAAGCACGACGCCAGCGTCGTACCACCCGTGATCAGCGTACGGCTGAACGTCTGATTGATCGACGTGTTGATGATGTCGCGCGTCGCGTGCGGCAGTTTCCCGCGGTTCTCGCGAATGCGGTCCATGATCACAACCGTGTCATTCAGCGAGTAACCCGCAATCGTCAGCAGAGCCGCGACCAGGTTCAGGTCAATCTTGAAGGGCAGCAGATTGATGCTCGCTGCAAACCCGTGCGTCGCCGGGTTGTCGTACAGAATTTCCGCCAGCGCCACCAATCCGACCACCACCAGCACGTCGTGGATCAGTGCGACCACCGCAGCGAGCGAGTACCGCGGCGTCTTGAATCGCACCCAGATATAGATGCCGATGAAGATGAAGCTCAGAATCGTCGCCGTGATCGCGTTCGTCGTAAACGTCGCCGCGATCGCCGGGCTGAACGTCAGCACGCTTGCGGGCGTGCTGTCCTGGGTCAACGCTTCCTGAACGAGGGCCCATTCACGGTCCCGCAGGCCGCTCTCCCACTGATCTTGGCCGCTCACGATAGTGATGGACGGATCCGCCACCACGATCGCCGCGCTCGTCACGGCGGACTCGGTGCCCTCCAGCACAATCACATCTCGCTGCCGCGCCAGCGTGTCGCTGAACGCCTCACCCTGACGCGCCGTATCCAAACGCGTCTTCAGGTTCTCCAGCGTCGAGGGCGGGCTGATGTTGTTCAGCAGAACCGCCACACCGCCCGTGTATGCCGCCACATCCTGGCGATACTGCGGCTTGTCAATGTTCGCACCCAGCGTCGGCTTGTCGAGCAGGAACACGGGAGCCGTGCGCCAGTTCGTCCCAGCATCGCTGCCCGCGAAGTTCAAAGCAGGCTTGCTTTCAAGCTTGTCCGCAAAGCCTTCCTTCACCACGCTGAGCACGGGACTGGTTGCGTTGTTCTGAGCGAGCGTCTTGATGGCGAACTTGTCGCTCGTGAAGCCGTCCGCCTGCGGATTGATCGGGAAGACTTCAAACTGATTGAAGTCCGGAATCTTGCTCGTCTCCGCCAATTCGCGCACGCGCTCTTCCACTTCCTTGCGCGTCATCATGACGCGCTTGGTCGGGTCGCTCTCGTCGGCCTTGAACTGCAGCGTCACCTGCGTGCCGCCGCGAAACTCGTTGTCGAGCATCTTGGCGCCTTGCCAGAACACCATGCCCAGACCGATCGTCACGTACACCGCAGAAATACTGAAGAACGCAAAGCGATACTTCATCCAGTCAATGTTGGGCGTCAACCACCGCTGCAGGTTCGGAATCGCCGTGGGCAGCATGTGCGTGCTCACGAGCGAACCCTTGCGCCAGCCGTTGGCGAGCATGATGTCAAAGATCAGTCGGCTGACAACCAGCGTCGCACTCATCGTCGCCACAACGCCGATGCCCATCGTGATCGCAAAGCCGCGAATCTCAGGCGTGCCCGTGTAGTACAGCACCACGCACACGATCAGGTTCGTCATGTTGCCGTCAACGATCGCCGACAGCGCCTTGTCAAAGCCCAGACGCACGGCTGTCTTCATGTCCGCGCCGCGATTCATTTCTTCGCGGATGCGTTCATAAATCAGCACGTTGCTGTCAACCGCCATGCCGAACGTCAGAATCAGCCCGGCGATGCCCGGCATCGTGAACACGGCCTTGGACAGCGCCATGCATCCCACGATGATCAGCGCGTTCGCCAGCAGAGCAATCACTGCAACAGCGCCGTACCAGAAGTAGTAGAGGCACATGAACACCGCGACGATCACCGCCGACCAGATCGCTGAATTGATGCCCTTAGAAAGGTTGTCTGCACCAAGCTCCGGACCCACCGATGCAATGCTGATGGGCTCGGGGCTCAGCTTCGCCTGCAGACTGCCGCCGCCCAGCACGCGGATGATGTAATCCAGCTCTTCCTTGCTGAACTCACCCGTGATCTGACCGCTCGATCCGATTTCACCCTGCAGCGTCGGCGCGGTGTAAACCTGGTCATCCAGCACCACCGCCATCGGCTCAGACAGGTGCGCGCCCGTCAGCTGCGACAGCAGCTTCGCGCCCGAAGGATCCATTTCAAACGTGATCGCGCTGCGACCCTTCTGGTCAAAGCTCTGATACGACCGGCTCACACGCCATTCACCCTCGGCCTGCGTCAAACGCGTCTGCCGGGTGTCATACACCAGCATGTAGTAGTCGCCGCCGTACGGCTCCGCGACATACCCCAGCCGACCGAAGATCGCCGTGGAGTTCCGCGGATCTTCCGCCAAGGCATCCACTTCCGCCTTCGTGTTCAGCCAATTCTCAAGCTGATTGATCTTCAGCCACTTCGTATCCGCGCTCTGCACATTCCGCGGCCCAAGCGTCCGCAGGTCTTCGCGCAGCCGCTGCTCTTCCGGGTGCTTGCCCATTCGCGGCGTGATGCGAAACTCCAGCACACCCGCACCACGCAGCATGCGTACCAGGTCTTGCGGGTCGTCCAGCGTCGTCCGCACCTTCGCGTAGTCCGCGTGCAGTTGCAGCAGCCGATCAATCTCCGCCAGGCTCTCCGGGTGCGCGTTGCGAATCTGCTTCTCAGCCACCTCGCGAGCCGTGGGCAGCGGCACGCGTTGCCCCGCATCGTCAATAAATCGCACACGCGTGCTTGCCGTGATGATCTTGCGAATATCCGCCGCGCTCAGCGCGGTCTTCAGCACCGTATCGCGCGCGTTGGCATACGCAATCTCCGCCGACGCGACCTGCTCCACCATCGCTTCACGCTTGGAGCTTTCCAGTTCCGCGTCATACGCCGCACGAATCCGCTGCGCCTCGTCATAGGCCGCTGCTGCCGCCAGCAGCAGTTCCTGACGCTTCGCATTGCCGCCGGCAAGCGTCTTGATCTCGCTGCTGCGCTGCTCGCCCGTCATCTGCATCGTCAACTGCAGACGCTGATCCGTCAGCTTGTTCCGCCCCATATCCGCCAGCGCATCTTCAAACTTCTTGCGGGCCGCCTTCACGTCATCGCTGGGCAGAGGCATGTTGATATCAATCCGGTCGCGACCCTGCGCAACCATCGTGATATCCATAACACCTTCCGGGTCCACGCGCTCCTTCAGCACCCGGATCGTGCTGTCCAGCACCTGCTTCGAGTCCTCGGTCGGACCGATGTCCACCGCGTAGACCATGCTCACGCCGCCCGCGAGGTCCTTCCCGCGGCGCAGCGTTTTCTCAGGCGGCATGATCGTCCACGCGAAGAAGACGAGCACCGCGACCACCAAAAAGGCCATCTTGAAGATGTGACGCATAGAAAGATTCGTCCGGCTTGCGCCCGCCTGCCCGGCGTGCGCTCAAGTTACCTGTCCGCCCCAATCCCGACCCTTCCACCTCAACTGCGCTCGCCTCACTCAGGCGTTCACGGTCTTGCCCGACTCCTTCGTTTCCGTCACGGTCGTTCCCTTGCTGCCACCGATGGCGCCCTGAATCGCCGACTTCGAGAACCGAATCCGGCCTTCTTCCACGCGCAGCACGACTTCATCATCGTTCATGTCCACGATGTGGCCGATCACACCGCCACCCGTGATGACCTTGTCACCCTTCTTGAGCGCACTCATCATCGCTTCGCGCTGCTTCTTCTGCTTGCGACCGCTCCACGCCGTCATGCCGACCATGAGCACAAGCATGCCCAGCAGCATCACGGGCATGATCCACGCACCCGGAGGGCTGCCTGCAGTTGCCCCACCACCGGTCGTCGTGGGCACAGTCGTCCCCGCAGTAGGTGTACCGCCGCCAGCGTTCGTCATGCCCGGCACCGTCACAGCGTTGCTCGCAGGAGCCGCCGCCGCGCCATCCTGCCCCAGAGTCAGAAACGCCATCACATCACCCGCATTGATCGAGGCGGGAGCAGAAGAACCGGAATCGATGCTATTCATGAATCAATATCTTTCCGAAATTGCAGCATGCCAATGGCTTACGCCCGCAACTCAGCGGGCAGGCCATCGGCCGCCACGGGCCACCGAGCCACCAGACCCCGCCAATCATCGCTGGCGATAGTCTGACGCACATCCAACATGAAGCGTTGGAAGTGACGCAGGTTATGCAGGCTGACCAGAATCGGCCCCAACATCTCCCCCGCCATGAACAAGTGCCGAATGTAACCCCGGGTAAATCCACCCCCGCACGCCGTGCAGTCGCACCCCGCCTCGATGACCTCCTGGCTCCGTTCGTGCTTCGCATTCCGCAGCCGCAGTTGGCCGCTCGAGCAGAATGCACTCGCATTTCGCCCATTCCGCGTCGGCAGCACGCAGTCAAACATGTCAACCCCCGCCAACACCGCCGCCAGTAGGTCGCGCTCGTACCCCACGCCCATCAAATATCTCGGCTTGTTCTCGGGCATCAGCGGCGCGGTATGCCGCACCACCGTCGCGATCGCCTCCGGACTCTCCCCCACCGCCACGCCGCCAATCGCATAACCCGGCAGATCAATCCCGCAAATCCGCTCGACACTCCAAGTCCGCTGCTCGAGGTCCGTCCCGCCCTGCACAATGCCAAACAGCGATTGTTCATCCTTGCGCGCATGCGCCGCCTTGCACCGCTCCAGCCATCGAACCGTGCGCTCGTTTGCCAAACGCAGCCGCGCGTGCAGGTCCTTCACCTGCTTGCCACCCACCTTGTCCCGCGTCGCCGCACTCTCAATCCGATGCGCCTGCGCCGCATCCTTCTCCTCACTCTCCGGCGCAATGCTCGGCGGACAGTCATCAAACGCCATCAAGATGTCTGGCCCCAGCTCGTTCTGCACCTGCATTGCCCGCTCAGGCGTCAATCGCACCATCGCCCCATCAATGATGGACTTGAACGTCACCCCGTCATCATCCACCTTGTTCATCGCCGACAGCGAATACGCCTGATACCCGCCCGAATCCGTCAGAATCGGCCCGTCCCACTTCATGAACGCATGCACCCCGCCCATGTCGCGAATCAGTTCGCTCCCGGGCCGCAGCATCAAGTGATACGTGTTGTTCAGAACAATCTGCGCCCCCGTCGCCGCCACATCGCGAGGCAAAAGCCCCTTCACGCTGCCCCGCGTCCCCACCGGCATGAACGCCGGCGTATCAAACGCCCCATGCAGCGTCGTCACGCGTCCCCGCCGCGCACGCGACACACCACTGCGCTGCGAAATCTCAAAAACAAGCGGCGATCCCATGCACGATCATACCGCTCGCAAGCCCACCGCCCGCAAGCTTTCAATCTCACTTGCGGTCAATGCGAACCGTCATGTCCTGCGTGCTGCTCGTGCTCAATTCCCCAAGCCGCGTCGCTACCTGCATGCGCTGCGTCATCTCCATGCTCTTGAGCATCCCCGTGCGTGTATCCCAGTTGGCCACGCCCTTGATCGATCCGTCTTTGATCTCCGCCACGCCGCCCGTGGGCGAGCCCGCCAGCCCCACCGTGCCGCTGATGTCGAGCACCGCGTTGCCGCCTTCATGGCTCCGCAGCGTGTAGGTGTTCTTCAGGCTCATGTTGCCCATGCTGCCCTGCATCACGCTCTCATTCACCCAGCTCTCGCCGACCTTCGCAAAGCCGCTGCCGCCGCTGATGCTCAGAATGGGTCCAAACAGTCCCTTCACCACATCCGCCGCCGTGAACTGCTGCAGCGCCATCGGGTTGATTGCCGAGCCTGCCGGCACCTGCGGCGTCACCTTCGTGATCGCGCCGCGCTCATCCGTCTCGAGCGCAAGCGTCAGGCCCACCAAAGGCCGCAGCACCTTGCCCGTTTCATCATCTTCGTTTGCCGGCTGCGAGCTATCAAACTTGGTCGTCATCAGCGGGCTTGTCGCCTCGAACTTGATCGACTCATACACCATGTCCAGCTTCGCCGTCCCATCCGCCTTGGCCTCGCGCACTTTGAGCGCCAGCCCCAGCGTCTGCTTCACCGTCTGAGCAATAGCGCCAGCTTCACCCGCCTGCTGGCTGCTGGTGATGTTCAGATCCATCGTGAATCGCGTCTGATCGCCCGTCTTGAACTTCGGACGCAGATCAACTCGGTCAGACGCCCGCGCATTCACGTCGGTGCCGTTCTGCGCAAACGCCGGTGACACGCCGCAAACCATCGCGCACGCCAACACCAGACCGCTCACACCAACCATGAACGACTTGCGAATACGCGTCATGCCTTACCTCCACGTCGCCCGGCTCAACATCCAGCGAGGCGGCACGTGCACGCCTCTTCCAGACTGCTACCGCGCCGCAACCCCGTGGTTGCAGAATCCCGACGTCCAACCATCGGTTAGACACCGCCCCACCCCACAGGTTCCGTTGTCCCCCACACACGTGGCTTTACCTTACAGTTGCCACAAACTGCTGCCCCACGTCAGCCCGCCGCCAAACGCCAAGAACATCACCTTCTGTCCCTCGCGCACCCGTCCCGCAGCCCGCAGTTCATGCAGGCACAGCGGCACGCTCGCCCCCACCGTGTTCCCAAAGCGGTCGATGTTCACATACAGCTTGTCGTGCGGCAGCCCGAACCGCTCCCGCGCGCTCTCCAGAATCCGGCTGTTGCTCTGGTGGCACACAAACATGTCCACCTCTTCAACCTTCACGTGCGCCTTGTCCAGCGTCTCCTGAATCAGATTGCTGAACGTGCTCACCGCGAACTTGAACACCGCCGCGCCGTTCATGTGCACCTTGTTCAGTTGCGGCGGATCAGTCATCACGCCGCCCGGAAAGTCCCGCGCGCACTTGGGCACGAAAATTTCCTTCCATCCGCGCCCGTCGCTATGCATCGCCTGCGCGATAAGCCCCTTGCTCACATCATCAGTCGCGCGCAGCACCACGGCGCCCGCCGCATCCCCGAAGATGATCGCCGTCCCGCGTCCCGCGTTGTCGTAGCTCATCAGCGTGCTCAGCGTGTCTACGCCGACGATGCCGACGTTGCGATACGCCCCGCCGCGAATCAGATCGTGTGCGATGTTCAGCGAATACACAAATCCGCTGCACGCGCCGTTCAGATCAAAACTCCCCGCCGTCCCCACACCGATGATGTCGCAGATCAGGTTCGCCGTCGCCGGACACTGCATTTCTGAAGACATCGTCGCGCAGATCAAGAGGTCCAGATCCGCCGGCGCAAGCCGCGCTTCCGCCAGCGCATCCGTCAGCGCCTTCGCGCCGAGCGTCTTGGCGCTCTCGCCCTTCTCCGCGTCGATGATCCGCCGCTCACGAATGCCCGTGCGCTGCACGATCCACTCGTCGCTCGTGTCCATCAACTTCATCAGGTCTTCGTTATTCAATCGCTTGCTGGGCAGCGCGATACCGCTGCCAGCCACGCGAACCCCCACCCGCCCGGCATACGTCCCCGTCCCCGGGCCATACGAGAAACCGCTGCGACGCGGGTCGTGATCCGTCACACCTTGCCTCCTTCGAGTTTCGTCTGCGCCAGAAACTCATCCAGCACAGGTTGCACTTCTTCCAACCGACGCACGATCTCCTGATTGACCGTCGTCCGTGCGAAATTCCGGCAGTTGCGAATCGCCGCACGAATGCTGCGTGCCTCACTGCTCCCGTGCGCGATGAAGCACACGCCGTTCACACCCAGCAGCGGCGCGCCGCCGGTTTCGTGATAGTCATTCTTCGCGTAAATGGACTTCACAATCGGCTCAAATCGAACCATCAGGCCGGGGTCCTGCACCAGCAGTTCGTGCGCAATCGCCTTGAACAAGCTCCGCGCAAGTCCCTCCGCCGCCTTCAGCACGGTGTTGCCGACCAGCCCATCCGTGATGACCACATCGGCAACGCCTTCAAAGAAGTCGCGGCCTTCCACAAAGCCGATGTAGTTGATGCCGGGCGTCGCCCGCAGCAAGTCCCGGGTCTGCTTGATGAGCCCCGTCCCCTTGGCTTCTTCACTGCCGATGTTCATCAGCGCAACGCGCGGGTTCTTCAGCCCCAGCGTCTGCCGCGCCATCAGGTCCGACATCACGCCGTACTGCCACAGGTGCTCGGGCTTGGGTTCAGGGTTCGCGCCCGCATCCGTCAGAATCACATTCCCGTGAAACGCAGGAATCGTCACCGCGATGCCCGGCCGAATCACACCGGGAAGCCGCCGCATGTGCAGCATCGCCGCCGCCACGCACGCGCCCGTGTTGCCGGCGCTCATCACCCCGTCACAGCGGCGTTCATGCCCTGGCGCACCCATCTGGTGCATCTTCACAATGCTGCTGTCCACCTTCTGCCGCACAGCCTTCGCCGCGCTGTCGCCCATCTCAATCACTTCGCTGGCGTGAGCGATCTCAATGCGAGGATCATCCTCGGTAATGCCCTTCTCGTCCAGAAACTCGCGAATCAGTCCCGTCGGCCCCACCAGCACGACCTTGTCCCCAGGCGACATGTCCTGCAGACTCAGAATCGCACCCTTCAGCACCGCATCCGGCGCATGGTCGCCGCCCATCACATCCACAGCAATACGCGTAGGACGCGGCTGCTGCCCGTGATCGCCATGATGACCGTTACTGCCAGACTGAACATGAACGCTGTGAGACATGAGGGAAAGGCTCTCCAGTTGACCTTGTCGCCCAGCGTATGCGGCCCCCGCTCGCCCCGAGAACACCCTCCCCTCCGCTTCTGCCGCTCCACAAACAAACGACGCACGGCTCCGGAGCCAGCCTCGCAGCGCGGGGCCTGCTCCTCACCGTGCGTCGTTCTCTCCTCCGTATGACATCCGCTTGCCGCTCAATCGCACGTGCCGCCGGCCAGCACGGCGAAGAAGTCAATCACATCCTGGTCTTCCGGGAAGACGCCATTGTTGTTGAAGTCAATGTCGTTGCAAGCCGCGCACTCGCCGCCGGCCAGCACCGTGAAGAAGTCGATGACATCCTGGTCTTCCGGGAACACTTCGTTCTGATTGAAGTCGATGCTGTCACACGCCGGACCGGGCGTGCCAATCGTCACATTGTCATACGCCATGTCAAAGAACCCGGACACGTAGAAGTACCCCGGCTCCATCGTCGTGAAGTGCACTTCGTCAACGCTCGCCAGCACGCTCGCAAAAGTGCGATTTGCCGGCAGACGCGGGCCGAAGGTCGTCGGATCTTCGGCTCCCGTGCCCCCCCAGCCCGCCGGCAGCGCCACGCTGGTCGGATCCAAAGTCGCCGAGAACGTCTGCCAGTCTTCGAACCCGCCGTTCACGCTACCCAGCACCTTGTACACCGACACATACGGATAGCCCTCGGGCACGTTGTCGTAGTCACGCAGTTCCAACACGATGTTCCGCGGAGTCGCGTTGCCGAAAAAGTTCTGGATGAAGTACACGCGCACATCCGCGCTCAACGTCACTTCGTTGCCGTATCGCGATAAATTGCCAAGGAACGCCGCGTTGCTGTCCGTGCGCAGCTCCGTGCCCCACGTATCCACAAAGTTCTGCCACCGCAGATTACCCGTCGGGTTGCCGCCGTCCGCATCGGGAATGTCGTGCCCGTTCACGACCCACCCTTCGTTGCCGCTTTCAAACGCGACGCGCGTATCCACCGCCATCGCGTTCGCGCAGCAACCCGCTGCCACCACCATCGCTGCAATGCCGCTCTTCATGACTGACTCCTTCTTCGTGCTTCCCGCCAGCAACCCAGGCCTGCCGCCGCGCTCGTCGCCCGATGCAACAAAGCCGCCGCGCGTCCTGTCGATGTCTCGTCTCACTCTGCTGTCTGTACTTCAGCCGTTCGCGCCGCGGAAACGCTCTCGCGTCCACCGCCGACATGCAACAGGCCGCGACTCGCGCTGCCCGCACTCGCACGTCACTGGCCTCTAAGGCCCAGACCGGCACCCCGCGCGCCTCCTGCGCTGCACGACTCCCGCCATCCTACAGCAACTTGCTCCGCCGTCAAGAAGTTTCCCGGAAACTTCCCAGAATTTTCTTGGATTTCCCGACCCGCCTGCTATATTCGATCAGCTCACCCGGCCGATCCTTCCCTTTCCCATGCCCTCTCCCGTCGCCCAAACCCCTGTCTCTTCAGCACTTGAAGTCCGCATCGTCCGCTCGGGTGATGATCTCCTGCGCTCCCTCACGGCCCTGATGGACACCATCCCGGGCAAGCCCCAAGGCCCGCAAGCCCTCGCCGATACCCTCGGGATCGACAAAGTCCTCGCCAGCCGCATGCTCAAGGCCGTCCGCGCTGCCGACCCGATCGCCGCACTGCACCGCATGCCTGGCCCCGAGCCCCTCCGCCGCGTCGTCAACGCTGCCGGCAATCTTGGCGCGCCCGCCGAACTCATCGCCAGCGCGTCCGCCGCTGTCGCCGATTTTGAGCAGCTCATCCGTCAGGAGTTTGGTGACCGCGGCTCACTCGACGCGATCGTGAGCGGCTGGATTCCGCAGGCCCGCCGCGAGTTCGAAATCCGCCGCAAGTAATCAGCCTTTCGCGCCATGAGTCAGCTCCGCTGCGTTGAAGCCGATGCGCTCATGGCAACCGTCTTCCTCCACCCCAGCTCCGACGGCGAAAATCTCGACGTCGTCTGGCTCAACGGGCTCAAGGGCGTGCGTCGCCTGCGTCCCGGCGCAGTGGTCAAACTCGCTTCACGCAAGATCGATCCGTCCAATCCCGCGCGCAAGCCCTGCACGCTCGAAGGTCGTCACGTCGAGGACTACGCAGGCCTCTTGCTCAGCGAGTTCTGCTCCTCCCCCACGCCTGCTCTCAACATCCATCGCACCGACACCGTCGTGCACTACTCGCTCGCGGGTGATGCGTTCGGCCCCGGCTCCGCGGTCGATCTCAGCTACGCCGAAGTGAATCGTGCCGAGATCAATCGCTACGCGCGCCCCGGCCCCACGCGCCGCGCATACGTCTTCGCCGAAGCATCCGTTCCCGCCAGCGTGCTGCAGTTTGATGCAATCGTCCACGAAGACGTCTACCCAGGCGACCCGCCGGGCGTGCGTGTCTACGACACGTCGTTCGAAGGCATCGCCAGCGTGAATGACCGCTCACGCGACATCGATCGTCTCGACGTGCACGAAACAGTCGAGAACATGGGCACCGGCCTGGCTCGCTTCCGCAGCGCAGACATTCCCCGTTACAGCGAAATGCTCGCACGCGTCTGCCGTGAGCTGCGCTGGGATGAACGCCGCCTCCGCGGCTATCGCTGCCGCGTCGAGTTCCCCGTGTATGGCTCGCAAGTCACGATGGACTTCGCCATCCCCCACCGTTCCTGACGATGACACGATGACTCCACGAAAAAACCCGGCGATCACTCGCCGGGTTTCTTCATCGTGTATTCATCGTGTCAACCAACTTACGGGCATTCGCCGCCGGCGAGCACGTTGAAGAAGTCAACCACGTCCTGGTCATCCGGGAAGACGTCGTCATTGTTGAAGTCGATGTCGTTGCAGGCGGGGCAATCAGCGCCGGCCAGCACGTTGAAGAAGTCGACGACGTCCTGGTCATCCGGGAACACTTCGTCGTTGTTGAAGTCGATGTCATCGCAGCCAGCGGGGCCACCAGCGCCGGAAATCACAACATACTGCGTGCCGGGCACCGCCGTCAGGTCCAGCGTGCTGCTCTCACCCAGGTTGCCCTGGAAGAACTCTGAACCGCTATCGATGCCGCCGATGATCTGGTTCGAGATGTTGCTGTAGTCGCTGCTGGCGATGAAGCCTGCGAGCTTGAGCGGGCTCACGCCATCCCAGCCCAGTTCGCGAGCTGCGATGTCGATTTCGATGCCCGTCGTGACAGCAGCCGCGCCGCTCACTGACTCGCCGATGCCCGTGCCAGTCACGCCGGCGATGTTGTTGTTGTCAATCGCGACCTTGATGAGACCCGAGGGACCGGGGGTCACAGGAGCGATCGGCGGGTTCAGCACGCTGAAGGGGGCGTACGTCACGCGCGGACCCGCATCCGTGTTCGGGATGAAGTCAGCGTTCGTGAAGTCCGTCGGGTTCGCACGCGTGCCCGGGAACAGGATGGGGTCATTGGTCGACTTCGAGCCGCCGTTGTCAGCGCTGAACTCGATCTGGAAGCCGCTGATTTCTTCGCGGCCGTTCGTGCGCAGGGGCACAGCGTTCGCGTAGACCTCAACGGGGTTGTTGCCGTTGCCCACACGCAGCACGTAGTCCGCTGCGAAGTCAGCTTCAAACTTCAGGCCCGCGCCGTTGATCGCCACCGGCGGATCGCCAGCAGTCGCGCCGTTGCTGCCCGCACCCATGCGGTTCAGACCGTTGTTCGCGTCGAAGCCGGGGTTGCGCACCGGGCTGGCCTGACCGAACAGTTGGTTCTGACCTTCGTTGGGAATGCTGTCAAAGAACAGCACCAGACCGTTGAAGTTCGTCTCGAGGTTGCCGCCGAGGTGAATCTTGACGCGGTCATCGGTGGTGTCACCGGGCGTGCCATTGTCATCAATGGCGCTCCACAGGTTGCTGATTTCGCTGCCGCCCGACAGATCGCGGCTGGGAATCAGGCTCACACCCACCGGCGCGCCATCGACACCGATGATGTTGCTGTTGTTGATCACGCTGAGAACCGGCGTGGTGCTACCGGCAATCGTGCCGCCGCTGCCACCGCCGAGCGTGCCGCCGTTGGGAACCAGAGCGGTGTTCGTGCCGATGTAGCTCGCGTTGCCGCCAACGTTCGTCGCCGACAGCGTGAGGAAGTCCCAGTAGTGGTCGTTGCCGTTGCTGTTCATGACGAACAGGAAATCAGCATCGAATGAGTTGTCAAACTTCAGGCCGCCAGTCGTCGTGCCCGTCGTCGTGCTGTACGCGCCACCGAGCTGGGCGGTGTAACCAAAGCCCCAGTCAGCGTTGAACGCCGGAGCCGCGCCGTTGGTCGTCAGCAGTTGCTGCTGGCCGCCCGCGACGGTGTCAAAGAACAGACCCATGCGGTTGAAGCCGCTCCAGTTGCCACCGATGAAGATGTACAGAATGTCGTCGGTGGTGTCACCAGCGGTCCCTGCGTCCCAGACGCGGGCGTACAGGTTGTTCAGTTCGCTGCCGTTGGCATCGTTCACGCCCGGCAGCGTGTTGTTGTTCAGGCTCGTGTAGTTGCTCTGCACCCACTGACGGCTGCCGGCCCAGAAGCCGCCCGCGCCGCCGGCAACGTCGCCATCGAGCACGCCGTCCAGCGTGGGCTGCGTCGCCACGCGCGTCAGGCCCGACAGCGTCAGGAACTGGTTGCCCGGGAAGACCGCGTTGTTGCTGAAATCAACGTTGCGGCCGTTGCCGATGGCCGGGTGGCCGCCGCTGAAGGGCACGCTGTTGTAGGTGCCGCTGGTGGGCAGCGGATCAGCGCCGATCACCTGGTTGCTCAGGTTGTTGCCCGGCCCGAAGACCGCCGTCAGACGAATCGCATTCAGAGCCGGGTTGCCCAGGCCAGCCAGCGGAATCGCGAACTCCACGCCGCGCGTCACCGCTTCAGGGTTGCCCGCAGTACCGATCGAACCCGGCACGTTGTCGCCGTAGCTCGTGGGTTGGTTGTTCACCCAACGTTCCACGTAGCTCGCGCCGTCACGCACGCCGTTAGGCTCGACTGCGAACGCTGAACCCGCAACTACCGAAAGGGCGGCCGCCGACATCACGAAACACTTTCCGGAACTCTTCATTGCATTCCTCCAGAGGACCCAAACTTTGGATTGCGCGGTTGGGGCACTGCAAGCCCGGTCGTCGCCACAAGACGAACCGACTCCGGCTCTTCTCCCCCCAACGCGCAAGTCTGATCTGGGTTGAATATACACGAGTTTCGTGTAAATGGAACAGAGAATCTGCACGGATTTGTGAGATTCGTCCGCGTTTGCGGACGCAGGTGTCTCGTGTGCGTCTCACACCATCAAAAAGGCGGTGATTCCCCTAGAATTTGGCGGTTCCACAAAACCACAAGTGTCGCTGAAACACAATCTATTTGTGTCGCTCCGACACTGAGGAAACCCCCATTTTCCACATCTCGCAACATTCGTACACCAACCTGCGAAAAGTCTACGTAAGTCTCCTTGACGCGCCCCCCTCTGTCCGTGTAACTTGCACCAGTCTGAACACGTTGCTCACACACCGCTCCGCGTGTCCGATCTTGCTGCTCCCCGCGCCTTTTGCGCGGTTCGCAGCTATCGTCGGAATCTCGAGATCGGCCCCAACCAGCGTCGCGGCTGGCGGTACAAGTAACACGGTTCATACACGGTGTCGGGTCCGCACCACTCTGGAAGCAGCACTCATGTTCCACTGTCCCTCTTCTCGCTCACGTGCCTTCACACTTATCGAATTGCTCGTCGTCATCGCGATTATCGCGCTGCTGATCGGCATTCTTCTCCCCGCGTTGGGAAAGGCACGTGCGAATGCCCGAACGACCAAGTGTCTCACGCAGGTGCGTGCTATGGGGCAGGCGTTCGCGTTCTACGCGAATGATTACAAGGACTGGTTCCCGATCATGCCACCGGGGCCGGTTGCTAACCCGGGCGGCCCCGTCGTCGATGACAAACAGGAAGCGAGGGGTGGCCTTGCAGGCCTCTACAGCCTCGAACAACAGGGCAACCTTCCGCTTGCGGAACAGACCACGTCAAATCGTACCTTCGGTTGGTATGGGATCTCACCTACAAACGATCAAGAAGTCATCGATGGGTACCTGACCCGCCAAGCTCAACCCGGCGGCTCTCGTACGCCGCTCATGCGAAACTACCTCGACACCCTGGCCGTCTTGACGTGTCCCTCTGACAAGGAGGACGTGTACTACGGCCAACCTCGGTTGCGCAACCCAAGCATTGGGTTCTACCCGAATCCGACGGATCTGGCAACGAATCGTCGCGTGCCTCAAGCACCGACGAACGAACTCGAGGTTGTCCAGACAAACATCAGCTACCTCTACATCATCGGCCTTTCCGCCGTTGACGCGAAAGTCATCATGCCGGTTCCGTTCTTTGGAGATGAAACGAACGGAAGCGACATCGAGTTTGGCGCGTTCTACGGAGGTGGAAACAGTGACCCTACGTTCGCGCAACGGGCCGATTCTCGAGGTCCCGGTTTTTACGGCAAGGTTGACAACCACGGAGCGCAGGGCGGTAACTTCGTCTACACCGATGGATCGGCTAAGTTTCTGACTGGAAACGTTCACGAGGCCATTTTCTCTGGCACCACAGCGATTGACGGTGGCAGCGCGGGACAAGCCGTTAACAACAGCCGCCGCACGCGCACTATCGACTAAAGTTCTCTTGCATCACAACAGCCCGCCGCAAGCACCGCGGCGGGCTGTTGTGTTGACAGGTGTCGTGCCATGGATCCCGCGTTCTGCTGTTCGCCGCGCACTCCCGGCGCGGCATACGCGACAAGCCTGTCGATTTCGCTTGTTTTCTGCAGGTTTATGCTCGATTTCGTCACACGCATGACTTCGCACGTTCTATGCTTGCCGCCCCTCGCTTGCAGCGCACTTGACCGCTCTCGCGTGCGGCCTCAGTGGGAGACTTCCGCGTGGCTCAGCCGGCTGCTTCTGACAAATCTCTCAAACCCGCCACGCCTTGGTGGAAGCGTCTCTTCATGGCCCAGGAGGCCGGCCTCGTTCTCGTCATCGCGCTCCTGATGACGATGCTCACCATCTTCAGCAAACCCATCACGCAGCGCGACTTCCTGCGTCCCGATACCGGCACCACCATCACGCAGTCCGCCAACACGTTCAGCGCCACGATCGAAGGTCAGCAGCGCACGTACTCCGCAAGTGAAGGCTGGGAGCTCCGCGGCGCCGATACGAACCAAAGCCTGCAGCGCACGCGCGAAGTCAACAAGTTCCTCAACTTGCAGAACCTCGTGCAGTTGCTCGTTAACGCCAGCTTCATCGCCATCATGGCAGTGGCGATCACCGCCGTCATCGCCATGGGCGGCATCGATCTCTCCATCGGCTCCATCTACGCGCTCGCCGCCCTCATGGTCGCGCTGGTGCTCCGCTACGCATGGCCCGAAGGTGTCACCGGCCTCAAGCCCACCATGTTCGGTTCCACCGGCATGTGGTTCGCCGCCCTCGCCGCTGGTGCAGTCGCGCTCGTCGCTTCGATCCTCATCGGCAGGCGCAAGCCCTCCACCACCAGCAGCACCAGTGGTGAAGCTGGCAAGGCCATGGCCAAGGCCCTCGCCGCCGCAGCCATCGGCGTACTCATCGTTGTCGGCTGGGCCCTCGTCCGCGAAATGCGCGACAATTGGCGCGGCGACCAAACCGCATCGCTCCCCCTCGTCGCCACGCTGCCTCTCGCGCTCGTCGTCGCCCTCGTCGTCGGCGGCCTCTGCGGCCTGCTCAACGGCACCATGATCGTCGGCCTGCGTGTCCACCCCTTCATCATCACGCTGGGCACCATGGCGGCCTATCGCGGCCTCTGCTCCCTCCCCACCAAGAGCCAGAGCGTCGCGAACATGAGCCCCTCTTTCCAAGAGTTCCTCACGCTCAGCGTGGGCGGCGTCACCCCCGTGCCCGTCGGCATCATGCTGCTTGTGGCCCTCATCGGCTTCGTCATCCTGGGATACACCGTGCTGGGCCGTCAGGTCTACGCCATCGGCGGGAATGAAGTCGCCGCGAAGTACGCGGGCATCCCGGTTGGCAAGGTCAAGATCATCGTCTACACCATCATGGGCATGATGGCCGGCCTCGCCGGATTCCTCTACGTTGGCTACTACGGCGCAGCCGAGCCCGCCGCAGGCAGTGGCTACGAGCTCAGTGTCATCGCCGCCGCCGTCATTGGTGGCGCCAGCCTCAGCGGCGGCCGCGGCAGCCCCACCGGCGCCGTGCTGGGTGCCATCCTCGTCCAACTCATCGACAACAGCCTGGTCATCCTCGATATCGACCAGAGCTACAAGCAAATCGTCATCGGCGCCGCCATCGTGGCTGCGGTCGTGCTCGACCAGCTCAAGAGCCGCCTGATGCCGATGGGACGGTAACGACCGCAGATCACACAGAAAGGGATCTATGAAACTGAAGCACTCCATCGGTATGGCCGCCGCGCTGCTCATGAGCGTCGGCATGTTCACGGGCTGCGAGAAGAAGGCTGAAGCGCCTGCCAACACGCCCGCCCCTGCTGCCGCGCCCGCCGCGGAAACCAAGCCCGCCGACGCCAAGCCGGCCGACGCTGCCAAGCCCGCTGCCGCAGCCACGGGCGACCGCAAGCCCAGCAAGAACAAGTTCGTCTTCGGTGTCATCGCCAAGAGCGAAAACAACCCCGTCTTCCAAGCCGCCAAGACCGGCGCGTTCGACGCCGCCAAGGAACTCGGCGCCGCTGAAGGTGTCGAGATCGAAATCAACTGGCGCACGCCGCCCACCGAAGACGCGCAGAAGCAGGCCCAGGCCATCGCTGATCTCGTCAACGTCGGCGTCGACGGCATCGCTGTCAGCGTGACCGACGCCAACGTCCTCACCAGCGCTATCAACGCCGCCGTCGAGAAGGGCGTGCCCGTTGTCACGTTCGACAGCGACGCCCCCGCCAGCAAGCGCATGGCCACTTACGGCATGGACGACGCCGAAGCGGGCAAGCTCCTCGCCGATCAGCTCGTGAAGACCATGGGCGATAAGGGTGTCGTCGCCATTCTCGCGGGCAATCAAAATGCCACCAACCTCCAAGCCCGCGTCCGCGGCGTGCGCGAAGGCCTCGCCAAGCACAAGGGCATCACCATCAAGGAAACGTACTACCACGTCGAGACCGCCGACGCTGCTGTCCAGAAGATCAAGCAGGTCCAGACCGCCAACCCGGATGTGACCGGCTGGGCATTCGTCGGTGGCTGGCCCCTCTACACCGAGAAGGCCCTCGCAGGCGTCGCGGACAAGGGCGTCACCGTCGTCAGCATCGACACCCTCGAACTCCCCCTCGCCTACGTCAAGCGCGGCGAAGTGAAGGCCCTCGTGGGTCAGAACTACTACGGCTGGGGCTACGAAAGCGTCCGCATGCTCCTCAACAACGCTGCCTTCGGCGAGAAGCCCGCGGAAACCACCGTCCGCGCTCAGGTCGACATCGTCACGAAGGACAATGCTGACGAGTTCGGCAAGATCTGGGACAAGTGGCTCGGCCGCACCGCTCCCGACAAGAAGTAAGTGCTCGACAAGAGCTAACTGATAGAGCCCCAAGCAAGAACGCCCTCAGCACTCGCTGAGGGCGTTTTTCCTTTCCTGCACACAGACTCGCTCACTTCTTCTTTGCGAAGAAGTTCGAGATCGCTTCCTTGGCCGCAGGCAGATTGCGCAGTCGCACCAGTTGCTCCTGCTCCACACGCAGACACGCCGCGAACCCGCGTGTCACGCCGGCATCCAGAGCCATGATGACCGACTTGCCCGCGTCCGTCTTGCACACTTCATCGCGCACGCTGTCAATCGCGGCGATGACGCGCGGCGCAATCGCCACGCGCCCGCTGTGCTTCAGCGGCGCGCCATCACGCACCGTGCGACCCTTCAGGCTTTGTTCAATCAGCCACTTCTTTGCGGCGGGCAGCAAGCCTTCCGCATCCGCCGCGACGATATCAAACAGCCCCGCCTTCGCTGCATCGTCCAGCATCATGGGCTTGCCCGCCGCCGTCGCACGAATCGCCGCCGCCGGATCAATCCGCGCCGCCAGCAGCGTCGTGCCGCCCCAGCCGGGACAGATCGCCAGCCCCGCCTCAGGTAGCCCCACGGGATACGGCTTGCTCACGCCGTCCACCTTGGGCGCTGGTGCTGCGACCAATCCATCACAGTGCATCGCCAGTTCAAGCCCGCCGCCCAGTGTCGCCCCGTTGATCGCCGCGACCGTCGGGTAAGGCAGCTTGCTGAGCTTCACGTACACGCTGCTCGCATAGGCGAGGTAGCGGTGCAGGTTGTCATCGCTCATCTCCTGAATGCTCTTGAGGTCGGCGCCCGCCACAAACGCGCGCGGCGCGCTGCTGGCCAACACGAGCCCGCGCAAATCGCGAGGCAACGCGCTCAGCGTCGCTTCCAGCCGACGAATCAGCGGATGATCGAGTACCACCACAGGCTTGGGGCTCTGCTCAAGAAAAATCGTCGCAATGTGCGCGAAAGGTCCGGAACGCTCACGAATGACGGGGAATGGCTTGACCATCCCCAAGCGTATCGCTCGTCACCCTCTGTCCGTGCCCCCTCCCGCCTCACGCCCCGCCGCCCTTGGTGCCCTTGGCCCCACGCACCTTGAGAATCGCCTGCATCTCTTCCGCCAGTTCCGCCAGCCGCTCGTCACTCGTATCCAGCTTCCGCGCACGATTGCGCTCCGCCTCCTGCACTTCCTGATAGTTGTTCAGCACCGCACCCACAATGAGGTTGATGAGCAGGAACGTGCTCACGATGATCCAGCTCACGTGATAGAACGTGTTCTTCCACTGCCAGCTCTGCCCCTCCGCCGCATATCGCAGGTCGCTCCAGTTGTCACCTGTCAGCACGCGAAACAGCGTGAAGAAACTCTCGTGCAGCGAGCCATACTCCTTGGGCATGTACTGCCCGAACAGCTTCACGCCGATCACGCCATAGATGAACAAGATGATCCCCGCCAGCAGCGTGATGTACTTCATGCTGACGACGCTCTTCACAAGCACCGTCACGATCAACCGCAACTCCGGCACGCTGCGCACCAGCCGAAACACCCGCAGCACGCGAATCACGCGCACCAGCGCCGTCATCGTCGGGTCCGCCGCCGGCAAGAAGCTCCCCACCACCACCACCACATCGAAGATGTTCCACCCATCCTTGAAGAACGCCCCCAGGGTCCGCGTGTGCATCGCCGCCAGCAGCTTCACCACCAGCTCGATCACAAAAATCCCAAGACACACGTTCAGCGCATGCTTGATGAACGTGTTCTCCATGTCATATGTCTGCCACCCCACCAGCACGCCGTTCAGCACGATCACCGCGAGCACAATCCCGCCGAACCACTTCGACTCCGCCAGACGCACGATTGCTTGCATGCCCAATTCTGTCCCTGCTGAGCCCGATTTCTACAACCGCCGCTGTCCTTTATGCCGAATACCTTCACGCATGCTCCGCCGCGCCTTCACCCTCATTGAACTGCTCGTCGTCATCGCGATCATCGCGCTGCTCATCGGCATCCTCATTCCCGCCTTGGGCTCCGCTCGCCTCGCTGCCCGCACCACCGTCTGCGGCTCACGCCTCCAGCAGATCGGCGTCGGCCTCCAGATGTACTGGAACGACTTCGACCGCCAGATGCCCCAAGCCAAAGGCCCCCTGCCCCAGGGTGGCGAAGACGTCATTGGCTCCCTCTTCGCGGGCAAAAAGGGCCAACTCCCCTTCTACGGCATTGACCAGATCGGCGCCGAACGCCGCCCCCTCAATCGCTATCTGAACAGCAACCCCGTCCCGCCCGACGCCGAAGACGGCATCGCGCCCATGGAAGCCTTCCGCAGCCCCGTCGACAAAGGCGCAGCCAACACAGGCGTGCCCATCCCGGGCCTCGATCGCACCGACTCCATGTACGACCTCGTTGGCAGCTCCTACACCCTCAACGACCATGTCGTGAGCGACGAAACCGCCGCCACCCTCGTCCCGCGCGGCGGCGGAAAAATGCCCATCGTCCGCAATCCCAGCAAGACCTGGGCCGTCGGCACCCACCCCATCTACAACTTCGACTCCCCCGACGCGACCGACCGCGGCATGCAGTGGTTCGTCAAAAATCAAACGCAGGCCAACCTGCTCTACGTCGACCTCCACGTCAAACTGCGCGTCACCGTCGACCCCACGCTCAATCTCAAGAACCCCGAAACCCCCGACTACACCTTCCTGCCGTGAGCACCTTCACATCCCGGTGTGATGCTTGACGGTTGCCCAGAGCATCGCGCTCACGTCGGCTGCGGCGCAGGCACGGGTGGCAAAGTCCCGGGAGGCAATGTCCCAGGCGGCACAATCCCAGGCGGCAACGTCGGAATCTTGATCGGCTCTTCACCAGGCAGCGGATCCTCACTCGGATTCGTCGGCTGCGGCGCAGGCACGGGCACAACCGGCAACGCAGGCGCCGGCTGAGCCGGTTGTGGCGCTGGCTGCACAGGCTGCGTCGGCTGCGGCGCGGGGCTCGCAGGCTGCTCAGGCAACCCCTGTGTCGGCGGAATCGCCACAGTCTCCGTGTTCACCGCCTCCGGTGCAACCGGCACTGGATCAGTCCCATCTGCGTTCGTCGTCCACTTGCCGCCGCGAAAGTACCCCTTGCTCGCATCGATGTTGTACAGCCGCGCCACACTCGCAACGTCGAGCAGTTGCAGCGGCTCGCCGCCATCCATCACAATCTGCCGGCTCCATTCGCTCTCATCACCGCGCAGCAGAAACAACTCCGCCCGCAATGTCGCAACATACTCCTCGAGTCCCAGCACCGGACCAGGCATGCCCTTGCACGTGCCGCACAAGCGCCGTTCATTCCCGCGCCGCGTCAGCAGGGCATTGCTGCACTCAGGGCAAGGCCACCCACGCGCCGTTCGTTCAATCCAATCTCGCCCGCCCATGAGCCCCATCTGCTCGAGCATCGGTGATGTCGCATCCGCCCGCGTCGATACTTCAGGTCGCCGCAGAGCCTGCCGCACAAACTGCCCCAATCCGCTACGTGCATTGCCAATCGCAACCGCAATCTGATAATCCGTCGATCCCGCGTTGGTCGCTTGCCGCGCCTCATTCCACGCCGCCGGCGCAAGCCGCGGCTCCAGCCACTTCGCCAAACCCCGCAAGGCCCGCCGCGTCGCCGGATCACTCGATCCATCCGCCAGCGCCAGTGCCGCACTGCTCGCCGTCGCCGTATCACCCGACGCATGCCCAAACGTCACCGCGCGTGCCAGCAGTTCCGTCGCAAAGCGCACCACCACCGGATCGGTCGCTCCGTCCAGCATCTCCTCCGCCAGCAGCAAATACATCTCCGGCGCATCAGGCGACAACGCCGCCATCCGCTCGCGCCACGCATCGAGCCCAGTCACCTGCGGCACAGCGGGCTCCGCTGCACGCGCCTTGACCGCACCCTCATCAAGCGGCACATCACTCACCCCCTGCGCATGCACACCGCAGCACGCACCCGCGAGCGTCACCAGCGCAAGAGCCCACACCGCACGCTCGCTCACGATGCCTCCTTCATGCGCAGCACCCACAGCCGCGCCTGCATCCGTTCCGACAGTTCCATCTGTCGCACCACATGCGAAGCCTGCGCCATCTCGCGCCGCCACTGCGTCAAGAGCGTGTCCACCTGCTCGCTCGTGCCGGGCCGCTCGCTCGTCACCGCAACCGCCAGCAGTTCAACCAGTCCCGACGAGTACGCGACAAACAACTGCGGCGCGCCCTCGGCAGATCGCACACGCTCGCGCGTCATCGTGCGCACGTTGGTCACCAGCGCCGTGCGCCCGCGCATGCGCGTCGCCGCCTGCGCATCGAGCGTCTGTTCGTCATACGCCCGGGCCATCGCGTCCACCGTGCCGACACTCGCGCTCGGAGGCTTTGCCAATCGCTGCTGATACAGCGTGCCCAGCAGTTCTTCCACCGACGTCAAATCACTCAGCGTGCCGTCATCCACGTGGCTCAGCATCTTCCACACCAGCGCACGACGCACTTCCACGCGCCACATCGGGCTGCGCGTGTTGGGCAGCAGCCAGCCCGTCGCCCCCTGCACGAGCTGCGAAGCCTCACGCGTGGGCGGCATGAACGGCGCGAAATCCAGCATCGCCGCCGTCACAACCGGCTTCCCGAGCGATGACGCAATCGCTCGCCGCGCCTGAATGCGAACTTCCTGCGTCGGTCCCCGCATCGCATCCACCACCAGCAGCTTCGCATCAAGGGGCGTCACTTCGCTGCTGAAAGTCCGCAACAAATCCCGCCGCCGCAGCATGTCGGGCCCCGCACGCAAGTAGTCGAGCGCCCACTGCGAACTACCGCGTGCATGAAGCTGCGCCAGCACCTCCGCAGTCGAAGGCCCATTGCCGCTGCGCGTCCCCATCGTCAGCGCGCCAAGCCCCGCTTCACCACGCCACACGCGCGTCGCGGCCGTGTTCAGCGATGCAAACCGCACCGTCTCACGCATCGAGTCGCTCACTCCGCTCGCGACTGGAGCTCCCAGCGCCCCCTCCGCTTCCTGCAGCCACGCCAGCGCCAAGTCGCGCCGCGCCCCTGCCGACTGCGTCTGCCACAGGTTCGCAAATCGATCCCGCAAGTCCAGCCGATCCTGATCACTCGCCCCGGGCGACAACGCAAACGTCCGATCCGCCGTCGCCTCCGCCTTCATCGCGACAACGGCCGTCAAAACCGCGGCATCCGCCGACGAAATATCGCTCCGCCCCAGCCACACCACCAGCGCGCCGCGGGCCCCGCGCTGCGCCGACCAGTCCAGCGCACTCGCCAGCGTCTGCACACCCGCAAGCACACGCGCATCCTGCGTGGGCTCCTTGCCCGCCGTCATCAGGTGGTCCAGCGTCGTAAGCAGCACCGCTTCCTGCCGCTCCACTTCTGGCGTCGCCGCTCGCACGCACGCAACCAGCGTCTTCCACGCTTCATCCGCAGGCAGCTTGGGCGTTTGCTTGCCACTTTCCGAGAGCAATCGCCCCACGCTGCCGGTCGCATCAAACAAGTTCTCCGCCCACGGTCCCCGCGTCGCGCTCTCCGCAACCAGCCCCTGCTCCACCGCCGCACGCAGCGACCGACGCGCACTCGCGGGCAGATCACGTTCCACCTGCAACCGCGCCAAGAGCGAACGCGCGAACACCGCCTGCGCCGTGCGCCCCGTCGACTGATCCAGCGCATCCCGCGTCGGATCAGCCATGTCCATCAGCGCATCCAGCACATCCAAGAGCGCCGCCTCGTCATGCTGCACGGCGTACATCGCATCAACAAACGCATCACCGCCCGCAACCAGGTAGTCACGCGGCATCGTGTGCCACAACTCACCCATGTCACCCGTCGCGGAGATGATCATCTCCGCCCCGCCACGAGCATTGTCCCGAGCAGTCTTCGCTCCATCCCGCAGCGCAGTCACCAGTTCTTCCGCACTGCGCACAGGTCGTGTAACACTCACCGGCGCAGCGTCCGCGGGCTTGGCATCAACCAACGGCGCGTCAGGTGTCGCGTTCGCGGGCGTCTTCGCGCCCTCAGGCGTCGTCACGGCAACAGGCGTTGCAGGCTTCTTCGTAAAGATGATCCGCAGCCCGTATCCCACGCCAGCCAGCAGCACCAATCCTGCCACAATGCCGCCCGCGGCCATCAGGATCAACCGCTTCGTCGGGTCTTCCGTCTCAACCCGCCGAATCCCCTCCGTCGCCACCTCATCCGCATCGACTTCTCGCCGCGCCGCAGTCTCGCGCACCGGCGCCGCCGTGCCCACCCGCGCTCGGGGCGCACGCTCCGCCTCCGCCGCCGCCCCAACAAGTTGAGGCAGCCGTGTCAGCACATTCGTCAGTTCATCACCCGCAACACCCATCCCCGCCGCGGTCTGTCGAATCAACTTCAGCGACATCGCGTTCATCCCGCCATGCATCGCCAGAATGTTGACCGCCGCCCGCTCAAACTCGCTCATGGGCGGCATCTCACGCGTCACCGCCGCCGGGGTCGGCTCGCTCGCAAGAGTCGATCCCAACAGCCTTGCCGCCGCTGCATGCAACATCACGCGAGCCTGGGCCGCCTCCTTGCTGCCCGCCTCCGGATGCTGCGCCACCCGCGCAAGCTGCGATCGCAGCGCCGTCAGCACGTTGTCACGCGTCGCCGTGCCCGGCGCAACACCCAGCAACGTGTACTCCGTCGCCTCGCTCCCGCGCACACCCAAAAACTTCTGCGCCGGATCCGGCTCGGGCACGCCCGACCCCGCCGACAGCTCGATCGGTTCGCTCATCGCGCACCTCCCGTAGGCTTGGGCGTCGCCGGCGTTATCCGCGGCATGCGCAGGGCGAGTGCATCAAGCTTCTGCCCCCAGGGCTCGGGCGCAGCCTGCGGATACAGCAGTTTGTACTGCTCATACGCCGTCGCCGCACCCGCCGGATCAGTCTGCAGCAGCAGTCGCAGCGACTGATACCGCGCCTCATACCACTCTGGCGATGCAGGCTCCAGCGACGCAAGCAACTGGTTCCACGCGTCCAGAGCGCCGGTTTCATTCGCCGCCGCTTCGCGCATCGTCGCAAGCCTGCGCAGCGTACTCGCTGCTCGCACGCCCGCCTTCGCCTGCTCTTCATCGACACTGATCGCCAGCATCAGCATCTGCCGATCTTGCACGCCCGACCACAACGCCGCCGCCGCGCTCGCGACTTGCTCACGCACCGCCGGCGCATTGCCCGCGCCTTTCAGTTGCGCCAGCAGCGCTGACCCATGTCGCACCACATCGCGCGCCGCCTCAAGGTCACCCTCGCGCGTCTTCCAGCGCTCCAGTGATGTCGCATACATCAGTTGGCTCGCCGCCGTCGCAAACGGTCCTGCCATCCCGCGCAGCTGATCCGCCATCTGCGCCGCTGTCGCCATCTCGCGCTGGGCAACCGCAATCTGCAGCCGCCTGTACAGCACTTCCCCCTCAATCTCCCGCGTGTCCAGCGTGAAGCGCGTCACCAGTCGATCCAGCGTCGCCAAAGCTGCCTGCGCCCGCGTCACATCAGGCGACGGCTGACTCAGAAACACATCCGCCAACTGCCGCGCTCGCAGCGTCGCCGCCATTGCCGCTTCTGTCCCTTGCTGCCCGCTCAACTCCAGCGCCTGCGCGAATTCCTCGCTCAGGAGCGGCTCTGCAACCTCAATAAATCGCAGCGCGGCAAAACCACGCTGCATGGGCTGCGCCCGCCGAAACTGCTGATACAGAATGCGCGATGCCTGCTTCCGCGCCGCCAGGTACAGCGGCTGCTGAGGCGTTACCGCCAGCAGAATCTCCAGAGCCTGCTGCTCATCAATCCCTTCCGCCTGCACCTGCCGCAGCAGCAGCCGCGTTGCATTCTGTGAGTGCGGAAACGCCCGGATGTACACCGCCGCCAGTTGGTCACGTCGCTGCCGCTGCGATGCCTGCCCCGCTTCCACCGCAGCATCCAGCGCCACGATCGCAAACCATAACGCATCCTGCTTGATGTCCGCCGTCGCCTTGGGCTCCGCCTGCGCTTTCTCGAACATCTCCGCCGCAGGCAGCAGATCGCCGGCGTAATACAACGAAAGTCCCTTGCGCAGCATCACCCGCGCTGGCTCTGCATCAAACTGCGCAGCATCACTCGCGTTCAGTGCCGCATCAAATAATCCCGCTGCGTCGCGATACGCATTCACCACGCTCGCACTCGTCGCAGGGCTCTCGTCATCCTTGTCCACCGTGCGATGCAGCTCACGCGCCTTGTCGTAGCTCAACATGCCGCGCACATATGCCGTTACAAACCCTGCATCGCCCAGCGGCAGCGTTCCAAATCGTTGCACCAGATCAACAATCTGCGCAAGTTCCCCGCGTGCAATCAAGTCGGCCAGTCCCTGCTGCGCCAAGCCCTGCACCAGCCCGCGAAAGTCCGCTCGAAAGTCCGGCTCGCGCAGCGCCTGCAACGTCAGCATCGCCAGCAGCCGCGCATCCGCCACGCTCAGCGGCGTGGGCCGCCCGTCGCTACCGATGCTCCGCGTTCGCCGCACCATCGCTTCCACGTTGTTCCACCGCTGCCCCATCGACAGCACAATCAGCCGCCGCGAGAACAACTGCTTCTCCACCGTGTCAGGCAGATCTTCCGCCAGATTCAGTTGATCCAGCCACCGCGTCGCGTTGTCAAAGTCGTTCTGCGCCGCCAGGCACAGCGCAACACCCATGCAGCTGCGCGCCACGTGTTCAAACTTCAGCGTCGACTTAGGCAACCGTTCCAGACTCGGCGCGCTGTTGTTAGACGCATTCAAGATCACGCCAAACGCCACCAACGCCTCTTGCAAACCAGCGTCGCTATCTGTCAGCAGCGACAGGTAGTACCGGCTCCACGCTTCGTAATACGCCGCAAGCGACCGCACGCGGCGTGCATCCGTCAGCGCCGCACGCAGAATCGGCTCTTCATCCGTCGACGCATTCTTCTCGCGCGCCTCAAGCCCCGTCACCTCGCGCGAGAGTCGCTCTCGCACCAGATTGAACTGTGGCGTCACATCGTTGAGAATGCGAACCGCTTCGAGCTTCTCTTCTTCGCTCGCCAGCCCCAGCCGAAAGCGCTCCGCCATCTCCTCCGCCCGCAAATACGTCGCTTTCGCCAGATCAATCCGCAGTTCCGCTCCATCCGCCTCCGGAAATTCCGTCAGCAGCGCACGCGACAGCGTCTCAATCTCACGCCGCGAGTCCGCATCGCGCGCCTCGCCCAGCATCTTCGTGTACAACCGCGCCAGTTCATTCGCCGCAACGCCGCGTTCCTCAGGCTTCGCCGCCGCCAGCTTCTGTCGCAGGTGCGCCGCCAGCACATCCGTCAACCCCAGATCCGCGATGTACGCCTCCAGCGTCTCATTCGCGTCTTCCTGCAGCGGCTCAATCTCCTGCTGCGCATGCCCCGCCTGCGCCAGCAACATCGCCGCTGTCACCACCATCACACCGCGCGAGAAAGTCCTGCTCATCGCTCACCTCCCGCGCTCCCGCTTTCACCGCTCCGCACCGCTCGCAATCCCTCCCAGCTCAACGCCGGATGCCCCGGATACTCGCGCTGCAAACGCGACAACACCGCCCGCGCCGTCTCCACGTTCCCTTCACGTCCCAACGCCGCGCTCACTTCCGCCAGCGCGACACCCGCCAAGAACGGATGCGCATCCGCCAGTCGCGCAGGCACGTGCAGCAACATCGCCATGCCCAGTCGGCGCTCTTCGGCTTCCTTGCTCGCGATCATCAGCCGCCCCAGCGAAACTCGCACCCATGCCTCCTGCCAGCGAGGCGACTCATTGGTCACCAGCCGCCGTTCTAGGTTCGCCCGCGCTTTCACTCTCGCCGCATCATCGCCCACACGCGCCGCGACCACATCCCACGTGAGCGCAAGCGCCACATCACCATCATCCCGCGCTGGCAACGTCACCTGTCGTCCCAGCTCAAAGTCCGCCGCCGATGCGTACATCACCAGCAGCTTGTCCGCCCGTGTCTCCGCCGTGCGAGGCATCGCCTGCGCCACAATCTGTAGCGATGGCGTCGGCAGAAAAATCGGCGCAAGCTGCGGCGCAAGCCCCGTCCCGCCATCGATGATCGCCGTGTTGCGCAGCTCATCACCCGCCTTGGTGCGCCCCGCAAACGTCACTTCCCCCTCACCCGCTCGCACCACGCCAGCCCACGCAACCACCGCCGCCGACTGCGCCTGCCGACTCACCCTGCATCGCAGCACGCCCGACCACACCATCGCCGCAAGCGGCCCGCGTCGCCCCACAAACGCATCAAGATGCTTCTCCAGCAGAGCCTCAGCCCCCAGCGCATCGCCGCGTTCCAGTCGCACCCGTGCCCGCCACAGGTCCGTCGCCATCACGCGATACGGCTCCGCCCGCTCACTCCAGTTTCCCTTCACACTCGCGATGCGATCCCACGTTACCAGCTGCGTTGCAGCGCTTTCATTCTCACCATCCACCAGCACCACGCCGTCCGCAGTGACCTCGCGTACCAGCATCGCCGGCGGCGTCGCTCCATCGCGCAGCACCAGGCTCGCGTTCGCCGTCTGCCCGTGCGCGCTCCCCGCCGCGCTCGCCAGCGTCGCGCTCAACATCAACACGATGACGCGTCCTGCATGTTTCATCAGCGAATGAACGTGTACGTTCCCTTCGTCATCGACGCGATGCGCTGCAGCAGCTTGCCGCCCACATCATCACCAAAGCAGATGCAATGCACAGGCACGCCGCCCGCACTGCGACTCAAAATTGCCACACGCTCGACGACCGTCTCTTCAAACTGCCCGTCCGTCATGAAGTAGATCGCATCGGGCTTGGGGCGAATCGAAAACACCGTGTCAAAGCCCGGCATCGGATTGGTCGAAGGCCCCATCTCAATCTCATCCGTCTCCGCCAGCACGCGCCGCCGCATCGCTGGACTCGCCTCGCGCCACTCCAGCTTCGTGCCCAGAACCGTCGACTTATCAGAAAACGTCACGATCACAAACTCCGCCGTCTCCGCCATGTTGTCCACGGTCGCGCGCAGCTCCTGCTTCAGCCGACCAATGCGATCATCCTGCTCCATCGACTGCGAAACGTCCACGACAAACGCAAAGCGATTGCCGCTCGCTTCAACGCCAAAGAAGCTCGCCCCACCGCCCCCACCACCGCCGCCACCCAGGCCCCCGCCAATCGAGATATCTCCGCCTCCCGACAGCGAGCCACCCAACCCGCCCAGTTCCGTCCCCGCCCCCTCGCCCCCGTCACTCGCTCCCGGATCACCGCTCCCCGCTGTCGACATCGACAGCTCCATGCTCCCCCCGCCCACATCCTCAGGCACCGCAGGGAGCGAAGGTCCAGCCGCTGCGTCAGGCATGTCACTTAAAGGCCCAGCCGCGCCCAGCGCCATCTCCACAGGCTGACCGCCCGTGCCCGCGCCGCGCCCGCCAAGGTCCCCCTTCATCGTGATAAATGCCGCAACCACCCCGCCACTGATGTGCACCGCCAGACTGATGACCAGCGCGAGCACGGTCACACTCGTGCCCCACTTCATCACCACCTGCCACAACGATGGCGGCAGCACATCGTCCCGGTCGTTATCAGGTTGCGGCGGAAGCCCCGAGTCGTCTTTTTTTCGCCAGAATGGTTTCACATCGCGTTCCACGCTGAAAGTGCCAAGCACCCGCTCGCACGCCTCGCATCCCTGCCAGGCATGCTCAGTTTACACGATACCGACAACCCGTGCCGCCGGTTGCACCCCTCGCACCCATTGTGCTTGCCTCGCCCACTCCCACCCGGCATGTGTACAGTCGCCCCAACCCTTTCTTCGTCCAAACTACCCCTTACGTTCCCCTTTCCGCGCCTTTCCCGCTCCCAGTCCCCCCATTCCCTTCCCCCCATGGCCAAACTCCACCGCATCCTTCTCAAGATCTCCGGCGAGTCCTTCTGCAAGCCCGGCGGCTTCGGCATCGAGCCCGAACAACTCGACCACATCGCCAACGAAGTGAAACAAGCCCACGCCGTGGGCATCCAGCTCGCCGTCGTCGTCGGTGGCGGCAACATCATCCGCGGTGCTGAACTCGCCAAGCAAGGCCACATCCAGCAGGCCACCGCCGACCACATGGGCATGCTGGGCACCGTCATCAACGCCCTCGCCCTGAAAGAAAAGCTCCTGACCCTCGAGGTCGATACCCGCGTCCAGTCCGCCATTGAAATCAAGGCTGTCGCCGAAGGCTTCATCCGCAACCGCGCCATCCGCCACATGGAAAAAGGCCGCGTCGTGATCCTCGCCGCCGGCACAGGCAACCCCTTCTTCACCACCGACACCTGCGCCGCCCTTCGCGCCACCGAGCTTGACTGCGACCTGCTCATGAAGGCCACCAAGGTCGACGGCGTCTACACCGCCGACCCCAAGAAGGACCCCACCGCCAAGCGCTACGACAAGCTCACCTACGCCGAAGCCATGAGCAAGAACCTGCGCGTCATGGACATGACCGCCCTCGCCATGTGCAACGAGCACAAGATTCCCGTCATGGTCTTCGACTTCCGCGTCAACGGCAACATCGCCCGCGCCGCCCGAGGCGAGTCCATCGGCACCCTGCTGCACCACGGCTAAATCTCATACCCGCGCCAGCGCAAACCAGCTCTCACGCAGCGTGGGCCCGCCCACGCGCGCAATCGCTTCGCGGTACCGCCACACTGCGTCCCCACGCGCTTCGTCGCTATCCAGCAGCCGCAGCGCAACTCGCGCCACATCCGTCGCCCGCGAGGACTTCGCCGCCAGATCTTCCAGCCCCTCAAGCCCCAGCTCACGCTGGCTCGCGCGCGTCAACACCACACCGCTCCCCGCCGCGATCGCATCACACACCATCAGCCCCGTCACAAATCGCGGGCCCTCCGCAATCACGCACACATCACACGCCGCCGCCCACCCCGCTGGCGACATGCCTGTCAGCGCAATCTCACGCACATACGTCCCCAGCCGCAAATGCTCGCGCGATCTCGCCGCACCGCCCAGCCCCTCAGGCATCACCGCGCTCAGCCGCAAGCCCGCCGCATGCAGCACGCTGACGCACAGCATGAACTCCGTCGCCTCCGCGTCCGCATGCACATCCGCAAGCAGTCCGATGCACTTCTGGTTCTCAGGCAGGCCCAGCAGCCCGCGCGCCTCGCGCTGCGTCGCCCCGCGCCGCTGCATCGCGCTGCGCCAAGGCAGCGTCATCACGTCGCCGCTCGCTCTTCCGCCCGCATCCAGTCGCACCATCTCACCCCGCGCAACCGACACCTCCCACCACACCACTTCACCCGCTAACTTCCGCGCCACATCACTCGCAAAACTCCCCCACGCCGCCGCCATATCCACGCGCCCCAGCGCGCCCATCACACGCCGCAGTTCCGCCGCTCCCCGCCGCACATCCCCCAGCGCACAAGGCATCGGCATCACTCGTCCCAGCCCCGCACTCGCCGCTGCCAGTTGCGCTGCTTCCCCACCCACGCACACGACAAAATGCTCTCGCTCCGCATCCTTGGCATCCGCTGCAATGATCTCCCGCAGCGCACTCAGCGCAACCCCGCCCGTGCACATCGCACGCGCGCCGCTCCCAAGCACCGTTCCATGCGCCTCTCGCGGCTGAATGACATGCACCGTTCGCACCCGTTCGCTCCGCAAGACATCGCTCACCGCTGCTTGACGCTGGCCTCACTCAGACCGCGTATCCCGCGCCCGTGAACCCGTCTCATACCGGAAGAACAGCCGGCTCAGTTCCACACCAACCCGATCCGCCAGCGCTTCCTGTGCCTTCACCAGCACCCCCGCCCCGCTGGGCAGGTCATCCCGCTGAATAGGCAGCACCACGCGCAGCGCGTATCCCTCAGGCTGCTCAGGCCACACCCGCTCGCCTTCGCCATCCGTCGTAATCACCTTCACCCGCGCATCAGCAAACGGCTGATACGTCGCCCCGTCTGGCGTAAGCCCGAACTTATCCATCGTCACATAAATCACCTGCTGCGCCTGCACCTGCCGGCCAAGCGTCGCGATGGGCGTGGGCCGGTCCGCCGGGTCACGCAGCAAAAGCGCCTGAATCGCCTTCGCGTCAATCACCGTCTCCACAGCCTTCTCGTTCAGCAGTTCCTGCGACGCTCGCGCCGCAATCGTCGTCCGCAGACTCCGCCTCGGCAGCACGCTCGCCCGGTCATCCACCAGCACCACCGTCGGCTTCTTCTCGTCCAGCTTGTACACCGCGGGCGTCTTCTCAGGCCCGTGAATCAAGATGTACGCCGGGCCCACGATGTTGCACCCGCCCATCGCCAGCCCACTCACACCCAGCAGCGTGCACACAACTTTCGCCATTACCTTCGCGGATTTCATGCGACAGGAATGTACGCTCACCGGCGCGTCTGCGGCGGCGGCGTCTTGATCGCCCGCCACGCCAGCACCACCACCCCCGCAATCAAAAACGCATCCGCCACGTTGCTCACGTAGGGCCACACTTCTTTGCCCACAAAACTCGCCGGCCACGAGAACGGATACAGCACGCCAGGCAGCGGATGAATGAAGTCCCGCACGCACGCGTAAATCAACCGGTCATACAGGTTGCCAAGCCCCCCGCCCAGCACCAGCCCCAGCGCCACATGCATCACCCAGTCCTTCGCGCGCGTGTGCTTCGCGAAGATGTACGTTCCGATCGCCACGGCCAACCCCGTGAACACCACAAAGAACCAGCGCTTGCCTGCCCCAATGCCAAACACCGCGCCAGGATTGAGCACCAGCGTGAAATCCAGCACCTTCGGAACGACCGTCACCGGCACATGCTGCGGAATCAGCGTCCACAACTTGGGCGTCGCCGCAACGACTTCCTCGCGATGCACACTCACCGGCACACCCGCGACTTTCGCGAACGCGATGTACTTCGTCACAATATCAATCACGAAACTGACGACAATCGTCGCCAGAAACCACCCCCACGCCCCACGTGACCGCCCCGCTACCGCCCCATCCGGAATTGTGCTCTGCTGTTCGCTCAAGCCAGTCACTTTCACAACACGCGCACCATCACGCGGACGCGAGCATAGCAACCCGCAACACACCCCGGTGACCCAGCGCGCCTGCACTCCGCACATCATCCTCCGTTACTGCACTGCTTCGTCACTCCGTCACTTCGCCACTTCGTCACTCCGTCACTTCTATTCTTCCCCATGCCCAACGAACACCTCTCCCCCCGCCCCTCACCCCTCGCCGTCGGCGAAGTCGCCCCCGACTTCACCCTCCCCACCCAAGACCGCCAGGACTTCAAGCTCTCCGACGCAGTCAAGAAGGGCGACGTTGTCCTCTGCTTCTACCCCTTCGCCTTCACAGGCGTCTGCTCCGCCGAAATGAAGTGCGTCAGCAGTGACTTCGCCAAGTGGAGCACCAAGGGCGCAACCGTTGTGGGCGTCTCCTGCGATTCCATGTTCACCAACAAAGCATGGGCCGAAAAGGAAGCCTACACCCAGACGCTCCTCAGCGACCTGCACCGCCAAGTCGCCAAGGCTTACGGCCTCCACTGGGCCGATCTCAACGTCGCCACTCGCGGCACCATCGTCATCGGCCAAAGCAGCGACGGCAAAGGCAAAGTCAAATTCGCCCAAAGCCGCGAACCAGGCAAGGCTATGGACTGGGACAGCGTCCTCAGCATGCTCTGACCCCGGGTGGCCCGCACCTCCGGTGCGGGCGCATGCCAGAAACAACGTGACTCGCAAATGCCCCATGTGCCCCATCACGCCGAGCCCTCGCGCTCGGCGTTTTTTCATCACACGCAACTCCCACACACATCCGCAATCCCCATCATTTTCACTTTTCGCTTTCCCGCTTTATCGCTTTACTATCCGACAATGCCCGCCGACTCCTCCGCCCCCATCCTGCAAGTCGAGAACCTCCAGACGCACTTCCCGATTCGCTCGGGCCTGCTCCAACGCGTCAGCGGCTATGTCAAAGCCGTCGATGGCGTCTCCTTCGACATCGCCAAAGGCGAAACACTCGGTCTCGTCGGTGAATCCGGCTGCGGCAAAACCACCGTCGGCCGCACACTCCTGCGCCTCATCCCACCCACCGGCGGCCGCGTCCTCTTCGAAGGCAAAGACATGGTCACCGCACGTGGCGACACGCTCAAGCGCCTCCGCCGCGACATGCAGATCATCTTCCAAGATCCCGCAAGCAGCCTCAACCCGCGCATGCGCATCGGCACCATCCTCGCCGAGCCGCTGCTCGTCCACAACCTCGTCACCGACAAGAGCCAGCTCCGCGAGCGCGTCGAAACGCTCCTCGTCCGCTGCGGCATGCCCAAAGCCGCCGCCGACCGCTACCCCCACGAGTTCTCAGGCGGCCAGCGCCAACGCATCGGCATTGCTCGCGCTCTGAGCCTCGAGCCCAAGTTCATCGTCTGCGACGAACCCACCAGCGCACTCGACGTCAGCATCCAGGCACAGATCATCAACCTGCTCATGGACCTGCAGAAAGAGTTCGGCCTCAGCTACCTCTTCATCAGCCACGACATGAGCGTGATCCAGCACGTCTGCAAGCGCATCGCCGTCATGTACAAAGGCAAGATCGTCGAGATGGGCACGCGCGATCAGATCCTGTTCGAGCCCCAGCACAAGTACACCCAAAGCCTGCTCAGCGCCGTCCCCGTCGCCGATCCCACCAAGAAGAAGATGCGCGTGAAGTTCGAAGGCGCCGCAATGTGAACGGCGCGAAACGCCGCGCTTACACGCACCACCGCCAGACAGCCAGCGACATCACATCGACAGCAGCCGCGTGATCGCTGTCTTCAGCGCATCAGCTTCCTCTCCCACCTGCTGCGCCGACGTGCCCACAAACGCCACCACCACACGCCGACCGCCGTCAGTCTCACAAATCACCTCACACCGCGGCGGCTTCTCGTCTCGCGGCGAACCTGGAAACACCTCGCCCACCACCGCACTGTGTACCCGTTGGGTAGTACCAGGCACAGGATCCCACAACGTGCGCACGGTCAGCCACACGCCATCGTCTCGCCGCTCCACAATCCAGATCGGCGCGAGTTGCCGCCGCACAAGTGCAGGCAAGCACGCCAAGCTGATCGCAATGAACACAGCAAACGCGATCAGCACTCCGCGTCCCGACGCCAGATCATGCCACTTCTTCACAAGTAGCACCGCCAAGCCAGCACCAATCAAACCAAACAACACACCGCCAAACACATTCATCGCGACAAACCGCCCTCGGTGCAGCATGCGCTCCTCACGCCGCTCCCCGCTCTTCCCGACATAGAAGTTGCTCCCACCCCGCAGACTGAGTTGATGTTCCATGCGGTTCCCTCGATGCAACAGTAATCAAGTCACGCGGACAGGCGGCGTGACCTCAGCAGCAGCCCCATGGAAGTACGGCCACACTGCCCCGCTTTGCGGGCTGCTTGTGTGCCTTCGGTTCTTGCTCCCTGCACTCCTTCACGCACCGCATTACTTCACACCTCGCATCATCTCACGCCTTCCTAGCCACAAAGCGGCGCACGCCTGATGCCACACGCGCCAGCGTCTGGTTCAGTCCCCCAAATCACCATCGCCCCGGCAGGCCCGCGCGAATCTGACGCACCGCCCGCACCCGTTCCTTCCCGCATAGGCAGCGTTCAACGTTCGCCGTAGTACCAAGCCGCTCACCAGCATGATTGCGAGAGTGTGGTGCACCAAGACGCACGGGCATCCGCAGAGCCGGAAGCCCGTGGCACGAAGGCGAGGTCTGGTTGGGGGCCAGGTTGTGCCACCTGCCGTGCCGTTGTCATCAATCACTGCGACAACATCGCCGCCGGCGTCTTGTATGGTCCAGCGTGGTTTATGCGAAACTACTCAGGGCTCTTGCCTTCGCGCTGGTCTCGCTCCAGTTTCTTCAGGCGTTGCTCTTCCATGGCTTGCCGCATGAACTCGACTTCATCAAATGGTGGCACTTCGGGCAGATCAACCCAGCCCGGCGGTTTGCGAAAGACGCCGTCCCAGTCAGGGTCGCCGGGCAACACCCATCCATGCGGATCGCTCGCATAGATTTTGACCTTATGAACGATCTTAATGTCAGGAAAACGTTCTTTGAGTTTCATGTCATGGTAGAAGTCGGGATGGACGCAGACGTTACTTTTTTCACCAATCACGACGGGTCGATCGCGGAGTTGCCATCGGAGTATGCCCATGTTTCGCGACTGATTAGTTATTCCTTCTGCACGTCCGCAGGCTGGACACAACTTGGGGGAAAAGGGTGTTTTGCCACGATTGACATCAACCGCTTCAGTCCAAGGAATTTGAAACGTGCTAAAGCTTGTTGGTACTCGTTCTCCATTCTTATCGCGCCAAACCCGGCCCCATACGCCGCTAGAAGGCAGATAGGGTGCGAAGAACTCCCTCGCATCGTCTCGGAACAGATGGACGACCGGACAGTCGAGAACGAAGTGGAAACCCCGTTCATTGCCGCTCACAGTCGGTTCTAGGGGAATGGGCGCAATCTGCAGTTCCTTGCGTCCACGTCCACAACCCGTGTCGCCCATAAATTTTCCCGGGCAGTAGAAATGATCTCGCGTCCACGATTGCCACTCATCGCTGGTTTCCATGCGATACGGCTCCGAAAGTCGATCGTGCAGCGATCCGATCAGGAAGTATCGATCCACTCTCTTCATCAGAGAAACTCCGCACAATAAACCTTAGAATCCTGCATCATCAAGCGCACGCATAACCGGTCCCAAATCGTCGACCTTGTCGTTGAGGAACTCGAGTGTTGCCTGCCGGCAGGTGGCATCACCTGAAAATCAATCTGGCGACGTGCCACAGGCTGCCCGGCTTTGCGGGCTGCCTGTGTGCCTTTGGTTCTCACTGCCCGCATCATCTCACTCGCTTCCCCCCGCGCCGCGCTTCCATCGCCAGACGCGCCAGCGTCCGGACCAGCCCGGAAGAACACTTTAGTCCCGGCAGGGGCGAGCGAAGCTAACCCACGCCCACACCCATTCCCTCGCGCAGATGCAGCGTTCAACGTTCGCCGCAGTACCAAGCCGCTCACCGGCATGATTGCGAGAATGTGGTGCACCAAGACGCACAGGCATCCGCGGAGCCGGAAGCCCATGGCACGAAGGCGAGGTCTGGTTGTTGGCGAGGTTGTGCCACCTGCTGTCAGAAGTCGCGTTCTCGTCTGCCGATGAGGTTGTTGAGCGTGACAGACATTACTGCGAGGTGATACCAGCCACAAATTCCTCACGCATGGCATTCGAATTCATTCTTTCTATCATACGGAGCACAAGCAGGCATGCGGCGATATAACTGGGGAAAGCAGTGGTAGCATGCATCAGCAACTCGGTTCTAGATAGAAATGCGAGCCACAAGTAGCCAAGTAGGTACATGGCAATTACGAAAACTGTGCCAACCTGAACGAATCGAAGACGGATAGAAGAAAAGTACAGAAATACCACAAGAATACTCCCCACAAAGATCATTGAAGAGCAAAAATAAAACGAAGCGCCTACCTTCATGATCAGATGAGGATCACCTCCGCTCCAGAGTGAAAACACAGTTCCCCAGCTCGACTGCATCACAACGACAACCCCCAGAAAACTAACCAAATGCAGAGCCGTGACGAGCAGCACCGTGAGAGAATTCACCATGCCCCGGGATTGCGAGACAGTCTGAACTACAAGCGGCGAGCCACACTCCTCGCACTTAGATTGTGCGTTGGATAGATCGTAACTACACACTGCGCATCGCCTGGCTCGAATCACTTGACTACTCCGTACAGCACGCACGGTCTATTTCGATCTCCGCAAGCCAAAGCCTCAGGCAGCTGGCCTCACCAGAAAATCAATCTGGCGTCGTGCCACAGCCTGCCCGGCTTTGCGGGCTGCCTGTGTGCCTTTGGTTCTCCCTCCCCGCATCATCTCACTCGCTTCCCCGCTGCAGAGCGCGGCGTTTCCATTGCCAGACGCGCCCGCGTCCGGACCAGCCCAGAACAACATTTTAGCCCCGGCAGCGCTGAGCCAATCTGACGCCTCACCAACTCCCATCCCCTTCCCCGCCTCCTGCCTCGATGCCACATGCCTTGATGCCTACACGATTCTCTCCGCGGGCCTCGCTGCATTCCTGCCTCTCCACGAATGCCGAATCACGAATGCCGAATGCCGCGACCCACCAACCGCCCACAACGCCACGCGCGCTGATTCGATGTGCATAACTGCCCCAACAAGTCACACCGCGCGCGCACACTTCTCGAAATCTGCACGCGCGGACCACGCTTGTGCGCGCAATGCATGCCCTCAGCCCCGATTCTGCTTGCATCACACCAGACATTCTGCGAAAATGCGCACTGGTGGCCCGTCACGAGTCACCAAGTTCCTCTGTTCGCTTTAAGCGGCGGCAGTTGGGCAGCCAAGTCGAAGGCGACAAAGCCCCCAACGCGCCCGATGATCGAGCGATCACGGACTTGGTCTCAACCGAACCATCCACC
>JBKDAN010000031.1:0-152256 GCA_046316615.1 Phycisphaerae bacterium
CAACGACGTCTTCCCCGAAGAGCAAGACGTCATCGACTTCTTCAACGTCCTCGCCGGCGCGGATTGCCCCGCCTGCAACGACATCGACTTCAACAACAACGAAGTCTTCCCCGAAGAGCAAGACGTCATCGACTTCTTCAACGTCCTCGCCGGCGGCACCTGCTGACCCTGGTGGCCCGCCCCTCCGGGGCGGGAGTCATCCAACCCACACAGCCCAGTTTCAAGCAGCGCGACCTCACCGCGCAACCACACCGCGCGCCCACACCCCTCACCGCCCATCCGTCCCCGCGCTCACACTCTCCCACGCCGCCAGTTCCATCCCCACCGCCGCCAGCTTCGTCTTCTGCTTGTTCACCGCGTACTTCCCCAGCACCAGCCGCAGCGGCGTGTTCTCCGCCGCAATAGCATCCAGCATCGCACTCGCCGCCCGCGCCGGGTCCCCCGGCTGCTTGCCCGGCATGCCCGCAAGCAACGCCGCAAACCGCCCCACACTCTGCGCATACGTCGCCCCGCGCCCGCGTGACATATCGCCCTTGCTGATGAACTCCGTGCGAAACGGCCCCGGCTGCACGATCATCACCTTCACGCCAAATGCCGTGACCTCCGCCTTCAGACTCTCCGCAAGGCCCTCCAGCGCGCACTTGCTCGCCCCATACACGCCAAACCCCGCATAGTTGTTGATCGCCGCCGCGGCGGACATCATGACGATCGCGCCACTGCCGCGCTCACGCATCTGCGGAATCACCAACCGCGACAGCCGCAGCGGCGCAAAGAAGTTCACCTCAAAATTCGCCCGCGCCGCCGCCTCATCACTCTCCTCCACGCTCGCCAGCATCCCCCGCCCGGCGTTGTTGATCAGCACATCAATCCCGCGTTCCGCAATCACGCGCGCAACCACATCCTCACACTGACGAGCATCCGTCACATCAAGCTGCTCAATCGTGCAGCTCTCTGGATGCGCCTCGCGCAGCGAAGCAAGCGTCGCAACATCCCGCGCCGTCGCAACGACATGATGCCCGCGCGAAAGGGCTTCAAGAGCCAGAGACTTGCCGAATCCTGACGAACAACCGGTGATGAACGTAACGGGCATATACAACGTTTCGTTGAGATGTGCTGGTGGATTCGGAGGGCTTGGACGCCCGCACTCATACGGTCGGACGACCACTCGACGCGCTCGGTCACGCGCTCTCGCGCTCATCCCGCAACATCTCAATCTCCCGCAATATCCCCGCATCAAACGCCTGCTCGCTAAACCGCTCCGCATTCACCCGGCACGCCGCATCGCTCCGCCGCGGACAGCGAATCGTCGCCTTCACCAAACTCTCCACCGTCGGCTCGTCAAACAGCGCACCCGTCACCCCGTCCTGCACGGTGTCCAGCGCGCCGCCGGCCTTGCGCGCAACCACCGGCAGCCCGCACGCCTGAGCCTCCACCGCCACAATCCCGAAATCCTCCACCTGCGGAAACATCAGCATCCGCGCCTTGCGATAGTGCTCGCGCAGCTCCGCATCCTGCACGCGCCCCGCAAACGTGACGCGCGACACCTTGCCGTCCTTCCCCGCGCGAGCGCGATCCTCCAGCTTCCCGCGCATCGAGCCCGTCCCCACAATCACCAGCCGCTGCCCCAGCTTCTTCGCCGCATCAATCGCCAGATCAACCCGCTTGTATGGCTCCAGCGCCCCCACATACAGCCAGTAGTCTTCGCGCGAGTCACCGATCTTCTCAATCGCCGGCGTGAAATACTCCGTCCGCACAGGCGGATAAATCACGCTCGCGCTGCGCTCATAGCACCGCGTCACCTGGTCTGCCGTGTACGTGCTGTTGGCCACCAGCCGCGTCACCGTGTCCGCGCTCGTGCTCTGCTGGTCCCACCGCTGGTAGCTCTTGCGAAACATGTTCAGCCCCAGCGAGCGCAGCCACGAATCCCGCGTGTACTCACTCGCCTGCGACCACACATACCGCGGCGGACTATGGCAATAACACAAGTGCGGCACGCCATAAGGCGGCCGCAATCCCTTGATCGCCGCACTGCTGCTGCTGATAAGCAGATCAATCGGCTCCTCCCCGTGCAGCCGCTCCAGCTTGCGAGACAGATCGCGAATCGCCTTCGGATAAAACGGCATCAGCCACCGCCGCATCGGCCCGCTCGCAAGCGGCCACTTGCCCACCTTGCTCACCGTGCGAGGCGTCGCGTCAATCGCAGGCGTCACATGCTCGCCGTCATCAAACATCACAAACAGATCAACAAGCCGGTGATGCCGCGACACCACCTGCACCAGCCGATCCAAAACGCCCTCGCCCCCCCGATACCCGCACAGCCAGTCATGCGCCAAAACAATCCGCAAGGGACGTTTCGCCGCCTGCGGCATCGAAGTGTGCGAGATGACTGGAGCAGTTATCATCGTGTGGTGACAGCGTCTGGCAGCCCGTACGGCTCGCACACGACTTTCGCCGTGAAGGCTCGCCTCAAAGGATCGTATGAGTTCGCCGACGCACTCGCTCGCCCATCCGGTCCTTCTCGCTGGCGCCGCCCACAAGACAGCTCGCGCCGAGAATCGTTTCGGTCTTGATTATCGGCGATGCGCCGCCGCTTTGCCGACTTTACCCTGCCCCATCATCGATGTGCACGCCCACATCAATGGCGAACGCGCCGCCCTCATCTATCGCGACGTCGCGCAAACCTTCGGCATCGAGCACGTCTTCACCCAGGTCCGCATCACCGATGCCCCGCTCGTCCGCCGCGTCTTGGGCGACTTCGTCTCCTTCATCGCCTTCCCGCAGTTCCGCGTCGAAGACAAACGCAAAGCGATGACCATCGGCTACCTCGAAGACATCCAGCAGTTCCGCGACCAGTTCGGCGCGAAGATGATCAAACTCTGGAACGCCCCGCGCATGTACGAAGTCTTCCCCGGTGAAGCCGGCAAAGACTTGATCGCCTTCGACAGCCCCTGGCGCGTCGAGCACGCCAAGCTCGCCCAGCAACTCGGCATGGGCATCATGGTCCACGTCGCCGACCCCGATACCTGGTTTGCCACCAAATACAGCAACCCCGCCGTCTACGGCATGAAGCGCGATCACTACCCGCCGCTCGAGCGCATGATCGACCGCTTCCCCGGCCCCTGGCTCGCCGCACACATGGGCGGCTGGCCCGAAGATCTTGACTTCCTCGATGGCCTCCTCACCCGCCACCCCAATCTCTCACTCGACACCAGCGCCACCAAATGGGTCGTGCGCGAACTCAGCAACCATACACGCGGCCGCGTCTTCGACTTCTTCAGCAAGTGGCAAAGCCGCATCCTCTTCGGCAGCGACATCGTCACCATCGACGACCACCTCACGCCCAAGCCCCCGGACCTGCTCAACAAACACCCGATGGCCGACCTCGCCGACAGCCCCGAAGCGGCCTTCGACCTCTACGCCAGCCGCTACCTCACCCTGCGATTGATGTTCGAAACCGACTACACCGGCGAAAGCCCCATCGCCGACCCCGACCTCAAAATGGTCAACCCCGCCCTCGCGGAAACCCTCCCCGCCCCACGCCTGCAAGGCCTCAATCTGCCGCCCGACATGCTCACAATCCTCTATCGCGGCGCCTGCGAACACCTCCTGGGTGGCCCGCCCCTCCGGGGCGGGCGCATGCCATAACCAACATCCCCAGCGCCATCACTGACCAGCCAACAAAGCAAGCACAACAAGCCACCCGAACTCGAAGCGCCTCCCCCTCGTTCGCTCGTTCGCTTCCCCCCCTCACACCCCATCATCCTTCGCCCGCTCCGCATCCAGCCACTCGCGCGAAATCCGAATGTCCTCTTCCGCCGCGCCTCTGCGCCGCGCATCTTCCACCGCAGCGTCAGCCTTCTCCCACGCCTTCACCATGCCGTAGCACGTCGACAGATTGAGATACGCGCGAGCATCCTTGTCATGAAGCGCGATGCTCTTCAGCATCAGATCAATCGCTAACTGATACTCCTCCGCATCGATGGCTTCTCTGGATTGATACCAGTACGTATCCGCGTGATACACCCGCCACGCCCCAGCACGCGTCGGCGCAAGCTCCGTCGCCTTCACATACTGCTCCGCCGCCAGCGTCCACTGCTTCAATCTCGAATAGCAGTGCCCCAGAAACGCCACAGCTTCAGCATCATCAGGCGTCGCCGCCACGCTCTCCTGCATGTACCGCAGCGCCGCCTCGTGATCGCCCTTCTCCGTCGCTTCTCCAGACATCTGCGCCGTCACATACGCAAGCAGCGGAGCCTGGTTGCTCCACTCCTCCTCACTCAGCGGCTTGATTTGCAGCAAAATCACACGCGCCTTCTCCCACGCACGCCGGTGCGAAGCAACCGCCGCCTGCTGCGACATCAGCGCGGTACTCGTCGCGCCAGACTTCTCCCCGCGCAACACAAACGCTTCCGCTGCCGCAACATCATCCCGGTGCAGAGCCTCCGCCGCCGCCATCGCCGCGGCGGCCGCCCAAAACTCGCGCTCACTATCAAGCCGCGGGTCTTGTGCCAATGCGATCTCATACGTCGCCAGACTCCGCTCCCACGCTTCCGCCTCATACAGCATCCCCGCCTTCGCAGCAACCGCCTTCGCATCCGACGGAGCTTCCGCAATGGCCGTGTCCATCCACGTCACCGCTTCATCAAACCTACCCGCCTCCGCAAGCTCAGCCGCGTGCATCCAAGCCGTGTACGCCAGATACTCACTCATCACCGGCCGCGAATAGCCCGCCTTCACGTTCGCGGTATCCAGCGCGACGTACGCGTCCTGCCACTGCCTCGCGCGGTAATGCGTAACCCCCAGAACGTACCACGCCTCGCCATTGAGAGGCGTCAGCTCAGTCGCTTCCTTCGCCTTCGCAACAGCCGTGACAAAGTCACCCGCCGCGATGGCCCCCTCCGCCTGCGTCTGCAACCGCGCCGCCCGCACCTCGGGCGACTTGAACCACAGCACAACAAACAGCACCACCCCCAGCACCACCAGCGCGCCGGTGGAGCCCAAAACCCAAATCAGTAACCGACGCGATGAAGCAAGATCATCCCCTGGCTGCATAACGCAATCGTACCCCCCACAGGTGGCCCGCCCCTCCGGGGCGGGCGCATGCCCCGACCGCGACACCACATTACCCGCGCCTCCTCCGCCCACAAATCGAAAAAGGCCCCGCTCTCCGCAGGGCCTTCACGTCAATCTCGTATCGCCGTTCACACCATGTTCGAGCACTCGGCGCCCGCCAGCCCGTCAGACAGGGTAACGACGTCTCCAGCGCGACGAAAAGGCGCCGCCAATCAACACAAGTGTGAGACAAGTCGGGCTTGGCACGCTGGTGGCAATTCGCAATCCAAAGTTAGTCCGCGGCAGGTCAGGACTGGCTGAACCAGCGGTATACACCTCATCAAAAGGATCACTCGCCCAAGGTGTTCCATCCGAAATACGACTCATACGTCCTTCCAGAACACGAATCGATTCTGTCCATTCTCTTGTTGCACCTGCCACATCAAACAACCCCCATGGCGACTGCACATTCGCATATGCACCAAGCGGGATGCTGTATTCAACATCGTCGGGCGTGTTGAAACCGGTATTCGCCTGATTCGCCGCACTCCCGCCCGGAAATCCCGCCGGCGGCCCGTACGTCGGAGCCAGGTCGCTCATGTGCGGATACAGCCACCACCCGCCCGTCGAACCGTCAGCATTCGGCCGATTCGGATCAAAATGCGCCGCCTTCATCCACTCGTCCCAGCTCGGAATCCAGTACCGCGCCCCCGCACTGCGCGACGCCTGATCGGTGAACGTTGGAAACCCGCCGCTGAATGTGGAAACGTCATACGCCCCACTCAAAAACGCACTTGCATCCGTTGACTTGTTGTTATGCAACCAGTTGCAATATATCGCCGCAGTGCGCCACGAAATGCCGCCCACCGGCAGCATATCAGCATTCGCCACATTCGGATTCACACGATACCTTGTCCCGGGACCTGTATACGAAGTGTCCCGTACCGCGCCCCACACCGTCGGCGTCCATAGCGTCTGCGCTGGAAACGAAATCGCATCCGGCCGCGCCAGAACCGCGTTATAAAACTCCACCCACTGCGCCGTGGTCACTTCCAAACGACCGATCGAATACTCATATGCAACCGACCCGCGCCCTGTCACCCCGATGTTAAATGGATCTTCCCCGCCATACGCCGCGTTGTTGATTGCCCCGATCCGCGAGAACTCCGCCCCGCTCAAAGGGTCCGTGAAAAACTGCGTCTGCGCACTCGCGCTCCCCGCCCCCGCGAGCCCCACCGCCAACGCCACAACCCCAGCAGCAACTTTGCTCATGCTCCAATATGCCACACCTTTCGCGGCCTGCCACCAATCCGCGCCAATTTCTTGTCCGTCGGGTGGCCCGCCCCTCCGGGGCGGCCGCAAGCCAAAACCTCCCTCCCCAAAAATCTGGCAGATTTCCGCCGAAAATCTGCCGCCAGCAGCCACAAGCACTTACGCCAAAAACACAACCACCAGCGCGCGCACAACCGCGCTTTGACCCCTCTATACGGAGGCACGTATTTTCCGCGCCGCAAGAAAGGGGTCCACATGTCTCGCCCATCCCAACTCACCGACGCCCACCTCGCCTGCATCCCACCAGACGAAATCCCGCGCGTCCTCCGCTACTTCGCGCTCAGCCGCGACCTCTACGCCCTCGCCAGAGAACTCCGCTTCACCGCCTTCGAAATCGAACGCTGGTCCGCAACCCCCGCCATCGCCATGTGCCTGAGCGTCCCCCCCGACGCGCCTCATGCCTCGATGCCCAATGCCTTGATGCCTGCTCGCGCTCCCCAACCGAATCACCCCACCACGTCCGCTCCCACCACCACGAATGCCGAATCACGAATGCCGAATGCCGCGTCTTTCCCCCCGAATGCCGCGCCTTCCCACTTACACAATCCTCCCCCGCAGCCCCACAATCTCCTCCCGCAGCCGAGCCAGCGCTCCGTCATTGCCCAGCGCCATCAGCTCAGCATGGGGAATCGGCTTCCCGAAGATCAGCCGGAAGCGAACCCCAAACAACTTCAACTTCCCCCCGCGCGGCCACGCCTTAAACGGCCCCTCGATGGCGCATGGCACAACGGGGCACTGCGCTCGCTTCACCAGCAGCATCACGCCACGCTGAAATTCCTTGATCTCACCATCCGGCGTGCGCGATCCTTCTGGAAAGATCAGTGTCGCGCGGCCTTGTTCCAAGCGTGCCAGCACTTCCTTGATGCTTGCCGTATCCGCCGCCGACCCGCGCACCGGAATGCTGTTGAGTCCCTTGATGATCCAACTCAGTGGCGGCTTGAACAGCTCGACCTTCGCAATGAAGTCAAGATTCCGATGATCGATGCTGCCGCCGATGGCCGGCGGATCAAAGTTGCTCTGATGGTTGCACGCCAGAATCACCCCGCCCGTCGCGGGCACGTTCTCCACACCCTCCACGCGAATGCGATAGAAGATGCTGTAGAACAAATGCGCGGACCGCCGCGCGAGCGTGTAGAAAAGCAGCGAAGGCAGACTCGCGCCGGGCTGTTTGGCACGATAACGATCCAGCATGCCGCCAAAGTAGGCTTTGTGTTGCCCCCCGGTCGGCCCATAACCGCGCGTCCGCCAACGCGGGCAAAGTCTGTCGCGCGCCTGTCCGATGCTGCCGATGACGCAGGCCCGTGTTCGCGCAGCGCGACGCGGCCTTGCATCAGGGCTGAGCAGGAGATCGGTATGAGCAAGCGTGCGAACGTTGGTATGGCGTTGACGATGGTGGGCGCGATCTTCGCCGCTGCAGGGTGCGCCTCGCGCGTGCAGCAAGAACCGGTCGCCGCCGCCCATCCCGTGGAAGCTGAGCCAACCGCGCAGCAAGCCGAACCCCGCATGAGCGCACTGACGCTCACGATGGAACAGGAACAAGGCTGGTCAGAGCCCCAGGCCGAGACACTCAACATCCGTCCCTTCGTCGGCGAAGCCGGCGTCAGCGAAGCCACCACGGTGAACGTCAGCAAAGTCACCTTCGCCCAGGAAGGCGGCGACTTTGACCCCAGCATCTCGCGTGACGGTTCCACCCTGGTCTTCGCCAGCACGCAGCATCGCGCCACCAGCGACATCTACGTGAAACAGGTCAACACCAAGACCGTCACGCAGCTTACTCGTGACGCCGCCCAGGACGTCATGCCCGCCATCAGCCCCGATGGCTCCATGATCGCATACTGCAGCGACCGCAGCGGCAACTGGGATGTGTTCGTCATGCCCGTGACGGGCGGCAAGGCCTTCCAGATCACCACCGACGTGACGGCGGACGTCGCTCCCAGCTGGAGCCCTGACGGCACGCAACTGGTCTTCTCGCGCCTGGGTGAAACCAGCGGCCGCTGGGAGATGTGGACCGTCCGCGTCAGCAAGCCCGAAGTCGCGCAGTTCATCGGCTACGGCCTGTTCCCCAAGTGGTGCCCCACTCCCGGCACCGGCAGCGAAGGCGGCGATCAGATCCTCTTCCAGCTCGGCCGTGAACGCGGCAACCGCGGGTTTGGCCTGTGGACGCTGACCTACAAGAACGGCGAAGCCAGCAACCCCACGCAAATCGTGAGCGACACGGGCAACGCCCTGATCAACCCCTCGTGGAGCCCCGATGGCAAGTGGATCGTCTACGCCCAGGTGCCCATGACCCAGGCCAGCAGCGCGACTCCCGAAAGCAGCAGCCTCTGGATGACCAGCACGCAAGGTGAAGGCACCGTGCGCCTGACCACCGGCCACGGCGTGGCGCTGAGCCCGGTGTGGAGCCGGAACGAGCAACTGTTCTTCGTGAGCAACCGCGACGGCGTGGACAACGTCTGGTCGATGCGCATGCAGGACGCCGTGCGTACCGCCAGCGCGCTGGTGGCACCGGGCAACGCCGCCATCGCGGTGGAACTGCACGCTGAGACGGCCGAGGAAGAAATCGAAACGGCGAGCGAAGAAGAGAGGGAATAACCCTCGACTTCGTCAGCTTTTCAGAGCACACTTTCGCGGGCAAGTCGGGCAGATGCGGCGGTCCAATGCGTGGAACCCGCCGCGGGCAGGCTTGCCCGCAGTGCGTTTTGCAGGGCAAATCGCGCAATCGCCGATGCTCATGGCATGTGGCGATGGATGTGCATCTTGGCGGTGGCAGGTGCGGTGACGGGTCTGAGCGCGTGCAAATCGGGGCCGCGTCAGGACCGATTGGTAGCCCCCCGCGCGTTGCAGGCTCCGTACGACGCCAGCAAGGGCGAAGTGCTGTGGGCGGTGATTCCCCTGCGCAACGAGAGCGGCACCACGATCGTGGATGAACTGGTCGTGACCGACAAACTGATCGGTGCGATCGAAGAAGTGCGCGGGCTGCGATGCCTGCCGCTTGATCGCACGCTGGCGGCCATGGAAGCTCTCGAACTGCGCAGCGTGCGCACGCCGGGCGAAGCGCGGCAACTGGCGCAGGCACTGGGCGCGGATGCGGTGGTCGCGGGCAACATCACGGCATATGACCCGTACACGCCCATCATGGGTATCTCCCTCGCGCTGTACGCGCGGCCGGGATCGCTGCTGAGTGAACAGACAAACATCGATACGCGGCGGCTGTCGCAAGCAACCAGCGACACCACACCGACCGAAGCCGATGCGCAGTGGACGGCGCGACCTGTCGCGCTGTTCAGCGAGCGATTTGACGCGAAGAACCACACAACTCTGCTCGAAGTGCAGCAGTTTGGCATGGGCAGGTCACGCGACACCAGCGCCCTGGGCTGGCGGCGCTACACGGCGAGCATGGACCTGTACAGTGAGTTTGTGATGTTCAAAGGCGTTGATGGACTGTTGCAGCAGGAGTGGACGCGCGTGGCGCGGGTGCAGATGCCCAAGACGACGGAGCGGCCTGTGGCGGGGGCGGAGTGATGCGGATGGAAGATGGCATCAAGGCATGAGGGTGAATCCAGCATACAAAGCAACAAGGCCTCGCTTTCGCGGGGCCTTGTGCGTTTTGAAGTTTTGGATGGTGATTACTTGCTCTGTGCGGTGAGCAGGGCTTCGAGCTTTTCGAGGCGGGACTTGAGATCATTGATCTCGGCGTCCTTCTCGGCGCGGAGGTCGCGGAGGGCTTCGACCATGAGGGCCGTGGTTGAGCGTTCGGTGACTTGCTTGAGGCCGTCGGCGCCGGTGGTGACCCAGTCGGGGAAGACGGTTTCGACTTCTTGGGCGACCAGGCCAATCTGCGTGCCGGGCAGGGCGCGGCCGTCTTCGACGAACTCGGGCTTGTAGGTGTAGGCGTGGCCCTTGAGTTGGAGCAGGCGGTCGAGGGTGCCGGTCATGGGCTGGATGTTGGTCTTGGTGCGTTCATCGCTGAGGACGCCCCAGGCGCCGCCGCCTGTTTTGAGCGCGGCGCCTGTGCCGATGTCGAACAAGAACCGGTCGTTGCCATTGCCTTGGAGGATGAAGGAGCTTCCGGTGGTGCTGGTCATGTCGAGGTACAAGTTGCTGCCGTTGCCGCCGGCACCGAAGCGATAGATTCTGGCGTTGCTGCCGGCAGTGCCCGTGAAGTTTTGCACGCCAAACTGAAGCGCGTCATCGATGCGGGTGGTTCCGACGTTGTGCAGACGGGCGGCGGGTGCATCGGTGCCGATGCCGACGTTGCCGGTCACAGTGTCAATTGAGAAGCGGTTGGGGGTGAACAAGGTCGTCGTGGACGTATCGCCGAATCCAAACGCGTTGGAACCTTGAGCGCGATAGCCCATGCCGATCGCATTGAACCCCGAACGAATGAACGCCATGTGCGAGCCCGTGATGTTGTCAGGGCGCGTGATCTGCACAGTGCCGAGACGTTGTGGGTCAGATCCGATGCCATCGGAGACCTCGAACTTCGCGAGCGGCGCGGTGCCGCCGATGCCGACGTTGCCAGCGGGTGTGATTCGCATGCGCTCAGCAGTTGCTGAGAACGCAGCACCACTCTGGAAGATGATGTCGCCGCCATTGGGCGCATTGAATGAGTTGATCCTGTTTCCACCCGACCGAATGATGACATCGCCTGGACGAATGAACGACTGGTCGGCGTTGCGGGCCCTGCCAGCTTCGAGTATGAGGTCGCCGCCGTCGGCGGCGTTGCCCGAGGGGTTCGCATCGCCAGCGGTGACGATCAAGTTTGTGCCGTTGGCGTTCAAGGGCGTGCTTGGAACATTGATGCGGCGATCGGCACTCGTGAGCAGTGCGATGTCACCGTTCGCATCGACATTGATGCCGCGCGTTGCGAGGCTGAAGGGCGCGGGGGTGAGGGGCTGACGCGAACCGAGCGTGACGAACGAGCCGCTGCCAGCGGGGTTGCGGACTGCGATCTCCAGGAAGAGGGTTTGGTTCGAGGTGTAGGGGTTCACGCCGAAGTCGACGGGCGTGGCGAACAGGCCGCTGGTCACGCTCACTCCAGTTTGAACGACGCTGGAGCCCAGTTGCGAGCCGCCAGTGGCGGTGGTAAAGAGCCTGAACTCAAAGTCGGCGGACGAATCGACGGGCAGGCCGTCGCTCTTGAGTTGGCCCTGGTACGTGAAGGCGGTGCCTTGGGCGAGCGCGGGTGCGGCTCCGGCGGCGAGGAAGACGGCGAGTGCGATGCTCTTGACGGCGCGACGAATCATGATGCTTCTCCGGTGTGTGCGTGATCGCGAGACGATGTTGGCCGTGAAACGCCGGCCTCCCAAGAGACTCGCGGAAGAAGCAACCAGCGCGCAAAGTGAATTGGGAGAATTTTTCGGGATGTCTTCACAATCGCTTTGCGCAGCGGGCGTGGCGTACGCGATCCTTACACAGCGAAAGACCCGTCCGATAGGCAACCGATCAGGCGACGAGAGATCTGGAGGATGACAACGATGTGGACGAGTGTCTTCATGACCGATCGAGCCGCCAGCACGCCTGCCGGAAGCGACGCGACCATTCGCGAGTTGCTACCGCTTGTGTATGACGAACTGCGATCGCTGGCGGCGCATCATTTGTCACTACCCGGCGAACGAGCCCACACACTGCAGCCGACGGCGTTGGTCCACGAGGCGTACCTGAAGATGGGCTCGGCCGACAAGCGTTGGTCTGGTCGCGATCACTTCATGGCTGTCGCGACGATCGCGATGCGGCAGGTGCTGGTGGACCACGCGCGTCGCAAACAGGCGGACAAGCGCGGCGGCGGGATGCAGCGCGTGGACATCAGCGTGGATGGCATGGAGGAAGACGCGCACGCGAGTCGTGAGTTTCGCGTGCTGGAACTGCATGACCTGCTCACGCAACTTGCCACGCTTGACGCGCGAGCGGCGCAGATCGCGGAGATGCGTCTGTTTGGCGGGATGAGTCAGGACCAGATCGCCAACGTGCTGAATGTGTCCCGAGTGACGGTGACGACTGATTGGCGATTCGCCCGCGCGTGGCTGGCCTCACGCGTCAATGACGAACGCGAGGCGACGTGAGTGACGGCGCTCATCCACAATCTGACGCGTCGCGTCTGGCCCGCGCCAAGGCGATCTTCCTTGATGCGATAGAGATGGGCATCGCGCATCGCGAAACGTTCGTCGATGAACGATGCGGCGATGATGTCGCTCTTCGCGAGCAAGTGCTGCAACTGCTCGAAGGCGAGAGCAAGCCGCTGCCGATTGAGAGTCTTGCCGACGACATTCGCGCGGCGGCCGGCGACCAGCGCGTCGGGACCAAGGACCTGCCCGCGTCGATGATCGGGCGGTATCGACTCGTCGAACGGCTGGGCGAAGGTGGATTCGGTGTTGTTTTCGCGGCAGAACAAACTGAGCCGGTCAAGCGGCGCGTGGCGCTCAAACTCATCAAGCTGGGGATGGACACGCGGCAGGTGATTGCCCGCTTTGAAGCGGAGCGGCAGGCGCTGGCGATGATGGACCATCCGAGCATCGCGAAGGTGTTTGATGCGGGTGCGACGGAAACCGGACGCCCGTACTTCGTGATGGAACTGGCCAAGGGCCTGCCAATCACGCAGTACTGCGACGTGAACACGCTGGGGATCCGGGCCCGGCTTGAACTGTTTCTGCAGGTGTGCGACGCTGTGCAGCACGCACACAGCAAGGGCATCATCCATCGCGATCTGAAGCCGAGCAACATCCTCGTGACGGAAACGAATTCTCGTGCGCTGCCCAAAGTCATTGACTTCGGCATCGCCAAGGCGACCAGCGATTCACTGACGGATCGCACTGTGTACACCCAACTGCGGCAGATGATCGGCACACCTGAGTACATGAGCCCTGAACAGGCCAATGTCTCGGCGCTTGACATTGATACGCGCTCTGATGTCTACTCGCTTGGTGTCATTCTGTACGAACTGCTGACGGGTACGACACCTCTCGATGCGGCAAGGGTGCGATCGGCCAGTTACGGAGAACTGCAGCGGATCATCACCGAGGAAGATCCGCCGCGTCCCAGCACTCGTGTGACGAAGCAAACGGTCACGATTGTGCATGTCGCGAGCAGCCGGCGCTCTGATCCACGCAAACTCACCACTTCTCTTCGCGGCGATCTGGATTGGATCGCGATGAGGGCGATGGAGAAGGATCGCGAACGGCGATACGAGTCGGTCAGCGCACTGGCGGCGGATATCGAGCGTCACCTCGCGGGAGAAGCGGTTCTGGCCGCACCGCCCAGCACGATCTACCGCGTTCGCAAGTTTGCACGCCGGAACTGGATTGTGGTGTCCGCCGCGTCGGTGGCGGCGGCGGCGCTTCTCACCGGCGCGATCGGCTTCGCGTGGCAGGCTCAGGTTGCACGACGCGAGCGGGACATAGCTGGTCAGCAGCGCGATGTGGCACTTGCCGAGCGAGCCCGCGCGGAGAACACGATGCAATTCGTGCTGTCCATCCTGCGATCGGGCGATCCGACGACTGGCATGGGCGGCGACGATGTGACTGTGGTGCAAGCGATGAACACGGCGATCAGCGATCTTGAGGGAGGTCGGTTCGCGAGTGATCCGGAGACCGAAGCGAGCCTGTGGACCGCGGTCGCGGAGGTGATGCACTGGTACACGCGCGAGAATCAAGCGGTGGAGCTGTATCAGAACGCGCTTGATTCCATTCGGCGCAAGCACCCGGGCGATCATGCTGGCGTTGCGAGCGTCATGTCGCGGCTTGCATACTTCAAGTATGCACGGGGCGACGCGGACGGGGACGGGCTGGCTCGGGAAGCTGTGTTAATGCTCGAGCGACTCAAGATGCACGACACGGTGGAGATGATGGATGCGATCAACACGAGCCTGATCGTGCATCGCAATCGAAGTGATGAGGAGTCTGTCGCCGGGTTTCGACGCATGTGCGAGATGCAGCAGCGTCTGCAACCGGGCGACAGCGAGCAGATGGTCGCCAAGTTGTGGAATCTTGGACGATTGCTGCTCAAAGTGCGGGAGCAGGAAGAAGGCGAACGAGTGCTTGTGCAAGCCCTGGAGATGAGTCGGCGACTGAATCCAGAGGGTTCGGAGATGGTCTCCAACGCGCTCGGCATCGTCGGGTCTGCGAAGCTGGCTCGCGGCGAGCACGCGAAAGCGGAACAACTTGCGGTGGAGTCGCTCGAGATGCATCGGCGATTCATCAAGCAGCCGACGCTGGACGGCGCAGGCAAACTGAGGGACCTTGCGCAGGTTCGGTTCGCGATGGGAAGATTCGCGGAAGCTGAAGCGGACTGCACCAATGCTCTCAAGTATCTCGCGACGCGGAACCACATCAGCACGGCGGGTGCGTTCAGCCTGCGGGCGCGTTGCCGGCAGGCCATGGGACGGATGGAGGAGGCGAGAGCGGACTTTGATGCGTCTATAGCCGCGGCGCGGACGTTGTCGGCACGCGACGGTGGCGATCTTCTCGCGGAGATGCTGTGGCGGTCGGGCGAAGCTCGACTGGCGACGGGCGACGCTGCGGGCGCGCTGATTGAGCTTCGAGCGGCACATGAGATAGCGGAGCGTGAGTTCTCGTCGCAGCGCGCGTTGCGAGCGGACATTGAGGCGGCGTTTTTGAGGTGCAAAGCTGAGATAGAGGCACGGGTGAAGTGATGCAAGTGGGTCGGATGTGACACCGGCCGAGTTGGTGTCGATGGAGTTGCAATCGCTCGTGGTACCGGAAAGCGCGGGTTATAGGGTGTCAGACACCAGACATATCGGCAATAATTGCCGAATCTGGGGGGGATAAGTGGGTTATATATCCCTCTTTACGGGTTCAGGTCGATAATTTTCCTCCCGGGCGTTATGGACATGAGGCGAAAGTCGCATCACTGATGCGTCGATGAGACCTTCTGCAAGCCCCATATCTGCCGGACACGGATGTACGGCGGATCAGGCCTCGCAAGGAGCCGAGCAAATGGCACTTCCGCAGACGCAGAATCTGGTTCGCATCGCGTTGTTGGATGCGTTCACGAGCTACCTGGCCGATGAGCGCCACTTCAGCCCCTACACGGCCCGCTGCTACGGCGCGGACCTTCGTCAGTACGTTGATTTCCTCAGCGGTCAGCACAAGGTGACGCTGAACGACGTGCGTGAGGACGAGGCGTTTGAGAAGTACGCCGCCACGCGTCAGGCTGGCGCGGCGTTTCCGAGCCCTGCGAAGGAAACGGTGACTGATCACATCTGCCAAGGGACGACGGAGACGATTCGCGTCTTCCTGACGCACCTGGGCGACCAGCAGTATTCAGCGGCGACGATGGCGCGCAAGATCGCGACGCTTCGCAGCTTCTACAAGTGGGCTGACCGGCGCGGTGTTGCGAACGGCAACCCGATGGTCGCCATCCGCACGCCTCGTCAACCCAAGCGCCTGCCCAAGGCGATTCCGATGGAACAGGTCGAGAAGCTGCTCGCGGCGCCGGGTGACGGCGACGTCTTGAGCCGTCGCGACCGGGCGATGCTTGAAACGCTGTACAGCACGGGCATTCGCGTGAGCGAACTCGTCGGTATCGCGCACGATGACGTGGACTTTGCGGGCGAAGCTCTGCGCATTCGTGGCAAGGGCAAGAAGGAACGCATTGTGCCGCTGGGTACGCACGCTATCGCGTCGATTCAGCGGTATCTGGACATGCTGCGGACGGATCCGCGCTTCGCGGATGCGCACAACGAGCCTCGGGCTCCGTTGTTTGTGAACAAGCACGGCGGGCGTTTGAGCAGCCGCAGCGTTCGCCGCAAGCTGGACAAGTATTTGAAGCAGGCGGGTCTTGATCCGTCGATCAGCCCGCACACGCTGCGTCACAGCTTTGCGACGCACCTTTTGGACAACGGCGCTGACCTTCGGAGTGTGCAGGAACTGCTGGGCCACCAGAGTTTGAGCACGACGCAGGTGTACACGCACCTTTCGACGCAGCGCGTGCAGGACGCGTACAACCGCGCCCACCCTCGGGCTCAGGCCAGCTGAAGAAGGACCCATCGGGATCGTGAGTCACTTTTCTTCGCTGTCACCTGAACCCTTCAACTGATCTGCATCCCCGGGCTTTTGCCCGCTTTCCTCGATCAGACGTTCTGACACGATCGCCCGCACCTCGCGGGCGATTGTCATTTCGTCGGTCAGGGTGTTGTCCAAGGGAAGGACGGCCCGCAGGCGGTGCTCGCTGTCGATGATGAGCACGGCTGCCCGCGTGGTGCCTGGGGCGATGCGACGCAGCGTGGAGCGGCCTGCGCTGGTCCAGAGAAAGAGCGGCGTGTCTTCGGAGATTGCGCCCAGTTGCTGGCGGGTATCGCGGATGAAGGCGGGGGCGATCTGATCAAGCTCGAGCACGCCCACACTCAGCACGAGCAATCGCGGCGCGGTGGTGATGCCTGCTTGACGCTGATTGGCGAACTCACGCGAGAGATTGTCAAGGGCGCGACGAGCCGCGAGCACGTTGCGCGCGGGAATCTGTTCACCTGGCAAGACGCAGATGAGCGCGGCGGCCGTCATGGCGTTGGCTTTGGGCGGTTCTTCGGCCAGGCTTCGCAGGGCGTCTGTGAGCGACCAGCCGCTGAGGTCGTGGCGGTGCATGCCGAGCGTGGGGACGCGATCGCCAATGGCGACATCACCTGGCAGCGGACGCAGATCCGTCAATCTCGCGACGGGCGTGCGATTGCTGACATCAACTGTCCACAGGTCAGCACGCTTGGCATCGGGGGTGTCGAGCGGCTCGACCGTGGCGCGGAGGGTGAGGGCGGGCGATTCGATGGTGTAGCTCGTGAGGCGAGAGTCAGCGTTGGTGATGAACTCGACTCGCGCATCTGCGGCTGCGCCGGCGAGCGGCTGGGCACCGGACCATGTCACGAGGCCTGCGCCGGTGACTTGCATCGCGGGCTCGATGGCAAGCTCTTCCGTCGGGCGCGGATCGAGGGCGAAGCCGAGCTGCGGCAGGGGAATCTGCGGCAGAGCGGACGCGAGTGACGCGGGAGTCAGACCGGCGGCGAGTGTGGCCTCGAAGAACTGCTCATCGTTCTGCGTGTGGACGGCGATGAGGCGATCGTCTTGTGCGTAGATGACGAGGCGGCCCATTTCCAAGCGCAGGCGGCGCGGACGCTGCGTGCGCGGATCGCCCGCGTCCACACGCAACGTGACATCGCTTGTGACCTGGTGCTGCGCATCGGTCGCGGTGAGCGAGACGCGCTCGGCGATTGCGCCGAAGCGGTAAGCGCCCAGCATGCGTGCGACGGCCGTGGGCACCTGCGCGGGATCAGCCGGTGATGACGCAGGCTGCGCGACGGCGCATGCAGCGGCGGACAAAGCAAGGGCGAAGGTGAGCCGGGAGGCGAGCATGCTCGATTCTTCGCGTGCTGCATGCGGCGTGTGCGTGTCAGGCTCGTTTCTTGCGGCGTGATGCGGATTGGGCTTTGGCAGCCGGCTGAGCGCGCTGGTAGGTTGTCACGACCTGCTCGACGTAGCCCTCGCGCTGAGCGGGGGGGTGCACGATCGTGACTTCCGGGTCAAGATCATCATGCGAATTGATGGCGTCGGCGGCGGCTTCGCCCGCGCGCCAGCTTTGCTCGTACATCTCGGCGATGCGTTTCTCGACCGCAGCGACGACACCTTCGCGCTGATCGCGGGGCACCATGAGCAGCGTGGCGACCCAGCGGCGCACCAATTCAGGGCCGAGGGGTTGCAGCAGTTCCACCAGCATCTGCACTTGATCGCCGGGTGACAACTTCGGCGATGGCTTCTGGCCAGGCGGGGCTGAGGGGTGTTGGAAGAGCGGTCGCGTTGGCATGGGGGCTTGGGCGAGATTCTATGGTCGAGGCCGCCGAGCTTGGTGGGTGGGACTGCGCTCGCAGGCGAGCCTCAAGCGTCTGCACGAACGCTTCGAGCCGAATGACGCGATCAGTCAGGAGCTCGAGCGACTGGGCGACGGCGGCGAGCAGCTCACTGGGGTTGGCCTCGCGCAGCGCGAATGATCGCACATCGGTTTCGTGCATCGGGCCGTGGCCGGTCAGAAGCCACGTGGAGTTGATTTTCATTTTCTGACATAAGGCTGTCAGAAACTCGACGCTGGGCGCCTGTCCTTGGACATATCGGCGCACGGTTTCAGGGTGGGTCTGTGTCAGGTCGGCGACTTCGCGAAAACTCCGCTGACCTACGACAGCTCGAATGCGCTGGTGCAGTGATTGGCCTTCCATATGCACGCATGCTACCACAAACTAGCCACACATTGAAGGGTGGCATCGCACGATGTTGGTGATTTGTCGAGTCCACAAGTTTGAAGCACAACCCATCGAGAACACACAGAACTGTGGCGAATACGCGGGTTGCCGCACACGCATCAGGGGCGATCGATGCGGGCGTCCCAGGTCGTCGTATCGAGCACGGCGCGGCTGGGTTCTTCTTGCCATGGCGTGAGAGCGCGGGGCCAGGCGGTGCGCACGCCGCGTGCGTCCATGCGAACGATGCCAAGACGCAGCAGGCCGTCAGATTCGATTGCGCCGGGCGGCATGGGAATGTGAAGAGCGACGCCGCCGGGAATCGTCGCGACCGTTGCGCGACGCGGCGTATCGCCCAGCGTTGCAAGCTCGCGATCTTGCTCGCGCATGCCGGTGATGGTGCCATCGAAGGAGATTCGCCAGATGTGAATCGCGGCGTTGGGTGTGCCTGTGTAGAGCCACAGCGATTCGCGGGAGCGATCTGCCGTGTCAGGCAGGGCGCACTCCACCAGAACGCGCCATAAGCGGCGAGGATTGGTGGTGCCGGGATCACTGGGGCTGGGCGCTTCGCGATAGATCATCGCGGCGGTCGCCCAAGCAGGGTCATCCGTTGGCGTGGCGGCGCTCAGCCACTCTGCCAACTGCATGTCGCGAGCGAAGACACCCGTTGCAAGCCCGGGCGGTGTGACGGCGATGGGGCCATCGACGACGCTAAGGCGGATGGCATCGTCACCAAGTGTCGCGACAATGTCACGGCGAGCATCGGGCGCGAGCATTGCAGCGACGCCACGCTGGGCAAGCTGCTGGCCCGCAACATCGAGCGGCAGGACGGGCGTTGCCACAGCAAGGGTGCGACGCGGCTCGAGCGGACGGGGATCGGGTGCGGCGGCGCTGTCGCGCGGGGCGATCCACGCGAGTTCCTCACGCGCGGACAGGTTGGTCAACGCGATGGTGGCAAGGGGCGAGCGCGGCTCGGAGGATTCTTCGGCGTGCTTCTCAACCAGTACGCCGCCATCGTCGCGCACCCATGCGGTGAAGGTCGGCTGTTCGCGCAGCCACTGCGTCGCAAGATCCGCCCGTCGCTGCGGCGACAGTCGCATATCGAGCAAGTCTGTCAGCAGACGCTGGGTTGACGCGGGCAACGGGTTCCACGCAGGCACTGACACGCGCGGCTCCACTTCCGCAAGCAGCCCCAGCGCGCTGCGCACCTGCAAAGCAAGTTCCGCATCGTGTGTGTGCAGCTGCGCCAGAGCGATCTGCCAGCGACGGACAAGTTGATCGGCGAGTGCCGCGACGAATGGGTCTTGAGCGCGAGGAAAGCGCGTGTCGTTGATGGGTGAAAGGCCATCTTCCACCAGGCGCGCACGCCAACGCGTTTCGGGCTGGGCGGCTTCGGTGGCGAGCAAGTCGGCGATGGCGACGGTGTTCATGGGGCCGCGTGTGGGGAGCCATGCACGCGATCCTGCTGCGGGATTGAGGCGTTCGTCTGTTTCGAGCTGGGCCGCGAGCGGGGCGAGCCACTGCACGGGCACGCGCTGGCCGCCGATCCAGATCGTGGCTCCCGTGGGACGAGCGGGCGGGTCGATCGCGATGAAAAGTGTTTCGTCGTCGGCGAGTGAAAGCGCTTCGAGCTGCGTGACTTCACGTGCTGACGTCGTCGTGCGCGGGCCTAGCCACTGCGCGAGGCGCGTGGCTTGCGTTGCGGGCTCTGCATATGAAGGCACCGCGAACTGGACACGCAGCGAGTGCAGCGAGTGCATGAGGCGTGTGCCATCTTCAAGCAACACCGCAAAGTCAGTCAGCGGCTTGCCCGCAGCGTCGAGAAAGACGCTGGTATCGATGGGCACGAGCATGCGCGAAGCATCGACGACGTCGATGCGGGCGAAGAGGGGGCGCGTGTCTTCGGCTTCGTTCGCTGCCTGTGTGGCGCGCACGACCGGCTGAGCGGCGGCGGCGCTGGTAAGCGTGCACAGCAGTGAGCAGGCAAGAGTCGCACAGAGCATGCGGGCGAACCGACGGCCGCTCGCATTGCGAATCTGGCGCGCGGGCTGCTTCACATCGCCTCCGTGGGCAGCGTTTGAACAAGGTTCGCGACCACGGCGTCAGCCGACACGCCTTCGGCGTGGCTTTCAAAGTTCATGATGAGGCGGTGGCGCAGGGCGGGGCTGGCGACAGCGCGAATGTCGTCGATGCTGGCGGCGAAACGGTTGTCGATGAGCGCTTTGCACTTGGCGGCGAGGATGAGCGTCTGCGCGCCGCGCGGGCTGCTTCCCAGGCGCACGTAGCGGTCGACCATGGGGGTTGCGAAGTTTGAAGTCGCGCCGTCACTGTGGGCTGTGCCCTTGGGATGGGTTGAGAGGATGATGCGCACGGCGTAGTCGCGCACGTGGGGGGCGATGGCGACTTGGCGCACGATGGCTTGGTGTTCGATGAGCTTGGGTGCACCCAGCACCGGCTTGGGCAGGGTGTTCTGCGTGCTGGTGGTGCGGTCGATGATGCCTGCGAGATCATCGCGGCCCGGCGGCAGGCTGAGCAGCTTAAAGAAGAAGCGGTCGAGCTGGGCTTCGGGCAGCGGGTAGGTGCCTTCCTGCTCGATGGGGTTCTGGGTCGCCATCACGAGGAAGGGCTTGGGCAACTGGTGGGTGGTGCCACCCACGGTGACGCTGCGTTCCTGCATGGCTTCGAGCAGTGCGCTTTGCGTTTTGGGCGTGGCGCGGTTCACTTCGTCGGCGAGGACGATTTGGCCGAAGATGGGACCGGGCTGGAACTGAAAGACGCGCTCGCGCCGGCCGGCGGTTTCAACCTCGTTCACGATGGTCGTGCCCGTGATGTCGGCGGGCATGAGGTCGGGCGTGAACTGCACGCGGGAAAACTGCAGATCCAGCGCTTGCGAGAGTGTGCGAACGAGCAGGGTCTTGCCGATGCCGGGCACGCCTTCAAGCAGGACGTGACCGCCGCAGAAGAGGCACATGAGCACGCCTTCGACGATGTCGCGCTGACCGACCACCACCCGTCCGACCTGTTCACGGACAGCTTCAAAGTCTTTGCGGAAGGCGTCTGCCGCTTGCTGGGCCTGCTCGACGGACAGTTGGGGCGTGGTGGGAATCTGCGACATGCGAGCGATGGTAGTGGCGCGAGGGATACGCTGCTTCTTAAGGGACGCAGGTGATTCCTCGGAGATGTGCATGCGATACGCGATGATGATGGTGCTGGTGGCCGGTCTTTCACACACGCTGGCAGTTGCGCAGGAAAGCGCGACGCCGCAAGCCGCCGAGCAAGCTGCGAAGGTTTCGTATCCCACTGGCAACGTGTTCGCTGAAGCGTTCAAGGTCGTGGGCGAGGGGTACGCGTTCACTGAAGGGCCTGCGTTCATCAAGGATGACGCGGTGCAGCCTTTGGGCGGATACTTCCTGTTCTGCGATGTGTCGCCTTCGCAGGTGCTGCGCTGGAACGGCGACGACAAGGCGCCGGAGGTTTACTTTGAAGGCACGGAGGGCGGACTGGGGCTGGCGGTGAAGGCTGACGGCACGCTGGTGCAATGCCGCAAGGATTCGCGCAGCGTTGTTGAGGTGAAGGTGGTGGATGGCAAAGTCACGAGCACGACGACGCGTGCGGCGGACTTTGAAGGCAAGCGCCTGAACGCGACCAACGATTGCATCGTCGCCAGCGACGGCAGCATCTGGTTTACTGATCCGCCGTTTTTCACTCCCAAGGCGGATCTGCAACTGGACTTCACGGGCGTTTTTCGTGTGAGCCCGGAGGGTGTGATTGAAGCGAAGGCTCGCGGCGTGCAGTATGCCAATGGGCTGGCCTTTTCGCCTGATGAGAAGACGCTGTATGTGAATGACTTCCGTGGACGGAAAGTGTTGGCGTATGCCGTGGACGACAAGGGCGCGCTGAGCGCGGAGCCGACGGTTGTCGCCGATCTTGCTGCAATGGCCAAAGAAGTCGGTGCACAGGGTCGAGGCGGTGCCGATGGCCTGCGCGTCCGCAGCGATGGCACGATCTTGGCTACCGGACCTGGCGGCGTGTATGCCGTTGATTCCACGGGGAAACTGCGTGACTTCCTGCCGACCGGCAGCGCGACCAACGTCGCCATTGGCGGTGCGGACGGCAATATGGCGTTTGTCACTGCTGGCGGTCGCGTGCTGAGCGTGCGGCTGGCTCCGGTTGCGGCGACCAAGTAAGCTGCCGCAGAGCGCGGGCCCGCGCGACGCGTGCTGTCCCCAAAAGACGTTATTCATTGACAGGACATTTGCATGCCGGTATGCTGCACGAGATAATGCTCGTCGCGTGTCCAGAGCACGCGAAGGCAGGCCGCGTTTCTGCGGTTGTGCGAGTATCGGGAACTGCGGGGAAGGTTGCAGTCGGTCGGTGTGCGCATGGCGCGTGCATCGGGCGAAGTCTGCTTTTCGTTGGAATGGAACGATCATGAACACAATGAGCTCCACAAGCCCGGTTCCGCATACCTCTGAGAAGACCGCGCTGACGGTCGATCTCGTGGAGTCGATGCTGCATGACTCGCAATTTGTGCACGCCATGTGGCACGCCGTGACGAGCGACCCGACCACGGGCGTGCAGGTGGTGACACCCGAGGGCACCATCCTGTACGGCAACGATCAGATCTTCCGCATGTTCTTTGGGAACAACGCGACGGCTGCGGAGTATGTGGGCCGCAACGCCCGCGAGTGGTATAGCGAAGAGGCGTTCCGCGAGCGTGTGGCCCTGCTGCAGGACATTCTGGAAGATGGCGTCGCGCGGCAGTTCCGCGGCATCTATCAGGGCCGTCAGGTTGTTTCGACGGTCTATCGCGTGATGGCTGGCAAGCCGCCTGCGGCGAAGACGCCGGCGATGCTCATCATTTCGCGCTGGGTGCATGGCGATGTGGAGCAGGCGCACCTGCACGGGCTGGAGCTGCGCCAGGTGCAGGGCGTACACCTGGGCCACCTTGACATTCTGTCGCCGCGCGAGCTTGAAGTGCTGGCGCTGATTGGCGAAGGGCTCAGCTTGCCTCAGATTGCGGAAGTGCTGGGTCGCAGCCCGCACACGGTACACGACCACCGCAAGGCGATTGGTCGCAAGCTGGGCGTGGATGATCGCGTGCGGCTGGCGGAGATGGCGAAGGCGGCGGGGCTCAAGCCCACCGATGCGTCACTGCGGCGCATTCGCTATGCGGGTGAGCAGCGGCGTCGCGTGAGTGATGTCGTGCAGTAAGAACGGCACACGCAGATCCAACACACTGCGCACATCAAAGCAAGCGACGCCGACGCGCCGCAGTCATGCTGCCCGCGGACAGCAAGAGCAGCGTGCCCGGCGTGGGGATCGTCACAAACCATGAGTCACCGCGGAACTGGCCCGGCGCAAACTCATGCAGTCCTGTCCCAGAGATCGTGAGTCCATCGAGCGACCAGTTGCCCAAGCGAAGCTGTGACCAACCCGTGAGATCGACGCCCGATTGCGTGAGCAATGTCTCGACAGACAACGCGGTATCACTTTGAGTGTCGAAAACGCTCTGAGTGCCGGAGGGAAACTGCGTCGCGATGACGTAGCGGCCATCGGCGGGCAGCGTGAAGTCGGCGGAGAGCGTGTTGAGGAACGTGTTGAGCGCAGGCGACGCCCAGCTTGTTCCAGTCACCGCGTTCCAGATGAAGTTACCGTTGTATTGAAGACTGCTGCCGGGCGAGGTGGGCACGAGGCGCGCTGAGTAGGTGCCCACAACCACCTGACCTGTTCGCGAGAGAGCCTTGAGCGAGCTGTTTTGATCGCGCAGCACGCCTTCAAACGGCGGCGTGATCGCGGGCGGAACAAACGGCGCGAACGGCGCAGCGTCCACGCTGCGGAATGACGCCGTCGTGCCGTTGTTGCCGTCCGAGTATTGATCACCCGCGTACCAGCGACCGTTGGCGCTGGTTTGAGGCGCAAAGAAGGTCGCGTTGCCGACCGGCAGCGTGTGCATCGGAAGGCCGATCGCAGTGCCGGCGTTTTCGTACGTCGTGCCATTCCACCTCAGAATCCAGGTGGACTCAGGGAAGCTGGCGGAGTTGCGCCCTGACGCGTAGATGATCTCGCCATCGTTGCTGATGTCATGCACATGCAGTTCCGTGCGCGAGAACGAAAGAACCTGTGCAACGCCGTTGCGCGTCACGCGGACGGTCTGGTTTCCGCCTGAGGGCACGATCTCGGCGTAGATCTCGCCGTCATCCGATGAAAAGTTGTACCAGTCGCGCGCCTGCCACGCCCCATCGCGGAAGCGATAGCTGGCGAGGGCCGAGCCCGACTGGCGCTGCCAGAAGGTGCGGCCATCTTCCATCATGGTCCAGCTTGTCGCCGGGGTGCCGTCAGGCAGCGCGGGCAGCGTTTGGAGTGCAAACTGCGCGGACGCATTTGCAACCAGCGAGCCCGAGACAACACACATGAGAGCAACGACGGACAGCCTGAACTGAACCACGCGGGAGCCCCTTTCTCAACGGTCGCTCTGAATATGGGGCCAGAATACCGGATTACCAGCAAAACCCTGACAATTTTTGGATGCCTTGTGGCGATTTGGCGTGCAACCATGCCGCATGCGGCGACCGGGTGCATTTCTTGATCGTGACGGCACCATCATCCGTGAGGTGCACTACATCGCTCGGCCTGAGCAGGTCGAGCTTTTGCCCGGCGCGGCGCAGGCCATCGCGATGTTGACGCGTGCGGGGTATGCGTGCATCGTGGTGAGCAATCAATCGGGCGTGGGGCGCGGCAAACTGACTGAGACCGATATGCACAGCGTGCAGGCGGAGGTTGACCGGCAGCTCGCTGCCGCTGGCGCCAAGCTCGCCGCGGCGTATTTCTGCACGGTGCCGCCTTCAGCGGACGCGGATACTGCGCCGGATCGGCGGAGCCGGGTGGAACATCCGGACAGGAAGCCGGGGCCGGGCATGTTGCTGCGGGCGGCGAAGGAGCATGGGCTGGATGTGTCGCGCAGTGTGATGGTGGGTGACATGTTGAGCGATGTGCTGGCGGGGAAGAACGCCGGCGTCGCGGCGAGTATTCATGTGAAGACGGGGCACGGGATGACGCAGCCGGAGGCGATGCAGGTTGCGGACTTTGCGGCGCGGGATTTGTTGGAAGCGGCGGAGTGGATCGTGGGAAGAGCGAAAGGGTAAACGAGCGAACGAGGGAACGAGGGATGAAGGCATTTCGCACGCGGGCGGTTTGCACTCCGTACTCTGGCACTTCGTCACTGGTTTACTCCGTCACTTCGTCACTGGAATTCTCATGAACATTCTCGTCACTGGCGGCGCTGGGTATGTTGGTAGTGCGTGTCTGCGTTGGATGCTCGCCAAGGGCCACAACGCCGTGGCTTATGACAACCTGAAGATGGGCCACCGCAAGGCTGTGCCGGATGGGCGGCTGATTGTGGGAGATATCAGCAATGAGCAAGCCGTCGTCGCCGCGTTGCAGCAGGTGAAGGCTGACGCCGTGATGCACTTTGCGGCGGCGACGTACGTGGGCGAGAGTGTGAGCGATCCGGAGTATCACTATCGCAACAACATCTGGGGCACGTGCTGCATGCTGAACGCGATGCGCAAGGCGGGCGTGAAGCGGATGCTGTTTTCGAGCACGTGCGCGACGTATGGGATGAACCCCAAGGTGCCGATGAGTGAAGAGAGCGTGCAGGATCCGTGCTCGCCTTATGCCCGGACGAAGTTGGCGGTAGAGTGGATGATCCGCGACTTTGCGCATGCGTATGGACTGGGCTTTACGCTGCTGCGGTACTTCAACGCGAGCGGCGCGAGCGCTGACGGGTCGCATGGCGAGGATCACAAGCCGGAGAATCACTTGATTCCGCTGGTGCTGGAAGTGCCGCTGGGTAAGCGGTCGCACATCACGGTGTTCGGCAACGACTATCCCACGCCCGACGGCACGTGCATTCGCGACTACGTGCACACCGACGATTTGGCGCAGGCGCACCAGCTTGCGATTGAAGCCACGCACGCCCCCACTGCCACCAGCGCGGGCACCGCGGAAGTCTTCAACATCGGCACGGGCAACGGGCAGAGCGTGTTTGAAATCATCAAGGCTTGCGAAGCCGTGACGGGCCAGAAGATCGGGTTCAAGGTGGCTGATCGCCGGCCTGGCGATCCGCCGGCGTTGGTTGCTGACCCTGCGAAGCTCAAGAGCAAGCTGGGGTGGAAGCCGCAGTACACGGACATTGTGAAGACGGTGGAGACGGCGTGGAAGTGGCACAAGGCCAACCCCAACGGGTATGGAGATTGATGCAGCTACACGCAGCGATCAAACGTTCTGCGCTGCCAGATGGGTCACCACTCTGGCGCAAGCTCGTTTGTTGGCCGCTCGTTGTGCTGGCGTACGTGGGAGTGTTCCTTGCGTCTGCCATCTTTCTGCTGCCCATTCGGTTGGTGAAAGCCTTCACGAGCAGCGAGGTCGCACTCATCGCTATCGGTGCGGCGATTTGGCTGATTGTCGGTTGGCTGCTCGTGCGCGTGACACAGCATGTGCTCGCTCAGCGGAAAGCAGGCATCGTTGATGTCGATCGTGTGGTCTTCGGCGCGGGATGCTTGATGTGGCTGGGCATCGCGCCGTTTATCGCGAAGCACCTCTAGCGATGCAAGCCAGCTTCAGGCCGCTTCGTTCACCACTCGCTTCGAACCGCGGAGTCCATCGACAACTGCGGCGACATTGGCCATGGGCGCGCGAGGCTCGGGCATGCCGCCGTGAGCTTCGAACTCCGCAGCGAGCACGGGATCCTTCGCCATGAGTTGCAAGTTGCGCTGGTTGCTCTTGAAGAAGAAGTCGGCGACATCGCCGATACCCGGAATCGCGCCGACGACGAAGTCGAGCAGGATGTTGCCGATCATCATGGCGACCGTCTTGCCGCTTGCACCAAGGCGCACGGCTTGCATGACGATGTACGCCGAAAGCATCGACGTGACGAAGTCACCAATACCCGGCACCAGACCGATGATCGCATCGGCCCCGAAGCGGGCCTGCGTGCCGGGAATGTTGAAGCCCGAATCCAGAAAGCGCGCGAGGCGCTGCAATCGGCGAATGCTCGCGGCGCGAGATGGTGAATCGCGGAAGTGCATGCTTCTTCTTCGGCATCTGGCGTGAGAACTTTCCTGCTTTTGCGTGAAAGCCGCTTCATGCCCGCGATATCCCATAAACTCTGCCAATGACGCATGCCGCCGGCCAACGGACAACCTCCACCGATTCGCAGGGTGCCCAGTCGCAGCAGAATGCCGACCGAACGATGCTGGCCCTGTTGCGGGAGCTGGCTGCGCCGCGGGGGATGCGTCTGGAAACCCTGGGTGACGGCTGGATCGTGCGGCTGACTCGCGGCTCTGCCCCCCACGAAGTAACGCGCCACATTTACGGCTACGGCTTTGACCTTAACCCCGCCGCGACGCATGCGATTGCTTGCGACAAAGCGGCAACCGCTGAACTGCTGGCCCGCGTGGGCGTGCCGTGCATCGCGCACCAGTTGTTTCTGCACCCGAGCATGGCCCGCTTCGTGAAGCACGAAGGCACTTGGAGGCAGATGCTCGAAGCCTTCGAACGCTGGGGGCGCGATGTTGTTGTGAAAGAAAACGCAGGCACAGGCGGGCGCGATGTGACGCGCTGCCAATCTATCGTCGAACTTGAAACGGCAGTCTACCGGCTCTTCGCACAAACCACCGCCATCGCTGTGTGCCCGTACCACGAGTTGACCAGCGAGAAGCGCTTCGTCGTTCTGCGTGATCGCTGTCTGCTTGCGTATGAGAAGGTGCGCACGACAGTGACTGGCGACGGTACCAGCAGCGTGCTGGAACTGCTCGCCAAGCAGACGCGTGAGACAACCATTTCGCGGAGCGCACTGGCTGGCATGCTCGAACAGATGGACGCACGCCAGCGAGCACTGCTGCTGGATGTGCCGACGACTGGTTCGCAGCGATTGCTCAACTGGCGGCACAACCTGGGACAAGGCGCGAGCGTGCGACTGCTGAGCACAGGCGACACGCACAGTCAATCAAGCGATGATGCCGACACGGCCCGTGCCATGCGTGCTGCGCTGCAAGCCGCGAAGGCGATCAACCTGCAGTTTGGCTCGGTCGACATCGTCTCGACGGCGACTGATCCGACGCCACGCGTGCTGGAGATCAACGCGGGCGTGATGATGGAGTTTCTGGCGCGGACGCTGCCCGAGGGGCCGGCACTTGCTCGCGAGGTGTATGGGGCCGCGCTGGATGCGATGTTTGCGTAAACGGCACTTTTGCGTGTTTTCCGCAACTTTTCTTGCTTTTGTGCGTCTATCGTGTATGCTCTTTACGGACGGACGAATGTCGTCTGTCGTTTTGGACCGCGTGATGTTGCCATCACGCTCACAAGAAAGGAAGCCGCCCATGCGTGTCAATTCGTCATCTGCTGCGTGCTTCCAGTTCGCGCGCTGAGACTGCGCTTCGCAGTATCGCCGTTGGGGCTGGGATCACACTGTCACCACCGTTCGCATCTTTTTGATGCACGTTGTGGCTCCATTTCAGCGTTTATCCCCCACTGACCATTGACCAATCTCCATGCGCTCGGCTGCACTCAGCCGCAAGTTATCGCATGGATCGAAAGTGACCACCATGAAGGACCGCAAGAAACGGGACCTGCGCGATCTGTGCGCGCATGTCTTCGACGACGATCGCGCCGACCGCGTGTCAGGCCGATCACTCCAGGACGACAGCGACGACCGCAAGACGCTGCAACTGTGCAAGCAGGTTCGTCAGGCTCTTGAAACCATGCTTGCACAGTCTCAATGGGCAATCGATCTCGGCGCGTATGTGCACGGCGTGCGTCCCGCTCCCGATGCATCCACGCTCCAAGTCACGCTTGTCTGCCCGCAAGTGGACCGCATCCGCGTGCATGCCATCGCGGCATTGCCAGCGATGCGGGCCGCTGCGACACGAGCGATTGCCCGCAAGCGTGCGCCGATGCTCACGCTTCTCATATTGCCGGAGATTCCACAATGACCATGCAACTGCTTGACCAGCGCGTGTGCGCGTGGCTTGCCGAACCTCTCGGTGACGAGGCCCGCAAATTGATTCTCGCAAGCGCCTGCGCGCCAGGCGTCGAACGAATCGCCGTGATGCCCGACGCTCACGCGGCCGACGCGGTCTGCAACGGCTGCGTCATCGCCACGAGTGATCGCATCTATCCGCAAGCGATCGGGCAAGACATCGGGTGCGGCTTCAGCGCGGTGCGTCTGTCGGACATCGGTATCTTTCACTTGCCACCAGACATCGCATCGCAGTGCCTGCGCGTCATGAGCCGCGCCGTTCCGATCATTCGTCACGGCAAACGGACCATCGCGGAAGAGAGCGTTCTTGCCGAACTGGGAGAGTTGTCACAGCCACACCTTGCCAACGTCGCCCGACGAGATGGACTTGTGCAGTTTGGCACGCTGGGGCGCGGCAATCATTTTCTTGAACTGCAGCGAGATGATGATGGCGCGCTCTGGCTGATGGTGCACAGCGGCAGCCGGGCCATGGGGCGGGTGCTGTACGAACATGCGCTCAAGGAGGCACAGCACGACTCCGCATGCAACCTCGCGTTTCTGCCGGTAGCGAGCGAAAGCGCCCGCGAGTACATCCACAATGCAGACTGGGCCGTTCGATACGCCGCAGCAAGTCGCCTTCGCATGCTGCAGCTCGCGAGTGACGCCCTGGGTGAAGTCTTGGACGTCGACCCCACATGGTCCACATTGCGATGCAGCCCTCACAACACGTTGACGTGCGAGAACATCGACGGGGCATCACTGTTCGTGCACCGCAAGGGTGCTGCTCGCGCGTTGACGATTGACGAGGGGATCATCGCAGGCAGCGCTGGTACATTCAGCGTCCACACGCGTGGCAAAGCGTGCGCCGCTGCACTCAATTCCTGCAGCCACGGCGCAGGTCGAGTCATGTCACGTACCGATGCCCGCACTCGCATTAGCGTCAAGGACCTGCAGCGAACCATGCAACGGGTGACCTTTGACAGTGCGCAATCGCGCCGACTGCTCGAAGAAGCACCCGGTGCATATCGCGATCTGCGCGTGGTGATGGAAGCGCAGCGCGACTTAGTAACGACCGTGCGTCGGCTCACCCCGCTGATTTCGTGTAAAGCCGTGTAGGGTGAGCGTGGTCGCTTACTCGGCCACGCCCAGTTCGCGCTTGGTGAACAGCGCTTCGAAGATCAGCCCTTCGCGCTCCACGTTTTCGCGTGCGCCTTCAAGGCGATCGATCGTTGCGATGATGGCGAGCACGTCGGCGCCCAGCTCGCGCAGGCTCGCGACAGCTTCAAGAGCTTGGCCGCCGGTGGTGGCGACATCTTCCACCAGCACGACCGCATCGCCCTTGTTCACCACGCCTTCGAGCTGCTTGGCGGTGCCGTAGTCCTTCTTCTTGTTGCGAACGAAGATGCAGGGCAAGCCGGTTTCCAGACTTGCGGCGGTGACCAGCGGGATGCCGCCCAGCTCCGCACCGGCCAAACGCAGCACCTTTTTGCCGGTGCGCTGCTCGACCTTGGTGATGCGCTGAGCGAAGAGCGGCGCGAGCTGCTTGAGCAGTTCCGGACGGGTGCTGAACAGGTACTTATCGAGGTAGTAACTGCTGGTTTTTCCCGAACGGAGCGTGAACGTGCCGCGCAGCAGCGCGACATCGGCGATGGCCTTGGCGAGGGGTGAAATCGGGGCGGCGACGGTGCTCATGTCCGAGCGTACGCGGGAACGGGCTGAAAGGGAACGTCCTGGACCATCCCCAAAGCACGAACACTTCCCACTCGCCGGCGAACAACAATGCCGCATGAAGAGCATGTCTGTTGTCGTCATCGGTTCGGTGTGCATGATCCTCTCGCTGAGCGCGGGCATCGCCCATGCGCAGGGCACGGCCCAACCTGCTGTCACGCAAAGCGCCCAGGCCGAGCGCCCCACACTCATCAAGCGCGACGCGGCGGGCAACCTCGTTCGCGTCGATCAGCCGCTTGAGCGAGCGACGCTCGCGGCGCTCAAGCTGAGCGATGACGAGAAAGCCAAGCTTGAGCCCGTCTTTGCGGAGCACGAGCGGCTGGTGGACGGCGCGCTGCGTCACGCGACGGCGAACATTTCGCGCGTGGCTCGCGTGATGGAAGAGAACAACAACGCAGAGGTACAAGGCAAGCTCAACGAACTTGACAACTCGGCGCCCATGCTCCGCAACCGTGGCGCGCTGCGTGCCGCCATCGCCAACGCACTTACCACGGAGAACAACGCGATGTTCAGCGGCGTGATGCGCGAGTACATGCAAGCCGCGGCCCAGCAGGCTCAGCGCGAGGCCCAGCAGCAGAATCGCAAGGGCCAACTCGGCCTGATGGCGGTGGCTGAAGCTCGCCGCGTGGCGGCGATGGATGTTCGGGCGAGTTTCCGCCGCATCGGCCTCGCTGCGTGGCCACAACTGAAGGAAATCCTTCCCGCCTCGGGCATCAACAGCACGAGCGCGGCGGCGATGCGAGCCAAGATTGACGAACTGAGTGCGAGCCTGGGTGCTGATGCAAGCAGCGAGGGCAAGGCCGACGCGTTTATGACGGCGATCAACGTCATTTCTGATGATCAGCAGCGTGTCTTGACTGACGCGTTGTACAAGCGCTTTGCGCCCGACATTCCGCCCATGAAGAAGGTCGAGCAGCCGGTGCCCGAAGCTGCGCCGGGCACGACGACTACGCCGCCCGCGAATGAACCCGTGCTGCAGCCGCGCTGAGTGCTGTAAACTCACGCGTGTCCGCTGTGCTTGACATCTCCACTGCCGATGCGCGGTTGCTGCTCATGCACGGCGCATGCCTACTTGGCGCTGATCGCACCGCAGCCACGCCTGCGCGAACACTTCAGCTCGTCCATGATCTTGGCTTTGTGCAGATCGACAGCATTCACGTGGTTGAGCGTGCTCATCATCACATCTTGTGGTCACGCGCGCAAGACTACGAACACGACACGCTCGACAAGCTGCAACGCACGGGCCGGATCTTTGAGCACTGGACGCATGATGCGTCGCTGATTCCCACAGTGCACTTCCCGCACTGGCGTCATCGCTTCGCCCGCGTGGCATGGGGCACATGGATCAAGCGCATGCTGGGGCCCAACCCGCAGGAGATGCTCACGCAGGTGCTTGATCGCATCACGCGTGAGGGCCCGCTTATGGCGAGCGACTTTGAACACGCAGGTCCGCGCAAAGCCTCGGGCTGGTGGGACTGGAAACCTGCCAAGGCCGCGCTTGACTATCTGTGGCGCAGCGGCGAGCTCGCTGTCGCGCACCGCGTGAACTTTCAGAAGGTCTACGACCTGACACCGCGCGTGCTGGGGCGTGCCGTTAACACGCCGCACGTGGATGAGGCCGCGCACATGACATGGGCCTGCCACTCGGCCTTGGAGCGACTTGGCGCGGCAACGCCCACGCAGATCGCTCGCTTCTGGCATGCATTGTCCATCGCGCAAGCCAAAGCGTGGTGTACGCAGCAAGCAAAGGCAGGCGCCATTGTGCCGGTGCGGGTCATCACTGTCCAAGGTAAGGCGGTGCAGGCGTGGGCTCTGCCCGATATCACCACACGCATCGCTCGTGCACAGCGAAATTTCGCCAAAGCCGAACGCGCCACACGTGTGCTCAATCCCTTCGACCCCATCTTGCGAGATCGCTCGCGCTGCGCCGCTCTGTTTGGCTTTGACTATCGCTTCGAAGCGTTCACGCCCGCGCCCAAGCGGACGTACGGCTACTACGTGCTGCCTCTGCTCCACGCGGATCGGCTGGTCGCACGCTTTGACCCGCAACTTGATCGCTCTGCCGGAACCTTCTCGCTTGCGAAGCTGCACTGGGAACCGCACGTACCTGCCAGCGAGCGAACGACACTCCTGCCCGCTGTCGAAGAGGCGATCGCCAGCTACGCGCGATTCTGCGGTGCAACTCACATCACGATGCCGACCAAGCGACGATGTTGATGCCCGCGCCTCGCAAAGCATGCACAACCGCTCGCGCCGTCGTCAAGGCATCGGGACCGTCACCATGCACGCAAATCGTGTCGCAAGGCACATGCACGCGCTCGCCCTCCACGATCACCGCCTGCTGCGTCGCAAGCATCACCGCTTGCTGTGCTGCAGCGGCAGCTTGCAGCGTTGCGCCCGCCAGGCTCCGCGACCGCAAGGAACCATCTCGCTCATACGCGCGATCTGCAAACGCTTCGCGAATCACGCGTAGCCCGGCAGCCTGCCAGTGCTCCCGCGCTGCACTGGTGGCCGCCGCCACGAGCGGCACATCACGCCCCACCGCGGCAATCACCGCTTCGCCCACTATGTTCGCAACCGTTGCGTCGTTGCAATCGTGATACAGCGCGCCGTGCGGCTTGATGTGCGCCAATATCGCGCCCTCCGTCGTGCACACCGCCAGCAGCCGCTCCACCTGCTCACGCACTGTCGCTCGGAGCGCAGCGTCTGGCAGCTTCATGCTCACACGTCCAAACCGCGCCGGGTCCGGATATGACGGATGCGCACCAATCCGCGTACCAGTTACCTTCGCCACGCGAACCAGCCGTGTCATGCTCACCTCGTCGCCCGCGTGCCCGCCGCACGCAATATTGACACTGGTCACCGTGCGTGTCAGTTGATCATCAACGCCCGCGGCCACTTGCGCGGGCAGTTCACCGCAGTCACAGTTCACATCCACACGCGGCGGGGTCATCGCGCACCTCCGATCAATGCATCCAGCGTGCTTGCACGTTCCACGCTCGCTGCACGCGCCTCACTCAGTGAGACGACAACAAACCGCACCCACTCACCCGCCCGCGCCTGCATCATCGCACACTGATCGGCGTCAATCACACTTGCAAGCACCGGGTAGCCGCCTGTCACCGGCGCATCTGGACCAAGCACAATCGCGCCACCGTCGGGTGTCAGTTCAATATCCCCTGGCATCGTCACATGGCTGGCCATCGTCGTCACGCCGTGCGCGATCGCAGGCCCTTCCAGCCGCAACCCCACGCGATCGCCGCGCGGCGTCACCTTCCACAAGGCATCTTGCAATCGCGCGGCACAATCCGGCACGATACTCGCATGTGGATGCAACGTCACCCGCAGCACACGCGCGCTGATGCAGTCATGATGAAAACGTGCCAATGCCTGTGTCGAGCGTGTCACCGTGCCCATTTGCGCGGTACGCGTTGCCAGCACATCACCCGCGCGCAGCGGCTGCACAGGCCCGTTGATGCCGCCGCCAACTGCCACATACAGCCTTGCACCCGCGCGATAGCCATGCACGCGCAGCGACTCACCGGGTTGCAACGACACCGGCGTCATCGCCTGCATCTCCACCAGTCGTCCTGATGGCTGCTCCACCACCACCGCGGCGTCAGCACCACACACCACAAGCGTCACGTCGCGCATTGCACGCAGCGTCGGCCCGGAGAGCGTCGCCTCCAGCACCGCCGCGTCATCGGCGTTGCCCACAAGTCGATTCGCTACCACTGCACTCAAGCGATCTGCGGGGCCGCCATCGGGCACGCCCGCATGTCGCAAGTGCGCAGGTCCGCCCGCCTGCACCGTCGTAAACGTGCCCGGATGCGCCACGCTCAACACCGCATCATGCACTGCCAGCGCACGCGCAACCGGTTGATCCCGCGCAATCGCGTCAAACTCCGCTCGCGATACCGGCGTAAAGCGAACTACATCCCCCGCTTCGATCAGCGCAGGCGGCTCACGCTGCTCGTCATACATCCGCAGTGGCGTGCGTCCCAGCACGTTCCAGCCGCCGGGCGTCGCTCGCGGATACACCGCCGACTGCGCCCCGGCGATCGCCACGCTGCCCGGCTCGACGCGCGACCGAGGCGTCGCCAGTCGCGGCATATGCAGCCGCTCATGCAGCCCTTGCAAGTACGCGAACCCTGGCGAAAAGCCCACAAACCCCGCGCGATACACCGACTGACTGTGCAACTCCACCACCTGCTGCGTGGTCAGCCCTCGCGCTGCCGCCACCGCTGCAAGATCAGGTCCGCACTCCGCGTCATAGCACACCGGAATCACATGCTCGCGACCACGCACCGCCTCCGGCGTCATGCTGCTCACCAGGCGCTGCACCGCGCGAGCGATTGCATCACTCGCTGCGTCATCCAACCCGCGCTCGCATATCACCGCGACCGTGTCGAGCGTGCATGTCGCGCTCACAACACCCGGCACACGCGCCGCCCGCAACACCCGTGCAGCGCTTGCGGCCAGCGCAGGTGCCAGCTGCATCGCACACGCTCGTGCCGAAAGCCAGGAAATGGCAGGTGCATCAGCCATGGGCTCACTCACTTCGCCTGCGGCCCTGTGGCGTCACCCTTGCGCATGCCACGCGTCGCAATCGCAGCAAGGGCTAACCCGCCCACTGCGAATGTGGCGCACACAAAGAAGTGAAGCCCAGGCCCTGCAGGGGTTGTCAGTTCTCCGCGAATTGAGCGATCAAGCAATTGTGAGCCAATCAAGGGCCCGAAGATTCCCGCGATGCTGTTGAGGCTCTGCAACGCGCCTTGCACCGCGCCCTGCTCGGTCGGCAGCGCAGTCTGCGAGACAATCGATTGTCCCGCTGGCTGCGAAATGCCGCCAAGGCTCGCGAAGAGCACGATGACGTAGATCATCCATCCCTCGGTCGCAAGCCCGTAACCCGCATATGCCAGACAGCCCAGCCCAATACCCAGCAGCAAGCTCGCGCGCAGACCCAGCTTGGGAATGAGCCGACGCGCCAGCCCGCCTTGCACCAGCGCGGCACCTATCCCCACGACAAACAGCGACCAACCAACTTTCATCTCATTCCACTGATAGCGATGTTCGGTGTATACGGCCCAGGTTGCATGCAGACCGAACTGTGCAAGGTTGAGCAGGAACAACGCACCAGCGAGCCACATGATGACCGGATATCGCGCAAGCATCGGCAGCATGCCAATGGGGTTCGCCTTGGCCAATCGGAACGGGCTTCGCCGCTCTTGGGGCAAACTCTCCGGCAACACAAAGTACCCATACAGCCAGTTGCACAGCGTGAGCGCCGCCGCCGCATAGAACGGATAGTGGATGTCGATACTGCCCAGAATCCCGCCCAGCAGCGGCCCGAGCACAAAGCCGATGCCGAACGCGGCGCCGATCAGTCCATATCCCTTGTGTCGCTCCTCCGGGGCCGTGACATCGGCGATGTACGCGCTTGCCACACCAAAGCTCGCCCCGGTGATGCCGTTGATCACTCGCGTGACAAACAGCCAGCCGATCGTCGGCGCAAGAGCCATCGCCAGGTAATCAAGCCCTGAGCCAAACAACGCGAACAGAATGACTGGCCGGCGACCAAACCTGTCTGACAGCGCACCCAGCAGCGGCGCGAACAGGAACATGCACGCGTAAAACGTGGCTTGCAGCCAGCCCACATAAGGCGTTGCCGCTTCAACGGGCATGCCCTTGATTCCGGTCACAGGATCAACCAACAAACTGGCCATGAGCGAGGGCGCAACGGGAATGAGCAGGCCAAACCCCAGCACATCAAGCAGAAGCGTGAAGAAGATGAAGATTGCCGCGGGCTTGCGTTGCTGCACGCATGCATTCTTGCAGGGCTTGGCCGTTCGCGTGGCATCGCCGCTCCGTATCCTGCATGATGCTCGAAACGATGGCACAGCCTCGCAATCAGGCCCTGCATCGCACCAAACTCTCCACCGCGCTCGCGGGCATTCGCGGCGCATCGCTGCTGCCCCGCTTCGTCACCAAGATGCCCGGCATCAGCCACGAAGGCCGCCTGCCGCCGCTCACACCAGTGCAAGGTGAGCTCGCCCAGCAGCTCGAACAGATCGTGCGCGAGTTGGCCGGGCCGCTTGCAGGCCGCAACCAGTTTCGCCCGCACGTGCTCTCACGCTGCGAGGAGTTTCTCAAAGCGCAGCTCGAGCACACGGGCCTGCGTGTTCGCCGACAGGAATACACCAGTCACGGCGAACGCGTCGCGAACCTCGAAGTCGAGCTACCCGGCGCAACCAAGCGCGACGAGATCGTCATCATCGGCGCCCACTACGACGCGGTGGAGCTCAAGCCGCACTTCGGTCTTTGCCCCGCCGCGAACGACAATGGCAGCGGTGTTGCGTGCGTCATCGCCCTCGCGCATCGCGCCGCCGCGCGAGCCAACGCTGGCAAGCCGCCCCAGCGCACGCTGCGATTCACCCTGTGGGCCAACGAAGAGCCGCCCTTCTTTTGGACCGAGCAGATGGGCAGTCTGGTACACGCTCGCAGTTGCCGCGCCAAGAACGAGAACATTGTCGCCATGCTGACGCCGGAAACGCTGGGCTGCTACTTGCACGCCGAGGGCACGCAGCGCTACCCGCTTCAGCCACTCTTTGAACCGTTCTATCCCACCAAGGGGAACTTCATCGCTTTCATGGGCATGACCGAAGCGGCGGACCTCATCCGCCGCAGCGTCGCGACGTTCCGCGAGCGTGCGGCCTTCGCCAGCATCGGCGCGGGACTGCCGGCCATCATTCCGCACGTGGGCGCGAGCGATCACTGGAGCTTCTGGCGCGTGGGCTACCCCGCGCTCATGATTACCGATACCGCGCCGTATCGCTACAACTTCTATCACACCACCGACGATGTGCCGGAGAACATGAACTTCCCCGACTTCGCCCGCGTGACCGATGGGCTTGACCACGTGGTCGCCAAGCTCGCGGAGTAGCAGACCAGCCACCGGACAGATCTGCTGCCTTGTTGATTATTGATTCTCAACTATCAATAATCGAGCATGCCTAATACTGCCAAGCGTCTGCCCGTCACTGTTCTCTCCGGCTTTCTGGGCGCAGGCAAGACCACGCTACTGAACCACATACTCGCAAATCGATCGGGGCTGCGCGTTGCTGTCATCGTCAATGACATGAGCGAAGTGAACATCGACGCGGAGCTCGTCAAGACCGGCGGCCGGGTGGGGGATGTGCAGCTCGACCGCGTGCAGGAGACCATGGTCGAGATGACCAACGGCTGCATCTGCTGCACACTGCGAGAAGACCTGCTGCGCGAAGTCGAACGCCTCGCACTCGAAGGCCGCTTCGATTACATGCTCATCGAGAGCACCGGCATTGGCGAGCCGCTGCCGGTTGCGCAGACGTTTACCTTCGAGACGGAGTCAGGCGCGACCCTGAGTGAGTTTGCCAAGCTCGACACGATGGTGACCGTCGTCGATGCGTTCAATTTCCTTAAGGATTTCCGCAGTGAGGACGATCTGTCGCAGCGCGAAGCGGATGGCAGACCACTGGGCAACGACGAGAATGACACACGCAGCATCGCCGACTTGCTGACAGATCAAACGGAGTTCGCGGATGTCATCGTGCTGAACAAGTGCGACTTGGTCTCCGCGTCACAGCTCTCGAAGGTCGAAGCGACCTTGCGCAGCCTCAACGCGCGAGCCAGAATTGTCCGCAGCATACGCGGCAAGGTGGCCCTCGAAGATGTGCTGGGCACCGGGCTTTTCGACATGGAAGAAGCCTCGCGCAGCGCGAAGTGGCTACGCGAACTGCAGCAGGAACACACGCCCGAAACCGAGGAGTACGGTGTGTCAAGCGTTGTCTTTCGCGCTCGCAGACCCTTCCACCCCGCGCGCCTGTACAACTTCATCACGGGCGGCTTCCTCAAGACCGTGCGCAGCAAGGGATTCGTGTGGCTCGCCAACCGCAACGACGCTGCAGGCCTCTGGTCGCAGGCTGGCGGAAGCTTCAGGCTTGAACCCGCTGGCATCTGGTGGGCGGCTCGCCCCGATCGCACGCCCGATGACGAAGAAACACGCACCTGGCTGCAGGCAAACTGGCGCGAGCCCTACGGCGATCGCCGTCAGGAACTCGTTCTGATCGGCGTTGACTGGGACAAGTCGATGCAAGTTGCCATGCTTGAAACATGCCTGCTCAGCGATGAAGAAATGGCCGCGGGCCCCGCTGCATGGGCCACGTTCGAAGATCCCTTCCCGCAGTGGCACATTGCCGGCATGCAGCACACCGGGCCTGACCGCGACGACGAGGTGTAACGTGCCGACGTATGTCTACCGCATCATCAAGCCAGCTGGCAAACTCGGCGCAACCCTTGAAGTGCAGCAGAGCATGGGCGACCCGCCACTGACGCGCCACCCCACCACCGGTCAGCCCGTGGTGCGCGTACCGCAGGCTCCCATGCTGCAGCGACCAAGTGCCTCACACGGCAGGCACGCGTCAGGCAGTTGCTGCCCCGGCTGCAAGTAAACACACGTTGCTTACGCACCCCGGCTCTTGCCCGGCACCCACAGCACATCCTTGCCACCATCGTCATTCGCCACGCGACTGAGCACGAACAGCAGATCGCTCAACCGATTCAGATACCGAATCGCCTCGGCGCTCACCGTCTCGCCCTCAGCGCCCTGCAGCGTCACGCCGATGCGTTCAGCTCGACGCACAATCGTCCGAGCCAAATGCAGCGAAGCCGCCAGAGGCGTGCCGCCGGGAAGCACAAAGCTATTGAGCGGCTTGAGATTGTCGTTGAACTTGTCGATCGTCTGCTCCAGCCGGGTCGTCTGCATCGCGACGATGCGCAGCCGCGTGCCGGCTTGCTCGTCTTTGGTCACAGGCGTGGCGAGGTCCGCGCCAAGATCAAACAGATCGTGCTGAATCAGCCGCAGAATCGCCGCGATCTCCGAAGTGGCGTGGCCATGCCCGCCATCCGCCGAGATCACTGCAAGACCGATCGCGGCGTTGGCTTCGTCGACCGTGCCATACGCCTCGACGCGCAAGTCATCCTTGCGCACGCGCTGACCCGTTGCCAGGCCTGTCGTGCCGTCGTCGCCGGTCTTCGTGTAGATCTTGGTAAGCCTCACCATGGTCGACTGCTTTCGTACTGCAACGCGCGAGCGATGCGAACCCAACCTCGAATGACACGTTCTGCGGTGAATCCGCTCACTTGCGCTCAGACAACAAACGCATCGCCTCATCTACGTCCTTGTCGCCGCGCCCGGACAAGTTGATGACCAGATGCTCTTTGCTGCTCATCGTCGCCGCCGTCTTCACGGCCTGCGCGATTGCGTGCGAGGTTTCCAGCGCGGGGATGATCCCCTCCAGCCGCGCCAGCAGCGTGAATGCGTCCAGCGCTTCGGTATCCGTCACGGCGGTGTACTGCACGCGTCCGGCGTCTTTCCAGTAGCTGTGCTCGGGACCGACACCGGGGTAGTCCAGCCCCGCGCTGCAACTGTGCACGTCCGCCGTCTGCCCGGCGTCATCCTGCAGCACATAGCTCAGCGAACCGTGCAGAATGCCCGGCGAACCCAGCGAAAGCGGAGCAGCGTGCTTGCCCTTCTCAGGTCCGTGCCCGCCGGCTTCCACGCCAATCAGCTTCACTTTCACATCATCCACGAACGGATAGAAGATACCCGCAGCGTTACTGCCGCCGCCCACGCACGCCATAACGACATTGGGCAGTTGCCCCATCGCCCGCAGCGACTGCGCCATGCACTCGCGCCCGATGATGCTCTGAAAATCACGCACGATCATCGGGAAGGGGTGCGGCCCCACCACACTGCCGATGATGTAGTGCGTGTGATCCACCGAGCCCTGCCAGTCGCGCATGGCCTCGTTGGTCGCGTCCTTCAGCGTGCGCGAGCCCGTATTCACCTCAATGACGCGCGCGCCCATCATCTTCATGCGCGTCACATTCAGCTTCTGGCGGCGTACGTCCTCGCTGCCCATGTACACATCGCACTGGAGGCCGAAGTGCGCCGCCGCCGTCGCGCTCGCCACACCGTGCTGGCCCGCGCCAGTCTCCGCGATGATGCGCTTCTTACCCATCTTCAGCGTCAGCAGCGCCTGTCCCAGCGTGTTGTTGATCTTGTGCGCACCCGTGTGCGCCAGGTCCTCGCGCTTCAGCCAGATGTTCGCGCCCATCTCAGCACTTGCGCTCTTCCGCACATGCGCCGTCAACCCCTTCGCGAGGTACAGCGGCGTCGGCCGGCCAGTGAAGGTCTTGTGCAGCGCATGCAGCTCATCCCAGAACTTGCTGTCTCGGCAGACGCGCTCGTACACATCTTCCAACTGCCGCAGCGCGGGCACCAGCATCTCAGGCACGTACGCCCCGCCAAACTGACCGAATCGGCCAGCCTGCGAAGGCACTTCAGACACACGCGGAGCCACAGGCTTGGGAGGTGCGACAGGAGTCGGAGGCATGCACAACGGTAGTGCGCATCCAAACGACCAGAGGCAGCCGTATCTGCCCGCGTCACACGCTGCAAACTGGTCCGCGAATCACATTTCACCCGGGAATCACTGGATTTCGCCGGGATCGTCACGCCGCTTGAGTCGTCGCCAGACCAGCATCACGGGCAGAATCACCAGCATCGGCGCGCACGTGAGATCCAGCAGCAGTGGCAGCCCGACCCACGTCTTGTTCGTGAGCCACGGCGCCAGAGCCAAACCACCCGCCGCGCTGACGCCCCCGAGCCACCAGCCCATCGAAGCTGTGCGCTTGCCTCGCAAGCCCTGTACGAAAATGACGTAGTTCATGATGATGATGTACGTGCCAAGAAGCACGAGCAGCGTCGAGGCGACATACTTCAGCGCCAGCAGCATCAACTCACCACATCAATCTCATCCACCCGCGGGCACAGCCCCGCCTCCGCCCCCTCGCGCAGCAGCCACTCAATCGCTGTGCGACCCGTGTCGCCCATGTCAACCGTCAGGTCCGTCACGTACATGTCCACGTACTTTTCCACGAGCTCCGTCGTGGGCGGCTGCGTGCCGCTGTTCTTTGCGTTGATCGCGGCAAACGGCATCGTGTACTCGATGCTCTCATCACGATGCGCCATCGCGTAGTCCAGGCTCGCCTGCAGCAGGCGCGACACTTCCGCAATCGTCCCCTCGCCGAACCGCGCATCAAGATCACGCTTCACCGCATTGATCCCCAGCGGCAGCGGCAAACCACGATGCCGCTTCCACCACGCGCCCAGATCAATCACCTGCCGCAAGTTCGCCTGTGCAAACGTCACCTGGCCTTCATGAATCACCAGCCCCGCGCTCACCTTGCCATCGCGCACCGCGGGAATGATCGCATCAAACGGCATCTCGATGAACCGCGCGCTGCTGCTCATCGCCCCTTTGCCCAGCAGCAGTCCCAGCGTCATGAACGCACTGGTCCGCAGGCCCGGCACCGCAATCAGCACGTCATCATCCTTGAGGCAGTTCTCACACCCGATGCTCTCGTTGTCGACGCGAGCCACAATCTTGGGCCCGTACCCATCCCCAAACGAACTACCGCACGAAGTGATCACATAGCGATGCTGCACATCCGCATACGCCCGCACGCTGAGCGCCGAAATGTCATACTCAGCCCCACCACTCGCGTCATCGCGCGCAGCGAGCTTGTTGAACACACTGATATCGCCAGGCACCGCCTGAAACGAAAGATCACCTGTCGCAACGCGAGGCCGCCCGTCGCGCCCCGCGTAAGGCGTCCCATCAGGATTGATCTTTCCAGTGATGGGCCACCACATGAAGCAGTCATCAGGGTCGGCAGAGTGAGCAAGCGTGAGCGTGGGCATGCTGCAAGCGTAGATGCCAACCCACCGGCATCCCTCACGCTGCGACGTGCCCCCATCATCACACTCCCGTCAACATCTGCTCCACCAGTTTCACCCGCTGCGGCTCCGTCAGCGCATCGTGTATCGCCTTGGCCAGCATCGCCCGATGCTCCGCTGTCGGCCGCAGATTCCCGCTGCGCACAAACTCCACAAACGCCCGGCGCAACGCCCCCTTCTGCTCCTCCGTCGCCTCCACCGCGCCTGCAATCGTGTCCATCTTCTGCTTCACCGGTCGCAGTGAACTCTCATACATCCGCTGCACTTCACGAGCAAACGTCCGCGCAATCAACTGATCCACAATCTTCTCACGCGGCGTCTTGCTCTGCTGCTTCTGCTCACGCGCAATCCACGCCTCCCAATACGCATCCACCAGTTGCGTCAACTGCGCGTGCTGCTCCGCCGAAAGCACGCTCGCAAGCGGCGACAGCAGCGGATCCCGCGTGCGCTGCGGATCAAACCCCTCAAACAACTGCTTCCCCAGCGCGCCCGAGATGTCCTTCCCCGTCGCCGGGTCCTTCAGCGCCGCCGGATCCGCAAACTCCTTGAGCAGTTCCACATGCTGCGTCAGGTGCAGCCGCAGCGCATCAGCCCGGTCCATCACCACTTCACGCGCACGCATCCGCTGCGTCTCATCCAGATCCAGCAAGGCCAGCCCCGCTTCCTCAGGCCGAATATCCAGCAATTGCAGCCGATTCTGCATGTCATACCGCACCAGCGTGCGCGATGCCGGATCATCCACCCGCGGCCCCGCCAGCGGGTCATTCTCCGTTGCGGCTCCCGCCGACTTACCACCGCCGCCTGACATGCCATCAGGCGTGCTCGCATCCCGCTTCGCCGGCGCGGCAGGTGCCATGGGATCCACTGCATCCATGGGTGTATCTGCCGGCTTGTCTTCTTCCGGCTTGTTTTCTGCCGGCTTGGTATCCATCGGCTGCATGTCCTGAGCATGCACCACGCTGGCAGCACCGCTGCCGTACAGGGCCACCAGCACACCCATCCTTACCGCTCGTCCCAACTTCGTGCACAGCTTCATGCATGCAGCGTACCCGAGCTGTCAATGACCACACATGGGCATACCGGCGAACGACAGGCGTCCCCACAAACCGCAAAATTGGTTGTTCCCCAATCAACGGCTCATCTCGTCGCGTTCCACACCCGCCACCGCAGTGCGCCCAACACAGCCAGTCCCGCCGGCACACTCACATAATGCACGAGAAAGGGCAGCAGCAAGTACGCCAGCCCCGCCTGCGCATCTGGCGGCTGCCGCGTCACAAAGCCAAAGTGATAGATGGGCACCACCGCCGCCGCTCCCGCTCCGCTCGCGAGCCCCCACCACCACACCACGCGCGGCGCGAGCCACCGCTGCGACACCCGCCGCGACGCAGCCGCGACAAAGCACAGCATCCCCGGCATCAAAAGTACCGACGCGAGCAACGACGCCCCTGCGCTCGCATCCGCGAAAAATGTCACAACACTCGCTCCCACGCACATCAACCACGCTGCGCCGCACGCTCCCAACACGTCCCAGCCCCGTGCGGCGGGCGCCACACGCCGCTCGCGTCCGCACTCCGGACACACCACTCCCGCCGCGAGCCCACGCACGTCATACCCGCACTCGCACCTATCCGGCGTGCGTGCCAGCCCATCCGTCAACCACATCGCTGCGAATCCCCCGCCCACGATGATCACGAGCGGCAGCACCAACACCACGATGGCTGTGATCATCCCCTGCACGCGAAAGCGTACCCCGCGCCTCACTCACCGCAGCACAAACTTCACTTCCTCACACGCCAGATACCGCTCCGTCTCCGGCGACCACTGCGAGGAAATCGCAACAAACGCGTTCTTCTCCAGCACCCGCCGCGACGCGACATTGCTCGCCGCGGTCGTCGCGTGCACAGGCCGCTCGCGCATCTGCTCCAGCAGCAACCCCAGCGCCCGCGTGGCAATCCCCCGCCCCCACCACGCCTTGCCAATCGTGTACCCCACGCTCAACTCGCCCTCATTGACAAGCGACCCGATCGACCCGCACAGCACGCTATCCAGCGTGATCGCCTTCGCGACCACACCGCGCTCGCCCCGCGCCACCTGCTCGCCAATGCGTTCCCACGTCGCATCAAACGCCTCCCGCGACCGCGCCTTCACCATCGCCATCGCGCACCCATCAGGATCCGCCTGAAACGCGAAGAGCACATCATGATCACTCGTCGTCACATCACGTAACGCCACATGCACGTCATCAACTCCTGCGGCACTGCCGATCCCCCGTCGAAGCCATCATGATTCGCGCATGGTACAACCACCTCGCGCCAGTACGAATGCCGCATCACGAATGCCGACTGCCGCGTTTACTTACTTCCCCCTTGCCGTACTCGCCGCCGCCTTGCAGATCGTCACAAAATCCGCCGCGTTCAGGCTCGCGCCGCCGATGAGCCCGCCGTCCACGTCGGGCATCGCGAAGATGTCCGCCGCCACATCAGGCTTCACGCTGCCACCATAAATGATGCGCACGCGGTTGGACGCATCCGGCCCGTACTGCTTGCTGAGCTGCGTGCGAATCTGCTTGTGCGCGTCCTGAGCATCCTGCGGCGTCGCGGTCTTGCCCGTGCCGATGGCCCACACCGGCTCATACGCCACAATCAGCCGGTCGAGCCACGAGCCCGGCACTTCCGCCAGCCCCGTGCGCACCTGCCGCGCGTTCACAATGTCCTGGTGCCCCGCCAGGCGCTCATCCAGCGTCTCACCGACGCACAGAATCACCTCAAGCCCCGCCTCGAGCGCCTGCCGCACCTTCTTGTTGACGAGTTCATCCTTCTCGCCAATCACATGCCGTCGCTCGCTGTGGCCGCACAACACTACCTGCACGCCGCAGTCCTTCAGCATGTTCGCCGACACCTCGCCGGTGAACGCCCCCTCCGGACTTTGGTACACATCCTGCGCCCCCAGCCGAATCGACGACCCGCGATCCCGCAGAATCGCACGAATCGTCAGCAGATACGGAAACGGCGGAAACACCGCAACGTCCACGCCATCCACGTTCAAGACGCCATCGGTCACGCCCCGGGCAAGGTCGCTGCCGGTGGTGCGATTGGTGTTCATCTTCCAGTTGCCGCCAACAAAGGGTTTGCGATCAGGCATGGGGGAAGATAGGGGGGAGAAGTGCGGAGTGCCAGAGTGCGGGGTGCGGAGTGCGAAGTACCGGAGTACCGGAGAGACGGAGTACCGCAGGAAAGGCACAGAGAAGGCACGGGGGCACGCGGCACGCGGGCACGAAGTGGAGACGCACGCACATGCGACTGCTGGCTTCTCGTCCGCAGCACCGCACGTCGCCCGATCCCCAAAGCGGGATGGGGTGCCGGGGAGTGGCACAGCCACGCGGCGGCCAGCCCTTCCCGGCATCAGGCGACAGATAGACGCAATGCGACACCGCATCACGCCCTCGTCCCGTATGTCCTCAATCACATCATCCACGATGTCGCGCAACGTGTCGGCGACGTCCGCCGTCGATCAGCAGTTGCCGCCTGCCAGCACAAAGAAGAAATCGATGATGTCCTGATCTTCCGGGAAGACGCCATTGTTGTTGAAATCGATATCGCTGCAGCCCGTGCACTCGCTGCCCGCCAGCACGGCGAAGAAGTCGATGACATCCTGATCCTCGGGAAAGACACCGTTGTTGTTGAAGTCGATGTCATCGCACAGATTGGGCAGCGACAGGCTGTAGATGATCACCGCTTCGAGCGACGGCGCGCCGGGGGTGGTGGCGTCCGAGTCGCGGCTTTCCAGTGCGCTGTAGACGATGTAGTTGACGCCCGCCTGCAGATTGAGCGTGGCCGAATACGTGCCGACCTGACGATCAGGCCCCGCGATACCGGGTGTCAACGCAAGGTCGAGCAGCGAGAAGACCGGCGTGTCGCCGATGAGTTCCACGATGCGGAAGATGATGCGGTCGCGGTTGTCGCCGCCGGGGCCGGGCGTGCCGGCGTAGCGCACCTGCACATTGACAGTGGTCGACTGCGCGAGCGAGAAACGCACGTTCTGTTCGCCGCCCATGAATGTATCGGCGGCGTTGGACTCAGGGCTGCCCACAGCCAGCGCGGTGGCGTAGGTCGTCATGCGCATGCGCGTGCCGATGCGCTCGGGCGTGAAGTTCTGATCAAGCTGGCCGCTGTAGCTGCCTTCATAGATGCGACCAAACCCATCGGGCCCAAAGTAGAGCGGGCGTCCCAGCGCGAGATCATCGGTCGAGGCAAGGCCTGTGCTCGATGCGACCTCCAGCGGATTGGGGTTGCAGCAGACATAGCCGGGCGTAAACCCCAGCGCAGATGCGTTGGCTGTGATGGTGCCCGAGCGGGCGATGACATTGAACTGGGCGTGAGCGGTGCTCGCGACCAGCGTGGATGCGAGCGACGCGAGCAGCGCGGAACGATGGCGAGTGGTGAACATGACAAACCTCAGCGAGAAGGACCCACGCGTCTGACACACCCGATGTGTGTTCACACGCATGCGCGGGTGAAAGAACGGTCAACGACACAACCAGATGGGCATTGCCCGATTCAGGCGTTTTTTCGTCATGCACCCATGCGTCCCAAAAAAACAAGCATCACCGCAGATGGCTGCGGCAATACTCCTGATACGCGGCGATAAGCGGACGTGAAGCAATTTGCAATACCACACATCTCGTCCCCCTCTCACGCACCGCGCGTTCCCCATCCACCGCGCGCAACAAGGCGCTGCCCTGCGCTCACACGTCTCGCTGCGCATGCGCCTGGCGCACTGCATCGCCCGCCCGCCCGCTGCACGCCCGCGCCGCGCACTGCACACCCGTCCCGCGCGCTGCTCGCCAGCACGGCGCACTGCAATCTCCAAAATTGCAGTGCGCACGCCACCGACGCACATCGCGTTCGTACCATTTACCGTGAGTTTCGGCCGTCGCCATCTGCTCTGGATCATCCCGCTCGTCGTGCTCGCGGCGGTAGGCGGCGCGTGGTGGTGGCTCGTCGATTCGCTCACCTACGGCAACGCCCAGCCGCTGCATCGTGCCGTCATGCATCAAGACGCCGAGAAGGTCCGCAGTCTGCTGGCACGAGGCGCCGATGTGAACGCTCGCATGCACGCCGACCTGTCTCCCAACACCTGGAACGCGACGCCACTGCACTTGGCCGCCGCCCGCAACGACACGCCCATCATGCAGTTGCTGCTCGAGAACGGCGCAGACAAAGAAGCGTGCGACAAACGGGGGGCGACGCCTCTGCATCGGGCGCTGCAGCAAGGTGCTGACAATGCCGCTCAAATCCTGATTAACGCCCGCGCAAGCGTGCGCATCGACAAAGCGAACGACGCGAATGCGCGCCAGCTGGAGTTAAACGGTCAGCCGATCCAAATGGCTCTCAGACACGCTTCCGTCCAGACCGTCCGCGTTCTCGTGCAGGCCGGCGCCGACCCGTGGCGGGATATCGGCGCGGACGCGATGCAGCACGCGGAAGAACCAGACAAGCTTGAGAAACTACGTTTCCTTGCCGAACTGGGCTTCTCTCCCAGAATGAACCTCATACTGATTGAAGCCGCAGAACGAAACCAGACGGAAGTCGTCGCATTTCTTCTGGATCACGGTGCCAAGATCGACGGCGTTGATGTGCCGACCAATCTGACAGCGTTGCTCGGTGCATCACTTCGCGGCGCGAATGACACAGTCAAACTGTTGCTCGATCGCGGCGCCGATCCGCACGTCGGAACACCCATTTACGGCTCAGCGATATATGCCGCCACGTTCGGCGGACACCGCGAAACAGTCCATCTTCTGCTCACACGCAACCTCAACATCGACCTGCAGCGTGGCCGCGCGTCAGATCACGCCACCCCGCTCCACATGGCGTATTGGCACAACGACGCAGCCATGATCCAGCTGCTGCTGGCCGCAGGCGCCTCGCCCACAGCTCTCACAACAGATGGCCGATCGCCAGAACAGTTCCGCCGTTAGCGACAAACCTTCGCACGTCACCTTCGCCGCGCATCCTTGCCTTTCCTTCGGTACTCCGTCTCTTCGGTACTGCGGTACTTCGCCCCCATTACGGCGTCGCGCGCGGATTCGTGATCCATCCATACGGCCGCCGCACATCGTTCAGGCCCGGCGGTTCCAGACGCGTCCAGCCGCGGTTGGCGTTGGCGTACAGGTCCCAGGACCGCGTGTCGGCGTCTTCTTCCACGTTGCGGTTGCTGCCCATGGGAAACTTGATCGCCGCGGCGTGACCTTCGAAGAACGCCACCGTGGCCGCTTGGTTGTGGCGCGTCTCGGGCTGGTCGTTGTTGGTGAAGAGGCCGTCCTGATTCTCCGGCAGAGCGGTGTTGCCGTTGTAGAAGGGCGTGGATTCTTCCATGAAGATCGGCACACCGGTGAAACGTGTGATGTCCGTCGTCGCCGTCGCGACTTCGGGCGGCTGCGTGTTGAGTGAAAGCACGCCCGGCTGCGACAGGTAGCCGACCTGCACCACCATGCCCAGCTTTGCGCCCTGCATGCGGCGCATGAAGGTGTAATCAAAGTCCACGCCCGTCTGCCCGCCCCACAGGTTGTTGGTTGCGGGCGCAGCGCCGGTGGAGGTGCGCCGCTTGTTGGTCGGACACTCACCGGCTTCCTGCAGGTTGTCGATATAGCGGTACAACAGCCCCGGGCCGGCGATGTTGGGATCTTCTGCGGTGGGCAGACGCGCCCACACCGTGAAGTCACGATTGGGCGGCGTGATGCGACGCACCGAATCCCACAGCACATCGCGCGATTCGTTGGCGTAGAAGTTGGCTGCATACGCAAAGCTGCGCATGTTGGCGACGCACTTGGTGCCGCGCGCAGCTTCGCGAGCCTTGCCCAGCGAAGGCAGCAAGATGCCAATGAGCAGCGCGATGATCGCGATGACCACGAGCAGCTCGATCAGCGTGAACGCTCGCGACACGCCCGTCACTGAGAGGCCAGTCCCATGAGAAGCGGCGGTAGCTTGGCGGAAAGACAGACTCGCTCGCAACATGCATGCACTCCAAATGCGCCATGAACCATGGCTTGAGACAAACCGCGAGAGAACCTCGCGGTGAAACCTCGCGGCGGACGAGGTGCAGCAACGTCCGCCGCGAAGATTGAATCAGCCTCGCTTTCGCGAAGCGGGAATTCACTCCATTACGGGCACTGACCACCGGCCAGCACGTTGAAGAAGTCCAGCACGTCCTGGTCTTCCGGGAACACGCCGTTGTTGTTGAAGTCGATGTCATTGCACTCAGGGCAATCGCCACCGGCCAGCACGTTGAAGAAGTCAATCACGTCCTGGTCTTCGGGGAACACTTCGTTGTTGTTGAAGTCGATGTCATCGCAGCCGATCGGACCGCCGCCAATCAGCGTGCCCTGGATGCTGACATCATCGATGAACGCTTCACCGAACGCTTCGGGGAACGCGCCAGCGGCCATGTTGAACTCAATGAACGCCGCGTACACGTCGTTCGGAGGCGAGCCAAAGGCAGGCACGTTCACGGTCGCCGTCTGGTACGTCTGGTACTGGCCGTTGGTGCCTGAGTTCACGACGCCCAGCGGAGCCTGAGCGACGATCGTGCCGTCGGCGTTGAGCACGCGCAACGCGTAGAAGCCCACTGCGCCCGGGCCCAGCGTGTACTTGCCGCTGAAGGTGGCGCGAACGGTCGTGCCGCCTTCGAGTGAGACAAGACCGCCATCGCCGATGGTGTTCTGGAAGGCCGCCGCATTGCCGCCGATGCCCGTGCCGCCCTGAGCGACAAGACGCATCGCGAAGCCGCCCGTGCGGGGCGAGGTGTCGTCACGGCCAGCCGAAGAAAGCGGGCCGCCCGAGGTGGCGCGGTTCCAGCCCAGCGCATCGCCGCCGCCACCGAAGCCCGCGTCTTCGAAGCCGCCGTTGAAGACGACTTGATCAAACGTGGGGCAGGGGTTGGTGATGCAGGTGGTGTTGTCGCCCGCGTACGTGCCGGTGCAAGCCACCTGCGTCGTGATCGAGCAGACGCCTTCCACGCAGCACGCGCCCGTGGCGGCCGGAACGCAGGGGTTGCCCGCGCACGACGTGCCGTTGCCCAGATAGGTGCCGCTGCACGACGCCTGCGTCGTGATCGAACACGTGGTGCCGGTGCAGCACGCGCCCGTGAGCAGACCGCCGACAACATCGCCCGTGATGACGACATCATCGATCAGCGCTTCAGCCGACGAACCGACAAACGCGCCCGCGGCGACGTTCACTTCAAGAAACGCCGAGTAGACATCGTTCGGTGGCGCGCCGATGGCCGGCACGTTCACCGGACCCAGCGTGAAAGTCTGGTACTGACCGTTGGTGCCGCTGGTAATGACCTGCAGACCCGACTGAGCCACGATCTGCCCCGCGCCGTTGAGCACGCGCAGCTCACGGAAGCCCACGCCGCCAGGCCCCAGGTTGTAGTTGCCGCGGTAGCTCGCGCTGACCGTCGAACCGCCAACCAGCGAAGGCAGGCCCGCGCCGATGGTGGACTGGGAGATGGCCGAGTTGGCGCCGATCGCAGCAGAGCCAAACGCAACCAGCTTGTGAGCAAAGCCGCCTGAGTTCGCACCCGTGCCGACGCGTTCAGAAAGGGAACCGGGAGCTCCCGAAACAGTTTCGGTCCACGCGTCCGAATCGGCAGCGCCGTTGGTGCCCGCGTTTTCAAAACCGCCGTTGGTCGCCAGATCGTCGGCAAACCCCACGGCCGGCACGCTCAGCAGCGTACCAAAAGCCAAGCAAATCCACGCATTTTTCATGATCATTCTCCTCGGTCCCCTGTTGCACACCAACACACCCAGCGTCGTGTCTCACGAACCACCATGGAAGTGTTGCAGAAACAGTTTCAGGCAGGCTACCTTATTTGCCCTATCACCACAAGGCCGGATATCGAGAAGTCACCAGAATATTTTGTGCGCGTTACACCATCCCCAGTCCACGCGGTGGGCGCCTTGCACAATCCGCACCCATATGTCGGTCAATCCAGCATCGCACGAAGCCGCGCCGTCAGGGCCTCGGCCTTCTCGCCTTCGGTCGCTCGCACCACCCCCAGAAACTCCACTTGCGAGTAACTGCGCCGCATCAGACTCTTCCACGCACGGTCTGCACGGGGCGTGCCGCTTACGCGCGCAACCAGTGCTGGCGCACCGCTTAACAGCATGAGCATACCCACACCGGGTGAGAACTCGCCAATCTCGCCATTCGTGGGAATGTGCCCCTCAGGAAAGATCCCCACCACCCCGCCGCCCTTGAGCGTCTTGACCGCTCGCCGCAGAGCCGCCATGTCGCGACCGGCCTTTCCTGTGCCCTCACGCTCCACCCCGATGATGCTCAAAAAATCCCAGATGTCCGCAAAGCCGGGCACCATCATGTCCCGCCCCATCATCCAGGTCACTTCGCACGGCAAGAACGCCTGCAGCAGCATCGGGTCCACGCCCGCCGTGTGATTGGAAACCACAATCAGCGGCCCCGCGTCGCGACCAGCCGGCACATGCTGCAAGCCGCGCGCCCGCCCGCGATGCATGAGCGCCACATACAGCTTCACAAACAGATACGCCAGACCCACCAGCGGCTCTTCCTGCAGCCCGGGGCGTCGGCGAGGCTGGTCGAGCACGATCCGCGCGCACAGGGCCGCAAAGAGCAGCCACACCACAAGCGCGAAGAATGCAAGAGCTACCGCCATAGGGTCGCGATGTTAGTGAGGGGAAACGAGAAAGACACGCGGTCGTGGTCACACGCGCCAACGAAAGTTCGTTTGCCAAACGCAGGCCGTAACAAGCGACAGCAGCGGCGTGTTGCGCCGCACGGATCACTCCATGCGTGCAAGACGCCGCTGCTGCGAAGTTCGCTGGTATCCAGCAGTCGCGTGACTTACTTCACGCCGTGGTGCTGCTTGATGAAGTCGATCGCATCGCCGACGGTCTTGATCTTCTCAGCCTGATCGTCGGGAATGTCGGTCTCGAAGGCTTCTTCCAGTTCCATGACCAGTTCGACTTGGTCAAGGCTGTCCGCATTCAAGTCTTCCGTGAACTTGCTGGTGCGGGAGATCTTGGCTTTGTCGTGACCCATCTGCTGGGCGACAATGTCGATCACTTTCGCTTCGATTTCTTGCTCAGTCACGATCCATCTCCGCTGCTGGGCCGTGGACCCCGCGACCATGGTGTCGCGGCGAAAGGCCACCGGCATGTTGCGACATTCCTCGTCGAGCGAGAGAGGGTCTCACCCGACGCCGCAGGCCCGGTCAGCGTCGCAGCGACGCATTCCCGGCGAAAACCCGCGAATGGCGATGATACGCCGCACCGGTTCGGTTGGCGAGCGTAACGATCAAGGATCAAACACTTTCCAAACGATTCAGAAAGAAATGCGCAGTCCCACGCCGATCCCAAATTCCAGCGTCGGACGCTCGTCCACATCTTCCCAAAGCGGCAGTTGCATCATGAACTCCGCGGTCCATTTGCGGTCTTCCCACATCAGGCCGGGTGAAAGTCGAAGCTCCGTGTCGCCGTTCATCTCGTACAACCCGTTCATCTCCAGCGTGCTGTACAGCCCGCCGCTGTGCTCGCTCGTGAAGACATCCGGGTAGAGGCGGAACACCCAACTGGTGTTGAACGCGACGGCGTCGTCGGGTCCTTCGCCGCCCAAGTTGGCTTCGCGCGTGCCGCCGGTGTTCCAGGTGTAGAGCAAGTCCTGATTGAACCCGTGGCGCCCGCGCACCATCGTGATGACGGCACCGACCATCGGATTGATCGACTCGCTCGAGAAGTCGTCGTCGTCGCCACTGGCGAAGTGCGCCCCGAACAGCGCGGCGGCCCGGACCGTGTCGACCGTGCCCGTGTCGCTCTTGTAGAAACGCCACTTCACCATCGCCTCGATATCTTCCACGCCCTTGTCGCTTTCGCTGCTGCCATCGGCAAGGTCTGTTTCTTCCCAGACGATCGGCACATCGATGTTGATGGCCCAGTCACGCACGATGCCGTACCCGATGGACTGCATGAACTCGTACTTGTGCGTGCGTTCCTCGCTGGCGTTGAGCGGATCGCCGCCGTACTGGAAGTAGTGAAAGCCCGGTCGATACGAGAACGCGCCCGGGCTGGGCATGGTCGCCGCCTGCGTGTACATCGACTCCTGGGCCAAGGCTCCGCTCGCGCACACCATCATCGCCGCCAAACATGCGAACTTCCGCATGAGATCATTCCTTTCCGAGATGTGACGAAGTGGCGCCCCGCTTCGTCATTTGTCAGTTTGTCACTTCGTTACTTGGCTACGCGATCACTTCGCTTCAATCTTCACCAGCGTCATGCCCGCGTCCTTCACCGCTTCGCTCAGGCGATACGGGCTGGGCTTGGTGCCTGCCGCCAGCGCCACCGTCACCTGGCCGTTGCCAAGATCGGTGTAGACGTCGTTCACGCCGCGAATGCGCTTGAGCTGGAAGTCGATATTGGTGGCGCACTGCGGGCAGCCCAGACCGTTGACCCACAGAATCGCCGACTGCCCGCTCAGCGGCTCCTTGCTGTGCGTCGCGGCTTCTTCTTCCGCGGAAACGTGGTGAACAACGGCGTTCTCCTGATTGACCGATGCACCACCGCCGCCGGATGCGCAACCCGCAAGCGATGCGAGCATGGTGAACGTGACAGCGCCGACAACGCGAAGACCATTGATGCTTGTAGTGGACATGAGATGTTCCTTGCTTGGCAGCCAATGTGGCCGCGTGATTGTGAGGGAAAGTGCAATGACAGACAAACGACATTGAGCCGCGTGCGAAGGCACGGGCATGGCTCCACCGCACGGACAAACTCCGCGCGCAGTGCCGCTTTATGTCGTTCGTCTTCCTGTCCACACAATCGAAGCGTGCGGGTGGCCGACTTCCGCGAGTCTCGGCGTCGCCTGCACCGCCACGCTCACACGTGCACCAAACGCCGCGGGTCCACGCGACTTGACCACGTCGCGCCGCGCGGGCGGATCGCGCTTGCGTTCGGCCTGCGCCACCACCACGGTGGGCGTCGCCAAAGGCACCGAGCATCGACACGAACCGCCACGCGGGGCAGGCGCCTCGGGCATGGGGCACGACTCGCAGCAGCAGCACTCACACGAGCCCGCACTGCACGCGCACGCCTCCACTACTGCCACTGGTTGCTGAGCATGCTGCAAACGCTGCTCGCGCAGCGCAAGCACAGGGCCAAAGACAGCCTGCGCGAGCAGCAGTATCGCGAGAACCACACGAGACATACCTCATTGTTCACCTGCTGCGCCGGGCTGTTCACCCGCCAGCCCACAAACACCAGCCAATCGACGCCGTATCGCCACTTCACTCGAAAGTGGCAGGCATCACTCCGTCGGCGGGCTGTCGCTCAGTTCGGTCAGCATCTGCTGTGCCACTTCGACCATGCTGCGACGCGTATCGCGAGCCGTCTGGCGCAGCACCTGCACCGCCACCGGCTCAGCCATGCCGCGTTTGGACACCATGAGCCACTTGGCCTGCTCGATGATCCGGCGATCGTCCAATCGCTTGCGAAGATCTTCAGATGTCTTGCGCTCGCTGACGTGTCGCACGTACGCCGACCACGCAATTTCGATCGCGGCCCGAAGCTGGTCGGGCGTCACCGGTTTCACCAGGTAGCCAAACACCCCCACCTCACTGGCTGCCTGCACCTGCTCCGTGTCTGAATACGCCGACACGATGACAACCGGAATGAGCAGATCGCGGAACAGCTCCTTGGCTGCCGAGATGCCGCCCCGCTTGGGCATGCGAATATCCATCACCGCGATATCCGGCATCGCCTGACGAGCCAGATGCACCGCCTGCTCACCATCCACCGCCGGCCCCACTGTCACGTATCCCGCACCCGCGAGCGCGGCGGTCATCGCCAGCGACACGAGATGCTCATCATCGGCAAGAAGCACGCTCGATGGCTTGGCGGGCGGCGAAAACGCTTCCCATTCGGCGGCGGTCTTCACTCGAGGCTGCTTGGGAGGCGTGGGGGCTGATGTCATGGGATCTTCCTGTGCGTCACGCAGATGACGGTTTCAATTCCTTCTGCCACTGCGGGGGTGTCCGATCGGGCGCTTCGAGCTGTGCCTCGATTGACACGACCCACGCGCGATCAACGCCATCCAGCCGCGGACCGTATGTGCATTCGCCACGCAGTTCCGCGCGTGCCAGCCCCTCCACGATCGAGAGTCCTATACCGGATTCGCGGGATTGCGCGCTGATGCGCGGCTGCTGCACCAGGGGCATCTCCACCCAGTCAAAGTACAGGTGTGCGGACGCTTCGCCGCCCAGCGTCCATGTCACCGCGATGTGGCCGTCATCCACGCCCAAGGCACCATGCTTGATGCTGTTGGTGATCAGTTCCTGCACGATCATCGCCATCGCGCCCGCCTGCGTGCCCGCCAGCGTGACGCGCGGGCCTGCAAAGCGAATGTGCGACGATCGCCCCACCGGCGCAAGCCGCGTGACGAGGCGCGAAATGATGTCGGCAAGCACGATGGGCTGCCCCGCCGCGCTGGCGAGCAGTTCGTGCACTTCCTTCAGCACCAGAATCTTGCCCTCAATCACGTGGATCAGTTGTGCCGCCGGCAGGCCCCGCTGCTTGTACGCGTGCAGCAGACCCAGCAGTCCCGCCAGGTTGTTGCGCACGCGGTGGTCAAGCTCGCGCCGGAGCGCAGCCTCGCGCATGTGCAGCAGTTGCTGAGCTCGCAGGCTCTCGCGCAGTGACATTTCCGCTTCCTTCACATCCGTGAAGTCCACCAGCGTGCCGATGTATTCGAGCTCGCCCGCGCTGTTCACCACAGGCAACGCGCGTGAAATGAACCAGCGCAAGGTGCCATCCGCGCGAAACGCGCGAACAACTTCGTGGAACGTCGTCTTCGTTTGCGCCGCTTTCTGCCATGCGGCCTGGCTGCGCTCACGATCTTCCGGATGCACGATGTCAATCCAACTGAGCCCCAGCGCGTGTTCGGGCGCCATTTTGAGCACGCGGCCCCACTCCGGATTCACATACGTGCATCGCCCGTCAGGCAGCATGTGATAGATCGGCACCGGCGCTGACACCGTCAGCACTTCCAGCTTGCGCGTGACAGCCAGTGATTCCTCTTCACGCTGCTTTTCCTGCGTGATGTCCTTCATGAAGCAGAAGTGTCCCAGCAGCTCGCCGTGATCATCATGACGCGCGACCATCGCGACGCGCTTGTGAAACACGCTGCCATCGCCGCGCACGCCTCGAGCTTCCGCTTCCACGCGTCCGCTCTGCAGCATCTCGTGAAACGCCGCGTGCAGCGTCGCAAGATCGTCGGGGTGTACGGTGATCTCCCAGGGTGAGCCAATCAGATCCTCAACCGCTCGCCCGACAAATCGCGAGTACTGCTGACTGACCATTTCATAGCGACCGTCGCGACTGAGACGGGCCACGCCGTCCATCGACTGCTCCATGGCCGACGACCACTGCCGCAACTCATCAATCGCTTCACGCCGTTCCGTCACATCGGTGCAGCCGCCCGAATAGCCCTCATACTCGCCGGCTTCGTTGTATCGCGGATAGCCCGTATCAAGAATCCAGCGATACATGCCATCGTGGCGGCGCACGCGATACTCGATGTACACGGGCTCGCGCTTGGCGGCGCGGTCGATGTAATCATGAAAGACGCGATCACGATCATCAGGATGAATGGGATCAGCCCAGCCATCGCCCACGATCTGCTCGAGCGTCTGACCCGTGAAGTTGCGCCACGCCTTGTTCGCGAAGATGCATCGGTCGTGTTCGTTGTTCACCCACAGCATGAGAGGCGACGTATCCGCGTGCATGCGGAACAGACGCTCACCTTCTTCGCGTCGCCTTGCCGCTTCGGTGCGCTGCAGGTACATCCACGCGAGCACCGCCACCGTCACACTCATCAGCAGCGCGAGCAGGCTCATCGCGATGAGCCCTTCGTGCATCGGAATCTCACTCACCGGCTCATACACGAATGTGTGCACGAGCAGCATGATCGCGAGTGCGACATTTGTGATAACGCCGATTACCAGCGCAATGCGCAGCGCCCGCGTTGCGCGCAGGCGACTGGATCGTGCGTGGGAAGACGTGCTTTGCTGCGGCGTGGATTTCATGACGCTGGCCTTGGGCACACGTGGCTCAACGACGTGTGCGCTCACGCGATGCAGGTTACCGCGCGAAAGCGCGGCTGCGGGGTGCGGGAAGGCGACATGATCCAAAAAAGAAAAACCGGCGCGAGCGTTGCCAGGAGAGGGGGTGCTCCAAGCGTCCGCCCGCCCGCGCCAGTATACGGGAGGGCCGCTGATTCTCACACTTTCGCGGAGCACACAGCGGGTCAGATGCGATTGTGATGCCGTCAGGGGAAACGTCGAAGCCCGACGTAACAGTTTCAGTATACCACAGAACTGTGCGTGTGCCAGTTGCATTTCCGAATTTTTTGTGGACGCGTTACGTCTGAAGCAGTCCAAGCAGGCGACTCACGTCTTCAGGCGAGTTGTATCCCACAAGACTCGCCCTGATCACACCCTCTCGTGTGTCGATCCCCATCTCTTCTAAAAGTCGCTTGCTATAAAAATGCCCATAGCGCACGCCAAGACCCGCCGCGTTCGCACGCTTTGCAAAGGTCGCACTCGACACACCCGCATGCAGGAAGCTGACGGTCGCGACGCGGCCCGATGTAACCGGCCCCACAATGCGAATTTGCGGGTGTTTTTGCAGACCTTCGAGCAGTTGCTTCTGCAGGCCTTGCTCCAGCGCGACCAGCGCATTCATTGCGTCAACAAATATCTGCCGCGTCACGTTCATACTCGCCGGCAGTCCCAACACCTGCTTGGAAAAGGTGCCCAACGCAAGCAGGCCCGCACACGCTTCGTGGCTCACGCCGCCGGGCTCCCACTTCCGGGGCACCTCGGATTTGGGAATAAAGAAGTGATTAGGTCCAGTGAGCGGCTCGAGCGCATCATGCGTGGCGAACAACGCCCCCATGTGCGGACCGAACACCTTATACGGCGAGTATACATACCAGTCTGCACCAATCGCCCGAACATCCGGCGCGTGATGCGGCGCGTATGCAACGCCATCGATCATTGCTTTCGCGCCAACGTGATGGGCGGCATCACACACCGCCTTCACGTCCCACGTTTCTCCCAAGATGTTGGAAACATGCGGACACGCGACCAGCAATGTGCGTTCGTCCAGCAATCGTTGCAGTGTGCTGAGCAGGGGCCGCCAATTGCCGTCGCTGTCGCGCTCGGTGGGCCACAAGACGACATCAAACCCGCGCGCCGCCAGACGCATCCACGGGCCGATGTTGGCCTCGTGCCCTGCGCTTGCCACGATGATGCGATTGCGCCGCAATGTCTCGGCCGGGCCGCCCGCCGCTCGGGCCGCGTCCATCGCATCAGCGTGCGCATTCGCAACGACGTGCACCAGCGCTGTTGTGGACGAACCCAGGATCACTTCACCCGCGCCGTCGCCATTGACGAAGGTGCGAACCAGATCATGCGCACCCTTGATCGTCGCGGCGGCATGCAGGCTCTCGGGGTAATCGCCGCCCGTGTTCGCGTAGCTCCGCGTGAGATAGCTCGTCATCGCGTCGATCACGCACGCGGGCAGTTGGCTGCCGCCGGCGTTATCAAGGAAGACTGTGCTGGTCTCGCGAAAGACCGGAAACAATGAGCGAACATGAGCGAGTGTGGCCATGGGGCGCAGCTTAGCCAAGGTCCGAAGACTCACAAAACACGATTCATTCGTCGCATTTCAGCGTGCGACGAGCGAGCGCGAGCTTCCGCCCGCCGATGTGCCAGTATCGCGGCGGCAGCACGACGGCAGCAGTGGAGCACGACATGGACTTCGGCAACCCCTGGGCGCTTCTTTCCGGCGTCCTCATCGGACTGGTGGGCATGACACTCTTCATGCGCGGCAAGCGCGAAGGGCAGCCGTCTTCGCTCATCGGCGGGCTTGCTCTCTGCATCTATCCATACTTCGTCGATAACCTCGCGCTTATGTGGGGTTTGTTCGCAGCATGCATCGCCGGCATCTGGTGGTTACGTCGGTTTGATTGATCACTGAGCACCGAATCACGCCCACAATCTGCCACCCAAGCGTGCCGTCGATTATGATGCCGTGCTCGCGGGTTCGCCGGAGTTGTGAGATGCGTCAAATGCTCAGTGCCGTTTTGTTCGCCGCCGTTGCGCCCGCCGCGCTCGCGCAGGCCCCGTCCACGCTTGGTGTCATGTTCCGCACGGGCGGACAGACTTCGGGCCTGAACCCGATTCTGTATGACGTGAACCTGTCGACGGGCGCGACGAGCAACCCCCGCAACATCAACGTCAACAACGCGGTCGGCATCGCGATTGATCCAGAGACGGGCGTGCTCTATGGCCTGACTGACCAGTTCGGCCGCATCAACAACCAGTCGGGCCAGGGTGGCAAGAACCTGATCTTCACGGTCAATGCCACGACCGGCGCCGCGACGGCGGTTGGCCGCGTGGATCCCACCGGCATCTTTCAGGTGTTCGAGGGTGACATCGCTTTCAACCCGGTTGATGGCGGCTTCTGGGGTGTGACGACACTGGTGAGCACCGCGCGACTCTTCACCATCGACAAGCTGAACGGCTCGGCAGCGCTCGGCGCAGTCGTGCAGCCCGCACTGGGCGGTATTGATCTTGATATCAGCGCATTGACCTTCGACGCAACTGGCCAGATGTATCTGCTCGATACCCGCTATCCGTTCAATCCCGGCCCGGCCCTGTTGCTGAAGGTCGACAAGGACACGGGCGAGATTCAGCAAAGCTGGAACACGGGCGTTGTGATGGGCACTGTCGCAGGCATGACCTTCGTCGACGGCAAGCTCTACATCACCGACGGTGACACAGGCGGGACCAATCGTCTCTACCGCTTCGACATCGACACGGGCCAGATCATCGACATCGGCGCGACCAACGCGGCGGGCGGCATCTATCAGGGCCTCGCGGGTCTGGTGCACGGCTGCATCGGCGGCCCTTGCCCCACCGCCGGCTGTGATGACATCGACTTCAACAACAACGACGTCTTTCCCGAAGATCAAGACGTCATCGACTTCTTCGAAGTTCTCGCTGGCGCAAGCTGCGCCGCATGCAACGACATCGACTTCAACAACAACGGGGTCTTCCCCGAAGATCAGGACGTCATCGACTTCTTCAACGTGCTCGCCGGCGGCAACTGCCAGTAATCGCTGAACTCAGCAGGTGACAATTGACAAGCCTCGCGCCAGTTCGGTGCGAGGCTTTCTTGTCATTCTGCCTTCATCTCGCTCCGCACGACATGCACGGATGCGTCATCCGCCGTACTTCATCTTCGCGTACCGCTTATACACGCCGGTCTGCTTGATCGCGACGATCATGCGATAGCTGCGGCTGTTCTTGATGCGGGCGAGACGCTCGTGCGGCGTTTCCTTCGTGTCGAGCATCTTCCACTGGCTGCCCCAGCGGGCGCGTGCCACGGCGTCGTACACGGGGTTGTTCTTCAGGCGCGTGACCGTGCGCCATGCAAAGCTCTGCTCAATGGCCGCGAGCTCGCGCTCCACGGGGTGGCTGTGCGCGTGGTTGGTGGGCTGGTCGAGGGGTGAAGGCGGCGCGGTGTGCTGCAACTTCGCCACATGCTCACGCAGCAGCCACAGATCCATGTGCTCGCGGAAGAACAGACGGTCCTTCTCAGTGATCACATAGGGCGCGATCCGCTCGTACAGCCAGCGATGATGCTCCACCATGCGGGCGATCATCTCGCCGCGGCGTTCCTGCGTGCGGGCCAGCATACTGCCGCCGGCGTGCTTGCGATAGTTGAACAGCGGCTCATCGACTCGCGTGCCGTGCCAACCCTTGCAGAGCAGGGCGAGCCAGAAGTCCCAGTCCTCAAAGCCGTAGATCATGTCGGCGTTGTACCCGCCGACTTCCTGCCAGGCCTGCGTGCGGACAACAGCGGTCGCGACACTCATGTTCTCAATCGTCAGCCGCGCCGGGTCGTACGCGGGGCACTGCCACGCGCCAACGTGCGCACCGAAGTAACTCACGGTGCTGTACGCATAACCCAAGTGCGGATTTGCTTCCAGCTGGTTCAGCAGCTTCTCGGCGAACATCGGCTCAATCGTGTCGTCCGCATCGAGCGCCACGAAGTAGTCGATCGGTTCCCGTGCGTGCATATCGGCGATGCCGTTGTTGCGAGCCATCGCAAGACCCTGATTGTGCTGACGCAGCAATCGCACGCCATTCATCGCGACTTTCGGCAAGTGCTCGCACGTGAAAGGATCGGTGCCGCCATCATCAACGATGATGATGTCATCAACCTTGCGCGTCTGTGCACGAACGCTGGCGATCGCGTCGTCTATGAACGCGCCGTGGTTGAAGCACGGAATGACAACACCCACGCGCGGCGTGCGCTTCGCGGTCGTTGCACGCGGCCTGCGAGACAGTCCTGCCGACTGGCGCTCGTGGTTGCGCTGCTTGATGTACCCCTCGCACAGATCAATGTACGACTGAGCGACAGCCTCGGGCTTGTACAGCGTCTTGACGCGCTGGTGAGCCGCTTCACCCACGGCATTGCGCTGACTCTCGCTGAGCGTGTACGCCTTGATCAGCGTGTGCGCAAGTTCCTGCACGTCGCCACTGCGGAAGATGAAGCCGCTTTCGCCGTCTTCGATCATCTCCGCCATGCCAGTGTTGTGCCCCGCAACCACACAGCCGCGCAGGGCCATGGCTTCGAGGCAGACATTGGGGAAGTTCTCAAACAGCGACGGGAACACGCACACCTTTGCCGCAGCGTACATCTCCACAAGCTGCTCGCGCGGCACAGCCCGCTGGAAGATGATGCGATCCTTGATATCCGCCGGCACCATGCGCTGCAGCACGGCAAGCAGGCTGGGTTCACTCGCGGAAAGCGGCGTATCACCACCCACCATGCGCAGCGTCGCATCAGGACAAGCCCGCAGGAATGTGCTCGCAGCCTGCACCAGGCTCTGCACGCCCTTGCGCTCTTCCATGCGGCCTACGTACAGCACTTCGTTGGTACGAGGCTCGCCCGCGCGGGAACGCTCCACGAAGCGCCAATCCACCGGATACGGATGGATCGTGATCTCACGATCTGCAAGCTCAGGCACCAGAGCCTGCATCTCCGCCGCGAGCACGCGCGACGGCGAGATGAGATGATCCGCGCCGATGATCGGCTCGTTCTCAAACGCTTCCAGCACCTTGGCGCTCTGGCGATGGCGGTTGTAGCGATTCAGCACCACCAGCGGCGTGTGCAGTCGCACAATGGTCGGCGGGCGCTCTTCACGCCGCGTCGCCGAGAGAAAGGTCGCTGCTTCGCCGCGGTAATCACCAAACTCGATCACATCCACCTGGTTCGCGGCGATCATGCCCTGCAGCACATCGTGCACCATGTCGGCGCGAAGCTGCCAGAACTTGAGCGTCGCGCCCGGGTCGGCTCCGCCCACATGCGGAATAGGCATGCGGACGCACGCGACGCCCGCGTCGTTGCCGTCTCGTTTGGGCGTGGGGCCGTCGGTCACGGTGATGACAGTGATGTCGTGGCCCGTGCGTGCGAGGATCCGCGTCATGGCATCGACAAACGTACCGATGCCACCGCCAAACTGTGGGGGGAATTCGTAACTGACGAAGACAATCTTCATGCGTTGTCGCCCTGTGATTGCGAGCCTGGGCTCGAACGGACGCCCTCAGCGCCAAGTGTTGGCGCGGTCTTCCCGGTATAGATAGGATCAATAAAACCGAACGCGCGGGCAATGCGGAAAGCCTTGCGCCGCTCGAGCGCATCGGCTTCGCTGCGCATCGCTTCGTACAAGCCTCGATGATGAGCAACCGACATGCTCGCATCACGCAGCTGCGCCAGCAGTCGATCAATCTCCGCGGTTTGCTGCTCGTTACTCGCAACAAGCTCGGTCACGCGGCGTGCGGCGTCATCTCGCTCGCGCTCCATGACGTTCGAGTACGCCGACAACTGATCATTATGCGCACGCAACTGGTGCAACTGTTCCGCGGCGATCTCCCACTCACGCGAGATGCGTGCGGCTTCCCCCTGCCAATTGTCGCGGTCGCTCGCAGTCGTCTGCACTTCCGCAAAGAGAGCATCAACCTTGGCAGTCAGCTCACGCACGCGGGCGGCCTGCTGCGTCCACTCTCGCTCCAGTCGCTTGCTTTCGTGCAACCACAGATCACGATCCGCCAGGATCGCCGCTTCGAGTCCGACTTGCGCATTGCGCAGTTTGTCGTCACCCGGCTGCTGCACAGCGTTCGCCGCAGCGACCGCTCGCTCCCACTCCATCGCGATACGACGCGCCTCGCTCCATGCGGCGTCGCGATCCTTCGCCAGGGCCTGCGTCATGCCAACTTGCGTCTGCCACGCGTGCGCCAGGCGGCGAGCCTCGTGCCACGCTGCACGCGCGTCGGCCACGGTGGATTGTCGCGACAGCTCGAACGCGAGCGCCGGGTTCTCATGCCATTGATTGGCGAATGCAAGCGCACGTGCACAGCGATTGGCCGCGTCCATCACCTGCGTCATCTCACTCATCGCGAAAGGCTGGGGCGAGGCTTCGTCGCCGATCACGTTGAGCCATGATGCAGCACTCACGCGCTGCGCTTCACGCAAGCCATGCGTCCACAGACGCTGCGCGTCGCGTTCGTCGCCCGCTTGCATTGCCAGGACGCCCGCACGCCATGCCGCATCAACAGTCTTCGTCGCAAGCAGTGGTGACAACACGAGCGGATCATGCGATGCACACCTCGTGAATAGCTCGCGTGCCCGTGCAAGCTCACCCCTTGCAAGCGCAAGCAAGCCACTGGCATACTGGCACGACACCGCCCAGCGGCGCGCATGGGGCGTTCCATCGCACGCTGCTGCAAAGCCATCGCACTCCGCTTCAACTTCACCTTCGCGCACGCCGGCAAGTGATTTGCCACTCAGCGCGGCATACTGCAGCACACAGATAGCCGCGCCATGATCCGCCGAACCGCGGCGGGCTTGCTGCATCACACGCGCGGCAAGCTGCGCGAGCCGGACGCCGTCGGTCAGACGCATCCCCATAGCGATCATGCTGCGCACGAGCCACGGATTGTCGTAATCGCGTGCGAAGCTCGTCAGGTGATACTGGGCATCATCCGCAACGCCACCAGCGGGAAAGACGGTTTCGCGATACGCGGCTTTGCTGCCCGGCAGCGGGTCCTTCATCAGCGTGATGAGCCACCACTCCGCCTTGTCGCTTGTCGCGTTGTCGTTCGCATCAAGCGCGACACGCTCTATCGCTCGCGGCTCATTTGCGAGCTTCATGCCGCCACCAGCGGTCTGTCGTGTGGCTCGCTCGATGATCCAGCCGTGTTCGCCGCTCATGCTTGCACGCACCTGATCAACCAGCGCGCGCCACGTGTACACATGCAGATGATGCGGATTGGGATCGCGCCCTGTTTCGTCTGTCCAGTCGTTGGGCACACTGGCGATGACACGTCCGCCCGGCGTGAGTACGCGATGGAACTCACGGAGCGCAGCGACAGGATCAGCCACGTGTTCCAGCGTTTCGAAACTGACAACCAGATCGACACTGGCATCGGGAATGCTGCTCAGTTGCTGCACGTCCGCCGATGCGAAGGCGACGCGAGCGCTGCCATAGTTGTCGCTCGCATACGCAACGCTCTTTGCGTCGATATCGAGCCCCAGCACATGCGACGCGGTGGAGTTCATCGCGACAACGTGACTGCCATAACCAAGGCCGCAGCTCACATCCAGCACGCGGTCGTTGGGACGCACAAACTCACACGCGGCGTGATAACGAGCGACGTGCGCATCGGCCCGGCGGCCTGCCCAGCGCAGCATGTCGTTGTGCAACTGGCTCTCAGCCGTGAGCGACTCCAGCGGCCATGCGGCGCTGGCCTTCGCAGGCACCTTCTCCAGCAGAATCGTTGCACTCGGGCCTTCATGCTCGATCTGTGCATACGGCAGCACAGGCATTGCGCGACTATGCGTGCGCAGACCAACAGCAAAGCACTCTCGCTCCCACCACTCGCGTGGCTGAATGGTCAGGTGCCAACTGCCGTCTCGATCGGCGACGGTGCTCACTGCAAGATACACGCTGCGCTGGGCCACACGAGCCAGCTCTCGAAGTGCACGCTCGACATCAGCCGGTGCGATGTGTTCGAGGACATCGGTGCAGACCACCGTGTCAAAGCTCGCATCTGCGAACGGCAGCTCAAGAATCGAGCCGCGTGAGAATCGCCCGGGCGCACGAGCGTTGCCACTATCGACCGCCACGGGCGCGACATCAACGCCATGCGCATCGATGCCCTCGCGCAGCAACGCGAAGACCAGACCGCCCATGCCTGTGCCCACATCCAGCACGCGTCCCACGCCGCCAAGCAACATGACTTTCTGCGCCAGGTCGTTCGCATCAGCGAAGCTGTGCTGCCCCCAGCGGTCTTCGCGCCGCCAATACGCGTCGTATGTCGCGGCGTAGTCGACGCGTTCACCTTGCTTCACGATGGCCCCGGTCAAGACGCATCCTCCACACGCGCACGCATGCGCAGATCAACCACGCCGCCGAAGAAATTGCGATGCGGATGCGCAATCACGCTCGTTTCATCGGGCTTGTGCACCGCGACTTGGAAGAACGCGGCTTCGTCTCGCCAGTGCACCACGCGCTGCGACATGTAGGACAGATCAAGCTCCTCGACGATCGCAGCCTGCACTTCGTACAAGTCCGTGCCGAGCGTGCAGTCAAAATCAAAGACGACATCAAACACGCTGCCCGGCGTGAACTCTCGCCGCCACATGACCTGCTGCTCGCCACGCGCAATGGCGGCAAGATCCTGACTGAATGTGCCCCAGGAACAGATCTTGATACCCTGCTTATTGCGGATGCGCAGCGCGATGTTCGCACGCGTGAGCCGCTTGTGCACCGCGACGCGCACGCGGATGCGCATCGCATCACCTGATGTCACGTAACTGATCGGCGCGCCGCTGGCATCCTGCACCGACACGCTCGTCACTTCCGCATCAAGATCACCAAACGATGCATCGCGCACGCTGCGCGGGCGAGCCTTGGCCTCGCTCGCGTTCGCTGCGCCGCTGTCGGTGTTCTTCGCAGGCTGACGCGCGAGTGTGCCGGCGTAGAAGCGTTTCTCTTCTTCGTGCAGCAGCTTGCGATAGGTCAGCAGTGTCTCACCACTGGGGCCCATGGCGATGGGCTTGCCGTGTTCGAGCAGCAGCGCGCGATCGCACAGCGTGCGGACGCTTTCCTGATCGTGACTCACAAACAGCAGTGTGACGCCTTTGGTACGCAGCTCATCCAGCCGCTGATAGCAGCGTTTCTGAAAGAGCGCATCGCCCACGGCGAGAGCTTCATCCACGATGAGCACATCGGGCTCGACTTGCACCTGCACCGCGAAAGCAAGCCGCACAAGCATGCCGCTGCTGTAGGTCTTGACAGGCTGATCGATGAACTCGCCGATATCCGCGAAGCTGGCGATGGCGTCGAACTTGGCATCAACTTCGGCCTTGCTGAAACCGAGCACCGCCGCGTTGAGATAGACGTTCTCACGACCTGTGAACTCGGGGTTGAAGCCGCTGCCAAGCTCAAGCAGCGCGGCGACGCGGCCCGCAATGTCAACCGTGCCGGTGGTTGGCGCAAGCGTGCCGGCGATGATCTGCAGGAGCGTGCTCTTGCCGCTGCCGTTGCGACCCACGATGCCGATGGCTTCGCCGCGGCGCACTTCGAGGCTCACGCCTTGCACCGCCCAGAATTCGCGGTAGAGCTTCTTGCCTCGCCAGCGCACCAGCGCCTGCTTGAGGCGGTCCTGCGGTTTGTCGTAAATGTGGTAGCACTTGCCCACGCCGTGCAGTCGCAGAACAACCGGCTGAGGCGGCGCGGATGCGATCTCGGCGAGCGGCTCGAGGTCCGCCGCAATGTCGACAACCGGCAGGTCGCGCACCAGTGGTTGCAGTTCTGCCGTGGCGATGTCAGTTGCATCGTCGCTGCGGTGCGGCGTGGCAACGCGGGGGTCAGAGGACATCGGCAAACCCCCGTTTGCTCTTCATGAAGCACGCGTACCCGAGTTGCAGGACGACAAGCCCCACGCACGTGGCGATGGCAAGCGCACGCCAATCAGGCTGCAGGCCGTGCAGCGTGACGTTTCTCGCGCTCTCGAAAACACCTGCCAGCGGGTTCAGTGCCAGCACGTGCTGCACCCACACAGGCGCCTTCTCCATTTTGGCGGCGGGATACAGAATGGGCGTCATGAAAAACAGAATCTGCACGCCCACCTGCACGAGGTTGCGGATGTCTCGCAGGAAGACGCCCAGCGCCGCGAAGATGTAGCTGAAACCCGCAGCCAGCAGCACAATGGGCAGCAGCACCAGCGGCAGAGCCCACAACGTGCTCGAGAACGCGCCGCGCAGCACGCCATTGGCGATGAGCAGAACGCCGAGACTGATACCAAAGAGCGTGATGCTTGCGACGAGCTGCGCGAGTGGAAGCACTTCGAGCGGGAAGATCACCTTCTTGACGAAGTTGGGGTTGTTGACGATGACGCCCGGGCTGTTGCTGACGCTGCTTGAGAAGATCTCAAAGCAGATGAGGCCGCAAAAGAGCGTGACCGCGAAGGTCATCGTGCTGGTGTCAGGCGCGCCGGCCCACTTGGCTTCCCACACGATGGCGAAGACGAAGGTGTACACGCCCAGCATGATGAGCGGGTGCAGCAACGTCCACAGCATCCCCAGTGCGCTGCCGCGATTGCGGGCCGCGACCTCGCGCAACGCGAACTGCCAGATAAGGCTGCGACGAGCCCACAGACTTGCGATCATGCTGATCGGGTTGAGCAGGCTCGCCAGTGACGGCGTCGTGCCCACGCGATGCATGACGAATTGTGAAGGCGCACCGGCGATACTCACGCGAGGGGGTCCTTGTCGGGCCAACGAAATGCAAGCATGCATTGTAGAAGACGTTGCGGCAAGGGGCCAAGCCTGATACAGACCGAACCGGCACGGTGATTCTCCGCCGCTCTACGCTCGCCCATGCACCCGGGCCTGCAAGCTGTGATCGACATGTACCGGCAGGGCTGGTTTCTCATGCACGATGACGAACGCGGCGTGACGGAGTGGGTGCAGTCCGCCAGACGTGCGCTGATTCCGCTGGATGAGCGGTTTCACGTGCCACGCAGCACGAGGCAGGCAGTTGCACGCGGGAAGTTTGAGATCACGGTCGACACGGCGTTCAGCGATGTGATTCATGGCTGCTGGCAGCGCGATCGCGACGGTGGGTGGCTGCATGCGGAGATTGTCGAGGTGTTTCTCGCACTGCATGAAGAGGGGATTGCGCACAGCGTGGAGGCGTGGCTGACGCGGGATGGCTCGCGTGAACTCGTCGGCGGGCTGTATGGCGTTGCGCTGGGCAGGATATTTGCGGGCGAGAGCATGTTCAGTCGGCCCGAAGCGGGTGGCAGCGAGGCGAGCAAGGTGTGCCTGGTGCGACTGGTGGAAGAGCTGCGAGCACGGAAGTTCGTGGCGCTGGACAGCCAGCTGCGGAATCCGCATATGGACCAATTCGGACTTTACGAGATAGATCGCGAGGAATACGTCGCGATGCTGGCAGGGCAGCAAATCGTTTGTGAATCGTGGCGAAAGTGAGCGTGCGCGAAACTGGGCGCCGCGGCTTCCCTATAATGACTTGATCTTTGACAACTGGGGCCGAACTGGATTCGACCGGGCAGCGTCAAGTTTTTCGTGGCGCGTCGAGGCGCACGCTGGCCTCGTAAAAAGCGTGCAAAAAAATGTTCAACGAGCGCCAATACGCTCTCGCAGCCTAACAAACTGGCTGCGCGGTTCTCCGTCAACGCCTGCTAGGCGGGGAATCGAAGACAGCAGGCTAGCGGAGATTCGAGATCTTCAGGGATCAAACCGCGAAGCTCTTCTGCAGATTGGATGATGGAGAAGCGTGTGAGTGCGCGTCGCCATCGTCGAGATCAAAATACTCAACACACGCGTAGATGCGATCTACTGACTGTCACGGGACCGGGGTTCAATTCCCCGCGGCTCCATTTATGTTCACGCGCGACAGGCGCGGAATTGATGGCTTAATGAGTGACCGGGGGTGCTCTCATGACTGATTTTGACGTCAGCGACTTGAGCGACGACTTGGGCAACGGCTTGGGCGACGGGCTCAGCATCAACGCTGGCTCTTGGGTCTCAGGCCTTTCGAACACCCAGCGCTTCAAACTGCTGGTCGCCTGCGGCCTCATCGCGCTGCTTTCTCTTATCGGCAGTTGCAACCAGCTGCGCTATGCGATGTTCGGCCAAGTCACCCAGGCCCGCGTACGTCATGTGCAGCGCAGCAGTTCCCGCCGCGGCGGCGAAACGCTGAGTGTGCGCGTCTCCTTTCAGGACACTGACGGCTCTGAACGGCTTGAGAGCTTCGGCGCTTCTGTCAGCGACGAACACAAGTATCAGAAGAACACGCTGCTGGCCATGCAATTTGTGCCGCTGCGACCGGGCGCTTCTCGTCCGCTGGGCAGCGGCTCGTGGTGGGTCGCCGCGCCGTTGGCACTGGCGGCAGGCGCGGCTGCGGTCTTCTCGGTGCAGTTCTGGAAGGACTTTTCAAGCTACAGAGAGCGCGAACGCCGCAGCCTGGCGCGGTCCTGCCCGTGAAGCCGCGACCACCTTGCCCTACGCTTGCGACATGACGAAAGCTGCTTCTTCCGCCGGCGAGATTTTTGCGAAGCTTCAGGCTCAGGGCGTCATTCGTGATGGGATGACTGTCATGGTGGGCGGGTTTGGGCTGTGTGGGATTCCGGAGACTCTCATCGTCGCGCTGCGCGATACGGGTGTGAAGCAGATCACGTGCATCAGCAACAACGCGGGCGTGGATGACTGGGGGCTGGGGCTGCTCCTGCAGACCCGCCAGATTCGCAAGATGATCTCCAGCTACGTGGGCGAGAACGCGACGTTTGAGAAGCAGTTTCTGAGCGGCGAGCTTGAAGTGGAATTCAACCCGCAGGGCACGCTGGCGGAGCGCATTCGCGCCGGTGGCGCGGGCATTCCCGCGTTCTTTACTGCTACCGGCGCTGGCACCATCGTCGCCGACGGCAAGGAGACGCGGCCGTTCCTCAAGCCAGGCGACGGCACCTGCGGTACGACCGTTCCCGGCAAAGGGTTCGCGGGGCGGGCGTGGACGGACAAGGAAGGTCCTGGCAGCATCGCACGGCAGGCACAGAAGGGGTCGCCTCGTGAGTATGTGATGGAGACAGGGTTGTTCGCTGACTTGGCGCTGGTGAAGGCGCAGCGGGGTGACGCATTTGGCAACCTGCGATATCACGCGACGGCGCGGAATTTCAATCCGATGATGGCGACGGCGGCACACGTGGTGCTGGCGGAAGTGGACGAGTTGGTGCCCGTGGGCAATATGGACCCAGATGACATCCACACACCGGGCAACTACGTGAATGCGATGGTGTGCACGCGCAGTGTGAAGCGGATTGAGCAGCGGACGGTCAGTGCGAGCGTGTAAGGATCATGCTCTCGCGCGATCGGCGCTTTCAAGCAGCCGCTTGCCGAGTCGTCGCGGGCCGTGGCGAACGAACCAGCTTCCGGGCGGGAACATGCGGACGACTTGCAAGAAGATGCCTTTCCACGTGTGACGGCAGCGTTGGTCGGGCTGCATCCACATCCAGCCTCTGGCCAGACGGCGCTGCTCGCTGTCGATCATGGTTTTCGCGACGTACTGCGGCGTCGCGCAGTGCTCGATGTTCTGCAAGACACCAGCGTCGCGCGTCCAGACATCCATCGCGGCGACCAGCGCTGAGGGATCACCATGTTCGATGACTGCTCGCAACTGGTTGGTCGGCTGAGGGCCTGTTGTGCCTTCGAAGCTATCGCCGACAAGCAGCTCGGTGCCGTCAGAGCGGCGTGCGGCGATATCGATGCACGATGCAGTCTGAACGTGAGGAGTGTCTCGACCGGCGACCGGGACGACCGCGCGAACCACGCCAGCGACTGCGACTTTGCGGCCACTGCTGTGGACGAACGTCTTCACAAGGGTGAGCTGGCCCGGACCGGTGTCGCGCCCGATGAACGAGGCGACAGGACGGAATCCCAACGATTCGAGCGGTTTGTCATGCCTGTCGAGCGTGGCGATCAGGTCCTCGTCGACTGGTTCCGCTTCGGAGAGCGCCTGCCACTGCGGGCGAAAACTCTGCCACACATTCCGCCGCAACATGGCGAGCAATGCGACGAATCCGAGGAGAAGCACGAAGAGCGCGTAGAGCGGAATCGCGGCATACATCGGCAGTAATTTGAACAGCGCGAATGCGACGATCGGCAGCAGCAGGAGATAGATCAGGCCGTTCATATGACGCGACGATAGCTCGTGTGAGCGTCAGCAGGTGCCGCCGCTGAGGACGTTGAAGAAGTCGATAACGTCTTGATCTTCGGGGTAGACGCCGTTGTTGTTGAAGTCGATGTCGCACTGGGGCAGCGAGATGTCGGCGACGGGACAGGTGCCGCCGCTGAGGACGGTGAAGAAGTCGATGACGTCTTGGTCTTCGGGGTAGACATCGTTGCGGTTGAAGTCGATGGGGTCGCATTCGCAGCCGAGACTTCCGCAGAAGAAGGTGAGCTGGCCGACGCTGCTTTTGGCGACGCCGCCGGGTGCGGCGGGGTCGAGGACGTGCCATTGCACGTACAGCGTTTCGCCCGGCTGAACTTCGTAGAGATTGAGCGACCAGTGCTGGGTGGCGACGCCCATGCCTGCGCCGGTGCCAGAGGTTGCAAGTTCGCTGAGCGTCCAATCGACGGTGATCTCGCCGTTTTGCGGCGGTGTACGTGAGACAGCGAGGCGGGCGGCGGTATTGCCGAGTGCGGCGGTGAGGCCCACGCGAAACTCGGCGTTGCCCAGCATGGCGGGGGATTGAACGATGATTTGGGGGACGAGTGCGCCGCTGCCTGGAACACCGCCTCCGAGGTTGAGATTCTGATCGGCCGGGCGCTGGGTGAAGAGCAGGGGTTCGTCGAAGGGGAAGGTGCGGTTGGCGACGCGCGGGTCGGTGAGCGAGTGGAGGAAAGCGATGATGTTCTGTGACTCAGTTTGCGTGAGCGGGATGATGAGGTTCATCACGCCGTCAAGATTGTCGAGCTGCTGGGGCGGTGCGCTGGGGCTGCGCGCGTAGAAGGCCATGACCTGCTCAAGCGTGCTGAACTGGCCTGTGTGCATGTAGCGCGACTTGAGGGTGACATTGCGGAGCGAGGGAGTCTTGAAGCGGCCGCGATCGCTGAAGGCTCCGGTGATGGATTGGCGGCCTGGGTCTTCACTGACGGGGCGGAGGCCGATATTGCGGAAACTGTGATCGGTGAAGAGATCTTGCGACGCGGTGTGGCAGACGCCGCAGTTGTTGGCTTGGAAGTCGATGAAGCCTTGGCGCTGCTGGGGTGTGAGGGCGTTTGTGTTGCCAGCGCGGAAAGCGTCGAAGGGAGCCTGGTTGCTGACGAGAGTGCGCAGGTACGTAGCGAGGGCCATGGCGATGCGCGGGGCGGTGATCTGAGAATCGCCAAAGGCGGCTTGGAAGAGCTGCGAGTAGCTGGGGCTGGCTTGGCGGGCGAGTTGCACGTCGGGCGGCAGATCGGTCGCGAGAGCGAGGGGCTCGACGCGCTGCAGCTTGCTGATGAGATTGGGCCAGTCCCACGCGGCGTGGGCCATCTCGGTGTTGTTGAGCGGCGGGCGCGTGGCTTGCACCTCGAGCGCGGCGCCGGAGGGAATGACAACGAGCATTGTTTGCGGATCGACGAATGGCCCGTCGGCGCGGCCGTCCCAGAAGAGTCGCGGGGCGAATGCTGCGTTGATGATGCTGGGTGTGTAGCGATCGGTGACTTGCGGGGAGAGAGCGAAGAGCGGATCGGCGGTGAAGTTGTTGGCGCTGTCGCTGCGGATGATGCCCGGGGAGCCGAAGGTGTCGTCGGCGGTATTGAACAGGTTGTCGTCGCCCGGGTGGACGGCGGTGCGGGACTCGGCACCGCCGCGATCGAGTGCGTGGCAGGTGCCGCAACTGACGACATTCGCGGTGCTGAGCTGCTCGTCCCAGAAGAGCATTTTGCCGAGGACGCGTTTGCTCTCAGTGATGGGGTTGAGCGCAGGGACCGGCACAGGGGGCAAAGCGGCGAGTGCGCGGTGCTGCATGTGCGAGATGATGAGCAGAGCGGCGACGGCAGCGGGCAGACCAAACGTGAGAAGACACGCAAAGACACGAGCGAGGCGCTCGTGTCTTTGGTGGGCGATACGTGATGGGCTCAACCTTGACATCCCGGTGGTTCCGCACGTGGTGGGTTACACGCACATTATCACGGAGGTGTCAAGGGGTGAGAATGTGGGCGTTGGGACTCCTTAGCAGGACCCGCCGCTAAGGACGTTGAAGAAGTCGAGAACATCTTCATCCTCGGGGAAGACGCCGTTGTTGTTGAAGTCGATGTCGCAGGCGGGGAGGCTGACATCAGCCGTCGGGCAGGGTGCGCCGGCGAGGACATTGAAGAAGTCGAGGACGTCTTGGTCGTCGGGGTAGACGCCATCGCGGTTGAAGTCGATGGGGTCGCAGCCGCAACCGAGGCTGCCGCAGAAGAAGTTAAGCTGACCGACGCTGCTGAGAGCGACGCCCGCAGCAGCGGCGGGGTCGGTGACTTGCCACTGCACGAAGATGCGCTGGCCCGGCTGGACGTTGAAAGTGCTGAGGGGCATGTGCTCGGTGGCGACACCGTTGCCGGAGCCGACACCGGTGGTGACCTTGACATCGCCAAACCACTCGGCGGTGATGCGGCCGTTGACGGGCGCGGAGCGCGAGTAGGCGAGGCGTGCGTTGGCGTTGCCGAGAGCGTTGGTGACGCCGATGCGGTACTCGGCATTGCCGATCATGGTCGGGGCCTGCACGATGATCTGCGGGACCACGCCCCCACTGCCGGCGACACCACCACCCAGATTGATGCTGCGATCGGCCGGGCGATCAGCGAAGAGCAGCGGACGGTCGAAGGGGAAGGTCTGGTTGGCGACGCGGGGGTCGGTGAGTGAGGACAGGAAGGCAACGATGTTCTGCGCTTCGTTGGGAGGCAGCGGCACAATCGCGTTCATGACAGGATCGCGATTGTCGGCCTGCTGGACGGGCGCGCCGGGGGCGCGGGCGTAGAAGCCCAGCACCTGATTGAGATTCTGGAACTGGCCGTTGTGCATGAAGGTGGCCTTGAGCGCGACGTTGCGCAGCGTGGGCACCTTGAAGCGGCCGCGATCGTTGATGTTGCCGGAGATGGCTTGGCGGCCGTTGTCTTCGGCGATGGGACGCAGGCCAATGTTGCGGAAGCTGTGATCGGTGAAGAGATCTTGGTTGGCGTTGTGGCAGACGGCACAGCTGTTGGCCTGGAAGTCTGCGAAGCCTTGGCGCTGCTGCTGGGTAAGTGCGTTGAGATCACCGGCGCGGAAGGCGTCGAAGGGGGCTTGATCGCTGATGAGCGTGCGCTGGTAGGTGGCGATGGCCATCGCGATGCGCGATGCAGTGATTTGGGAATCGCCGAAAGCTGCTTGGAAAAGCGCGGGATAGTTGGGGTTGGCGACGCGGGCGGCCTGCACGTCTTGCGGGACGTTGGTGGAAAGAGCAAGAGGCTGCACGCGCTGGAGCTTGGCGATAAGGCGCGGCCAGTCCCAGCCGGCGTGAGCCATCTCGATGCTGCTCAGCGGCGGGCCAGCGGCCTGGCTTTCGAGTGCTCCACCCTGGGGAATGATCGTTGCGCCGGTTTGAGGATCGACGAACTGGCCCGAGGCGCGACCATCCCAGAACAGCAGGGGCGCGTAGGCCGCGTTGATCGTGACGTTGGCGGCGCGGTCGGTGATCTGGGGGCCCAGCAGGAAGATGGGGTCGCGCTCGAAGTCGTTGTCGGCGTCGCTCTTGATGATGCCCGGTGAGCCCAGGATGTCGTCGGGCGTGTTGAGCGTGTTGTCGTCGCCCGGGTGGCGAGCAATGCGCGGGTCAGCGCCTGCGCGGGCGGGGCTGTGGCAGGTACCGCAGCTCACGACGTTGCTGGTGCTCATCTGTTCATCCCAGAAGAGCATCTTGCCGAGAACTCGCTTGCTTTCGGTGATGGGGTTTTGCGGCGGGACGGGGACCGGCGGCAACGCGGCCTCGGCCCGGTGCTGGTAGTAGGCGACGCCCAGCAGACCCGCCGTGAGGGCGGGCACGCCGATGGCGAGGCCAGCGACGAGGACGCGACCCATGCGCTGCGAACGATGTTGCACGATCATCGCGCCCGAACCGATGTGACTCGACATACCCGGCCTCCGCTTTGTCACTGACGCATTCAACTGTGACTGACGCGGAGTAAACGGACTGTGCGGGGTGATATTGCGGGCACAAGTGAAAAATCTGACAGTGGGCTCAAGCGTCTCGTAACCTCGGGCATGGGTGTGCTTTCCATACGGGTGCCGAGCGACTTTGTGCTGGCGCGAGATGTGTGCTCGTACGGCTATTTCATGCTTGCGCCCAATCAATGGGATGTGCAGCGGCAGGTCCTGCGGCGCGTGCTGAGCATGCGCGAGGGGACGGTGCACAGCAAGCCGGTGGGGATCGAGATCGCTCAGCGCAGGCAGACGCTGCGAGTGACGCTGTCGCGCGAGGTGAGCGGCGAGGAGCGGGATGCGGTGCGGGCGCAGATATCCCGCATGCTGCGACTGGATGAATCGGCGGAGCGGATCGCGGGGTTTCATGCGCGGGATCCGCGGTTTGCGAAAGGCGGTCGCGGGCGGATCTTTCGCAGTCCGACATTGTTCGAGGATGTGGTGAAGACGGTGACGAGCTGCAATGTGCAGTGGCCCGGCACCATCACCATGAATCGGCGGTTGTGCGAGGTTTTGGGTTCAAGCATCAAAGTTGATGGCGTGACGCTTTATGCGTTTCCGACAGCAGCGCAAATGGCGAAGGCGCGAGCAACGACGCTGCGGAGTCGGTGCCGAGTGGGGTATCGCGATGAGCGGCTGGTGGAGCTTGCGCGGCTGTTCACGCTGCCTGTGCGCAAAGGTGGGATCGATCAGACGTGGCTTGAAGATACGGCAACGCCTGATGAGCAGTTGTTCAAGGCACTGGTGGAGCTGCCTGGCATCGGGCCTTATGCGGCGGCGAACATCATGCAGTTGCTCGGACGATACGGACGCCTGCCGCTCGATACAGAAGCAGCGCGACATGGTCGCGAGGTGCTTGGGTTCAAAGGCACAGCGGCGAGTGTGATGCGACAGGTACGCAAGCACTTTGCACCGTTTGGCGCGGATGCGTTTCGGAGTTACTGGTTTGAGATGTGGCGGGTGTATGAAGCGAAGCGCGGGCCGGCGTGGGAATGGGTGAGGTAGGCACGAAGGGGTTGAGTTAAAGGGTTTCGAGCGGCGTCTTGTCAATCGTGCTTTGAATGACGCGCAGGCCGGTGAGGCCGCGCTTGGCGGCTTGTTCTTCCATCTTGGCTTTGAGGCGCGGGAGATAGCCGCGTTCGGTGCTGGTGTGGCCGCCCAGGATGACGTGCATGCCGGCGTTGAGTGCGCCGAGGACTTCGTGGTGTTTCATTTCGCCAGTGACGAAGACTTCGCAACCTTCGGTACGGGCGAGCTTGCTGAGGGATTCGCCGCTGCCTGGGACGACGCCCACGATGCGGATGGGTTTGTCATTGTCGCCAGCGAGGGCGAAGCGCACAGTCTTGGCGCCGGTGAAGGCTTTGAGGCGTTCGGCGAGTTCGCGCACAGTGGCGGGTTTGTCGAGCGTGAGTTTGCGGCCGCTGCCAACTGCGCGACGCGGCTGAGGAACGAGTTCGTAGATATCGATGGGCGGCTCTTCGTAGGGGTGGAACTTACGGAGCATTTCTAGCGCCACGGGCAGGGCGCTCTTACTGCACACCATTTCCAACCGCACTTCGGGCACGTGTTCGACGATGCCCTTTTGGCCGACGGTGGGGCTCGACTTGTCGCTGCCTAGGAAGGTGCCTTCGCCTGTGGTGGTGAAGGAACAGAGTTGATATTCGCCAATCTGGCCGGCGCCAGCACTGGCGAGCGTGTTGCGCAGCAGTTCCACGTCTTTGGCCTGCGCGAAGGTGACGATCTTCATTTGCTGCGTGGCGGGCACGCTCGCGTGGGCGCTCAGGGCGCGACAGTCACCAGCGATTCGGTTCTGCTGCGTGCTGCCTGAAAGGCCTTCGCAGAGCCAGTCGGTCACGCCGCCTGCGATGGCATCGAGGCCGGTGTGAGGTGAGTAGAGGGCGATGCGGGCTTCGAGGGCGCGGAGAATGACGCGCTGACGGGGGGTTGCGCTGGTGACTTTGGTGAGAGGCTCAAAGATGGGCGGGTGATACGCGATGATCGCGCCGCAGCCCAGGCGGACGGCTTCGTCGAGAACCGCTTCGTTGAGGTCGATCGTGAGCAGGACGGGGCCTTGCAGCTCGCGCTGGGCATCTCCCGCGAGCAAGCCCACCTTGTCCCACGGTTCGGCGTAGGCGACGGGGGCGATGGTCTGCATCAGAGCGGCAAGATCGGCGATGAGCATGCAGAAGTGTTGGCGTGGTTTGGCGCGACGCAATGGGTGGCAACTGGTCGGCATGCAGGTTGCGACAGGCACCTCGTGAGCCAAGGACTGCAAATCTCGGCGGGTGGTGCGATGGCGGCCTTGTACCGGCAGGACGTGTTTGCGAACAACCTCGCGAACATGGACTCGGTGGGATTCAAGCCCGACATTCCCAGTCAATACGCGCGGCCGGCGGTTCGGGAGGAAGACGGGCTGGGATGGATGCCCAGTAACGCCTTGCTCGAGCGCCTGGGCGGGGGCGTGATGCTGAACCCGAATCGGGTGCATTTCGGCCAAGGTTCGCTCAAGGTGACCGGGCGCGAACTGGATGTCGCGATTGAGGGTAAAGGCTTCATGGTCGTGCGGGACAGCACCAACGGCGGCGATGATCAGGTACGACTGACGCGCGATGGACGCATGACGCGTAACGCACGCGGCGAACTGGTCATGGCGGGGACGGGGCTGCCTGTCCTAGCAACCAACGGCAATCCGATCACGCTGGCCGATCAGGGTGCCGTGTCGATTGATGCAGCGGGCCGGGTGTCGCAGGGCGGAACAACGATCGCGCAGATTCAGCTTGTGGAAGTGCAAAATGAGCAGTCACTGCGCAAAGCTGGCAACAGCATGTTCGCCCCCACTGCCGCGATGATGGATGGGAAGACGGTGGCGACGGGGCAACTTCGGCAGGGCTCGGTGGAAGAGTCGGGCGTGGATGAAGTGCGCGTGCTGCTGCAGATGACCAGTGCATCGCGCGAGGTGGATGCGAACGTGGACATGATGCGGACGCATGACCGGCTGATGGAGCGGGCGATTGCGAGTTTGGCGCGGGGTGGCAGTAACTCGTAAGGCCGTGTTAAGCCAAACTAACTGAGCACTTGGTAGACGATCAACGCCGCGAGGTAGGCGACGCCGCACATCCACGCCAGTTGGATGCCAGCCCACTTGAGCCCCCCCGCTTCTTTGGCGGTGACGGCGAGCGTGGGCAGGCACTGCATGGCGAGCACGAAGTAGACAAGCAGGCTCCAACTGACGGCGGGGGTGAAGATGGGCGTGACGCCATCGGCGCGGGTGGCGGTCGCAATGCGCTGCATCGCGGTTTCGCTCTCCGCGTCGTCGCTGCCGGTGGTGATGACGGCCATGGTGCTGGCGAAGACTTCGCGGGCGGCGAAGCTGGCGAGGACGCCGATGGAGAGTTGCCAGTCGTAGCCCAGCGGAGCAAAGACAGGTTGCACGGTCTTGCCCAATCGGCCCAGGAAGCTGTGAGCAGTAGCAGCGCTGTTGTGCTTCTCGTCGGCGACGGTTTCGAGCGTGAGAGCGAGTTCTTCGCGCTGCTGGGGCGTCAGAGCAGCCGGCGCGACTTGTTCTTTGGTGAAGGGATTGGTGATGGCGCTGGGCGTGGCACTTGGTGCAGCAGCGACATCGCGCAGTGAAGCGGCTTGCTCGCGCATCGTGGTGACGGCCGCGGGCTCGGTTGTGAGCTTGGGGTAGCTGCTGAGCCACCAGAGCACGATGCAGATCGCGAGGATCATCGTGCCCGCTTTCTTCATGAACATCCAGCCGCGATCCCACGTGGTCATGAGGGCGGTCTTGATGCTGGGCATCTTGTAGGTGGGAAGCTCAAGGGCCATGGCGCGGGCCTTGCCCTTGAGAATGGTGCGGCGAGCGACCAGTGCGCTGAACATGCCGGCGCCCGCGCCCAGCGCGTAGCAGCCGATGAAGGCGAGGGCCTGCATGGCGGGCTTGCCCGGGAAGAGCAGCGTGGTGAGCAGCACGTAGACGGGGATACGCGCGGAGCAGCTCATGAAGGGCGCGACGAGGATGGCGGCGAGGCGCTCTTTGGTATCCGGAATCGCACGGGTGGCCATGATGCCGGGCAGTGCGCAGGCGTGGCTGCTGAGAAGGGGTACGAAGGCGTAACCACTGAGACCAAAGGGACGCATGAAGCGATCAACGAGGAATGCCGCGCGGGCGAAGTAGCCGGTGTCTTCCAGCAGGCTGATGAGGAAGAAGAGCAGCATGATCTGCGGGAGGAAGATGACGGTGCTGCCCACGCCTGCGACGACGCCGTTGGTGATGAAATCGCTGAGAATGCCGGGCGGGAGTTTGGCTTGCAGCCACGATGTGGTGGTGCCGAAGATGGTTTCGATGAGGCCCATCGGAATGGCGGCAAGGCTGAAGATGGTGTAGAACAGCCCGAACATGATGGCGCCGAAAACAGCAAGCCCGAGCACGGGATGGGTGAGCACGCGATCGATGCGGTCGGTGCGTTCGCCGGCGCGGACGGCTTGAGCGTTGTCGAGCTTGCCGCCCTTGGCGCGGGTGCGGGCCATGGCCGCGGCGAAGGTCTGGCTGGCCCAGGCTTCGATGCCTTCTTGCGTGTTGGGGGGCGTGCGATTGCTAAGGGGCACGTCGCTCTTGCGATTACAGAGTTCCTGCAAACCTTCACCCGTGCGGCCACTGACGGCAACGACGGGGCAGCCCAGTTCGGCGGCGAGTTCGGCGGGGTCGATCGCGATGCCGCGCTTGCGGGCGAGATCGATCATGTTGAGGGCAACGATCGTGGGCAAGCGGCGGCGAAGGACTTCGCCTACCAGCACGAGGTTGCGCTCGAGATTGGTGGCATCGACGACGACGCAGACGGCGTCGGGCGCGGCCTGCACCATGCCCGGCGCGGCGAGTGAACCGGCGAGGACGCGGCGGGCGATTTCGGATTCGCTGAGCTGGAGTTCGAGCGAATAGATGCCCGGAAGGTCGATGAGATCAACCGCGCCGCCACCAAAGCGCAGGCGACCGACGCGGGCTTCTTGTGTGGTGCCTGGGAAGTTGCCGGTCTTGTGGCGCAGGCCGCAGAGGGCGTTGAAGAGGGTGGTTTTGCCGGTGTTGGGATTGCCAACGAGAGCGACGCGCGTGGGCGAAGCGTCGGTGGCGGGCGGGGTGGCGTGGTCGAGCGTGGTCGTCATCGGGAGATACCCAAGGGCGCGCAGGAGATAGCTGCGCGCTGAACGCGGGGACGAGAGAACATGCACGGAGCCGACGGTCAGCGGGCGACTTCGACCATCACATGCTGGGCGAGTTCACGCGAGAGACCGATGCGGCAGGAGCAACTGCCGGCGAGCGAGGCATCGTCGCGGCAGCAGGCGCTGTCTTCTGACGCGCCGGCCATCACTTCCACGATGCAAGGCTGACCGACACGGCAGACACGAACGAAGGCAGAGGGACGCAGACCCAGGGCTCGCACATACGCGGCATCGTCGGCGGGCATGCCGGCGGTCATGGCGGCGCAGACGACAGCGGTTTGACCCTCGCGCAAGGATGCGAGCGAAACGCTCTGCTGCTTGCACTGGCCGGGGTGACATCCGCAGGATTGCTGGGCGTTGTCCATACGAGGCTCCGAGAGACGCGAAGGAGATCGACCGACGAGAGTATTGTAGACAAGCACATCCGCAAAGAAAGGCATTCTGGGTGTACTTGCGACTGAGTCGCAACAAGATTAGCCGGGAGGGAGAGCGGGGCCACAATTACTGAGAAAATTCAAGGAATTGGTAACCCAAACAATTCTCGGCCCTTTGCCGGATGGGCACGAACCGCAGGGCGGGCGCATCCGATAGCATTGGGCATGAGTCAATCCGGCTCGGTGCGGCTGCCCGAGCAAGATGCGCAGTTGTATCTCCACCCGCAGACGCTCGCGCGGCTGGGGAGCTTTGAGCTGCGTGCAAAGATGATTGTCGAAGGGTTTTCTGCCGGGTCGCATGCGAGCCCGTATCAGGGGTTGTCGGTGGAGTTTGCGCAGCACCGGCCTTATGTGGCGGGTGATGACCTGCGTCACCTGGACTGGAAGGTCTATGGCCGCACGGATCGCCTGCACCTGAAGCAGCACCAGCAAGAGACGACGCTGGACCTTCAGATTCTGGTGGATAGCTCGGGCTCGATGGCGTTTGGCAGCCGGACGTTTGCGGATGCGAGCGGGGCGGGGCGCGATACATCTATTGATGGGCGCACCAACTGGAGCAAGTTTGACCACGCAACTGCGCTGGCGGCGGCGCTGGCGTACATCACGCTGCGGCAGGGTGACCGCGTGGGTGTGGTGGTGCACGCGGATGAAGTGCGCGGGCAGGTGAAGCGATCGAGCAGTCAGGGCACGTGGCGTCAGATCGTGGGTGTGCTCAGCACGCATCCGGTGGAGGCGGTGAATCGCAATCGCAAGGGTGACCTGCGGCGTGTGATGGACCAGATGCTGGGAAAGACGACCAACCGGTGTCTGGTGGCGCTGATCACGGATGCGTTCTATGAGATTGAAGAGATTCGCGATGCGCTGGCGCGGCTGAAGTTCGCCGGACATGATGTGATGATCTTTCAGGTGCTGGACAAGGCGGAGGAAGACTTCGCGTTTGATGATGCGGCGCCCTTTGAAGGGCTGGAAGGCGAAGCGACGCTGCGGATTGATCCGCGTGCGCTGCGCAAGGCGTACATCGAAGCGATGAAGGCGCACAACGCGGAGATTGACCGCATTGCGCGAGGCTTGGGGTTTGACTACCACAAGGTGAGCACGCACGAGTATCTTGGTCCCACGCTTGCTGCATTCATCGCAAAACGCAACGCATCGATTCGAGGAGCGAAGTAAGAGCACATGGCCTTTCTCAATCCCATGTTGCTGTCGCTCGGACTTGCCTGCGTGGCGGTTCCGATTCTCATTCACATTCTGATGCGGCGCAAGAAGCAGCCCATCGCGTGGGGTGCGATGCAGTTTCTGTTGCAGGCGTATCAGCAGCAGCGCAAGCGGCTGCGGCTGGAGCAGATGTTGCTCTTGGCGTCGCGGTGTTTGATCATTGCGCTGCTGGCGTTGGCACTGGGCAAGCCTGTGATTGGGTCGATTCGTGAAGGACTTGCGTCGCCTTCTCGCACGTTGTACATCGTGATCGACAACAGTTTGACGCAACAGGCATTGCCCAGTGGCGAAGCGAGCGGGTTGGCGCGAGCGAAAGAACAAGCGATCGCCGCACTGAATGAACTGGACATGCAGCGGGGCGACCGTGCGGCGCTGGTGCTGGCGGGGTCTCCGGTGCAGAGCGTGGTGCTGCCACCTGCGAGCGACCTGGCGCAGGTGCGGCGGCTGATTGAGCAGACTGAAGCGACCGACAGCGCGGCGGACCTTGCCGGCGCGATGGAAGCCGTGCGCGGGGCGATTGCCAGCGAGCGCGCGGACAGCCAGAGCGCGGGGACGGATGCGATCATTTACCTTGCCAGCGGCATGCGGGCGGGGAGTGCGAACCTCACGAAGCCTTTGCCCACGGTGGCGACGGACACGGCTGGTCAGCGGCCTCGCATTTTGGCTACAGCCCCCACTACCACAACCGTTGACAACGTGGCGGTGCGCACGGTCGAGCCACTGCGGGCGCTGGTACTTGCAACGCGCGAGGGCCAAAGTGGACCCGACGCAGGTGTTGTGCCGGTGCGGGTGGAACTGTCGCGCAGCGGGCCTGGTGTGGGCAGTGCGGGGATTTCTCAGGTAACAGTGTGGGCGGCGAATGCGACAGTTGTGACGAACGACACGCCCAGCGAAGATGCGCAGAGGGCAACGGTCAACTGGTCAAACGGGCAGAGCGCGGCCAGCGTGACGGTGAGCGTGAAGCTGCCGACGACGACGGCGGGCGGCGATGTGCTGCTGCTGGCGCGGTGTGATGCGGATGCGGTGGCGGGTGACAACATCGCCGCGGCACCGGTGACGCTGCGAGCGGGCGTGAGTGTGGCGGTGGTTGGATCGGTGTCGGCTGCGGGCAACCGGATTGATAGCTTTACGCCGGCGGACTGGTTCACGCTGGCGCTGGCTCCGGCGGAAGCGCAGGCGTGGCAGCGGCTGTCGGGCGAAGTGCGCGTCAACACGCTGGAGTCTCGCGAACTGCTGGGTGTGGGCGAAGCGGACGCGCCGGCGAGCGTGCGCGAGGCTGATGCGATCATCGTGACGCAGCCGCATGAACTGGATGATGGGGCGTGGCGACTGCTGCGTGCGGCGAACGTGCGCGGCGCGATGCTGCTGATTGTGCCCAGTGATCGCGAGCAGACGCAGTTGTGGGCCGACAATCTGGATGCGACGCTGGGCACCGGCTGGAAGCTGGCGCGTGAAGCGACCGACGTGCAGCAGGGTGATGAAGGTGGCAGCGCGATCAGTGCGACGACGGCAGCGAGCGCGAGTGATGATCTGCTTGCGCTACTGCGGCCTGAGTTGCCTGAACTCTTGCGGTCGGTGCGGGTGCAGCGTGTGATGCAGGTGGTGGAAGGGGCGACGGCCGGGCAAGCACTGCTGGGGCTGGATGGATCGAATCAGCCGCTGGTATTGGCAACGCGGCCTGTGATCGAGAAGTCGCAACCGGGCGGCTGGGTGGTGCTGTGGCTTGCGCCGCCAGCGCTCGCATGGACAGACTTGCCAGCGAAGCCGCTGATGGTGCCACTGGTGCAGGAACTGGTTCGGCAGGGTGTGGGCAAGAGCAGCAGCTCGCGCGTGAGTGTGGCGGGCGGCGCCCTTGCGAATGTGCGCGGCGCGACGGAGGGTGCGAAGCAGGTGGTGTGGCGCGAAGATGCGACGGGATTGGATGCGAACCTGTCTGTGCTCAACACGGCCGTGATGCCGCGTGCGGCGGGATTGTGGTCGCTGCGTGACGCGGGCGGGCAGCGCATCGCGACGGCGGCGGTGAATGCGAACACGGAAGCGAGCGACACGACGGTGACGGATGCGCAAGCGGTTGAAAAGTGGCTTGCGGCGACGGGGGCAGAAGTGACACTGGTCAACGAGCAGGCACAGACGACGGGCGAAGCTTCGGCGGGCACGCTGGGGACTTCGCGGCAGCCGCCGCCGATTTCGCTGCCGATTTTGATTGCGGCGGCGGTGGTTGCGCTCCTGGAAGCGCTGATGGCGCGGTGGTTCAGTCACGCGACGGTTGAAAAGGGCGCGGAAGGAGCGACCGCATGAGCAGCTTCTTCGACTGGCTGTTTGGCACGCGGACGCTGGGGTTTGGCGACGAGGGCGTGGAACTGCAGTTTGCGCGGGGCTGGCCCATGTGGGCGTGGGTGCTGATTGCACTGGCGCTGGCCACCTTTGCGGCGATGACGTACGTGCGGCTCAAGGGTGGCACGAAGGCGCGATTCGCGCTCGCGACGCTGCGGACGCTTGCGCTTTTGGCACTGGCGATGCTGATTGCGGGGCCGCAGCTGGTGAAGCAGAATGAGCGTGTGGAGCGCGACTGGGTGGTGGTGATGGCGGACCGCAGTGCGTCGATGACGATTGCGGATGCTCCCGGTGCGGGTGGGCGCGTGACGCGTGAGAGCCAACTGCGTGATGCTTTGGCGGGCGCGAGCGGGACGCTGACGCAACTGCGCGAGCAGCGCAACGTGCTGGGGCTGGGCTTTGACTCGGCGGCATTTGATTTGACGTGGAACGAAGCGGGCGGCAATGGACCGTTCTCGCTGGTGGAGCCGACAGGCCAGCGCACTGCGCTGGGCACAAGTCTGGAGAGCGCGATGCGGCGCGTGGCGGCCAAGCCAGTCGCGGGACTGGTGCTGCTGACGGATGGACGGTCGTTTGATGCGCCGTCGCGTGCGCTGGTGCAGCAGTTGCAAGAGCGCCAGATTGCGGTGTATCCGGTTGCGCTGGGAAGCGCGAGTCCGATTGCAGATGTTGCGGTGTCGCGTGTGGATGCGCCGACGAGCGCTTTTGTGGGCGACATTGTGCCGGTGAATGTGGATGTGGACGTTGCGGGCGGCACGACGGCGGGCGGACGTGTGCAACTGGTGGATGAGGCAGGACAGGTGCGAGACGAGAAACCGCTGCCGCCGGCGGACAAGCCGCGTGTAACGCTGAGCAGCAAGGCGGAGACGGCGGGCGCGACGACGTGGCGCGTGCGCGTGATGCTGGATCAGGCGGATTTGTCAGATGCGAACAACGAGCAGGCGGTGGCGATTGAGCTGGCTGACCGTCCGATTCGCGTGCTGTATATTGACGGCTATCCGCGGTGGGAATACCGATATGTGAAGAATCTGCTGCTGCGAGAAGCAAGCGTGCGCAGCACGATGTTGCTGCTGGCGGCAGAGAAACGGTATATACAGGAAGGCAGTGAACGCATCACGAGTCTGCCGCGTTCGCAGCAGGAGTGGGCTGCGTTTGATGTGGTGATCTTGGGAGATGTGCGGTCGGCGCTGTTCAGTGAGGAGCAGTTGACGAATCTGCGTGCTGTCGTGGCGGAGCGGGGCACGGGGCTGCTGTGGATTGGCGGGGAGAGCTTTACGCCTGGATCGTGGGCCGGGACTGCGCTGGCTGATCTGGTGCCTTTCTCCTTCAGCAGTGACAGTGTGGGCGCGGTGACGCGCTTCACAGAGCCTGTTGTGATGAAGCCGGGTCCGGCGGCGAGTGGGTTTGGCGTGCTGCAACTGGCCGAGCGCGCGGGAACGGATGAGACCTGGCCTGCAACGTTGAGTGACGCTGGCCTTGGCTGGCCCAAGCTGCACTGGGCGCAGCGCGTGGAACGCACGCAACTGAAGCCGGCAAGTGAAGTGATCGCGTGGGCGAGCCCGACGCTGAGTGACGCGAACCGGCAGTTTCCGCTGGTGACGACGATGCGATATGGGGCGGGCCGCAGCATCTACATCGCGACAGATGAGACGTGGCGGTATCGCTATGGGCGCGGTGAAGCGCTGACGGAACGGTTCTGGGTGCCCTTGGTGCGGCTGCTGGCGCGCGGGAGTCTTGGTCGCAGTGGCAAGCCGGCGATGATTGAAGCTTCGCCCCAGACTGCACTGGTGAATCAGCCGGTGCGCATCACGCTGCGGCTGCTGGATCAGTCGCTGATTGAGCGGCGCGCGGGCGAACTGGAAGTTGCGGTGAGCAAGGGTCAGGATGCGCGGCGGACGCGAGTGACGCTGCGACCGGAATCGCAGACGCTCGAGAACGCAAGCGTGGCGACATACAGCGGGATGTGGGTACCTGATGAGGCGGGCGCGTTCAGTATTGTGCCCACGGACCCGGCGCTGGCGGGATTGGAACTGGCGGCGAGCGTGACCGTGCTGCTGCCTGAGGATGAGATGCGGCGGCCGCAGACGGATCATGCGGCGCTGGCGGAACTGGCGCAAGCGACGGGCGGACGGGTTCTGACAGGGGCAGAGCTGAAGGATTTGGCGACAATTCTGCCCAACCGCGAAGTGCGGCTGCTCGGAACACCTGAAGTGGAGACGCTTTGGGACAAGCCCATTGCACTGTTGGTGCTGCTGGTGCTGCTGGGCGCGGAGTGGATCGGTCGACGGCTGCTGCGGCTGGCGTGACGGCGTGGTGACGAAACGGTTTGTTTCGAATCGGTCCGCTCCGAATCGATCCAGCACGAGCGGCGAACGTATGTTGTTTGGGTAATGCATGCGCGGCACGGGCGTAGATGAAGGGCCCAAACCGTGAACTTTGGGTTCGGACAGGGTCCGAACGCGTCGATACAGGTCGTACATTCTTCGCTCGGCCATTCATGTCGCACGAGAAAGACCATCCTGAGCACGAACCGCCTGCGGATGTTTCGACGCTGCTGGCGGCTTTGTCGCGTTTGCGGAATGCGATTCGGCTGCAACTGGTCTTCTCCCGCGTTGGGTTGATTGTCGCGACAGTGTTCGCAACCGCGCTGGCGCTGGGCCTGGCGGATTACTTCCTGCGGTTGCCTCGCGAGCTGCGCGTACTGATGTGGGTTGGCGGCGTCATGGCGCTTGCGATGGTCATGTACCGTCGGGTGCTGCCTGCGCTGCGGTTTCGACCCAGTGACACGGACCTTGCGCTGCGGCTGGAGCGCAGCGAACTTGGCCAGCAGCGCGGCTGGGCGGGTGTGCTGGCGAGCGGGCTGGAACTGAGCAAAGACAACGCACCGCACGATCCGCGGCTGGCGCGAGCAGCGGCGGATATCGCTCGTGAACGATTTGTCGTGAGCCCCGGCGCGGTGCTGAGCTCGCTTGAGACGCGGACGCTGCGGCGGTCGCTGAGCGCGCTGGCTTTGGCGGGCGGCGCGGTCGTCGCGATGAGTATCGCGAACCCCACGACGTTTCGCGTGGGCAGCCAGCGCGTGTTGACGCCTTGGGCAGCGACACAGTGGCCCAAGCGCACGGGCGTGGTCGCTGCTGGCACGCCTGCGGCGCACCCGCTGGGAACGGCGTTGCCTTTGCGTGCGCTCTTGCTGCGATCCCCCAAGCCGGCGAGTGCGACCAACATCACGGTGCGGTACCGCGTGAGTGTGGATGGCAAGACGGGCCCGACGCAGCAGGCGCTGTTGACACCTCAGGGACGCAAGCTGTCGCACGATCCGGGACTGGGCGCGCCGCAGATGGAGGGTGATCTGTTTGAGCGGCTGCTGGACACGCAGGGACTCGTGCCCACGGGCACGCAACAGGCGACGCTGGAGTACTGGTTTGAAACCAGCGACGATGCGACGCCTGCGACGCGCGTGACACTGGTAGAGCCGCCGGCGATTGTGAATGCGAAGTTCGCGGTGACGCCTCCGGCGTACTTGGCGCAGTTGGCACCAGGCGCGGTGAATGTGGTTTCGGGCGAGATTGATGCGGGCAACGGTTTGGACCAGCGTGCGCTCGTGGGGCCGGTGCTGGCGGGCTCGCAAGTGAGCATGAAGCTGCTCATGAGCAAGGACGTGGTGACGCCCGCGACCGTGGACAGCGCGTGGTTGCAGCAAACGCTGCCTGGGCTGCCTGAAGGCGCGCAAGCGACGCTGACGGCACGCGAGTGGACGGTGTCGTTTGTCGCGACGGATGCAGCGCGGATTCGGGCGATGCCGGTGGATGCGACGGGAATCGGGCCGCGAGAAGAAGCGGTGTTCCGCATGGATGTGATTGCGGATCGCGCGCCGACGGCGGCGGTGATCGGTCCGGCGCAGGACGAAACAGTGCTGCCCACGGCGGTTATTGAGACGATTGGGGAAGGACGCGATGACATCGCGCTGGCAGCGGTTGCGCTGCGGTCGCAACTGGCGAAGGTGCCTGCGGACAGCGCAGGCGCCGCACCCGAAGCGGTTGGCGAACCGACCGTGATGGTGACCGTGACGCCCGACGCGGGCGAGGGTGAAGCAGCAACGCAGCGCACTCTGCGAGCGAAGCAACTGCTGGACCTGGCGAGCTTCAACGCGACGCCTGGTGACGAAGTGTGGCTGACGGCGGAAGTGCGCGATGCGATCATGGCATTTGAGAAGCCCGATGCGACGGGCGTGATTTCGCCCGTGCGGCGGCTGCGGTTCATCTCGGCGAGTGAACTGGTGGAGCAACTGCGTCAGGAACTCACGGGGCTGCGCGATGCGGCTTCGCGATTGGAGACGGACCAGAACGCACTGCGCGAGCAATTGCCACAGGCGACGGCAAATACTGATCAGGCCCGCGCGAATGCGAAGCAGCAGGCACCCAAGCAGGAAAGCGTGGAGCAGCGGCTCAAGCCCGTGACAACTGCACTGGAGCGGCTGCAAACTCGCGCGGAGCGCAACCGGCTGGATGACGCGGCATTCAATCAGCTTCTGCAGGATGCCACAGAAGCGGCGCAGCAGGCGGCGACATCGGCACAGCAGGCGAGTGATGCGCTCAAGGCGCTGGGCGAGCAGCGTGAACAGGAACAGCGTGACCAGAGCGCACGTGCGGCAGAGCAGGCGCAGCAGCAGGTGAGTGATGAACTCAGCTCGCTGATGCAGATGCTGAGCGAGGGGCAGGACGACTGGGCGGCACGGCGGTCGATTGAACAACTGCTGACGGAGCAGCGGCAACTGCGGGCGCAGACGGCGGCGACAGGTCAGGAAACGCAGGGCCAGCGCAACGAGGAATTGACGGCCAAGCAGCGTGAGGATCTGGAGCGCATCGCGCGTCGGCAGCGTGAGATCGCGCAACGGACAGACGCGGCGATTGAACAGCTTGAGCAGCGTGCACAGCAATTGCAGGAGACAAGCCCCGCGCAGGCGCAGGCCATGCAGCAGGCGGCAGCCAAGGCGCGACAGCAGCAGGCAAGCCAGAAGCAGCGCGATGCAGCGCAGCAGGTGCAGCAGAACCAGACGGGGCAGGCGCAGCAGAACCAGCAGGCCGCTGAAGAGGCCCTCGAAGAGGCGCTGCAGGCGCTGGATGACACGCAGAAGGCGCGTGATGAACAATTGCGTCGCACGCTGGCGGATGTGAAGCAGTCGCTGGATGAACTGATTCGGCGCCAGCAGCAGGAGATTGATCGCGCGAGCAAGGCGCTAGCGGGTGACGTGGCGCCGGAGCTGGATGGCGCGATGGTGCAGGTGCATCAGAACACGCTGGCGGTCCTCGCGAAGATCAAGCGTGAGGCGCAGGGCGCGGACATGCTGATCGAGTATGTTGAAAGCGCGACGGATGCACAGGCGAGCGCGATTGTCAGTCTGCGGGATGATCCGGCGGACTACGCGGCGGCGGAGCAGACCGAGCGCGTGGCGCTGGCGCGACTGAAGGACGCGCGGGCGGAAGCGGAGAAGCTGGACAAGCAGGCGGAGAAGCGTGATCAGGATCGCACGCGGCGCGAGCTGAGCAAGGCGTATAGCGAAGCGCTGGAACAGCAGGCGGCGATCAATGCAGAAACGCAGCCGCTGATTGGCGTGGAAGTGGATCGGCGGACTCGCAATCAACTGCGGCAACTGGCGCAGAAGCAGCAAGAACTGCGGCAGCGACTGGCGGATCTGCGGTCGCAGACGGAAGAGCTGGGTGAGGCGAAGGTGTTTGACTTCGCGCACCGGCGGCTGGATGAAGCGATGGCGAGTGCGGCGACCGCGCTGGCGGAAGGCAGGAACACGCGCGCGGTGACTCGCGACCAGAATGCGGCGCAGTCTGTGCTGAGCAGCATGGTGGAAGCGTTGAAGAACGCGCAGGACGAGCAAGACGGACTCTCAAAGGGACAGCAGGGCGGTGGCAGCGGGAGTGGTGGCGGCGCGGGGCAGCCGCAACCGGCGGTGCCTCCCGCGGCGGAACTGATGCTGCTTCGCGGCATGCAGGCCGAGACACTGTCGCGCACGAAGTCGCTGGATGAGGCGGGCGCGCAGGCGGATGCTGGCGAGCTGGATGCCGTGAGCAAGCTGCAGGCGGATATCGTGGAGCAGAGCGAAGAACTGATCAAGCGTTTGCAGGGCGGCGTGGAGGCTCCTGAAACTCCTGAAGCTCCTGAGCAGCCTGTGAACCCCGATGGCGGCGAGCAGAAGCCCGCGGAAGAGCCCGATGGAGGAAGCAAGTGATGTCGCAGCGTGTTCTGCAACATGCACGTTCGGTGAGCGTCGCGATGGCGATGCTTGCGGTGTCGCCACTTGTGACGGCAGCGGCAGATGATGCGCCACCGGCAGCGGCAACAACGCCGCCTGCGCGGGAGCCGACGCTGGACGAGCTACTGGGACTCGCGAAGCCGGATGCTGCGCAGGATGCCAAGCCCGAGCAGCCACAAGCGGTGGATCCGACGCAGACGCAGCTTGATCGTGATCTGCGGTCGGTGCCGATCAGCGATCAGTTTCTGTCGGCAGTGGGATTGATGCGTGAGAGTGCAGACAGACTCGGCAAGGCGAAGGACGCAGGCCTGCAAACACAACGTGTGCAGGATGAGATTCTGAAGAAGCTCGACAAGCTGATTGATGACGCCAAACAACAGAGCCAGCAGCAACAGCAGCAGCAATCGCAGAGTGAGCAGGAACAGCAGCAGCAACAACAGCAACAGCAGCAGAGCAGTCAGAGCCAGCAGCAGCAACAACAGCAGCAGAGCGGTGCCAACGCGCAGGGCGGCAATGTGCCCAAGCGCGACGGGCAGCGGCGCCAGCAGTCGGCGGGGAACATGGCGGAGTGGGGCAACCTGCCCGCGCGTGTTCGTGATGCGCTGGTGCAGGGCAGCGGCGACAGCTTCAGCGCGACGTACGAGCGGCTGACGGAAGAGTACTACAAGCGGCTCGCGCAGCAGGCCCAGCCGGCACCAGCGACGAATGAGAACGGGGGCCAGCAATGAGCCCTGCCGTGCTTGCGCTCGCGGTGATGATGCAGCAGCAGTCGCAGATGGAGCCTGCGGTGCGAGAGAACCCGTTTGGCGGATTCACTTCGACGGATGTTGTCGTTGTGAACGGCGCGATGATGCAGCAACCTGAGCGCGCGGTTGCGGAAGAGAACCTGGGTGACGGCCGCAGCGCGCAGAACAATCCCCTTGCGAATGAGATGACGGCGCAGCTGGATCGCACGGTGACGCGCGGGCTGGCGCAGCTGGCTTCGCGCCAGAACCCGGATGGAAGCTGGGGCGAAGTGCAGTTTGGGCGATCTGTCGCCGTCACGTCGCTGGCGTGTCTGGCGCTGATGGCTGACGGCAACACGCCCGGCCGCGGCGTGTATGGCGAGCAGGTGACCAAGGGTCTTGAGTACATCTTGCGGAACACGACCGAGAGCGGACTGGTCGCGACGGACAGCGCCAACAGCCCGATGTATGGCCACGGCTTTGCGACGCTGTTTCTCGGCGAGGTGTACGGCATGACGCAGGGCGGCGGCGATACGGAGCTTGCAGACCGCTCGCACCGTGCGCTGGTAAAGGCTGTGCGACTGATTGAGACGAGCCAGAATCGCGAAGGCGGCTGGCGATACAACCCAGTGCCGTTTGACGCGGATACGAGCGTGACGATCTGTCAGATCATGGCGCTTCGCAGCGCACGAAATGCGGGGCTTGAAGTCAGCAAGGATGTTGTTGACAAGGCTGTGGAGTACGTGCGCAGCTGCCAGAACAATGACGGCGGGTTCCGCTATCAGTTCAGCATGGGGCCCAGCGCGTGGCCTCGAAGCGCGGCGGGGATCGCGAGCCTGCAGTATGCGGGGATCTATGAAGACCGGGCGATTGACTCGGGCATCAACTACGTGACGACGGTCGCGTTTCCGGGTGCTGGCATGGGCGAGAGCCAGATCCACTATTTTTATGGGCACTACTACGCGGTGCAGGCGATGTTCCTGCAGGGCGGGCGCTCGTGGGAGCGATGGTGGCCGGCGATTCGGAGTGAGCTTATCAGTCGGCAGCGCGCGGATGGTTCTTGGTCAGATGACAGCGCGGGCGACGATTACGGGACGGCGATGGCTTTGATCGTTCTGCAAATGCCCAAGCGATACTTGCCGATCTTTCAGAAGTAAGGCTCGCAGTCAGCGGCGCCTTGGAGTGGAGTCAGCATGCCACGTGAGCGGGTCGCAACATGGGTCGTCGCGTGCAGCGCGTTGCTTGCTTTGGCGGGCACGGCGCGGGCGATGAACGGACAAGGCGAAACTGCGGAGACCGTGCGGGCGCAGGGCCAGCACATGGTAATCACGAGCGATCTTTCGCGCGTTCGCGTTTCGCTGCGATCGCTGACAAGCACGGAACTGGCAGGTCGCGACAGCAAGGGCGCGAGTGTTCGGCTGGCGATGGACGACGTGCTGGCGATTCTGCCTGTGGATGAGGGATTCACGACGACCGTGGAGCAACTGGGCGGCCTGCGAGCGGCGCGTGAGCGTACTGACATGGGCTGGGCGGTGCTGACCGATGATCAGACGCTGCCAGGCTCGCTGGACGGTGCGCCCAATGACGATGTGCTTTCGTGGCGCACGCAGCGCTGGGGGCCCATTCGATTCTCGCTTGAGGACCTGAAGCTGCTGCGCTTTGTTGATGCCGAGCAGACGACCGTGCTGCGCGACGTGCGCGAGGACACCGTGCTGCTGACCAACGGCGACTTGCTGCGCGGATTTGTGAGCATTACGGCTGGGCCTGGGCTGACTGTCGAAACGCAGCCCGGCAAGAGCAGTGCGGTGCCGCTCGACCGAGTGGCGGGCGTGACATTTGCCAACCCAGCGAAGGAGCGCGTCGGGCCTTGGCTGTGGCTGATGGATGGCACTGCGGTGCGCGTGGATGCGTTCAACCTCAACGACTCGCGTGAAGCATCGATGCGGCTTGCTTCGGCAGAAGGCGAAGTGACGTTTTCACTGCCTGTCGAGCAGGTGCTCGCGTTCGTACCGGCACATGAGCGGCTGGTCGGGCTGGCGAGCTTGCAGTCGCCCAGTTATGAACCTTGGCCCACGCGGCGATGGACGGTTGCGCCGATCATTGCGCCGGCGGATCAATCGCCGCTGGGTGCAAGCCGCATTGAACTGCCCGGGCCCATGACAGCGACATGGTCGCTGCCGGTTTCGGCGACGCGTTTTGCGACGACGGTTGCGCTGCCTGAGAGCTGCCGGGTGTGGGGTGACTGCACGGTGATCGTGGCGGCAGATGGCAAGGAACTGGCGCGAGTTCGGCTGACACCCGAGAGCCCAGAGAGTCAGATTTCGGCGGCTCTGCCGACGGGTGCTGCGCGATTGTCGGTGACGCTGGACCCGGGTGAGCGCGGCGGCGTGGAAGACCGGGTGGTGCTGTCGCGCGCGATGATTCGCTTGCGCTGATCAGCGGCGGCGATAGAACTTCCAGAATTGCAGCAAGCGTGGAGCAAAACCGCCGCGATGCCAGTCGAGCGGCAGTTTGTCACGCGCGTAAGGGCGGCCGCACTCGGGGCATGCGCCGAACGAATCACAACCGTGCAGGTCGTAGCCGCACTTGGGGCAGACGAGATACTCCATTTGCTCCACGTGCTGGCGGATGTGGCTGTAGTAGACGAGCAGCCCGAAGAACAGCAGAAGCGCTGGGATCCAGCCGAAGGCGGTGACGATGAGCATCGACGTGGGGATGGGCGCGCCGAAGATCTCGAGAATCGTCAAAACCGAGAGGGTGACCCACAGCGTGAGGCATGCAAGGATGCCCAGGCGGAACCAGCGGATGACGGATCGTGGATACATGACAACGCCGCACAGTCTACCACAGTGCGGCGTGTCGATGCAAACGAAAGATGTTGGGGATCTGGCTTCAGATCAGCCCAGAGCCGCGGCAAACTCGCTGGCCTGCGTCTTGACCTGGGCACGGAGTTCCGTGACCTTTTCGGTGCTGAGCTTCAGGAAGTCGAGCACGTCGGCTTCGATGTAGGTATTGATCAGATCGCCACGGAAGCCAAGGCCACTATCAGCGGCGAGGCGGTCAGCGACGTAGACCAGAGCGGGGAGCGTGCGGTTGTCGACCGACGCTTCGAGCGGACGGTGGTGGAAGCCGGTGATGAACGCGAAGCTCTTGGGGAACTTCCAGCGTTCGCAGAGGCCTGCGCCGAAGTCCTGGTGGTCGGCGCCGAAAACGGTGCGTTCAGCGGCGATCATGTCGGAGCCGGGGACGCCCTTGCTGTCACAGGCGGTCTGGCGCATGACTTCCTGCAGCTTGTTGCGGTCGTACTGCATTTCGACCATGAGGCCGATGTCGTGAATGAGCCCGCCCAGGAAGGCTTCGTCCTGCAAGCCCAGCTTGAGCGAGCCGGCGATCATCTTCGCGGTGGCAGCGGTGATGTTGCTGTGAGCCCACAGTTCGCGGCCGCTGAAGGTTGGGCCGATGTCGCCGCCACGGAAAAGCTTGGCCATGCTTGCGGCGATGGCGATGTTCTTGACGGCGTTGAGACCCAGCATGACGATGGCGCGATTGATGCTGCCAACCTGACCGGGCAAGCCGTAGAAAGACGAGTTGACGACCTTGAGGATGCGCGAGCAGAGCGCCGGGTCGGTCGAGATGACCTTGTGGAGGTCCTGCGCGGTGCTCTTGGGGCTCTCGACGAGTTCGACCACCTTGACGGTGACTTCAGGCAGCGTCGCGATGTGACTGATCTCGCGGATCGCGTTGGAAACAACTTGTTCTCGCTCGTGCGTAATGACGCTCATCGCTGTGCTCCGGTCGATAGCTTCGGCTCTGTGACAGACAGAGGAACCGGAGGAAGATCGGATAAACCCGGGGGCGACTTCACGCGGAATGCCGGATTGCGATATGTGATAACGGAGATCGGACGCACACGGTCGCCTGCACGATTTGGGGGGATGCGGCGCAGATTGTGCGTGTGTTTCAGTACGCGTTTTGCTTACGCAGCACGATGGCATCGTGCGGGTTGACGGCTGCGAGCAACTGGGCGATACGTTCACCGGTCTTGCCATCGCCGTATGGGTGCTGATAACCGGGTGGTGTGGCGCGTGCTTGGGTGATGGCACGAACGAGGGTTTCGAATGTGACGTGATCGATGTGTGTGACGTTTGCGCAGCGTTCGCGGCCGCGCTGGCGCGGACCGATATCGACGACGGGCAGACCGAGGGCCGCAGCTTCAATGAGTCCTGCACTGCTGTTGCCAACCAAGACACCTCGCGTCGGCTGGAGCATGGCGAGGCGCTTGAGCAGGGCGATCCACGTGCTGCGATCGATGTTGGGGCGAGAGGGCAGACCGGACGCGCGAATCGCTCGCATGATGCCATCGCGGCCTGGATCGAGATTGGGCTCCATGATGAGCAGACGCTCGGCGGGCTGGGCGCGCAAGGTGTCGAGCACGGCGGTTGCCGTTGCTTCTTCAAGTTCGTCGGGCTGGCCCGTCGGGTGGAGCAGGCAGATGACACTGGGTGCGCCGAGTTCGGCACTCGCAGCGTCGGGCAGCGGCGGTATGTTGCTGAGTTCATCCATCGCCGACGACCCAACGCAGTGGACGCGAGCGGCTTCCTCTCCCATGCGGATGATGCGATCTCGCGAAGTCGGCGTAGCGGGCAAGTGCAGGTGCGCGAGCTTGGTGATGGCGTGACGCATCGCTTCATCAGCAACGCCTTCCGCGCGGTCACCACCATGAACGTGAGCAAGAGCAAAGCCGCCGATGCTGGCGGCGGAGGCTGCGGCGAAGGCTTCAATGCGATCACCCAGCACCACGACCCAGTCGGGGCGGAGTTTGGCAAAGGAGCGACCAAAGCGGGCGATGCCGCGCCCAAGAGATTCAACGTCTTCGAGGCGACCCGTGCGACCGGCGATCTGCATGGGCACGACGTCGGCGATGGCGAAGTCGCGTTTGACATCACGAAAGGTGAGAGCGGGTGACACGAGGTGACTGCCGGCAGCGACGACCATGAGCGAAAGCTCTTGACGCTGCGCGATCGCGTGCATGACGGGACGGAGCAGGCCGAACTCAGCGCGGGTGCCCGTGACCACGGCGATGCGCCTTGTGCCCGCGGGGATGTTGAGATCGTCCGCGTCTTGCTGCGGCCGCACCGCAGGAACATCATCCCAGCCATCACCAATCATGCAGCGAACTCCCGTAGACGCACACCAGGCGCGCTACTGAGCGTACGCGAAGTCACATCATGTCGATGTCGTCGGGTGACAGCGGCATATCGGCTTCGACGGGGCGGCGCAGGGGCTTGCCGAGGACGTGATCGAGCTCGTAGGCGGGCAAACCTGTGCTTGGACGCTTGATGGTGAGATCCTCGCGACGTAGCACATGGCCTGCCGGAAGCTGCGCTTTGGCGACGACGCTTTGACGACTGACACGGCGGACGTCGTTCTCGATCTCGAGGACGCGCTTGACCTTGGGCAGGTGTTCAAAGGCATCTCGCATCGCTTCGACCATTTCGTGACCACTTGTGTCATCGCCAGCGTGCGGCGTGACGATGCCGCCGGAACCGCCGTCGGCGAGGGGGAAGCAGTGCTGCATCGCGCGGTGGGCGAGCACGCGGTAATCGTGGAACATCTCAGGCGTGAGACTCGCGGCGTGATCGGGACCTGCGGCCTCGCGGTCATAGGTAACGTGCTTCTCGAGAATGCACGCGCCCCCCACGACTGCCATCGCGCCGGTTTCGATCGCTTGGGTGTGATCACTGTAACCGACGGGACCGTCGAAAATATCTTGCAGCGCAGAGATGCCGCCCAGCTCCGCGTTCTCGACACTAGTGGGATAGCTGCTGACACATTGCAGCACGCTGAGGCGACCGCGAGCGGAGCGCAGCCAACCAAGTGCGCGGCCGACTTCCTGCAGTGTGCTTGCGCCTGTGCTGACGATGATGGGCTTGCCGGTCTGAGCGAGTTCATCAAGCAGGGGCTTGTTGATGATGTCGGGGCTGGCGGTCTTGTAAGCGTCCCAGGGCAGTCGCTCGGCGAGCGCCACGAGCTCGACGCTGAAAACGGTGACGATTGCGTGCAGACGCAAACCGTGAGCGAGTTGCACGACGGGGGCCATCTGATCGATCGAAAGTTGCAGGCGCTGCAGCATCGCGAGCGGATCCTGTTCGCCCGCATTCTTCTGGTAGGCCGCGAGCACGCTTGCGCGGCTCATGAGCATGTGCGCGTCGAAGAGCTGGAGCTTGATGGCGTTAGCACCGGCGTGAGCGCAGGCGCGAGTGAGTTCGAGCGCCCGCTCCACGTTGCCATCGTGATTCACGCCCAGTTCGGCGATGATGTAGGGCGGTTGCTGGCTGCCGATGGGACGGGAAGCGATGTGCATGCGCTGCCGCGCGCGAGCAGGTCGCGCGGTTCCTTTCTCATGAAGTCTGTGCGGGTGAGCGTTCGCGAAGGATGGCGTCGGCCACGAGGAGATCGTACTTGGCGTCAATGTCGACCACGGATCCTTCGGGGTTTATCACGCCGCGACGATCGACGCCGAAGAACTGGTGCGGACCGGGCGTTGCGCCATCAACTTGACAGAAGAGAGCCTGCCACGTGAGAGCGATGATTGCGCCGTCAGGCACATAGGCTGGCGGCAGATCTTGGCGGCGAAAGACGCCATGATTGAGCACGTCGCCTTCCCATGGCATGACTTGGGCATCATCTCGCAGGCGGGCAGTCCACCACGGGTGATACTTGCCGACGGGCTGGTAGCTCTGCACGCTGTCGCAGCGTGATTGCACGAGCATGTCGACTGCTTTGTCGATGAGCCCTGCCGGGCGGACGGGCACGTTGGCATAGAGAATGACGAGCGGCTGCGCGGGCGTGATGCGTCCTGCGGAAGCGAGTTGCTCGGCGGCGTGGCGGGCTGCGTCATCGATGCGGGCGGTGTCGCTCGCGAGTGACGAGGGGCGCTGCACGAGCTCACACTCTTGAGCTTTGGCAACTTCGAGAGCTTGGGGATCGTCGCTACTGACGGCGATGGTGGTAACGCGCTGCGCCGACTTGGCGTGCTCGATGGTCCATGCGATGCATGGCTTGCCCGCAACAGGAGCGACGTTCTTGCCGGGCACACCTTTGCTGCCGGCGCGAGCGAGGATGATGACAGCCGCGCCGTTCATATCGCGCGCTCCAACTCGGCAGTGGCGGCGGGCTTCATGCCGGGTAATGCGGGCCTCTGCGATGCGGCGGCATGATGGACGTCGTGCGTGGTGCTGAGTGTTGATCGCGACCACGCATCGCGCAGGCGGACGCTGACGGGCACAGGCAGCGGCTCAAGACGGTCGGGTACGGTCGGCGCGTCGATGACACACGCGCCGGCGGTGAGCAGCCAGCGATCAAAGAAGCTGTCAACATCGTCGAGCACTGCATCGCGCTTCATGAGACGCGGAACGAGCCATGTGTGCGGCACACTGACGACGCGCTGGGCGCGTGCGTCCAGAAAGGTCTGCACCGCATCCCAGGCGGATTCGCGCGATGGCGTGATCTGCTCGCGGTCCCACGTGGTTTGCGAGTCGCCTGGTAGATCGAGGCTGATGGCATCCAGACGCAGATCGAGCGCGTCGGTGAGAGGTCGTGCGCCGTCGGTGAGCGCCTGGTACGAGAGCCGCAGGTGCACTGCGGCGCCAAGCGTGCGGATGACGTCGGCGATATTGCGCCAGGGCCCACGATCCGTAGCGGCACGCAGTGTGACGGCGAGCGCGGGCTGGCGCTGCAACAAGCGACGAACGTGCTGCACGATGACGGGAATCTGCGCGTCGGGCAGATCGTCGAGTTCGATGTCGAGCGACTCAGGGATGAGCTGGTCAGCTTGTGCGAGCTGCTTCATGGCGGCATCAAGTTGCTGGGCACATTCTGCCGCGGACGCTACGCTGGCACACGTACTCCAGATAGCGCGGAAGTTCACATCGTCCCAAGAACACCGCAAGAGCAAGTCGCGCATCACGACTGGCACTTTGACGCAGGGGTCCTTGGCGATGGGATCGTTCTTGGGTGAGTGCGGGTGATAGCCAAGAATCGCGCCGATGGTGGCCCAGGGGCCGCGAGCGGTGGCCAGATCAGCGACGATGCTGCGGTCGACGACACAGCCGCACAAACCGGCGGCAGCCTGCGAGAACGTGAGACGATTCTGCACGGGATCGCAGCGGTAGCGCTCGATCACTTCGTTCATGAGCGTGGATTGCAGCGCCACCCAATCGGCGCCGACAAGAACGGCGGCGTCAATGTCGCGTTCTTGCATGGTGCTGAGCAGCGTGGAAGGCTCGAACAGTTCATCGAAGATCGTGAGGCCGTTGATGCCACCTCGCCAACTGTGGCGTTGGAAGATGCGGGCAGCCTTGACGCCTGCGAGGCGTTCGCGCACGCGCGGTGCACTTGTCTCGACGATCTCCGTCGGCTTGAGAAGCCGGTGCGTGCGCAGCAACTCCGCGACGCGCTGGGCATGAGGCGTAAGCAGGATGATGCGATCAACTTGATCGCACGCTTCGAGACGTTGCAACGTTTGCGAAAGGACGGAAGTACCCGCGACCGTATCGGCCAGATTGCGAGGCGTGAGCAAGGTGCCCAGATCGCAGTCAACCCAGAGCATGGCAGCGACACTGCGCAAAGGCGGGGTTTCGTCGAGCACGCTGACGCGCATCCCAGTGCGAGAGCCGGTCGTTTCACCCCGGCCACGGGCGATAGCATCGCCCAAAAGTTCGCTCATCCGCACCGCGCCAGCGTGGAGAATCTCCATGTTAATGAAGTCGCGCTCGATGCGAAGACGGTGTTCATCCCACTGATCGCCGTGCGCGGAAAGTGCGATCTCGCGGTCGGCTTTGAATCGCTTGAGCTGCCCGTTTTGCGAGAGTCGCTGCACAAGCCAGTGAGCATCGATCTTCTGCACCATGGCACCACGCGGCTGGATGCGTTCGACGATGGCGTTGACGCGGTTGGCGTTGCCCAGCACTTCTCGCATCGCCTTGAGATCGTCCATCGTGCGCTCGCAGAGGTCCTTGAGCGTGGCGCACTCTTCTCGCAGCTTGCTGAAGCGGGCTTCAAGACGCTCGCGCGTGACGAGCGTGGACTTGCTTGCGCGAGCGAGCTTGATGGGGTCGCCCTTGGCGTGCGTCGCCAGCGCTTCGCGCAGCGGCATGATCGTGGTGTGCTGCTTGCGCACACCGCCTTCGGTTGCATCGATGGTAATGAGGCCGCGCTGCGCATCGCGCATGAAGTCTCGCTCGAACTGAAGCAGATAGGTGTGCATCTGCTCGTCGGTGAAGATCGGACGATCATCGACGCCAGTAAGTTTGCGCAGCCAGCCGCGCATCCGCATGATGCGCTCAAATTCCATGGTTTCAAGCGTGCGGAACTCGCCCAGTTCCGCCGCCCACACCTGGTGAATCGCCGCGCCGGGTGAGTAGTACTGATGATCCGTGAATCCCAGGTCCTGACCGATGAGCAGCACGGGATCGCAGCCCAGATATCGCGCGAGGTAGTAGCAGAGGTGCGCGACGGTGGCTCCGGGCGGCAGTTCGCCGGCAGGCTTGGTGAGTTCCGGGCCGATGATGCGGTCGAGCACATCATCGCCCACGCAGCGGATTTCACCGGGAAAAGCCTGCAGAATCGCGGGGCTGGCCTTGGGCTCGACCACCAACGTGACACCTTCGACATCACTCGCGGTAAGGCCTTCGTAGAAGCGCGTGCTGATCTCGTGGTAGTCAAGAGCGCAGACAAAGTCGGGCTTGATGCCCATCGCGAGCAGTTGCTTGAGCACCGTCTGTACTGCAATGACGACGACGCGCTCGCGAACGTGCGGATCGCGGAGCTGTTCGACGTTCTTCCGCAGGCTGGGGCCTGCTGCAACGACAACCGCAGCGCGTCCCTTCGCAGCGTTTTCGAGATCGGCGATGCCGGGCCACGTCGCGTATGCGTACACGTTGCCCATGTAGTTCATCATCGTCTGCTCGACTTGCACAAGCGCCGTGACGACATTGGTGCGTGCAGCCTGAATCACGGTGAGCAGCGTCTTGGCGAACTTCTCGCCTGCCTCACCCAAGCGTGACTTGCTGGGCGGATGATCAACGATGGTGACGCCCGCGGCGACAAGACCCTCAAGCCCGTGCAGAGCGTCGCTCATGGCACCGGTGTCTTCGGCGGTCGTCACGATGACCACGTTGCACCTCGCAAAGAGCGGCGAGAAGTCCACGCGTTCCAGCACAGCGCGCAGCAGCGCCGCATCGGGCTCGAACACGATGATGACGCCGTTGCGACCCATGCGCTCGCTGAGAGCTTCAATGTGCGAACCGGCAGCGAAGCCGCGCACAGCGACGAGCGCCGAGCGCTTCAGGTCGACGGTGTCGGCAAGGCGTTTGGCTTCGAGGGCCGGACCGCGCAGACTGGCGAGCTGGCGAGCGTTCGCGCCTTGGCCCATGGTGCCGGTCACGCAGCCGTCGGCGGCGCGCTGAAGACTGACATGTTCGAGCGGCAGTGTTTGTGCGACGAGGTTGGCGGCAAGCGCGCTGCGCAGCTGCATCAATCGCAGGTTGCGCTCAAGCACGGCCAGCGATGGTTCGAGCGGCGTCGCTGCACCGGGTTTCTGCGCGTTGGTTGATGTTTCATCTCGCATGCGATGATCCGTTGGTGGCGCGGGTGCAGCCCGCTGGGCGGACCACATCGCGTACCCCAAGATCGGCAATCGGCATCACAATTGGTCAGATTCCGCACGACTGCCGCCTCGACCGGGCGACAATGGACGAGCGATCTGGCGGACGGCCGCGAACGTACGACAACGCAGAGAGGAACAACCGTGTCGACACCGCTGAACGTTGCGACTTTCACGCTGGCCCAGCAGATGGGCAACCTGAATCAGGCCTTGGACATTCCGTCACCCCCACCGCTCCCGGAACCGCCCGTGCTGGAGCGGTATCTCTTTGAACAGCCGTGGCTGCCGCTCGGGGTGCTGGTGCTCGTGGGACTTGTGACGTTCTATTGGATGCAGCATCGCGGGCAAGCCAAGCGAGGTGGCGTGATCGCAGGGATTTGTCTGGTGCTTGCGGGCGGGCTGGCGCTGCTGGCGACGCTTGTGGAAACATCACGCGAGCGTGCGAGGCTGGCAACGGATGTACTGGTGGCTGCCGTTGCGCAGGGCGACGGCGAGACGCTGCGGCGCGAGCTGACGCCAGACGCACGCGTGTTCCACGCGAGAGCGCCGGCGGTTGGTGTCTCGCGTGATGACATCGCGGACTTTGTGTCGCGGTATTTTTCGAGTACGGGCATGTATCGCGTGAGTGACCGCAAGATTGAGCAGTTTCAAGCGGCGGCGCTCGCAGACGGGCGTGTGCAAGTGCAGGTGAAGGTGCGTGTGACATCACCTGCCGCGAACTTGCCTGTCCGGGCGTGGCTCAAGATGGACTTTGTGAGCGATGAAACGAAAACGCTCCGATGCTCAGGCATCGAAGCGGTCCATATTCAGTGGTTGAATTGACCGCGATACAACGCCGCGTCACTTCACAAAGCGCATGAGCGTCTCGCCGGCTTTGGTGAGCAGCAGGCCGTTGTCCTGCATGCGTGCGCCATCGGCCGAGGTGAGGGCCGCGAGGAACTTGTTCTCCAGTTCATTCGCGAGCGGTGGGCCGGCCATCTTGGTGGACATCGCGTTGGGCAGAGCGAACTTGCCCTGGGCCAACTGCGAGAGATCGGTCTTGCCGCTGAAGCGGTTGACCCCCGAGAAGCCGGAAACGGTGCCATCTTGCCCGAAGTTGATGGTTGGCGTGCGCAGGTTGCTGGTGGCGAGTTTGCTGAGGTCGAAGCCTTGGAGCGAGTCGAGCTTCCACTCGCCCAGCACCTGCTGAGGCAGGCTTGTGAGAGATGATGCGCCGGCGAGATTGTCGAGATTCGACATGGTGGAGCAACCTCCGCACAGACTCAGACCGATCATCGCGACCAACATGACATGCACTCGCATCGTGATACTCCTTCTATCGACGAAACGGGACTCTGAAGACGGCATCAGCACATCACCACTTCATCCTGCAGACAACTGGTGACGATCGGCCCCTTGACAGCGTCCGTATACACATTGATTTCCAGCCGCACGCCCAGTTCAGGCATGTAGATGCCCGGCTCAATCGTGTAGCCCAGCCCCGGCAGCACTTCGCGCGTGTCGTGCGTTTCGAGGTTGTCGAGATTCACGCCAAGGCCATGCACGCGCGGGCCCGGTGAGAGGCTGTGGCCGGTGCGGTGCTTGATGAACCGCTCATAACCGGCATGAATGATGACGCTACGGCTTGCATCGTCGAGTTCCCAACCTTGCACGCTTTGCTTGGCGTTCCAGCGCTGCTTGGCGAGCGTGACGGCGGCATCGCGCGAGGCCCGCACGGTTTCAAACACTTCGCGGTGCTTGGTCGGCACCTTGTCGCCCGCGCCCTTGGTGCAGTAACCGACCCACGTGATGTCGCTGTAAATGTTCTCAAGGCCCGGATAGCGCGACCACAGATCAATCAGCACCCAATCACCCGGCACAATCACGCTGGGATTGGTGGCGGAAACCTCAAAGTGCGGGTCACCTGCGTGACCGTTCACGGCGACGATGGGCGGCTCGCCCACTTCCAGGCCGCTACTGCGGAAGTTCTCAAGGATGCGTTGCTGCACCATGTACTCGGTGATGCGTTCGCCCTTCTTCAGGCTCGCGCGGATGTAGTCAAACGCGTCGTCCTTGATCCGCGCCACCTCCCGGCTGGCTTTCATGTGCGTTTCGAGGGCCGCGGGGCTCCACGTCGCGACGCACATCTGGAGCACGTCGGCACTCGATACGACTTCGACACCCAGTGAACGCACAAGCTCAACGATGCCTGCGTCGACGATACTGACGACGGGCAAGGTGCAGCCCGGCGCGTACTCCATCGCGACGCGCTTGCATGAACCCACGCGTGTGCTGAGCCACGCGTGCAGGTCACGCCAGCCCAAGTAGTGTTCTTTGGCAACGCCATCCAGATGTTCGAACTGGTTGCTGTCGAGGCCCTGGCAGAGCAAAGTGGGCTGGCCGTTGGCGGGAATCAGCAGGGCGGCGCGGCGCGTGGTGACGCGCTTGCCAGGCAGCAGCAGCGAGAAGACGGAGTTGCTGCCGCGAAAGTCGTAGACCAGCCATGCGTCGATCTTGTGCTGGCGAAGCAGAGACTGCACGTGATTCCAGTTCATGCCCGCAGGGTACCCCCACGCTCCGCGTGCGGAGCCATCTGCGTTTGGCGACACGCGGCGTGACCGGGGTCAACGCCCGAGCCCTCACCACCCAAAAAGCAACAAGCCCGCGACGAAAGCCGCGGGCTTGTTCTTTGCATGTATTGTCGCGATCATTCGCGAGCGTCAATTACTTGCCGCCGCAGCTGCTCTTGCTGCCGCAGCTCTTTTCGCCGCTCACGGCGCCCATCGCGCCCTTGTCGCCCTTACAGCTGCCACAGCACTTGCCTTCTTTGCTGCTGCAAGCGCCGCTGGTGGCGCCCATGTTGGCATCGGTGCCCTTGTTGTTGGCGCAGCCAGCGAAAGCGAGAGCGGCAACCGCGACCAGACCGGCGAAAGCGAACGTACGCATGAGTGAAACTCCTGAGAAGTGTTGTTCTCGACTAGCAACCAATGGCCGCGCTACCGACATCGATCGCGCCCCGCCAATGCGTCATCGTATACGTCATTTGCCCGCCACTGGTTTTCGTTCCGCCCGAACAAAAGAAAATGCGACCCGTGGGTCGCATTGTGGAGAACTCAGTCTCAATAAGTCACCTACACGGGTGGTGCACCCATGCGTGTGACTCGTGGGTTTACTTGCCCTTCTTGAGCTTGGCGAGGAACGCGGTGCGCTTGTCGGCGGTGCGACGGCGCGTGCTGGGCTTGCCACCGATTTCGGGGCCTTCTTCGGCACCAACGAACTGGAGCACGCACAGCTCGGCGTTGTCGCCGTAGCGCTGCTTGCCCAGCTTGACGATGCGGGTGTAGCCGCCCGCGCGGTCCGCGAACTTGGGACCGACGTGGTCGAAGATGTGCTTCACAAGGCGGGGAGCGCTGCGGAGTTCGCCGTAACGGTTACGCTCGACTTCCTTGCTTTCCGGCACATCGAAGAACGCCTTGGCGCGGTCGCGCAGTTCGTTCACGTGGTTCTTTTCGTCGTCGCTGGCGCGCTTGGCGACGAACAGCCACTCGAAGCCGTGGCGATCGCCGCCCAGCTTGGCGATGACGCGGCGGCGTGCGGCGAGGTCACCCTGCTTGGCGAGCGTGACGATCTGCTCGACGAAGGGCTGCACAGCCTTGGCCTTGGGGATCGTGGTGACGATCTGCCCGTGCTCGAACACGCCAGCGGCGAGGTTGCGCAGCATCGCGGTGCGGTGCGCGGTTTTACGAGTGAGACGGTAACCAGCTCGGCCGTGACGCATGAGACACACTCCTGTCGCCGCTGGGCGTTGAGGCCGCGAGCGGACGACGCATGAAACCTGTTTCCACCATCGCAAGCAGAAACTGCCCGCGAAAATCTCGAAACGAAACCACCCAAAGACTGTTCGAACCAAGCGCTTCGCTGGCTTTCACACCAGCGAAGCGGGAACTTCAAGTTTAGGCGTTGCAAGCGGTTGAAGCCACCTGCACGCCTGCCGGCAAGGCCTTACGGCCCCTGCGCATCAGCCGGAATCTGAACCGGCGGAACGCTGTAGCCCTCGGGCATCTGCATGCCAAGGTCCAGGGCGATGTCCTGCAGCTTGCGCTTCACTTCACGCAGGCTGGTACGGCCGAACGAACGCAGCTTGAGCAGATCGGCGTCGGTCTGCGTGACCAACTGGCCAACCGTCTCGATGCGGGCGCTCTCAAGGCAGTTGCTGGCGCGGACGCTGAGTTCCAGCTCGCTGATGTTCATGTTCAGCTTGCGGATCAGTTCTTCGTCCACCGTCGCCGCCGCCGCCGCTTCCTCGCTCACGCGTTCTTCGCCAATGTCGAAGTACTGCACGAACGGATTGATGTGCTTGCGGAGAATCTTGCCGGCTTCGACCACAGCCATTTCAGGCGCGACCGTGCCGTTGGTCCAGATTTCCATCGTCAGCTTGTCGTAGTTGGTGCGCTGACCGACGCGGGTTTCTTCAATCTTGTAGCGCACGCGCTGCACGGGGCTGTAGATCGCGTCAACAAAGATGCGACCGACTTCCTGCTCGTCATTACGCACGTACTGCTCGCTCGCGGGGACGTAACCACGGCCCTTGCTCACGACCAGTTCCATCTCAAAGTCCACGGCGTCCGTCAGCGTGACGATCACCAGGTCCTTGTTCATGATGGTCACGGCGGTGTCAGCCTGGATCATGTCCGCCGTCACTTCGCCCGGACCACGGGCCGCCAGACGCATCGTCTTGGGCTCGTCGCCTTCCAGCTTCACGATCAGGTTCTTGACGTTCAGGACGATGTCCGTCACGTCTTCCATCGCGCCCTTGAGCGGCGTGAATTCGTGCGTCACACCCTTGATCTTGATGCTGCTGACAGCCGCGCCTTCGAGGCTGCTGAGCAGCACACGGCGAAGGCTGTTGCCGATGGTGGTGCCCATGCCGCGTTCAAACGGTTCAACCGTGAACTTGCCATAGGTGTCACCGCGGAAGCGGCTATCGAAGTTCACACGGGTGGGGAGTTCCAACCCGCGCCAACGAACACGCGTCGTCATACACAAACCTCACTTCTCGGCGGCCTCCGCACACGTTCCACGTGTGCGGCGGATGATGAACCTGCGGGTTGCGAGCAGCGGTCGCGATGCCGAGAAATCGCGAGAGGCTCTGTTTCCGCAGGACACGATTGTCAAGCCACGAAAGACGCCCGATTGCGCGAAACGCAACCGGGCGATCAATGACTTCGATTAGACGCGGCGGCGCTTGCGAGGGCGGCAGCCGTTGTGCGGAACCGGCGTGTGGTCTTCAATCGCCGTGACACGAAGGCCGCTGGCAACGAGGCCGTTGACCGCGCTCTCGCGACCCGCACCGGGGCCCTTGATGCGGATTTCGACTTCGTTCATGCCCATCTTGCGAACCTTGCCACCGCTGGTTTCAGCGGCGCGGGTCGCGGCGAAGGGTGTGCTCTTACGAGCGCCCTTGAAGCCCATTGTGCCCGCGCTGTCCCAAGCGAGGGTTTCACCGTTCATGTCGGTGATGGTGACGATGGTGTTGTTGCCGGTCGCGTGAATGTGCGCCACGCCACGCGTGACGTTCTTGCGGACTTTGCCCTTCTTCGACATACTGACTCCTTCGGATCATCAGGCCCGCAGGGGGCCCTACCCGGATGTTGGACAGAGAACGGAGATCGAAGAACGGAAAACAGGCAAAGCAGGTAACCCGCTCTCTGTTCTCCGCCCTCCGACAATTGCTTACTTGGCCTTGACCGACTTCTTGCCGGCGACGGTCTTCTTCTTGCCCTTGCGCGTGCGAGCGTTGCTCTGCGTGCGCTGGCCGCGGACCGGGAGGCCCTTGCGATGGCGTTCGCCGCGGTAGCTCTTGATTTCCTTCAGGCGCTGGATGTTCTGCTGCACCTGGCGACGCAGAGCACCTTCGACAAGGTAGCTGTTATCGATGATGGCGTTGATCTGCGCCATCTTGGCGTCATCAACTTGGTTGGCGCGCTGGTCGCCGTCCACGCCCGCTTCCGCCAGGATGTCCTTGGCGAACTTGGGGCCGATGCCGTGCACGTACTGCAGGGCGAAATAGATCTTCTTGTTTTCGGGAATATCGATACCGGCGACGCGTGGCATAGTGGAATCTTTTCCTCAACGAGCCAGCCACTCTTGGGGCTGCTCTAGGTGATTTCCGAACAGAACGAACAGCAGGTTTAGCCCTGCACTTGCTTGTGCTTCGGATCTGACTTGCAGATCACTCGAACCTTGCCGCCGCGACGGACGACCTGGCACGAGGCGCACATCTTCTTGACGCTGGCCTTGACCTTCATACAGACACCTTTCTCAAACCGTGCCCCCGTCATGACGGACCACAACCCTGGCCGACTCACGGGGGAGGGGATGCTAGGCGCGAACCCCCGGATTGTCACGCACAAAAACTCATGCGACCTGCATGAGTCAGCCACCAAATATCCAAACAAAAACCTTTTCTAGCCGGCCGGGCCCGCCCATCAGTGGCGGAACGTAATCCGCGCCTTGCTCAGGTCGTACGGGCTGATCTCCACCGTCACCTTGTCGCCCGGCAGAATGCGGATGTAGTTCATGCGCATCTTGCCGCTCACGTAGGCAAGCACCTCGGTCTTCTGCTCATTGGGCAGACGCACCTTGAACATCGCGTTGGGCAACGCTTCGGTGACTTCGGCTTCAAACGTGAACTTATCGTCCTGCTTGCTCATGCGGAAAAGATGATCCTGGGTCCCAACCGGCGCGGCACGCGCCATGGGAGCCAAGCATAGGCCACTCCCCCCGCCTTTACTCCGCACGCAGCTACTTCGCACTCCGGCACCCTGCCTGTTCTCTGTTTCCCGTTCTCTGTTCTCCATCCCCCCACTTTCCCCTTCACCCATCCTTCACCTTCTGTTATCATCTCCTTCCACATGAAGCTCCCCGCTGACAAAGTCGCCCGCCTGCGTTCGTTCTACAACGGCCGCGATGTCTGCGTCACCGGCGGCGCAGGTTTCATCGGCGGCCACCTCATCGATGTCCTCCTCGCCGTCGGCGCCAACATCGCCGTCATCGACGATCTGTCCAACTCCTCCATCGAGCACCTCAGCAGCATGATGGAATTGGAGCCCGAACGTCTGCGCTTCGTGCACGGCTCCATCTTGGACGACGAAGCCCTCGCCGAAGCCGTCAAAGGCGCCAAGACCATCTTCCATCTGGGCGCCCTGGGCAGCGTGCCGCGCAGCGTCGCCGAACCCCAGCGCACCTGGAGCGTCAACGCCACCGGCACCGTGCGCGTCCTCGAAATGGCCCGCCGCTACCAGGCTGACCGCGTCATCCTCGCCGCCAGCAGCAGCGCGTACGGCGATCAACTCGAACTGCCCAAAGTCGAAACGCAGACCGTCCGCCCCATGTCGCCCTACGCACTCACCAAGCTCGCGGGCGAGCAAGCCATGGCCACCTGGTCGCGCACCTACGGCCTCTCCACTGTCAGCCTGCGCTACTTCAACATCTTCGGCCCGCGCCAATCAGCGGACAACGCCTACGCCGCCGTCGTCGCCGCCTTCGCCAAAGCCCTGCTTCACGGCGAAGCCCCCAAAATCTACGGCGATGGCCAGCAATCCCGCGACATGACCTTCGTCGCCAACGCCGTCCTCGCGACGCTCCTCGCCGGCTCGTGCCCCAGCAAACTCATGGGCGAAGTCATCAACGTGGGCACCGGCCAGCGCCTCACAATGCAAGAGCTCGCCAAGAAGATGGCCCACGCCTGCGGCATGCCCCACCTGCACCCCACGTTCCTGCCCGAACGCGCAGGCGACGTGAAGCACAGCCTCGCCGACATCACCGTCGCCAAGCAACTGCTCGGCTACGAACCCGTCGCCAGTCTGGACGATGGGCTTGCAGAGACCATTGAGTGGTTCAAGCGGGCGTACACCACTGCGTAATTGGTGGGCCGCCCGTCCCGGGCGGCCGGATGCCAATCGCTCCCCAACTCAGTCGTCGATCACCGACTCGGTCAGTATCGGCACCTTCGCCGCAGCCATCGCTGCCTTCATCGACTCGAACAGTGTCTCTGCCTGCGCTTTTGGCAGCCGCCTGGCGACGCAAACAGCGTCGGGAAGATCGGCCAAACCGCCATCGAGCTTGCCTGTGAGTTCGTCCATCTCGCGCTCAGTCAAGTCCTTTGCCCGATTCGCTGGCAGCACCCAAACGGTCGCTTGCATCTCATCGTCTTTCAACGGCGTGTGCGAGATCTCGTCATAACAGTGCACTTCCAGCAACAACAAACAGCTCGGTGTTACCGCACGCGTCAACATCAGCCGCCTCCTCTGCACGCGATGGCAAAGTCGATCGATGACTTCCATCACAAACACGCCGATCAACCACGCCGCAATCCCCGCTAGCAATCCGTAGATCACCCCTAAGACGACCGACACGCCATGCGCCTTGGCATAGCTCGCGCCCAAAATCGCGCACACGAGTGGCAGCAGGATCAGAATCGCACACCCACTGGTCACGAACTACCCCCACTCATCCCAGCGACCCCTCCCCCGCCAGCACCCGGCACCCCGTCCGCGTCACCTCAATGCACCGCTCCTCATGCGCCGCCCACGCGCGGTTCGTGGTGATCACCGTCCACGCGTCATCCAGCGTGATGAGTCCCGCCGGCTCCACGCCTTCACACACAATCGGCTCCACGCACAACACCATGCCCGGATAGAGCGTGAAGTCCTCGCCACTGCGCGACCAGTCTTTGCTCGTAAACGCGAGCCTAGGCGCTTCATGCAGAGCCTCACCAATCCCGTGCCCGCAGTACCCGCTCACAAGATGGCACCCGCGCGAGCGTGCAAACGCCGCCGTGCTCTCCGCAACCGCCGACCACTTCACGCCGCCCCGGCACTTGCTCAGTGCATGCCGCAGCGTCGCCGTCGCCGCCCCCGCAAGTTTCACCGCGCGCTGCGCCTTGCTGGCATCACTCCCCACAATCGGCACACTCCACGCCGTATCAATGCACCACCCGCCCACGCGCAGCGCCACGTCAATCGTCACCAAGTCACCTTCGCGAATGATCCGCGAACTTGGCGGCGCGTGCACCACTTCTTCATTCACGCAGATGCACACGCCGCTCGGAAAGGGCGTCGCAATGCCCGCCTGCGTGTATCCCTTTAGCAACAACTCCCCGCCGCGTGCGAGAATCATCTTCTCTGCAACTGCCCCCACTTCCGCAGTCGTCCGCCCAGGTCGCAGTTCGCGCAGCGCAAGGTCATCAATCACCGTGTCCAAAACCCGCCCCGCCCGCGCGATGCGAGCGACCTGTGTAGGGGTTTTGAGCGTGATGGCCATGGGGGGAGGAGAACGGAGAGCAGAGAACAGGCAAAGCGCGACCCGTCCAACCGCTGTTGTATGCCCTCACCCCCGCTCTCCGTTCTCCGCTCTCCGCTCTCCGCTCTCCGTCCCCGCCCCCCCTACCTTCTCCCGTCAGGAGGAGCATCATGCCCGAAGGCACCCACGCGGCGGAGACCGCAGTTCAGGAACACGCGCAACCCGAACACGCACAGGCCGCGCTCAGCGAAGTCGCGCACGTCGAGCCCCCCGTCGCCGAAGTGCCCGCGCAGGCGCCCACCTCCCCAGCTCCCAAGCGCTCGCGCCGCAAAGCCGCCGACCCCACAGCCCCCGTCACGGTCGACATGGCCCTCGCGCCGCACTTGGAAGCCCTCCTCATCTCCCTCGACCGCCCCACCCCCGCCGAGCGACTCGCCGTGGGCCTGGGCCTGCTCCCCGCTCCTGAAGGCGACGACGCTCCGCCGCCCGACAAAGCTCTCATCGCCATCGCCGATCAGCAAATCGAGATGCTCGTCGCCGAACTTAACAAGCAGTTTCAAGCCACATCCCGCTCCTTCCGCGTCGAGCTCCTCGCAGGCGGCTACCGCGTCATGACGCTGCCCGCCTTCGCCCAAACCCTCGCGACCTTCCACAAGCGCCAGACCAGCGCCAAACTCAGCCGCCCGGCCGTCGAGACGCTGGCGATCATCGCTTACAAGCAACCCATCACCCGCGCCGAACTCGAGTCCATTCGCGGCGTTTCCTGCGGCGAAGTCCTCAAGACCCTCCTCGAAAAACGCCTCGTCACGATCAAGGGCCGGGCCGAAGAACTGGGCCGCCCCATGCTCTACGGCACCACGACGCAGTTCCTCAATCATTTTGGTCTTGCGTCAATCAAAGATCTCCCTGCCCCAACCGAATTGAAGCTTTCGACGTAAGAGATGGTGTGGCGCTGCCTGACGTCCCCAGCTTCTTTCGAGCCAAGCCCGATGGCGCACCAGTCATCGCGCGTCGGTATCACTTTTCATTGGCAGGCCTCGCCTACGCGCTGACGACCGCCGTGCTGGTGATCGGCGCGATCAATGGGCAGAACAACCTGCTGTTCTGGTTGTTCGGGCTGGCGGTCGCGGGGCTGGTTGTCTCAGGTGTGCTGAGCGGCTGGTCGCTCATGGGCATTCGTATTCAGCGAGAGATCATCACGCCTCGCGTCCACGCGGGCGAACCGCTGCGCATTCGCTATCGCATCGCGAATCGCAACTTCCTCTTTCCGGCATTCGCGCTCACGATCGAAGAGATGGCGGATGCGCGCAGTTGGCTGGGCAAGCGCTTTGCCGCCGACTTCCTGCAGACTATCGAGACACCCATCGCATACGTCGGCTACGTCGGCCCGCGCCAAAGCGTGACGGTGGAAGTTGAAGTCCGCTCACACACGCGTGGCGATGTCTCGCTCCAAGCATTTCGCGTCGCCAGCACGTTTCCGATTGGGCTGACGCGCAAGAGCATCACGTTCGCTCAGTCCGCGGCATGCGTCGTGTGGCCCGCGCTGTGCCAGCTTGCCCAGCATGTCACGCAGCAAGGCATCGAAGGTCGATCCACGCGCCGCCTGCGACCCAGTCCCAGTGGCGACGAGTTCTTCGCCCTTCGTGAGTTTCAGCCCGGTGACAGCGTGCGCAGTGTCGCTTGGCGTGCCAGCGCACGCGCAGACAAGCCGCTGGTGCGCTCCATGGCGGTGCGGCCCGGTCGCCGCGCATGGATCATCGTGGATGATCGCGCGACGGATGAAAACCTCGAGCGCGTGATGAGCGTCGCAGCATCACTCGCGTTGCAACTGCGCGATCAGGGCGGCGACATTGGCCTTGCCGGGGTCTCGTGCGGATCGCTGCTGGCTCCCGCTGCGGGCGAACGCCACACCACGCGCCTGCTGGATGCGATGGCGACACTGAGCATGCGCGACACAGCGGCAACGCCCATGCGCACGCACACAGGTGAAAGCACGTACTTCGTCCATGCCGGAGGCGGCTCAACCCAGCCCGGCGCACGCAGCGTGAACGTGCTCGAAGCCGGGACATACGCACGTGCGCAGCTGCCCGCTCTGCCACAAGCAGCAGAAGGAGACACGCCATGACCGGCGCAACGGGCGTGCTCCGCAAGATTCGCTGGTGTCTGCTGGTTGCGGTGGTGCTGGCCTTCTTCGCATTTGCAAGCGCGGAAGGCACGTGGCCCGGCTTCGCGCTGCTCTTGATCTTCGGATCACTCGGCTGGTACGTGACCGAAGGCCGGCCCATGTTCGTGCGACCGGCGGCGGATGGGCCGACTCCCACGCGCTGGGAGGGCTTGCCGCGTTGGGTCGCGAATGTGGTGCTTGTCGGCGCACTGCTGGCGGCGTTGTATCGCGGTCGCTCGGGTGAGTCCGTTGTTTCGGCGTTCACCGCATTTCTCGCGAGCATCATCGTGCTGAAGCTGTGGCAAAAGCGCGACCCGGGCGACTATGGCCAGATGCTGACGATGTCGCTGTTCCTGACCATCGGCGCCACGCTGAACAGCAACAACCTGGGTGTCGGTCTGGCGGTCATGGTCCAGACTCCCGTGCTCATGCTGGGCGCAATGCTGCTGCAGATATGGAATGCACAGCGTCGCGGCGCGCCAACCGTCTTTGACGCGGCGGCAGATTGGCGCAGGCTGCGGCGGCCGCTTGTCCTTGTCGCGACCGTCTCGCTGCTGGTCGCGGTCGCCGTCAGTGCAGTTGTCTTTGTGATCGTGCCGCGCCAGGCGGCGCAGGTGCCCGGGCTGGGCGGCTTTGGCCGGCTGGTGGGCGGACGCCAAGTAGGCTTTACGAATCAAGTCGATCTGCGTGCGGGCGGCATCACCAGTGAATCGCGCGAAGTCATGCTTATCGCGGCGTTCGCGAAAGATGCCGAGTTCAAACAGCCGGTCGGTTCGCCTGATGTACCGCAGTATCTTCGCGGCGCGGTGCTCGACTACAGAGAGAACGGACTGTGGCGCGAGGCCGAGGCTCGCGGCAATCGCGAGCTTCAGCGTTCCGACCCCGTCATGGGCACGCTCGACGCGAAATCACATCACCTCGTGGGCGAAGTGCTGCATCAGCGCATCACGCTGCAATCGGGCGCGATGCAGGAACAGCCCGTCTTTCACGTGCATCGCGGCATCAGTTTCAGCTCGCCCATGCCCGCGGCATCTCTGAGCGATCTCGCGTCTGGCACGGCTCGCATCCGACCGGAATCCACCACCTTCATTTACGACGTGCAATCGCTGCTCGGCGCCCGCCCGCGTCCGCGTGACGAAAGTGCCGAAGGTCAAGAACGCGTCGACGTGCCGCGATTTCGCGATCGCCGGGGCCAGGTCTCAAACTCCGCACTCGAGCCTTTCAGCACGCCCATCCTGCGTGAACGCAACATCGAGCCTGATCCGAATCTCCGCCCGGTTGAAGAGGACGCAGCTGCGGTGATCGCGCTGGTGAGCTACCTGCGCCGCACCCATGCCTACAGCCTGCAACGCACGCCTCCGCCCGTCAATCAAGATCCTGTCGTGTGGTGGCTAGAGAACAAGCAATCCGGCAGTTGTGAGTACTTCGCAGCGGCGCTCGCAGGTCTGTGCAACAGCGTGGGCATCGACGCTCGCGTGGTCGCGGGGTACCTCGCTGCGGAGTTTGATACCTCGACGAACCAGTACATCGTCCGCCGCAGCGACGCTCACGCATGGGTGGAAGCCTCCATCGGCGTAGGCCAATGGCGCACCTACGACGCCACGCCCATCGCGGAGAACATCCAGGAGCGCATGCGTGATCGCTTCACGCTCACCGGGCGGCTGCTTGGCTTCCTCGATGGCATGCAGGCCAGTTGGAACACGCGCGTCGTCGCGTTTGATATCACTTCGCAGCAGCGACTCTTTAGCCCGCAAGGCGAAGTGCCCCCGATCGTCGAGCGACTGACGCACCTGCTGCGCACCAACCGCGACCGCGATCCGATCATCTCCACACTCACGTTCACGCGTGCTATCACCAGTCTGCTTGCAGTTGTCTTCATCGGCAGCGGCATCGCGCTACTGCTGTGGGGATTGCTGCGCCTTCGCAAGCGAAAGAGCCCCGCATTGCAAGCTGGCTGGGCGATCACGCAGCCACAGCAACGGGCATTGCTTGAGAGCATCACCCGTCGCGTGGGCCCGCGCGACGGAGCCGTGCCCCTGCGCGACTGGGTCACGCGAGCCGCCCCGCCCCAAGCTCGAGACGCCCTGCTCGCCTCGGCTGATGCCCTCTACGCAGCTCGGTTTTCCCAAGGCGAAACCGACATCGCCGCGGCCCTCGCAAAGCTCGAAGCTCAAGTCCCGACGACGACCCCCACGACATGATGCCATCCCACCTGTGCGGCCTGTGCAGGCAGCACACCGCGTTTGCGGACCTGCCGCGCACGTTTCACGTGCGCAGCGTGCTCAGCCTGACCGATGACCCATATGGCGGCTTCGGCCGCAGGGAGCATCATCATGCCTGCAAACCGGTCACGCAATGAACGCTGGCGCGAATCGCTGCATCAGATTTACGAACGGGGCGGATGCCTCGAGTTCTCGCTCGCGCCCGATGCAGGCCACGCCGATGCCACGCCCGACCTCGTCTGGCGCGTCCGGCTGCTGGGCGTGAAGGACAACGAGCTGCTCGTCGAGCGCCCCAGCGCCTGCGGCAAGGCAGTGCCTCTGCAAGACGGCGCCAATTTGGTCGGCGTCATGATCATCGGGCAGAACCGCTGGATGTTCGCGACGCGCGTGCTGAGCCGTGCGGACGGCGCGAGCCCCTGGCCCGCGTCATTGGTCGGCCTGCGCGTCAAGATGCCCGACAGCGTTGAACGCTGCTCACGCCGCGAGAACATGCGCGTATCGACCGCCGAACTGCACGCCCCCACGGTCGAGTGCTACAAGCTGCTCGAGCCTTCGACCGTTGCAACCGCCGAGCTGGCCAACAAGTCCCAGATTCTGGAACTGGAGCGCACGGGCGGCACGCTTTCGCTCCATGAGCCCTCGCAGCTTTCGCTGCCCGAAGTCGGACCCAAGTTCACGGCCAAACTGGTGAACGTGGGCGGCGGCGGTATGGGCCTGCTCATCGACAAGTCCGAGTCGAGCGCCGCCAACAACGCCAAGCTGGTGTGGATGCGCATCGACCTGCGACCCACCATCCCCGCGCCGCTCAGTCTGGTGGGCAAGATCGTGCACACGCACATCGACAGTGCCCAGAACGTCTACGCGGGCGTCGCGTTTGAATTTGCGTTCAACCCCCAGCACCGCGACTTTGTCGTGGCCCAGGTGGAACGCTACATCAACACGCTCCAAGCCAAGCGCAAGGCCGCCTAACCCCTTCCTACAATGTCCCATAACTCGCTCAACACAATGCACTTGCGTTGCGGTGATTCCATTTTGCGAAACTTTCGTCCCGCTACGTCGTCTAAGTTAGTGGAGGCTTTACCCCTCCGAGCCACGACGGGACAAACGAAATCCCCCGCCGTGGCGCAACGAACACAGAACGGCGTGACCCTCGCACCCCACGCCGACAACGCTCTGAGGAGAGCACCCATGAAGACCACTCGCTATCACAAGCCCCTTGCAGTTCTTGCGCTCACCGCCACCACCTTCAGCCTGACCGGCTGCAACAACGCCCTCGAAGGCGGCGCCAGCGGCGCTGCTGTCGGCGCACTCGCCGGTATGGGTATCGGCAGTCTGTTTGGCGACATGGGCGCGGGCGCTGCGGGCGGCGCCATTGGCGGCGCAGTGCTGGGTGGCATCATCGGCGACCAGAATCGCCGCAACGCCGGCGGCGGCTACCACGGCGGGTATTGAAACCCCCTCGCACAATAGATCGGGCTTCACGAACAAGACAGACTGACCCCCACGCCCGCGCTCCCAAGCGCGGGCGTTCTCGTTCTGCGTTTGCTCGCGGTCTACCATCCGCCCCCTGCACAACGCCCATGCCGCGTTGCGGTATACGTTTGCGTGGGGCTTGGCTTTCTTGCTTGACCTTGAACGACCGTCGTGGGATGGACGTATTGCCCAAAGGATGTGCGTGTTGAACAGGCTGAATCGTCACACTCGCTTTGTCGCCGCCGGCGTTTTCGCTTGGGCTCTGGTCACTGGTGCCGTCGCTCAGCCTGCGCTGCTGCCTGCGAACCTGGTGCAGGCCGGCTCGCTCGCGCCCGATCAGGTCGCCTCCATCGCTGCTGCCATCAAGCCCCATGTCGAAGCCTTGTCGGGCCCAGCCGATGCGATTGGCGCCGCCCGTCGCCAGTTGCTCAGCCCGCTTGCCGCCACCGGCAACCCCAGCGTGCCCTTCCGCCTGCGCTACGCCGAAGAAGTGAGCAAGCAGCTCGCCCCGGTGCTGAGCGGCAGCAACCAGATGGCCAAGATCAACGCTCTGGTCATCGCGGGTGAACTGAGCACGTCGGATGCGGCTCGTCTGCTCGCCACGTCGCGCAAGGACACGGACCCCAGCGTGCGCTTCCAGGCGGCAGACGCAGGCCGCGCGATTCTGGCAACCTACGCCAACTCCCGCGGCAGCACGCTGCTGGCTGACGACGATGCTCGCAGCCTGGTGAGTGACATTGCCAAAGCCATCGCCAGCGAGAAGGACCCGCTGGTGCAGGATGCCCTGCTCGCCAGCCTTGAAGCGGCCTTGCCCAGCACCAAGCTGCAGGAAGCTGCTGCCAAGAGCCTCGCGGACGCGGCCAACACCATCGCTCGCAACGCCTCCAAGTCGGCGGCGGATACTCGCCTGCTGGAAGCCTTTGAGCGCGTCGCGAACACGATGTCAGACCTGCTCATTCGCCAGGGCAACGCCATGGTCGCCCCGGTGAAGATCGCGATTGGCGACTTCGCGGCAAGCAGCCTGTGGCACACCAAGCAGGCCATCGCCGCCAAGGCCGTGCCGGGCGGAGCCGACCAGCCGCTGCGTGACGCCTATTCCCGTCTTGCTCAGAGCAGCGAGAACCTGATCCTGCGGGCCGGCACCAGCCTTGACCCCACGCTCAAGGTGTCGCCCAAGAACACCGGCTCCAAAGTCGGCCAAGGCAACACCCAAGGCGACGCATCGTTCGTCGCGGATGCCAACGAACTGATCGCCGTCGTCACCACCCCGCCCTTCGGCGTGAACGCCTCTCGATATAAGTGAGCGGCACGCCCGACATGCCAACTTCAACGTGCCATCAGGCTTGGCTCTGCAAGCCTGATGCGAACGTGTAGGCGTGGCCGCAGCTCACCTAGATGAATCCGCGCCAAAGCACCAGCGAGCGGGGAATGTCGCACGGCACTTCGTCGTCATGTTTCCCCATCCACCAGCGTGCACTCGACCAGCGCCACGCAGTCGGATCACCCACTAGACCACGCTTGACCGGATTGTGGTGGATGTAGTGGATGGTCTTGAGAAGTTCTGCTTCATCTCGAATGTTGCGATCAAACCCGCCGCCACGCTGCCAGAATCGGCGATTTCCTTGATCGTCTTGGATCAGTTCGAGACACATCCGCGCGTTCTGCGAATCAAGCGACTGCCACCGACGGATCACAACCTGCGCGAGTCGCTGCTTCATAAGCGCCAAGGGACGGTCGAGTTCGTCGTGCAAGCCGCGCTCAACGAGCAAGTGAACATGTTCCGGCATGACGACCCACGCCAACATCTTGACGTCATACCGACTGAGACACTCTCGCATAAGTCGTTCGAACAGGTCGGCGATGTGAGGATTGAGCAAGACAGGCTGACGCTTGTAACAACTGAAGGTGATAAACCTCGCACCACGTGGCGACTCCCACCGGACCATCTGCTTGCGGATGGTGTCATTCTCACTCACAAGGCACACTAGGCCTGCAAAGCCAGGCCTAGTGGCACAGAAGACTGGTATGCTTCCCCATGACCACCCCCGACTTCAACCCGCGCTCCGCCTTCCTGCAAGACATGCAATGGCGCGGCCAGATCAACCAAGGCACCGACCTTGTCGCCATGGACAAGTGGTTGTGCGAAGGCGACGCCGCGAGCAAGAAGGCGTACGTGGGCTTTGACCCCACCGCCGACAGCCTGACGATCGGCAACCTCGTGGGCATCATGACGCTCGCTCGCTGGCAGCAGGCGGGACACACGCCTGTCGCACTGATGGGCGGCGCGACGGGCCTCATCGGCGACCCCAGCGGCAAGAGCGCCGAACGCACGCTCAACAGTGAGGACACGGTTCGCAAAAACGTCGAGCGCATCGCGACGATCTTCGCGGGCGGCGAGTTGTTCAACACCAACGCCACGGCCAACTCGCTCAAGATGGTCAACAACATCGACTGGCTCGGCACGATGGGCTTCCTCGAAGCTCTGCGCGAGATTGGCAAGCACTTCTCGGTCAACATGATGATCCAGAAGGACAGTGTGAAAGCCCGCCTTGAGAGCCGCGAGCAGGGCATTAGCTACACCGAGTTCAGCTACATGCTTTTGCAGGCGTACGACTTCTTCTGGCTGCACAAGCATGAAGGTGTCGCGACGCAGATGGGCGGGAGCGATCAGTTTGGGAACATCGTGGTTGGCAAAGACCTCATCGACAAGAAGTCCGCCGCTTCAGGTGTCGTCGCCGGTTCGGCGCATGGCCTTACCTGGCCCCTCGTCACCAAGTCCGATGGCACCAAGTTCGGCAAGACCGAATCCGGCGCGATCTGGTTGAAAGCCGATCGCACGTCGCCCTACGCATACTACCAGTTCTGGCTCAACGCCGCCGACGCGGACGTGGTGCGCTTCCTCAAGACCTTCACGTTCCTCACGCGTGAAGAAGTCGACGCGCTGGCTGCCAGCCAGCAGAGCAACCCCGGCGCACGCGAAGCGCAGCGTGCGCTGGCGCGCGAGGCTACACGCGTCCTCCACGGCAAAGCCGCGATGGAGAACGCGGAGGCGGCGGGCAAGGCGCTTTTCAGTGGCGACATTGGCGGGCTTGATCTCGCGACACTGCGAGATGTGTTCGCAAGCGTGCCCAACAAGGTGATGAGCAAGGCGAGCCTCGAAGGTGAAGGCGTCGCGGTGCTCGACATCCTGACGGACACGGACCTCAAGCTCGCCGCAAGCAAGCGTGAGGCGCGTGACTTCGTGAGTGCCAACGCGGTAACCGTGAACGGCAAGCCCGTGACGCTGGAATCGCGACTGAAAACCAGCGACCTGCTGCATGGCTGCTTCATCGCCATCCGCCGCGGAAAGAAGCAGTGGGCAGCAACGGAATGGAAGTGAACAGACGCGTAGGGCCGACGGGACGCCGGACTCACACGCCGAGCTTTTCCGTCAGGAACGGCACCACCTGATCCATGCTCATGCGCGTCTGCTGACCCGTGTCGCGGTCGCGCATCGTCACGGTGTTGTCCTTCGCGGTTTCGCCGTCGATGGTGAAGCAGAACGGGCAGCCCGCTTCGTCCATGCGGGCGTAGCGCTTGCCGATGGTCTGCTTTTCATCGAACTCGATGAAGCCGATCTTGCCGAACTTCGCGCGAACGTCGTTGTACAGCTTCTCCGCGATCTCGGGCATGCCGTCCTTGGCCACCAGCGGGAAGATCGCCGCTTTGATCGGCGCGATGCGCGGATGCAGCTTCATGAACTCGGGGCTGGGACGCGATTCGTCCTTCGTGTAGGCCTCGCACAAGAGCGCGAGCACGCCGCGATCCAGGCCGGCCGCGGGCTCGATGCAGTGCGGCAGGTAGCGCTCGCCCCGACGGCTGCCGTTGGGCAACACCTCGCCGCGTTGCTGGTCAAAGTACTCCAACTTCGCGCCGCTGTGCTTCTGGTGCTGCGTCAGGTCGTAGTTCCCGCGGTGGGCGATGCCTTCGAGCTCGCCATAGCCCGGCGCGGTGAAGGGGAAGCGATACTCGACATCGCTCGTGCCCACCGAGTAGTGCGAAAGCTCATCCTTGTCGTGTTCACGCAGAATGAGGTTGTCACCCGCGAGGCCGATGGACTGCCACCACGCCATGCGGAAGTCGCGCCAGAACTTGTACCACTCAAACGACTCGTCGGGGTGGCAGAAGAACTCAAGCTCGGCCTGTTCAAACTCGCGCGAGCGGAAGGTGTAGTTTCGCGGCGTGACTTCGTTGCGGAAGCTCGTACCCGTATTGCCGATGCCGAAAGGCACCTTGACGCGCGTGGTATCGACCACGTTCTTGAAGTTGGTGAAGACGCCTTGCGCGGTTTCGGGCCGCATGTACGCAATGTCATTCTCACCCGCCGTCGCGCCGATGTACGTGCGGAACATGAGGTTGAACTGCTTGGGCTCAGTCAGCGTGCCGACCTTCTCGGCGTCGGGTGCGAGCACATTGCTGAACTGCGCGACGGGAATCGTCGTGAGCATCACCGTCTTCACGCTGCCGTACGCCTTCTCGGCCTTCTTCAGTTGTTTGGCTTCGCTGGGCGAATCCTTCATGTACGCAAAGAGCGGCTTGTCGCCCGCGTCACCACTCGCCGGCACATACACGCTCACGTGGTCGTAGCGATAGCGGCCCTTGGTCTCTTTGCAGTCGACCATGGGATCGTTGAACCCGCCGACGTGCCCACTCGCCTCCCACACCTTCGGATGCTGGATGATGCGAGTCTCCACCGGCACGCAGTCCACGCGTTGCCCGCTGGGCCCCTTCTGCCCCCAGCACGGATTGAGAATCATGTCTTGCCACCACGCTTCGCGCAGGTTCTTCTTCATCTGCGCGCCCAGCGGGCCGTAATCCCAGAAGCCGTTGATGCCGCCGTAAATCTCGCTGGCTTGGTAGATGAAACCTCGCCGCTTGCAGAGCGACATGATGGCATCCATGGACTTGGGAGCGGGGCTGTTGGCAGGGTTGGCGGCGGGATCAGCGGTCATAGGTCGCGATGATATGAGCCCGCCCGTCGCGGCACGAGTTCAGCAAACGCAGTGGTCCGCAAACATCCACCGCGCTCACGCATCACCACACCCAGCCCGCCACATCCCCGCGCGTTGCCAGTATCATGCCGCGATGTGGCGACGCCTCCTCATGCCCCGCGTCGATCCCGCTCTCACGCTGGGCGTCTTTCGCATCGCGCTCTGCATCGCCTGGCTCGTCGAAGTCTCGCCGCGCCTCGTCCGCCACTTCGCCCTCTACCCTCCCCAGCGCTGCTTCCCGCCCGGCATCTGGAGCCGCTTTGTCGAGCACCTGCCCGTCAACGTCGCGTGGCTCCCCGCCATCTACACGGTCTTCGTCATCGCGACGCTCACCGCCGCCGCTGGCTTCTGGACCCGCCTCTCGCTCGCCGTCTCGCTCCTCGCAGGCGGCTGGCTCCTCACCGTCCCGCAGTTCTTCGGGCACGTGGTGCATTACAACCACCTCATCTGGTTCGCGCTCGTCATGCTCGTCGCACCGTGTGATGACCGTGTGAGCGTGCGCGCGTGGCTCGCCGCACGCCGCGGCCACCGCGAGCCCGCCGGCCCCGCCCACACCCTCGCACTCTGGAGCATCTTTGCCCTGCTGGGCGTGCTCTACTTCTTTCCTGGTCTGTGGAAAATGGTCCAGACCGGCTCGTACTGGCTCACGCCCAGCAATCTCATCACCATCATGCATCACAAGTGGTCGGGCGAGCCCGCAGGCATATTCTTCCTGCGCGTCGACCACATGCGCTGGCTGTACGGCGTCGGTGCCGTGATGACCGTCGCGTTCGAGCTCTCGTTCTGGTTCCTCGCTTTCCGCCGGCGCACACGCGTCGCGATTCTTGCGATCGGCATTGGCTTCCACCTCGCCATCTGGCTCGTGCTCGTCATCGACTTCATCTCGCTCATGGTCTGCCTCGCTGGCCTGCTCCTTGGCGTCTTCGCATCCGCAATCGCTCGCCCTTCCGCTGCAGTTCCAACCACGCTACCCACTCGCCGCGTCTGGCCCGTCGCGCTCATCGGCGGCACACTGCTCATCACGAACATCTTCGAAGGCATCACGCGTCGTAACGACTGGCCCCTCGCGTGCTATCCCACATTCGGCAAACGCTCCCAGCCCACGCGCGACTTCCTCATCATGCACGCACGGCTGCCAGACGGCCAGATCGTCCGCCGCGACGAGCTCTCTCTCAGTGCGTACAGCACCACCTCTCGCGCACGCTCGCTTTGCGATCGTGCCGACGCGATGGATGACGACATGCATCATCAACTTCGCGCGCTGTACACGCTTTGGACACGCCTCGAGCCGCCGCTCGCGGAAGCAACCGAAGTCTGGTTCGTGCGCCAGCACAAATTGGTGGACCCCGACGCACCCCAGCCGCTGCTGAGTGAGCTTGGGCTGTTTCGCTTCTCGCCTCTACCATGACCCATGGCGCAGGACGCTGTCGCACATGCCGAGAAGGTGACACTGGTTGGCATGCTCGTCAATGTCGCGCTTGCCGGCATCAAGCTGACGGCGGGGCTGGTGGGCCACAGTTACGCTCTGGTCGCGGACGCCATCGAATCGATGGGCGACATCGTCGCCTCCGTCGTCATCTGGGGCGGCTTGCGATACGCCAACCGCCCGCCCGATGAAGACCACCCCTACGGCCACGGCAAAGGCGAAGCCCTCGCCGCACTCGTGGTCTCCGCCATGCTCGTCGCCGCTGGCATTGGGATCGCCTTCAAGTCCGTGCACGAGATCATCACCCCGCATCATGCGCCTGCGCCGTTCACGCTCATCGTGCTCGTCGTCGTCGTTGCCGCGAAGGAAACGATGTTCCAGATCGCGCGCCGCGCCGCACGCAAAGCCGGCAGCAACGCGGTGGAAACCGACGCATGGCACCATCGCGCCGACGCCATCACCTCCATCGCCGCGTTCATCGGCATCTCCGTCGCCCTCATTGGCGGCAAAGGCTGGGAACCAGCTGATGATGTCGCGGCACTGGTGGCAAGTGCTGTCATCATCATCAACGGCGGCCTGCTGATGCGTCAGCCCCTCGCCGAACTTACCGACAAGACCCACGTCGCCACCGCCGCCAAAGCAGAAGCAATCGCCCGCACCATCGAAGGCGTGCACGGCACCCACAAAGCCCACGCCCGCAAAAGCGGCCCGCGCGTCTACATCGACATGCACCTCGAAGTCGCCCCCGTCATGAGCGTCGCCGATGCGCACCTCGTCAGCGGCAAAGTGAAATCCGCCATCCGCCAGCAAATGCCCGAAGTGGCAAACGTGCTGATTCACATCGAGCCGGCACAAGAGCGCACGGCCTGAGAGCCCGGGCCACCTACGCCAAACCGCTCACTTCTTCTCCGTCGCCTCAATCGCCAGCATCGCCGCACCGAAGATGCCCGCCGCGTCATTCAGCTTGCTCGCCACAATCTCAACCCGGTCCGCGATGTTCCGCGGGAAGATCAGCTCGCGTGCATGCTTTGCGACGCGATCCACAAACGGCTTGCCGCACGCCTCCGTCAGCCCGCCGCCCAGCACGACCTTCTCCAGGCTCAGTAGCGTCACCGCGTTCGCCACCGCAACCGCGACCATTTCCGCCGCGTCATCCACGACTTCAATGACAAGCGCGTCTTCGCGCTCCCCGCCGCGGTAGTGCTGCGCAATCAGCTTGCTCTTGACTTCCTTGCCCCACTTCTCCGGATCAGCCCCCAGCTCCGCCGTCAGCTTGCTCTTGTAGTTGCTGTTGATGAGCTTGATGACGCGATTGCTGACATTCGTGCGGCTCGCGTTGTTCTCCAGCGTGCGCGAGCCCAGCGGATGGAACGGGAACAGAATCGTGTGACCGATTTCGCCCGCGCTCAGGAAGTGCCCGTAATGCAGCTTGCCGTCGAGGATCAGCCCGCCGCCGATGCCCGTGCCGATCCACAACCCAAGCATGTGCCGGCTGCCCTTGGCTGCGCCCAGCTTGTACTCGCCATAGACCGCGACGTTCACATCGTTGTCGACGACAACCTTCTTGTTGATCCGCTTGCTCAGCGCATCAGCCAGTGGCGCGTCATTCCAGCGCAAGTTCACCGCCTCGACGACAACGCCCTTGGTCGGCTCAATCACGCCCGGCGCACCGATACCCACGCCGCCGATCTGGGCCGGCGTGATCTGCGCCGTCATACACGCTTCGTTGATGCCTTCGATCACGCGCTCAACAACCTTGTCAAATCCGTCCTCGGCCCTGGTCTTCTTCTTGGCCTGGCCAATGAGCTTGAAGTCAGGTGACACAACACCAATCTGCATGTTGGTGCCGCCGAGGTCGATGCCGATGAAGGGTTTGGTGGGCATGGGAAAATGACGAAGTCGTGAGAAGTCGTGTATGGAAAAGCGAAACAGCCGCACCGCGCGGCCCGGCAATCATTCGCGGGGTACAGCGTGCACGCACGGACCCGCGTTCGCCCCCCGCCGGCGTCCGAAAATCAGCCGGTCACACGGTCTTGCTCCCCACCACATTGCACGCCCCCACCTCTTCCCGCACCGCCTCCAGCGCCTTGGCCACGCGCCCCATCATCCACTCCACCTTCTTGGCCTCAGGCACGACAAAAACGCAACTACCCGAACCCGTCACATGCGCGGGCGACCGGCAGATGTTGCTCAGCGTCGTCACCAATCGCCCCAGCCGCGGCTCCACACCAAACGCCGGCTTCGCGAGATCGTTGAACAAGTCCTCCGTATCAATCTTGCTCGCCTTGATGGCCCGCTCCACGCGCCCGCGCACCATCGTCTCACGCGGCCCCGTCGTCCGCTCGCGCCCCTTGGTGCCCGACAGCGCACGCTCAATCTCATAATCTCGCATCTCTTTCGCGCGCTGTTCGTCAAACGCCTTGTACACCTCGCCCGTCGCGCATCCAAAGCCGGGCACCACCAGAATCACATCACTCTCAAGAGGCGCCACACGCTCGATCAACTCTCCCAGCCCGCCCACAATCGCCGGCCGCGGCCTATCACCTTCATCAATAAAGAACGCGATATCGCTCCCCAGCGTCATCGCAATCTCGCGAAGCGTCTCATCCGTCACATCCAAGCCATATACCTCGCGCACCGCCAGCAGCATGGCAGCCGCGTCGCTGCTGCCCCCGCCCAGTCCGCCGCCCGTCGGCACGCGCTTCTCCAGTCGCATCGCCACAGGCAACGCCTTGCCCACATGCGCCTCCAGCGCGCGATGCGCCCGCACCGCAAGGTCCTTCTCGAGCGACCAATCAATCTCCCCGCCGCGCGGCGCATCGCTCGCCCAACTGATTTCATACCCGCTGCTCGCCGCCTTCGTCACCGTCAGCATGTCGTGCAGATCAATCGCGTGAAACCACGACAGCATGGGGTGATAGCCCGCCTTCTCGCCCTCGGGCGGCAGCGCGTTACCCACGCTGAGCATGAGATTGATCTTGCCGTGGGCGCGTCGTGTCACTTGCGTGGTTGCCATACCGATTGGTAGGCGTCCGGGTTGCGCGTCGCGCGACATCGCGAGCATTCTGCCACATATAGTCGCTTATGGGCCTGCGAAAGGGCAGCACCTCCCCCACTGCCTCGCCAACACCGCGAAAGAAACGCCGGTGGCTGACATGGCTGCTCGCTGGCGTCGCCGCGACCGCCGGCCTGTACTGGCTTGCGACCGACTCGTTCGTCACCCGTCTTGTCGTGACCGGCGCCATCGGCAACGCACTGCACGCCGACGTTTCCGCAACCAGCGTGCGTGTGACACCGGGCGGCTCCGTCACCATGCAGGGTGTCCGCATCCGCGCGCCCGGTGTCAAGGGCGAAGCGGGTGAGTTCTTCCGCGTCGAACGCCTCGATGCTGATGTCGATCTGGGCAAGTGCCTCACAGGCACCCCATGGGTCCACCGAGCGGTGCTCGATCGCCCCACCATCCGAGTCAGCCGCGCCGTCGACGACGGCAGCGTCAACGTGGGCGTTCTCGCCAAGGGCTTCTCGAAACCAAATACCTCCACCCCCACATCCATCCCCAAGCTGGGCGAAACGTTCAACATCCCCGATTTGCGCGTGCAGCAGGGCGTGATCGAAGTCGGCGAGCATGCATCCGCCACGGGCGACTACAGCGTGCTCAAGCGCATCAACGTCTCGGGCCAGGTGGAGCAAACCGCCGAAGGTGACGCCAGCGTGCTGAGCTTCCGCCAGGACGACTCTGCCAGCGAAGCGCTCGTGGTCCGCGGGCGCGTGTGGAACGAAGGCGTCTCCGTCGCGCTGCAAGGCCTCGACCTGACCGCCGTCACGCCCGAAAGCACGCCCACCGCCACCCGCGAACTCTTTCGCGAAACAGCCCTCGAAGGCAAAGTGCCCGAAGCAACGCTCACGTACCTCTTTGCAGGCTCGTGGGAGGGTCAGCTCACCCTCGACAACGTCGCGCTCAATCTGCCGCTTGACGTCCAGCCCGACGAAGACGCCGACGGCAACCGCCTGCCCGTTCCCGCCGAAGAGAAGGGCGAACGCCTGCGCATGCGCAACACCAGCGGCGTCATTCGCCTCGCGAGTGATGGCGTCAGCGGCGAGATCGCCGGCCAGCTCGAAGAACTTCCGTACAAGGTGACTTTCCAGAGCGAAAGCCCCTCGCCCGATGCCGCATGGACCATGACGTTGACGAGCAACAACGTCGTCATCCAGCGTCAGCCCGCCATTCTCAAGTTCGCGCCAGGCCTCGTGCGCCGCCGCCTGCGAGACTTCTCCGACCCCCAAGGCTCCGTCGATGCGACAGTGACCATCTCGCGCGGCGCGGTGACCAAAGACCCGACCAAGAAAGACGGCCGATCCAACCCGCCGCTCCAAGTCAGCGGCGCCATCAAACTCAATGACCTGACCGCCGCGTTCCACAAGTTCCCGTATCAGTGGCGCAACATCCGCGGCACCGTGATGTTCGACGATCAGTCAGTCCGCTTTGACGACATCACCGGCTCTTCGCCCAGCGGCGCGACCATCAGCGCCACAGGCAGCTTCGTGCCCCCCACCGACGACGCCAAAGTCGAGATCAACGTCCGCGCCGCACAAATTCCAGTTGACGACCGCCTCGAAGCCGCGATGTACGCACGCGGCTTGGAAGATGTACTGCCCCAGCTCTTCAGCCGCGAGCAATACGACAGACTGCTCGACGCCGGCCTTGTCGTCACCAGCTCAGCGCATGCCGCAGCACAACGCACACTCGACACGCTGACGCGCGAAGGACGCACCAACTCGCCCGAGGCAGAAGTGCAGCGGCGCATCCTCGCCACACCCATCTTCGATCTGGGCGGACCTCTCGACGTCGCCGTGCGCATCTGGCGCGAGTACGGACCCACCGGCGAGTGGTTCGACGAAGTGAACATCGCCCTGCCCGATGTCGGTGTGCTGCTCGATGTGCTGCCCTACCCCATGCGCGTCAAAGGCGCCACCATCTCGCAGGCCAACAACGTCGCAACCGTTTCGGGCGGCACCTACACAGGCCTGCGAGGCGGCGACATCGCCATCGGCGCACTCGTTGACTTTGAACGCATCCGCAAAGCCGGCGGCGAGTTCGTGCCCGATGTGGACGCAACAGCCAACAACCTGCCGACAGACGATCTGCTGCTCTTCGCCCTCCCCAGCGTGGGCGCCGAAGATGCCAAGCGCCCGCTGCGCGAGTGGCTCGCGCCGCTCAATCCGCAAGGCGCCGTCAAAGCCAGCGCCACCCTGCGCCTGACCGACAAAGGCACCACCAACTACGACATTCGTGCATGGTTCACCGGCGCACTCTCGCCCGCACCACGCGGCGAGACGAGCTTGCTGATGAACAACGCGCAAGCCACCGTCCGCGTGCAGCGTGAACGAGTGGAAGTCTCCGCAGAAGCCGACATCAGCCCCGAAACGACCGGCGCAGCCGTCGCGCGCATGCGCACCACCCTCACCAGCGACATGCCGCGCGAAGAAGGACGCGTGGGGCAGACCTCCATCACCATCGCCGCGCCGCGGCTTGATCTCACATCGCCCGTCGAAGACGCGGTGCGGGTCTTCGCTCCCGGTGCCGCAGACCAGATCGCCCAGATTCGCACCAAGCACGCACCCATCGGCCTTGCGGACATCACCGCCGACATCTCCTGGCGCGACAACGAAGCTCCCGCCGGCACCGTGCAGGTGACCAAGCCCCAGCAGTCCACCATCCGCTACGCAGGCGAGCTCTTTCCCGTCAGTCCCGAAGGCTCGGTGCTCGTCACCTTCTCACCCCAGTCAACGCGTGTGCGCATGGAAGGCGCAACGACACTCACAACCCCAGTCGGCAGCACCGCAACCGCTCAACTCACCAGCGAACTTGCCTTCGATGCAACTGGCGAACGCACCGAAGGCCAGACCAGCGTGCGTGCCGAGAACGTCGACTTCGCAAGCCAGCAGTTGCACGCCGTCCTGCGTGATGCGGGCCAAGGTTGGGTCGCTGATCAGCTCATCGCGAAGAGAGTCTCAGGGCTGCACTCGGCAGACATCCAAGTCACTTCGCGCGGCGCCGACACCTTCGTGACCGGCACCGTCAAACCCACATCTCTGGCCATCACCGCGGGCGATGAATCCATCACCTTCTCGCAGGTCGAGGGGCTTGTCCGCTTCCTCGGTGCCAAGGGCGGCAAGCTCGAAGGCCTCCGCCTCGCAACCCGCGACTGGTCCCTCGCCGCCGATGCTGCATGGAGCAAAGACGCCCAAACGCCAGATGCCCCAACCGGCATCGATGCCACCATCTCGCTGCAGGCCGCGTCGCTCACGCCCACCTTCCTCGCCGTCTTGCCCAGCGCAGTCGCCAACTCCCTCACCGAGCTCGACGTCCGCGTAAATGGCGGCCTCGAACTGCGTGACGCGCCCATCGCCGCCCAGATCTCGCCAAGTGGCGAAGTACAGCGGCTCTCGACTTTCGGTACCGTGTCGCTTGCCGATGCGTCCGCCCAAATCGGCGTGAGCATGCAAGATGCGACCGGTACGCTCGATTACAGCTACGAATTCCAGGACGGCAAGGGCAGCGATGTCTCCATGACCGCGCTCTTGTCCTCCGTCCGCGCCGCCGGCGTGCACATGCAGGACTCTCGCATCGACCTCTCCACCGGTGCCGATGGCGAGGTCCTCATCCCCAGCTTCTCCGCTCGCGTGCACGGCGGTCGCCTCGCCGGCAAAGTCCGCGTCGGCGCGCCCCTGCCCACCGTGGGTGAGCTCCCCCCGCGCTTCTTCGAGATCTCCGCCAACGCCAGCGGCGTGCGCTTCGCACCGCTCCTCGCAGACCTCCGCGCTCGCAACAAGCCGCTCGACCCGCTCGCTCAGGTTCCGCAGGAAACCAGTACCGACGAGTCCCGAGGCATCCTCTCCGGCAGCTTTTCCCTCACGGGCCTCACGGGCCGCGATGTCGGTCGCCAAGGCCGCGGCACCTTCACCATTCGCGGCGGCGAAGTCCTGAGCCTCCCCGCCCTCGTCCCGCTCGTGCGCGTCACCAACCTCCAGTTGCCCCGCGCCGAAACACTCGACTACGCCTTCGCCGACTTCTACATCGCAGGCACCACCATCAACTTCGAACAGCTCGCCATCAGCAGCGAAAGCGTCGGCCTCTACGGCGTCGGCACCGCCACCTGGCCCGATCTCAACCTCGACCTGCGCTTCAAGACCGGCAACCGCGCCCGCATCCCCGTCCTCACCAGCGTCATCGAAGGTCTGCGCGAAGAACTCCTGACGACCCGCGTCCGCGGCCCAATCGACAACCCCGAAGTGAAGAACGAATCCTTCACCGGCACGCGCGACGCCTTCGCCACGCTCTTCGGCTCCGCCAACAACGACCGCCGCCGCCTCGACGCGATGGAACAAGCCATCCCCGCCGAACAACGCCGCCGTCGTCAGGATGAACCGCCGGCAATCGCGCCGATTTCGGCTGTTGAATGACTCTTTGCAGAATTGCCGCCACGCCACCGCGTGACCCGTGCAACCATTGACCCACACACAGAATTCGTCGCCCGCATGCATCGCGGGTTGCAATAAGGAATTGGCATGGCACTCAACGAACGCCCCCTCGAACCCCAGGCTCAGCGCGCCGCCGAAGCCCTCGACCAGCAGCCCGCTCACAAACGCGTCGATGACCCCGCCATCATCGAAGCCCTCGATGGCCTCATCGCCAAAATGGGCGGCGATCCCAATGACTCCAAAATGCGCCTCGTCCGCGACATGATGCAGACCAGCCTCCGCCTCGTCAACGACAACCGCGACGTGGGTGAAATGAAGCTGATGGTCAACAGCTACAAGGAGATGCGCTACGCCTACAAGATCTTCGGCAAGTACAAGAAGCCGCACAAGATCACCATCTTCGGCTCCGCCCGCACACCCGAAGGCCACCCCGACTTCACCGCTTGCGTCGACTTCAGCAAGCTCATGGCCGACGCCGGCTGGATGGCCATCACCGGCGCAGGCATGGGCATCATGAAGGCAGGCCACGTCGGCCCAGGCCGCGCCGCCAGCTTCGGGGTTTCCATCCGCCTGCCCTTCGAAACCAACGCCAACGACATCATCGCGGGCGACGAAAAGCTCATCCACTTCCGCTACTTCTTCACGCGCAAGCTCATGTTCGTGAGTCAGGCGGAAGCCGTCGCCCTCTTCCCGGGCGGCTTCGGCACCCTCGACGAAGCCTACGAAACCCTCACGCTTGTTCAAACCGGCCGCAGCACGCCGCTGCCCATCGTCTGTGTCGAAGGCAAGGGTGGCGACTACTGGACCACCTGGCACGCTTGGGCCAAAGAACAGCTCCTTCGCCGCGGCTGGATCAGCCCCGAAGACACCGGCCTCTACTACATCGCCAAAGACCCCGCCGACGCCGTCGCGCACGTCCTCAAGTTCTACAAGAACTATCACAGCTCGCGATACGTCAAGGACGAATTCGTCATCCGCCTCAAGAAGCCCCTGCACGATTACGACGTCCAGCGCCTCGAGCATGAGTACGCCGTCCTCATCAAGCAAGGCGGCATGGTGCAGCGCGGCCCTGTCGAAGGCGAAGAAGACAACCTCGAACTCCCGCGTCTGGTCTTCACCCACACCAAGCACAAGTACGGCGTGCTGCGTCGCCTGATCGACCGCATCAACGACCTCACGCCCAGCGACGACGCGTGGACCCCGCCCGCGCACACCTGAGCGACTGGAGCCACGCATGCTCATCGATTCGTTCAAGCGCCAACTGCCCGCGCTGCGAGCAGCCGCTCTCATCGCGCTCAGTAGCGCACTGCTCCACATCGCAGCATGCGCATCGCGCACACCCGCGCCAGGCTCCAACGCAGCACCGGGTGCAAGCCTGCCCTCAGCCGACGGCACGGGCCTGCAGATCATCACCTGGACTATTGACAACACCAGCACCCTCACCGTCCCGACCGCAACCGACCCTGCCGCTGTCGCCCCACGCATGCAGGAATCATGGCAGACAGCCAACATGCTCATCGCCCGCGTGCGCGTGAGTGATGTCGAGGCAATCGCCAAAAGTGTCGCTCTCACAACGCCGCCTCAGCAGCAATTGCTCGCCTTCAGTCCGCTGCGTTCCGAAGCAATGCGAGGCGATGCCACCGCCTACGACCTGCTGCGACTTGAATCAGGCACCATGCCCCTGCGCAACGCCGCAGCCCGCATGCTCATCCGCGGCTGGCCCGTCCCCAGCCTCCCCATGCAGACCGATGCGACGACAACTCCGTCGCCACTGCGCGCCGCCGTGCATATCGAACTCGTGCCGCAGGTGCTCTCACTCACGCGTCCCCGCCGCACCGGCCTCGAGCCCATCGACAACTCCCCCGAGTCACAAGGTGTCGTGCTTTCTCGGCTCGTCCTCGAAACAACCTTGCTCGAGGGCGAAGCTCTCATCATTTACCCAGCGCAGGCCCCCACACCAAGCGAAGCAACCCGCATGCGGACGCAGGCCGAAAACGCCAACGTCCCCGCGCCCCAGCCCGCACCGCGCCGCCCCCGAGCCGGCACCGACAACCCCGACTCGCCAACGACAACCCAGCCCGACACCCTCGTCGTCGAAGCCGAAGAAGCCGGCCCCGCCATCCCCACCACCGAAAGCCTGCCCACCTTTGGCGATGCCCTGCTCACCGACGCTCTCGCCACGCCCATCCAAGGCACGCGCCGCGTCCTCATCATTATCCCCAAGCCCCCCGCGACCTACTCGCTGCTGCGACCACGGTGAACCTGCTTCACATACCAACCAAATGAAAAATCGGCGTGCCCTCGCACGCCGATTGTCGTTCACCGCATGTTCAAAGCTCACACCCGCATAATCACGTCATTATCCGGGAAGCGCACCTTCGCCATCTTCGCGAACATGTCATCATCCGCGCGATAGCCCGCCGTCGCCACCACCGTCGTCGTGTAGCCGGTGCCCTTGAGGTTCAGAATCTCGTCATACTTCGCCGCATCAATGCCTTCCATCGGGCACGCATCAATGCCAAGCATCGCCGCCGCGCTCAGGAAGAAGCCCAGCGCGATGTACACCTGCCGGCTGTTCCACACCGCGTGATCCGTCGCCGGATTCTCCGCCGTGCCCACCATCATGTTGCGATAGTCCTTCATCACCTCGCGCGGCACTTTGCGCACTTCCACAATGCGGTCCACATACTTGTCCACGTCTGCCGCCGTCACCTTTTCCTTCCGCAGGAAAACCACCAGATGCGACGCATCCGTGATCTGTGGCTGGTTCCAGCTCACAGGCCGCAACTTCTCGCGCACCTTCGTGTCCGTCACCACCGCAAACCGCCAGGGCTGCAAGCCGTACGAGCTGGGTGACAGCACCATCGACTTCTCCAGCGTGCTCCACGTCCCCGGCGCGATCTTCTTGTTCGCGTCAAACTTCTTCACGGCATAACGCCAGTTGAGCTGCTGCAACAGAACTTCAGGACTCACGGTCTGCATCGCTGTATTCCTTCCATCACTGTGGAATCGTCTTACCAACTCGCGTCGCATGGTTCGCCGCGTCGGCTGGTTCCGATGCCATACCCCCCGCTTTCGTTACACCCGGAATCATCCCCCCTTCACGAATTGCCGATAAACTGCTCGTTTGCAGTTGGTTTCTTGTACCTCTTGCGGAGCTCCCATGCCCGGCATCCTCACGCTCGCCCTTCTCACTGCCTTCACCGTCCAGCCCAGCCAGCCCCCGCTGCTCGCACCCACCGACCGCTCCGACACACTCGCCAAAGCTCCAAACCAGCCCGGTGACATCCCCATCGAGCTCATGCTCGACCCCGCCGTCGGCACCACCCAAGTCGTTGATCTCATCTTTGACGAAACCTTCAAGACCTGGGACAACGCCGACGTGACATACGACGTCAAGCTCCCACCGCGCACGTTCACGCTCGTCCTCGAAGTCACCGCCGAAGACCTCACCTTCGACGAGCGCACCGTCGCTTTCCGCATCGAATCCGTCACCATCGATCAGAACGCCCTGACCGGGAAATTCTCCGATTCGCTCAAGCAGTCGCTGCAACAGGAACTGCTCGCCTACGAAGGCCTCAGCGGCATCACCGGCACGTTCACGCTGCACGCCATGGGCCGCCTCTCGGACTTCACCCCCGAACTCCCCGCAGGCACCGACGCTGCCACCATCGAAAGGCAACTGCGCGCGGTCACCAACGCACTCACCTCGCTCGTCCCCGCTATCCCCGCCCAGCCCGTCGGTCTCAATGCCACCTGGTCCATCGAAAGTCTGGACAAGCTCGGCGCCTCCTCCGTCCGCTGGCCCATCAACTGCGAACTCACAAGCCTCGCCGGTGACATCCTCCACGTCACCATGACCGGCGACACCTACATCGATGTCACCGTCGAACAGCTCCCCGAACTGCCCGATGGCATCGTCAACAAGAAGGCCGAACGCCGCTACGCCCTTCACACCACCACCAACCACAACCCGCGCCTCCCCGTCCCCAGCGAAGCAACCTCGGTCCTCACAACCAAGCTCGATGCCGAATACCTCGTCGCCGACAGGCCCGCCACTTTCCGCAGCGAATCCATCATCACCACCACGCTGCGTGAACGCACCAGCGAGATCACTTTCCGCCAGGAACCCCTCTCCCCAGAAGACACCGCCGCCCGCGCCGCTCTCGAAGGCACCGTGCTCGAAGTGATCGACGACGGCGCCACCGATGGCGATGAACTGGAACAGCTCGCCTACCCCGCCGGCCAAGGCCCCTGCGAAGTCGTCTTCTCCAGCGCCGTCGCGCAGGTCAGCACGGGCAGCGACGCCACCGGCGGCGTCCTCCCCGCCGTCCGCTGCTCATTCGATGTTTCCAGCGATGACAACGCCACCACGTGGACGTTGCGCGACGTCCGCGTCGCCACCGAGAATCAGCCGCAGGCCGCCGTGAACACGCTGAAGAGCTCGCTCGAAGGCGTGCTTGTCAAACCCATGCAGCATCGCTCCCTCGCCGCCAAGATCTACAGCAAAGCCACGCAGTTTGGCGACCAGCCCGCCGGCCCAACGAAGCCCAACATGCTGTTCGAACTCACCAGTCTCGTGAGTCCCCCGCTCCCCGTTGAACCCGTCGCCAAAGGTGCCACCTGGAACTTCGCCCGCCCGTGGATCGATAGCGAAACCGGCGCACCCATCTGGCAAAGCGGCCAGGCCACGCTCGTCGATCGCACCGCCGACACCTTCACCATCGAGTGCAAGATCTCCAGCGCGCTCATCGACGACACCCACACCCTCGCCGACCGCTACCTCAATGGCCTCAAGAGCGCAAAGCTCAACACCTTCACCTCCGGCACGCGCGTCCGCGTCACGTGGAAGCACGATCTCGCCGTGCCGCTCGAAGCCGAGGTGACCCACGCCCAGCGCACCACCGCCGACGTCGCCAACTGGCTCATGTCAGGCAACGCAACCAACTACCAGGCCTGGACCGCCAACTTCCGCAGTGCGCCCGCCTTCACCGACACGCCCGCAACCGCCATTGCCGCCCCCACATCCGAAGTTCTCATGCCTCTCGAGCGCGACACATCACGCCGGAGCTTCCGCAACTTTCAACTCACGAACGCTGGCGACGAGCCGCGCAGCCCACTCGCCTATCGCGTGCCGCCCGCCGACGCGGACGACGCGAAACGCGAAATCTACTGCCTCTCTGTCCGGCAGCGCGCCGCCCAGAGCAACGGCACGCAGCAGCTCAACACCGCCGGCCTCACCATGCACTTCGTGATTGGCTTTGATGCTCCGCCGCAACTCTTCACCTCGACGCTTGAGCCCGACGCCAACGCTCCCGCCTTCCGCAATCTCCGCTGGAACTTCCTCGACGCCTTCGTCACCCTCGAGCCCGACGCGCCCGCAGATCAGCAGCAACTCGCCAAGCAGTACACCGAATTCTTCAAGCACGTGACCGGCGCTCAAGGCGTCTGTTCGCTCCAGCCCACCGGCGAGATCATCTTCGAAAGCACCACGCCCGCCATCGGCGCACTTCCCGCCGAAGAAAAGGCCCTCCGCGAACTCCACGAATGGATCGCACGCATCTTTGAAGCCCTCCCCAAAGAGCCCGTGGGTCCCAGCGCCACCTGGTCGCGCGACATCACCGTCGCCCTCGTTGGCGTCAACGATCCATGCAGTCTCGTGACCACGCTCACCAAGCGCGAAGGTGACCTCGTCACACTCGCCACCACCGCGCAAGTCACCGCCCGAAACCGCTTCATCTACATGCCCAACCTCCCCCACGGCCGCGCCGCTTCAGCCCTCGAAGCAACCACCACGCGCACCATCGCCGCGACACTCGACTCGAGCTTCATCGCCCCCACCAACTGGACCTGGACCGAAACCATCATCGACCAGCGCGTCATCAAAGAAGGCAACGCCCTCATCGACTGGCTCTACTCCAACAACCAAACCATCGCCACGCTCACCCGCCTGCCTGAGGACGCCACCATCGCACCCGCACGCCCCACGCTGCCCGCCTTCGACGATGTCGTCTTCCCACCAAGGCCGCAGTAACCACGCCCCACCTCCTCACCTCCCCACCCGCTCATAACCTCCCACCGTGGGCCGCCTCGTCCATGTCCGCACCCTGCGCCGCCAACGCCGCCACGCCACGCAGGCCTGGTGCGCGTCGCTCGCTATCCATTGCACGCTGCTCGCATCGCTGGGCGTCTTTGGCCTTTGGGGTCGCGCACTCCCGCCGCGCCTGACAGACTTCTCCGCCGCTACCGATCTTGATCTCTCTTCGTTCCCCACCGGCGCGACAGCAACACCCCAGCCCACCCCGCCGCCGCCAGCACCACCAGAGCCCCAGCCCGAGCAGCCCGAGGAACCCGCGCCGCCAGAACCCGCCGTCGCACAGTCTCCCGCAACCGACGACATGGCCGACCAAAAAGAGCGCGAAGCCGTGCAGGCTCTCATCCGCGGCGCGCTCAGCAAAGGTCCCGCCGGACTCGCCGTGCCCAAGCCCGCACCACCGCCGCCAGCTCCGCCCGCGCCCGCTGAACAACCCAAACCACCCACCGCCACCTTCGCCGGCGTCGAAGCCACACCCGCGCGCCGCATCGTCTACCTCGTCGATGGCTCAGGCAGCATGGCCGCCAGCATCAACTTCGTCAAGAGCGAACTCAACAGCTCCATCCAGCGCCTCGCCGAAGACCAGTACTTTCAGATCATCGTCTTCCGCCAACCCGCCAACACCAACCAGCCTGCCACCGTCGCCTTCGCCCGCAGCGACATGGTCAACGCCAGCGCGTCAAACAAATCCTCCGTCGCGCCGTGGCTCCAGGAAATCCTCCCCGTCGGCCGCAGTGATCTCACCATCGGCCTCACCGAAGCCATGCGCTTTCAGCCCGACATCATCTTCGTCCTCTCCCGCGGCATCTCGCGCTCAGGCGTCAACGTCGAGCAGCGCAACGTCGACGTCCTCAACGCACTCGACCGCATCAACCCCGTCATGCTCAACGGCCAGCGCAACGCCCGCATCAAGACCATCCAGTTCATCGAAGACGATCCCACCGGCCTCATGCAACTCATCGCCGCCCGCCACGGCGACGGCGAAGGCAGCTACCGCCTCGTCACCCGCGACGAACTCCGCCGCAACTGACGCAATCTTCACGCAGCCGCGCTGCCCGCACATTCCAGCCTGCACCGCGTGCACGCCGATGTTCGCTGCATGCGTCCGCAACGCGTTGCCATCGTTCTCCCCGCCATCCTCACCACCCTCGCCGCCGCACAGTGCGCGCCCCAGCCCTCGTTCAACACGCCGGGCATCGGCGGCACCGGTATCACCGCAGCCTATCGCTTGCTGGAAACCGATCCCGACGGATCTGGCCCAGCCACCCCCTTCACCATCGTCAGCGGCGACTTTGATCGCGCCGGCCTTCTCAACTCACCAAACTTCGCCGCTTGGGACGGCACCCGCTGGCTCCCCACCACCCTGCCAGCACTTCCGGGCTTCTACAGCGCGGGCAAACTGCACCAAACCAGCGACGGTCGCCTCTTCAACCTGGGCTACAGCAGTGAATACGTCCTTGAACTCGTCAACGGAGCATGGATCAACCGCTCCGCCAACTTGATCGACGGCCCTGAGAGCATCTCCAACTTCGCCGCCAGTATCACTATTGCCCAGGGCCATCTCTACGTGGGCGGATTTCTCCGCATAGGCGAGCGCAACTGTCTCGCCGCCCGCTGGACAGGAACGGATTGGCAACCCGTTGGCCAGGCTTGGGCCTGGCCCACGTACGGCGGCGCCTTGGTCACAATGAATGATGATCTGTACATGTTCGGCGCTGTCTCGGGCGGCGAGTTCACCACTCCACTTCTTATCGCCCGCCTCGACGAGCAAGACCAGTGGGTCGACGCTATCCCGCAGCGTTCGCTGAACGATTTTGACACCGTTCTTTCCGTCATCCCCGACGGTGACGGTGTCCTCGTCAGCGGTGCCATCACCATCAACGACAACGGGACGTTCCGTCGCATCCGCATCGGTCGCTTCTCACCCGCCGGACTCGAGCCCATACTCACATCGACTTCGATTCTCTGGTACATCCCCAGCGTCGCCCGCGTCAACGGCGAAATCCTCGCCGTTGTCGAGCAGAACAGCCCACAAGCCACCGACTACATCGCCCGCGTGCAGAACAACCAGCTCATCCCCATCTCCGATCAGCGCTTCCTCAACGGCCCGCGCTTCATCGGTGTCACCAACCAAGGCGTCTTCATGCGCCCCGCCACCAACGACGTCCCAGGCAGCCTCTCAGGCATCTGCACTCTCGCCAACAACCGCCTCGCCCCGCTTGTCGAAGGTTTCGCAGGCACCGCAACCGACATCCTCACCTGGCGCAACCAGACCATCATGCTGGGCCGATTCTTAAACCCCCAAGGCCAGTTCCTCCTCGGCCCCGCCAAGCGCGTGAACGGCGTCATCACACCGCTCGACTCGCGCATCACCGCTGCCCAGCCCGCCCACGCCGCCGCCGTCGTGAGCGATCAACTCGCCTTCGCCGCCGACAGCATCTATACCTGGGACGGCACCACGCTCCGCGACCTGGGCTCACCCGCCCCCGCCGCCCACGTGCGCCAACTCTTTGCTTTCAACAACACCCTGCTCGCCCTCGTCAGCGAGCAACCCCAAAATCTCCCAGGTAGCGGCTCACTCTTCGCCTACTCCGACGAAGGCTGGCTCTCATGGAACGCTTCGCAGCCGAGCGAGCGCATCGGTCGCCTCTTTCTCGTGAACGGCGAACTGTTCACCGCCGCCCGCGCCGCAGGCGTCGCGCAGCAGGAACTCTCCGCCCGCTGGACCGGCTCCGCATGGCAACCACTCGACGCCACCGACGTCAACACCCGCGTCATCGGCGTCTGGAACAACACCCTCGTCGGCCTGCGCGCAATCGACAATCGCGATCACACCTTCCTCTGGCGTAACAGCGCCTGGCAGCCCACCGGCGCCATCCTGTCCGACACCGCCACGCTCACCAGCCGCGAATGGGAAGGCGAAGCCACGCTCGAAAACGAACTCATCATCGCCGCCCAGCAAATCGGCGGTGGCCGCACCATCTGGGGCTTTAACGGCCAAAGCTGGCGCTCCATCACGCGCTCACAGCTCGACGTCACACCGTCCATCGCCTTGGGCACAACCAGCGAAGGCCTCGTCTCCGGCAGCGTCTTCAACGCGGCCCCACCCCGCCCCTCGCTCCTCGAACCCATCACCACCACCACCGCTCTCGAAGGCGACACCGTCCAACTGCGCATCGCCACCGATCCCGGCGCAAGCGTGCAATGGACTCGCAACTGGCCGCCGCTCAGTCGCGGCCCCCAGCCCGACGGCTCCATCATCGAAGGCATCGACTCACCCGTGCTCACCATCCACAACGCCCGCCGCAGCGCAACCGGCACCTACAACGTCACCGTCTGGCTGGCTACACCCTACTGGCCCTGCCCGCAGGTCGGTTTGCTCGCAAGCACATCCCTCACCATCCTCCCCCGCCCCTGCGACTCCATCGACTTCAACAACAACACCATCTTCCCCGAATCCCAGGACCTCATCGACTTCTTCACCGTCCTCGCAGGCGCCGACTGCCCCACCTGCAACGACATCGACTTCAACAACAACGACGTCTTCCCCGAAGAGCAAGACATCATCGACTTCTTCAACGTCCTCGCCGGCGGCAGTTGCTGATCGCGCCGCGACATCGCGCCCGAGTCGTCTGCGACAAGAGACATCCACGGTCATTCCAGCCCTCAACGCCCGAGCCTGCGCTCGGGCGTTTTCTATCGTCCCGGCCTCCTGCCCGCGTCACCCTGCCGACCCGCTCCCGCCAGGCAGTTCCCGCGTCACAATCACGCTCATCGGCGCCATCATGTAGCGCACGCGATATCGCACACCCACCAAGTTTTCAGGCGTTGTTCCCACGCGCGCCGCGGATCGCCGCACCAACTCCAGCGAGTTCGCGAAATCCGGATCAGTCGCCAGCGCATCCCCGCTCAGCGGCTCCACATTCGTGAGATCAAACAAAAACGCAGGGTCATCACTGGCCGCGGGCTTCATCGGGTGCCCCGTCGACGCATCAAAGCACTGCAAGCGCAGCGACGACGTAAACGTCGCGCTCTCTGCCAGTCGCCGATCCATCAGGCAGTCTACCAGCAGCGTTTCCGTCGGAATGTGACACACGATCGCAATCTGATTCAGCCGATCGCGCGCTGTCGGATACCGCGGATTCTCGTAACTCGACAAACCCGTGAACGCAAGCGTCATCGCTGCGGAAGTTCCCACAGGCCCCGCCCGCAGCGCAACCCACCCCCGATGCGCATCCACCAGATACTCAATCGCACTGGCATCCACCGACGACAGCGCGGGCTCAAGCTGAAACTTCTCCGCCAAGTGGCTCGCCAGATCGCGCACCGACAGGTCACGCGTGCCGTCGTCACGCGTCGGCAGTTCCAGATAGAACAACCGGCTGCGATGATGCGCCCTCACCCGCGTCACGCCCGTCATGCCCTGATAGGTCGCCATCGCCACGCGCTGATCGTCGCCGCGCTGTGACGGCGCGAAGATAACGCCACGCACCTGCGTCGCCACCTTCGCCCCAAGCAGCGCGCACTGCGCCCGGTGCGCATCGCGCCGCAGATCTTCCGTCCGTCGCTCCACTTCCGAGCTGTCCCACGCCGCCGCGATGAGCGACAGCGTCGCCCGGTCCCCCGCGTGCGTCCGGATCACCTGCTCCAGCCGTTCAATCGCCGCACGCAGCGCGGTCACATCCGCCTGCACATCCGTCTGCCGCGCGCTGGCCTCCACAAACATCTCGAGCCCGCGCTGGCCAGGCATCACCGTCAGCCCGGCGGGTGTCGATGCTTCACTGGCGATGGTCGCCACCTGCCATGCCAACTGCCGATTAATCCCCAGCGTCTGCGCAATCGCAGACCCCGACCGCGGATCAATTTGCCGCGCCTGCAGCACGCGCACGACCTGCACCCGCAAATCGCGATACGCCTGGTCCAGTTCTGCGTGAGCAATCGGAGGCATGTTTATCCTAACTCTTCCCTATTTAATCTGCCCGATGTCGTCATGATAATGCAAAAACGCCAACCCTGCCACCAAAATCGCCAGAATGTTGTCATTACTGATAGCATCCCGGACGTATTCCGGGTATCTTCTACCCGCCTTCGGGCTCTCTGTATGCACACTCACCCCCAAGGACTCGCACCATGCGCACCTCGCCCACGCTCCTGATCGCTCTCTCACTCGCCTCCGCGCCCGCACTCGCCCAAACGCAGACATTCCTGCGCTTCATCGCCACCGAGCTCGAGTCCCAGCCCACCCCGCTCCCCACCGTTCCCCCTTCGACCACAGACGCACTCCTCCAATCCAAGATCTTCGTCAGCCCCAACGGCCAGTACTGGGCCTCCGTCTTCATCACCCTTGAAAACGGCGTCACCAATCGCGCCGTTGTCTCAGGCACCCGTAACGGCATCGACTTCGCACTCGCGCGAGGCCAGAACATCCCCGGTCTCAACGTCGCCTTCGAAGGCAGCGCGGTCGGTCTCGACACCGAAGCCCTCGTGAACGACAACGGCGACATCAGCATCTCCGGCAACCTCGTCCCCACCACCGCCGACGAAGCCATCATCCTCTATAAGCGTGCCGACCAAACCTTCTCCTTCGTCGCGCGAGAAGGCAGCCCGATCCCGGGCGTCGCCGGCGAGTCCTTCGGCGGCGGCCTCGATCAACGCCAACTCCTCCCCGACGGCCGCGTCGTCTTCCGTGATGGTTCCACCACCGGCGGACTCGCCGCCAGCGTCGATGAGTTCATCTTCGTCGGCGGCCCCAACGGCCAAGGCTTCGCGCCCATCATCCAAGGCGGCGTCACCACGCCCACCAACCAATCCGCCGGCGGAACCGCCATCCTCACCGATGTCGAACTCGGCTACGGCTTCTCGCCGCAGACCAACACCTGGATCACCCGCGGCATCCTGCAGCGCACCGCTCCCAACGTCGTCCTCGTCCGCAACGGCGCCGTCGTACTCGAAGCGGGCCAGCCCCTCCCCGGCGCACCCACGCCCACACCCGAATTCAGCACCGCCTTCAGCATCACCGACGCCGGCATGGGACCGGGCGGCGACTGGTGGGCGACCGGTCGCTCAACCTCAGGCGGACCAGTCTGGCTCGTCGCGAACGGCCAAACCGTTTTCACATCCGACAACGACTTCCCGGGCGGCGATCCCGGTGAGCGCATTTCGTCACTCACCAGCGTCAACTTCACCACGCGCGGTGATTTGCAGTTCACCGTCTTCACCAACTTCGCACGCGCGCTCGTCATCGTCATCCCGCCGAACGGCGCAGCCCCCATCCGCGTCGTTGACTCCGCCATCGAAGTCGACCTCAACAACAACGGCGATCCCAACGATGACTTCTTCACCGCCCAAACGATCTTCTCCAGCTTCCTCGCCGACGATAACACGCTCTACATGATCGTCCGCAACAACGGCATCGGTGACGTCGTCGGCTACATGCCCGTCACCCTCGCCCCAGCCGGCTGCGACAGCATCGACTTCAACGGCAACGGCGTCTTCCCCGAAGACCAGGACGTCGTCGACTTCTTCGAAGTCCTCGCAGGCGGCACCTGCCCGATCGCCACCTGTAGCGACATCGACTTCAACAACAACGGCGTCTTCCCCGAAGACCAGGACATCGTCGACTTCTTCAATGTCCTCGCGGGCGGCTCATGCTGATCATCGGTGCACCGCCCCTCCCGGGCGGCAGCCCAGCAACGCTCACAATAAACCTTCTTCATCACCCGCACCAAACGCCCGCGCTCCCACGCTCGGGCGTTTTCATTTCAGTCGTCCTGCCCGTCCGCGCCAGCGTTACATGCAACGTATGGCACACCCTTCGCCATTCACTTAACCGCTTCAGGTAGGTTGTCATCGTCGCATTGTGAGGTATCTTTTCAGTGGAGGTGCTCCATGATGTGTCCGTTGCTTCGCGCCATGCGAAGGGTGTAGCCGCCGCGTGCGCGACAAGCTCCAGTTTGTTTGACTGTTCCATCGTCCCGTCCCGCAACGGGTGATGCCTGTCGCGTTCGCACATCCATAGTGCAACGGTCATGTAGAAGGGGATGATCGCATGCGAACTTTCGCATCGCGCACGCTATCACTTGCGCTCGTTTCGTCTGTTTCCGCCGTCGCGGCCGGTCAGTCCGCGTCCCGCAATATTGAACCCGCTTTCGCCGACACCCGCGCCGCGCTCATGGCCGGCGATGCCGACATCATCTGCATCGGCGACAGCCTCACCTATCGACCAGGCGGCATGCACGGCGCCCTCCGCACCTTGATGCACGACGCGTACGGCGATGGCGGCGCTGGCTACCAGGCCTTCAGCGTCTGGACCGGCGCAGGCGTCAATCCCGGTTGGGATCGCGGCCTCATCAATGCCGATGTCCCTCCTCATCACTCCCTCGACGGCATGTGGATCAGTTGGAACGGCACAGGTTCCACCAGCGCCTTCCTCGATGCCTGGTCTCCCATCTCCAAAGTTCACTACCTCCGCGGCCCCGGCACCGGCAATCTGCTCGTCACCCACAGCGGCGGCTCCAACTTCATCCTCACCGCCGCTCCCGAGCAGCGTGTTGCAGAACTCACACTTGCGCACACCACCACACCCCGCGCGTGGTACTACCCCAGCGGCGGACCTGTCACGCTGCTCGGACAAAACAATCTCTCCGGCACACCCGGCGCCCGCGTGCACCGCGCAGCCAACGGCGGCTGGGGCGTCAACAACTTCCTGCGCCGAGATTGGACGTTCGACGAGCAACTGCGCCTGCTCACGCCCGACCTCATCATCATCATGCTCGGTCAGAACGACCAAGGCTTCTCTATGGTCGCCTATCGCACCGCCATCGACGCCCTCGTCGTTCGCCTTCAGACCGCGACGCCAGACGCCGAGATCGTCCTCGTCAGTTCATACGACTCCGGCTCCCCGGCTCTCGCCAATCTCTCCATCGCCATGGAAGACGTCGCACTCACCCGCAACCTCGGGTTCATCAACCTCTACGCCTTCGGCGGCACCTACCCCGAACACCTCGCTGCAGGCCGTATCGATCCCGACGGCGTGCACTTCACACCCGTTGGCGGCGCGTACGTCGCCGACTTCATATTCGATGCGCTGCATACCGCCGGGCGAAGCATTGATCTTCCCTGCGACACCATCGACTTCAACCTCAACAACGTCTACCCCGAAGAGCAAGATGTGATCGACTTCTTCAACGTCCTCGCCGGCGGCGACTGTCTTGGCTGCAACGACATCGACTTCAACAACAACAATGTCTTCCCCGAAGACCAAGATGTCATCGACTTCTTCAACGTCCTCGCAGGCGGTACCTGCTGATCATCGGTAGACCGCCCGTCCTGGGCGGCAGCCCAGCAACGCTCACAGCAATCCTTCTTCATCACCCACACCAAACGCCCGCGCTCCCACGCTCGGGCGTTTTCATTCCCACCCGATAACGCCAATTCCCACTTTCACGCACACGTTTCTGTCAGACGCCCCACCCCGCCCCCCTAGGACCAGCAACCCCTAGAGGAGGCTTGCCATGCGTATGCGTTCCCGTTCCGCTCTCACCCTCGCGTCCCTCGCCGGCTTTGCCGCCAGCGCCCACGCCGCCGTTTTCACCTTCACCCCGCTTTGCGACAACACATGGGGCACCGTGTGCACCCTCCCACCGGGCAGTTGCGGCGGTGGTGGCAGCCTTTCTCGCAACAACTGGGCTCAAACCGCCTGCAACGCTGCGCCTGCCTTCCCGGGCATCGCCGACGATGTCATCTTCAACGTCAGCGGCCTCCTCAACGTCAGCGCCAGCGTGCGCACCGTCACCATCAACGCGGCCGCCAGTTTGGCATTCCAAGGCAGCATGGCCACGAGCAACGGCTTTACCAACAACGGCACTGTCAGCACCAGCGGTGCTGGGGACCTGAACTACGCCGGTCCGTTTATCAACAGCGTGGGTGCAACATGGATCGAAAACTCCAACACCCGCTTCTTGGGCGGCGTGTCCTTCTCTAACGCGGGCACCCTCGAACTGCAATCCATCAGCCTCGCAGGTAACGGCGGCACCAACGGCTACACCAACACCGGCACCATCCGCAAAACGACCGCAGGCACCGCCAGCATCAACGTCCCCCTCACCAACAACGCCGCAATCGACGTCCAAGCAGGACCCTTCAACCTCAACGGCACAACCTACAACGGCGCCGCAGGCTCAACGATCAATGTCGCCGGCGCAAACGACGCGGCATTCAACCTCAGCGGTTACACCCTCGTCGGTCGCATCAACGGCACAGGCGCTGGTGAAATCAACAGCGGTGATGTCACCGCCTCGGGCGCAACCATCTTCAACGTCGCCAGCAACCTGCGCCTCAGCGGCAACCTCAACGCCAACGCCATCGCCAACTCATCTTTCACGAACAACAACCGCCTCACCACCAGCGGCGCCGGCAACCTCAACTACGTCGGCTCAATCACGAATGGAGCGAGTGGCCTCTGGGTCGAGAATAGCAACACCCGCTTCTTCGCTAACTGCGCATTCACCAACGCCGGTGTCCTTGAACTGCAAAGCATCTCGCTCAATAGCAACGGCGGCACCAACAGCTTCACCAACTCGGGCACCATCCGTAAAACCGGACCAGCAACCGCGACACTCAACGGCCTGCCCGTCAGCAACAGCGGCCTCATTGATGTCCAAGCTGGCACGCTCGACCTGAACAGCTTGGCATACACGGGCGTCGGCTCGGGCAGTGTCTCGGTTGCGTCTGGAGCCGCCTGCAATTTCAACACCATCAGCATCGGCGGCACCATCAGCTTCACAGGTGCGGGCACGCTCACGAGCACCGGTTCGCTCAGCGTGATCGGCAATGCTTCACTCAACACCACCAGCGCATTCCGCCTCTTTAGCAACGTCAACGTCGGTGCCGCCAACAGCCTCACCAACCGTGGCCTGCTCAGCACCAGCGGCGCAGGCAATCTCAACTACGTCGGCGTCCTCACCAACGGCGCCACCGGCACGTGGATCGAAAACAGCAACAGTCGTTTCTTCGCGAACAGCTCCTTTGTCAACAACGGCATCTGGGAACTGCAAGCCATCAGTCTTGTCAGCAACGGCGGCGTCAACTCCCTCGTCAACAACGCCACGCTTCGCAAAGTTGGCGCTGGCAGCTCCAGCGCGAACATTCCCTTCACCAACAACGCTGCCATCAACGTGCAAGCGGGTACGCTCGACTTCAACAACACGACTTACACCGCCGTACCAGCCGCCAATATCGATGTCGCCACCGGCGCATCCCTCAACCTCAACTCCATGACGCTCGCAGGCACCGTCAACTGCACGGGTTTGGGCAACTTCGCGACCACCGGCACGCTCACCGTGTCGGGCAACGTCACCACAACGACGACGTCGCCTCTGCGTATCTTGAGCGACGTCAACGTCACCGCAGGCAACACCCTTACCAATCAAGGCCTCATCAGCACCAGCGGTGGTGGCAACCTCAACTACGCTGGCCCCCTCGTGAACGGCAACAACGGCACCTGGATCGAAAACAGCAACAACCGCTTCTTCGCCAACAGCTCCTTTGTCAACAACGGCATCTGGGAGCTGCAATCCATCAATCTCGTGTCCAACGGCGGCACCAACACCCTCACCAATAACGCCACCGTCCGCAAGACCGGCACCGCAACTGCCAACAGCGACATCCGCTTCACCAATAACGGCCCTATCAACGTCATCGATGGTGCGCTCAACTTCAGCAGCAATCTCTACACAGGCAACGGCGCCGCCGCCTTCAACATCAGCTCCACCGGCAGCGTCAACTTCGCGTCCATGACTCTTGCCGGCACCCTCCGTTCAACCGGAACAGGCACCATCAGCAGCACGGGCAGTATCGTCACCAGCGGCAACGCCACCATCAACGCAGCACAGCCTTTCGTTCTGCTTGGCAACATCAGTGCAGGCGGCGCGGGCAACTCCCTCACCAACGCGGGCAACCTCTCAACCATCGGCGCCGGCAATCTCAACTACGTCGGCACCATCACCAACGGCCCCACCGGCACCTGGGTCGAAACCGGCAACAACCGCTTCTTCGCCAACGCCATCCTCACCAACCAAGGCACGCTTGACGTCCGTAGCGTCAATCTCGGCAGCAATGGCGGCGTCAACGCCATCAACAACAGCGGCACCCTGCTCAAGACTGTTGCCGCCGCCACCTTCACTACCAACATCAACTTCACCAACACCGGTCTTGTCGACGTCCAGGACGGAACCGCATCGTTCAGCGGCACCTATACGCAAGCCGTCGCCAACGCCCGCACCGTCATTCGCCAAGGCGCGACACTGAGCGGCGGCGCTCGCACATTCGCCGATGGTCGCCTCGAAGGCCGCGGCACCCACAACGGCAACGTCGCGCTCGTCGCCGCGACTATCGCCCCGGGTGAGCTGGTTGCCGTTGGCTCCGGCGCTCTCAACATCACCGGCACGCTCAACATGCAGATCAACTCTCGCATCGAGCTCGACATCAACGCCCCAGCCAACGCCACGTCTGATCGCGTCATCGTCAGCGGCGCAGCAGCCGTAAACGGCTCCGTCATCGTCAACGTCCCCTCCGGCTACAACCCCCCGTTCGGCGAAATCTACGAAATCGTCCGCAGCAACAACAACCAGCGCACCGGCACCTTCAGCAATGTCACCGTCAACGCCGACCCCGGCATCGGCTTCTCGCTCTCCTACACCCCCAGCAGCGTCCTGCTCACCGTCACCGCCACCAACTGCGATGACATCGACTTCAACAACAACGACGTCTATCCCGAAGACCAGGACGTCATCGACTTCTTCAACGTCCTCGCTGGCGGCACCCCCACCACCTGCCAGCCCGTCGTCGGTTGCAACGACGTCGACTTCAACAACAACAACGTCTTCCCCGAAGACCAGGGCCGCATCGCCCCCATCAACGGCCCCGCTGGCGGCCGCAGCCCGTAACCCGACGCCGGACCTGAGGCCCTGCGAAGGTCCGGATCAAACCACCAACCCACACACGCCCGAGCACCAACGCTCGGGCGTTTTCACATCCACTCACACAAGCACACCGCACGCCGCATCACACACTGCGCAACACCACACAGGCGACACGTGCGATAACCACTTCCTCACTTCGTCTCGCACCACTCTCACAAATTCGCGCCCACTCCCACTACCATCTCCCTCCTGGTGGTAAAGGGAATCGCTCATGCGTCAAGTCTGTTCGTCCATCGCGCTCTTCAGCGCGCTGCTCTGTTACTCCGCCACTGACGCGTTCGCCGCCGTCAAGTACGTCAACGTCAATCTCACCACCGGCGCCGACGACGGCTCCTCATGGGCCAACGCCTACCGCACCGTCGATGGCATCTCCCGCGCCGTCACCGCTGCCGCCATCAACGATGAAGTCTGGGTCGCTGCCGGCACCTACTACCCCACCGCCACCACCAACCGCAATCTCGCCCTCAATCTGCGCACGGGTGTCGCGATCTATGGCGGCTTCTCCGGCGTCGAAACCTCGCGCGATCAGCGCAACCTTGCCACCAATATCACCAGGCTCTCCGGCGACCTTGGTCGCAACGACCCCGTCATCACCGACAACAGCTCCCACATCGTGAACGGAAACAGCGCGAATGCCAGCGCCGTCCTCGACGGCTTCACCATCACCGCTGGCAATGCCAACGCTACCACCACCACCGGTGACCTCGACCGCGGCGGCGGCCTCATCTTCCTCAGCAACTCCAACGCCACCATCCGCAACTGCCGCATCGTGAACAACCGCAGCTTCTTCGGCGGCGGCGGCACCTACATCCGCCAGTCCTCCCCCACCTTCATCGATGTCACGTGGGAGAACAACGCAGGCGGCGCATTCGGCGGCGCAATCGACATGTTCAACACCTGCAACCCCACCTTCACCCGTTGCACCTTCCGCAGCAACACCGCCACGCGCGCAGGCGGCGTCGAAGTCTTCGGCAACTGCCAGCCCACCTTCACCAACTGCCTCTTTGCAAACAACACCGCCGGCAATCAAGGCGCGGGTGGCTTGCTCGTCGCTTCCAATTCCACCGCCACGCTGCGCCATTGCACGTTTGCGGGAAACTCCACCACCGGCTCAGGCAGCGCCATCCTCACCAACCAGTCCACCACGCGACTCTTCAACAGCATCGTCTACTTCAACACCACCAACGGCTCCACCACCGCGCAGCTCGTCGGCACCACCACCACCGTCACCTACTCCTGCATCCAAAACACCACCGCCGGCACCGGCAATATCACCGCTGATCCTCAGTTCGTCGATCGCCTCGCAGGCGACTACCAACTGCGCGATACCTCCCCCTGCATCGACGCCGCCAACGCCGCCGACATCGGCGCAGCCAACACCCTCGACCTTCGCAACCAGCCACGCCGCGTCGACGCACCCCTCACCACCGACACCGGCCCCGGCGGCACCCCCGTGCCCGACATGGGCGCCCTCGAGTTCCAACCCCCCGTCCCCCCAGCCTGCGACTCCATCGACTTCAACAACAACCAAGTCTTCCCCGAAGACCAAGACGTCATCGACTTCTTCGACGTGCTCAGCGGCGGCGACTGCCCCACCTGCAACGACATCGACTTTAACAACAACCAAGTCTTCCCCGAAGACCAAGACGTCATCGAC